>JAUHYZ010000049.1 GCA_030426245.1 Alphaproteobacteria bacterium | reverse complement strand
TCACCGGCAAGGGAATTCCGGAAACGGCGATCTCCAGCGAAGCGTTCGGTGAAGAAAACCCGCGCGTTCCCACCGCAGACGGTGTGCGCGAGTTGCAGAACCGCCGCGTGGAAATCACCTACGGACCAGGCTCGGGCAACTAAGCCGGGCGAGCAGGCTCAACGCCAACGGAAAAGGCGGTCCTGCAGGGCCGCCTTTTCATGATTCATCGCGGTATTTCATGGACATGGGAACCAATACCGGAGCCGGGATTTAACAAGACGTCATGCCAAGATTTCGTTTCGTAACGCCGCATCGTACGGGCAAATGGTACCCCAAACTGAACCTTGCGCAGCGCTTCGCCCACACAATCGGGGCCGGCTTCATGTGTCCGCGCAGCGGAGACTTCGTGACCTATCCCAAGACGCGCCTGGAAAGAGAAGATTGATGGTCTTCCAGGCCCGGATCGTGCACCTGGCGAAACCTAAGACCGAAGGTAATCCCGCCTGAAGTCACGGGCGAAGGCAGCAAAGCGCCCTTCCCCGATCGCGCCGCGCATGGTCTGCATCAGCTGCTGATAGAATGACAGATTGTGCTCCGTCATCAGCATGGCGCCGAGGATTTCCTGCGAGCGGACCAGATGATGCAGATAGGCGCGGCTGTATTCTGCGCAGACGGCGCAAGCACACCGATCATCCAGCGGGCCGGTATCTTCGGCAAACTTCGCATTCCGCAAATTGAGCGGCCCGTTCCAGGTGAACGCCTGCCCATTGCGGCCCGACCTGGTGGGCAGAACGCAATCGAACATATCGACTCCGCGTTCCACGGCGCCGACCAGATCATCCGGCTTGCCGACCCCCATCAGATAACGCGGCGCCTCTTCGGGCAACTGCGAAGGCGCAAAATCGAGCGTGGCGAACATCGCTTCCTGCCCTTCGCCAACGGCCAGCCCGCCGATCGCATAGCCATCGAAGCCGATTTCGGTAAGCGCCTGGGCGCTTTGCAGGCGCAACTCCTCGTCCAAGGCGCCTTGCTGGATGCCGAACAGTGACGCCGCTGCCGCATGGTCTTCTCCGGCATCGAAACCCTCTCTGCTGCGTTTGGCCCAACGCATCGAAAGTTCCATGCTCTTTGCGATTTCTTCCCGCGGCTGATCCGCGCGCGGACATTCGTCGAAGGCCATCACGATATCGCTGCCGAGCACCCGCTGTATCTCCATCGAGCGTTCCGGCGTGAGCATATGCTTCGAACCGTCCAGATGGCTTCGGAAGCTCACGCCCTGCTCGGTAATCTTGCGCAATTCCGAAAGGCTCATCACCTGATAGCCGCCGCTATCGGTCAATATCGGACGCGGCCAATTCATGAAGCGATGCAGGCCGCCAAGCCGTGCGACCCGTTCCGCGCCGGGGCGCAGCATCAGGTGATAGGTATTGCCAAGGATGATATCGGCGCCGGTGTTCCGCACCGTTTCGGGCTTCATCGCCTTTACAGTGGCCGCCGTGCCCACCGGCATGAAGGCAGGCGTCCGGATCTCTCCGCGCCGCATGGCGATCCTGCCGAGACGCGCCTTTCCATCCCGCGCTTCAACCGAGAATGCAAAGCGCGGTGGGAGCTCAGAAGCCATAGATCAGCGTTAGGCGCGAAAGCGTGTCGGTCGAGACGGAACCGGCCGGCGGATTGCTGTCATAGTCGAGCGTGAAGGACATGCGCGTGGTCAAACGATCGCTGACCTTCGCCTCGAGCCCCGTAACCAGGAGCACGCTGGTGCTTGTGGAATCGAAGATCACGGTCGCCGCGCCGCCGGTCTCAGCCATCATATTGGCATCTTGCGTCAGTTTCAGGCGGTCCGTGATCTGCCAATTGGCCTCCAGGCCGGCCAGCCCGGCCAGGCTGCCGGCGGACGTTCCGTCCACAAATTCGGTATGGCGATAGGCCGGGCCGGCCTTGGCGGAGATCTGAAGCCGCTCGCTGTCGACCAGTTTGTATCCCAGGCCGGCCGAAATGGCATATCGCGCCGAGAAACCCTGAAAGCGGTCGCGCTCATATTGGCCGAGGGCGTAGGCGAACAATCCATCCTGAATCTGATATTGCGGCTCGTAGGCGGCGACGATCTGTTCGCGTGACGTGACACCATTCGTGCGCTGATAGTCGGCCTTCACTCTCAGTTCGTGGCTCCAGTCGATCCCTTCGCGCTTGAGCTTCAGCCCCAGGGTGAGGCCGGTTTCGCTGCTATTGCCGGATGAGACGAACGCACCCACTTCACCGCTGCCGGACCAGTTATCGAGCAGCCCGGCATTGCGGATCGCCAGTTCCTCTTCCCTGGCTTCCTGCTCGGCAAGCTTCGCCTGATCTTCGGCGAATGCCGCCTGGAGTGCATCCAGCTCCGCGCCTTCGTCCGGATTGGTCTGCCTGGCCAGTTCAATAACCGTTTCGACCTTTTCGGGGTCTCCGGTGGCAATGGCGGCATCGACCATTGCCCGCACAGGTCCGGGCAATTCGGCAAATGCCGGCGCGGAAGTGACTAGAAAAACGGCCGCGCCGGCGCGGATTGTGCACTTTCGAATTTTCATGATGCAGGAAGGCCTATCCTGTCCGGCGTCAATCGCGCAAGCGCCACCCGGTTTTGTAAACAACAGCAATCACCGCGACGCAGACGGCCAGAAAGCCCAATGTCATGCTGAGCGAGATCCATATCCCAACATCCGAAGACCCTGTAAATGTCCAGCGCAAGCCGTTCACCAGATAGACGATCGGATTGATAAGTGCGACGGTTCGCCAGGGCTCACCCAGCATATCGATCGAATAGAATGTGCCGCCAAGGAAGGTCAGCGGCGTCAGAAACAGCACAGGCACGATCTGAAGCCGTTCGAAACCGTCCGCCCATATGCCCAGGATGAAGCCGAACAGGGAGAAAGCAGCCGAGATCAGCAGGATGAAGCCCAAAGCATAGACAGGATGCGCAATCTGATAGTCCACGAACAATGTCGCGGTGAGCAGAATAATCGCAGCAATGATCAAGGACTTCACCGCAGCGGCGCCGACAAAACCAAGCAGCGTCTCGACAAAGCCGACCGGCGCAGACAGCAACTCGTAAATCGCACCGGTGAAGCGCGGCATATAGATGCCGAAACTCGCATTGGAGGTGCTTTCGCTGAGCAGTGTGAGCATCAGCAGGCCGGGCACGATGAATGCCCCGTAGGAAACGCCGTTCACCTCGCTGATACGCGATCCGATCGCCGCCCCGAATACAATGAAATAGAGCGAGGTCGTCAGCACCGGTGAAAAGATCGAGCCGATCCATGTGCGAAAGGCACGCATCAGCTCGTGATGGAAGATTGCCCAGGTCCCGCGGGCATTGAACAGGCCGCCGCTCATTCCTGCTTCTCCATCAAGTCGACAAAAATGTCCTCAAGGCTGGATTCGTGGCTGTCCAGTGCAGTGAAGTCGATGCCCTGCCCCACCAGCAACTTGGTCAGCTCCGCCACTTCGCGCTTGCCCTGCCCGGTTCCGTCACCGCCCCGGTAGACGAGCCTGGTCTTGTCTTCGGATTGATGGAGCGGAAAATCCGACAGGATCGACGGAATCTCCGGCAGTGGTTCGGCCAATGTGAAGACCGCTTCCATGCGGCCCATCCGTGCCATCAGCTTGGTCTTGTCCTCCACCAGCAGGATCCGGCCCTTCTCGATCACGCCGACCCTGTCGGCCATCTCTTCAGCTTCGTCGATATAGTGCGTGGTCAGGATGATCGTGGTCCCGCGATCGCGCAGCCCATCGATCTGGCGCCACATATCTCGCCGCAGCTCCACGTCGACGCCTGCCGTCGGTTCGTCAAGGAACAGCAGGTCCGGATCGTGCGCCAGCGCCTTGGCTATCAATACACGCCGCTTCATGCCGCCCGACAGCGCGCGGATCGCTGAATCGCGTTTATCCCACAGCGAAAGCGAACGGAGCACTTCTTCGATCCGCTCCGGGCTGGACGGCAGGCCGAACAGGCCGCGCGAATATTGGACCGAATTGTGCACTTTCTCGAACATGTCGGTCGCCAGCTCCTGCGGAACCAGCCCGATGCGGGCGCGTGCCTCCCGCCAGTTCTTCATCAGGTCGAGCCCGAATGCCTGGATCGTGCCGCCACTGGGACGCACCAAGCCGCAAACCGAGCCGATCAGCGTGGTCTTGCCTGCACCGTTGGGCCCCAGAAGGGCGAAGATTTCGCCCTTGCGGATTTGCAAATCGACATTGTCGAGAGCTTTCAGGCCGCCCTTATAGGTCTTGGTCAGGCCCCTGATATCGAGAATCGTCTCAGTCACGTGCGGCAGATTGTCCCCGCAGCATCCGATTGCAAGGCATCGGCGCGGAAAGATTATTTTCTAGGGAGTAAAAGCGAGGAATCCCCATAGGAATAGAAGCGATAGCCCCGCTCGATCGCATGGGCATAGACCGCCTTCATACGATCCAGCCCCATCAGGGCGCTGACCAGCATGAACAAGGTGGACTTCGGCAGATGGAAGTTGGTCATCAGCCCGTCCACGGCGCGAAACCGGTACCCCGGGGTGATGAAGATCGCCGTATCGCCTTCGAAAGGCTGGATCGTGCCGCTTTCATCCGCTGCACTCTCGATCAGGCGCAAGGAGGTCGTACCTACCGCGATCAGCCTGCCGCCTGCTTTGCGTGCGGCATTGAGGCGCTCCGCCGTTTCGGCACCGATCACACCCCATTCCGAATGCATCTGGTGGTCTGCGGTATCGTCCGCCTTCACGGGCAGGAATGTCCCCGCGCCGACATGCAGAGTGAGCGTTTCGCGGCCGATTCCGGCCTGGTCCAGCGCGGCAAGAAGTTCCGGGGTGAAGTGAAGCGCGGCCGTGGGGGCGGCAACGGCCCCCTTCTTCTGCGCAAAAATGGTTTGATAATCGCTCCGGTCCGCTTCGTCGGTCGCCCGCTTGCCCGCAATATAAGGCGGCAGCGGCATCTGCCCTGCGCGTTCCAGGAGAAGCTCGACAGGCTCTTCGCCTGCGAAATGCAACGTCCAGCTGCCATCCTGCGCCCGCGTCTCCGCTGTTGCAGAGACATCGTTGGGGAATTGGATTGTATCGCCTTCACGCAGCCGCTTGGCGTTGCGGACAAAGGCCTGCCAGCGCCGGAGATCGATCCGCTTGTGCAATGTGGCACCGATCCGCGCATCCCCGCGCTTGCCTTCCAACTGCGCGGGAATGACGCGCGTATCGTTGAAGACGAGCACATCGCCGGGCCGCAACAGCTTTGGGAGCTCGCGCACTATGCGATCTTCGAAGGGCTGCTCCCCATCGGCGACGAGCATGCGGGCCGAATCGCGCGGCCGCGCCGGCCGCAGGGCAATCAGCTCCGGCGGGAGCTCGAAATCGAACAGGTCAACGCGCATGGCGCATTGCCCGAAAACAGCAGGAAATCCGAAGGACCAGCATGCGCGAGGCTCTAGGCCGCCTCTGAGGCGAAGAAAAGCCTATTGGGAGGCGGAATTGCTGAGCATGTCGGCCGTGAACTCGGTCGGCTCAGGGGGCGCTGCAGCCGGCGGCGGCGCCTTGTGGTCGGCTGCAATGGACGCCTGCACAATCCGCGTGGGGTTGGCCGGCGGTTCGCCGCGCGCAATCTCGTCGACGGCGGGCATGCCTGCAATGACGCGTCCGAAATTCGTATAGTTCTTGTCGAGCCCCAGGCGGGGATAGAACACGATGAAGAACTGGCTGTTCGCGCTGTCTTCATTGGTGGCGGTACGCGCCATGGAAACGCTGCCCCGCACATGCGGCCTGGGATTGAACTCGGCCGTCAGATCCGGAAGCTCGGAACCGCCTTGCCCGGTACCGGTAGGATCTCCGGTCTGCGCCATGAAACCGTCAATCACCCGGTGGAAGATCACGCCGTCATAAAAGCCCTGACGCGTGAGCGTCTTGATCCGTTCGACATGTTGCGGCGCCCAGTCTTCCATCAGCCGAATGGCAACGCGCTTGCCGGTCGACAGGTCGAGGAGGAGAATATTCTCCAAATCCTCGTTCGCGTTGTAATTGACTTCCTTGTACACTCTCGGCCCCTGATCGGGCAGCGGCACGTCGAGATCGCCCTGCGCATAGGCGCTGGAGCCCGAAGCGGCTAACATGACGGCAAAGAGAGTGGCAATCAGGCGGTTGAACATGGAAATCGTCTAACCTTTCGCAGGCTTATCTGTCGCCGGGCTGTAGCGAGGGTGGACTGTCGGTTCAATGAACGATCTCAGTCCCATTGGTATCGGGGCAAGCAGGCCAATCAGGTGGTATCTTTCCTCCCGATCCGTTCCACGCGCTCCAGGACGTCTTCACACACCTCGGGGCTGACGAAACGCGAAATATTGCCGCCAAAAAGCGCAATTTCCTTCACCAGATTGGACGCTATGGGCTGGAGCGCGACATCCGCCATCAGGAACACCGTATCGATGCTGTTATCGAGATACTGGTTCATCCCGGCCATCTGATATTCGTATTCGAAGTCACCCACGCGGCGCAGCCCGCGAATGATCACGCTGGCATTCTGCTGAGCCGCAAAAGCCATCAGCAAGGCGTTGAAACCCACAACCTCGGCATTGTCGACGCCCAACCGGGCGATCTCGCGCTCTACCATTGCCGTGCGTTCTTCCGGCGTGAACATCGGATTCTTCGATGGATTGGTGGTGACGCCGATAATCAGCCTGTCGACCAGCTTTGCACCGCGGCGGATAATATCGGCATGGCCGAGTGTCATCGGATCAAACGTTCCGGGATAGACGCCTACACGCTCCCCCTGAGCTGCTTGCGACATTATCGGTCCCTCTCGACAATAAACCGGGCAATCGCCCGCAATAGCTCTGCTTCCTCGCCATGGGCGGCAAGATGGCCGATGGCCTGATCGACCAGCGCCTCGGCCTGATTTTGCGCACGTTCGGGCCCGAGCAGGGAGACAAAGGTCTGCTTACCCTGTGCCGTGTCCTTGCGCAGGGCCTTGCCCGCCTTTTGTTCGTCGCCCTGCAGATCGAGCAGATCGTCCGCAATCTGAAACGCCAGGCCGATGTCGCGGGCATAGGCCCGCAGATGCGCCCTGCCGTCCAAGGGAACACGCCCCAGAATGGCGCCCATTTCCACCGCGGCACCCAATAGCGCCCCGGTCTTCAGCTGCTGCAGCTTGGTCACCGTGTGCAGATCGAACTCGTTCGTCTCGGCCACGATGTCCATCATCTGACCGCCGGCCATGCCTTCGTGCCCGCTGGCCTTCGCCAAAGTGGCGACCAATTCCGTGCGGACGAAGGGATCGCCGCTCACGCGCGGGTCGACAAGGATATCGAATGCCAGGGCATGCAGCGAATCGCCCGCCAGGATGGCGATCGCCTCATCGAATGCCTTGTGCACGGTCGGCTTTCCGCGGCGCAGCTCGTCGTCATCCATGCAGGGCAGATCGTCATGGATCAGCGAATAGGCATGGATCGCCTCGATCGCGACACTCGTGCGCACCGATATCTCACGGTCGACACCGTAAAGATCGGCCGTAGCGGTCAACAGCAAGGGCCGGATCCGCTTGCCGCCTCCGATGGCGGCATAGCGCATGGCCTCGATCAAACGGGCCCGGGAATCATCCGGTACCGGCAGATAGGCATCGAAAGCTTCGTCGATTTCCTGCCCGATTCGCTTGAGCGCGCTTGCCAGGATGCAATCGACGACGCCGGTGATTGCCATGGGTCAGGCGCTTCCGTCCGCGGCGGAATCCAGGGGCTGCGTCCCGGCAGGCTTGCCATCGTCTCCGGCGACGATCTTTTCGATCCGCGCCTGCGCCGCATCCAGCCTGGTCTGGCAATGCTTCCGCAATTCCTCGCCCCGCTCGTAAAGCGAAATCGATTCGTCCAGCGGGACTTCTCCGCCTTCCAGGCGGCGCACAACGTCCTCAAGCGCGCGCAAGGCGTCCTCAAAGCTCATTTCGGCGATGTTTTTAGCAGATTCCTCCATGCCCGAAGAGCAATGACGGGGACAAGCCGCAGGGTCAAGCACGCCAAGTGCCCTGGGGGGCTAGCATGGTCCGCAGGCGGGCGCTAAGGGCGGCTGCATGTCCGAGATTACCCCCGAAGTCGTGGCCGAGCATGGGCTGAGCCAGGACGAATACGATATCATCGTCAAACGGCTCAACCGTGCGCCCAATCTGGTCGAATTGGGCATCTTTTCGGTGATGTGGTCGGAACATTGTTCGTACAAATCGTCCCGCCTGCACCTGAAGAAGCTCCCCACACAGGCGCCGTGGGTGATTCAGGGGCCGGGCGAGAATGCAGGCGTGATCGACATCGAGGATGGCCAGGCGGCGATCTTCAAGATGGAGAGCCACAACCACCCTTCCTATATCGAGCCCTATCAGGGCGCGGGCACAGGCGTCGGCGGGATCCTGCGCGATGTGTTCACGATGGGCGCACGCCCGGTCGCGAACATGAATGCGCTGCGTTTCGGGCGGCCTGAACACCCGAAAATGAAGCACCTTGTAAAGGGTGTGGTTTCTGGAATCGGCGGCTACGGCAACTGCGTGGGCGTGCCGACCGTCGGCGGGGAAACGAATTTCCACAAGGCCTATGACGGGAACATCCTGGTCAACGCGATGACGGTGGGCGTCGCCGATACGGACAAGATCTTCTATTCGGCGGCAACCGGCGTCGGCAATCCGATCGTCTATGTCGGATCGAAGACGGGGCGTGACGGCATTCACGGCGCCACCATGGCAAGCGCCGATTTCGGCGAAGACACCGAAGAAAAGCGCCCCACAGTGCAGGTGGGCGATCCGTTCACCGAAAAGCTGCTGATCGAAGCCTGCCTGGAACTGATGGCAACGGACGCCATTGTCGCCATTCAGGACATGGGCGCGGCGGGCCTTACATCCTCCAGTGTGGAAATGGCCTCCAAGGGCGGCGCAGGCATTCGGCTGGACATGAACAAGGTCCCCTGCCGGGAAGAAGGCATGACGCCTTACGAAATGATGCTCTCCGAAAGCCAGGAACGGATGCTGATGGTTCTGCAGCCGGGCAAGGAAGAGATGGCGGCCGCGATCTTCGAGAAATGGGAGCTCGATTTCGCAGTGATCGGCGAAGTCACCGACACCCAGCATATGGTGCTGGAATTCGGCGGCGAAGTCGTGTGCGACATTCCGCTGGGTCCGCTGGCCGACGACGCGCCGGAATATGACCGCCCTTCCCTGGGCAAGAGCGAATACAGATCCTGGGCCGGCGTGAAGGAACTCGATGCGGTTCCCGCCAGCGACGATGTCGGCGCCGACCTGCTCAAGCTGATGGCCTGCCCCGACCTGGCGAGCCGCCGCTGGATTTGGGAACAGTATGATAGCCAGGTGATGGCCGACACATTGCAGACCGGCGGCGATGCCGGCGTCGTGCGCGTTCACGGCACGCACAAGGCACTGGCCATCACGACCGATTGCACGCCGCGCTATTGCTATGCCGACCCCTATGAAGGCGGCAAGCAGGCGATCGCGGAAGCCTATCGCAATCTCAGCGCCGTGGGCGCGAAGCCACTGGCGATTACGAACTGCCTCAATTTCGCCAATCCGGAACGGCCCGAAATCATGGCGCAGTTCACCGGCTGCCTGGATGGCATTGGCGATGCGTGCCGCGCGCTCGAATTTCCGGTCGTGAGCGGCAATGTCAGCCTCTATAACGAGAGCAAGGCCACCGGCGGTGGATCGGCCATCCTGCCCACACCTGCCATTGGCGGTGTGGGCCTGATCGAAGACTATGCCAGAATGGCAACGATTGCCTTCAAGAATGAAGGCGATGCGATCTGGCTGATCGGCGGCGAGACCGGGCATCTCGGCCAATCGCTCTGGCTTCGGGAAATTCATGGGCGCGAGGAAGGCCTTCCGCCCAAAGTCGACCTCGAAGCAGAGCGCAAACATGGCGAAGACGTGCGCGCCTTCGTCCGCGCGAGCGCCGTCAATGCCGTGCACGACATTTCCGATGGCGGCATGCTGGTCGCAATTGCCGAAATGGCGCTGGCGGGCGGCAAAGGTGCAGTGCTGGAAATCGAACTCGATGCCGCAAGAGCGTTCGGGGAAGACCAGAACCGTTATCTTGCAGCGGCCCCCAGGGGCGTGGACCTGCCAGGTGCCGTACGCATCGGCACCGTTCGCGGCGATGAGGTGGCCGGTATTTCGCTCGAACGCCTACGCAGCGCCCATCAGAGTTTCTTCCAGGAATGGATGGACGTCTAAAGGCGCGGCCTAGCTGCCGACCCAATCACTTTCGGGTACTTCGAGCAGGCTGAGTATCGCCGTCAGGTCGCCGCGGTCGATCCAGCCATTGGCGGCAGCGCGCGCCTTCGGCTTGGCCCGGAAGGCTATGCCGTAAGTCGCCGCTTCCAGCATGGGAATGTCATTCGCACCGTCGCCGGTCGCGAGAGACACGACCTTATCGCCGAGCTCGGCCGATTCCTCCTGCAAGGTCCTCAGCTTCGTTCCGCTATCTGCAATCGGTCCCGCCAAGCCGCCGGTCAAAGCGCCGTCTTTGACTTCAAGCCTGTTGCCCACGACGCGCTCGAAACCGAGCTGCTCCGCCACTGCATCTGCGAAGTGATGGAATCCGCCGGTGACGAGGACCGTGCGGCAGCCCTTGCTCTTGAGCGTTTCGACCAGCACACGCGCGCCCTCCATCGGCCTGATCCGCTCGTCCAGGCAGCGCTGCAGCGCGCTTTCCTCCAGGCCCGCCAGCAGGCCGACACGCTCCCGCAAAGCTGCCTCGAAATCCAGCTCGCCCTGCATGGCGCGTTCGGTGATCGCCGCGATCTGCGGCTTGAGCCCGGCATAATCGGCCAGTTCGTCGATACATTCCTGGCCGATCATGGTCGAATCCATGTCGGAGACGAACAGCTTGGGGATTGCGAAATCGGCCTCGTTCACGATCAGGTCCGATGGCGTGAAATGCTCGTCGAGCAGCTTTCGCAAATCGGCGGGATCGCCTTCCGGCAGGGAGATCTGGAGTACATCGCCGCAGAAATCGAGCATCTGCGCCATGGCAATGCGCATGCCTTCTCGTTCGATTGCAGCCGTGGCTGCATCGAGTCTTGCAGGAAGCGTGTCCGGGTCTGCTATCAGCCGGGCAATGAGCAAGGGAAAATCTCCTGAGAATAGTGATGAGGCGCCAGCGGTGGCGCTCATTGCAGGGCCGACCGCCAGCGGCAAGAGCGATCTCGCAATCCGGCTTGCGCTCGCTCTGGCGGAGAGGGGCCGGCGCGGCGTTGTCGTGAATGCGGACAGTGCGCAAGTCTATTCCGATCTGGCTGTGCTCAGCGCGCGCCCGAGCGAGGCGGAGATGCAGGGGGTGGAACACCGGCTGTTCGGCAGCTGGGACGGCTCCACTCCCTGCTCCGCGGCAGATTGGGCCAAGGCGGCCAAACGCGAAATTGCGGATATCCATACCCAAGGGGCCATTCCGATCCTGGTGGGCGGCACCGGGCTTTACATTCGCACCTTGCTGGAAGGGATCGCCCCGATTCCCGAAATCGATGCGGAAGTGCGCGCCGCGGTGCGGGCATTGCCCAAGGATGCCGCCTATGCCGCGCTCAAGGCCGAGGATCCCGAACGGGCGGCAAAGCTGGCCCCCAATGACAGTTCGCGGATTGCCCGCGCATTGGAAGTCGTCCGCTCCACCGGCAAGAAGCTGGCCCATTGGCAGGAGCGCCGCACAGGCGGGATAGAAGGCGATATCGCGCTGCATCCCGCGATCCTGCTGCCGGAGCGGAGCCGGCTTTACGAACGCTGCGACGCACGCTTCGCCGCCATGTTCGAAAGCGGCGCGGTGGCAGAAGTCGAAATGCTGCTGGAGCGAAACCTTCCGCCCGAGCTGCCGGTAATGCGCGCAATCGGCGTCCCGGAAATTGCCGCCTATTTGCGCGGAGACCTGAGCCGGGCGGCGGCGATAGAATCCGGCGCACAGGCGACACGAAATTACGCCAAGCGGCAATACACATGGCTCAAGCACCAATTTCCGCCAGATTGGCCTAGAAGCACCTCATTTGATTATCCCCTAGAAGCCCATTTCGCAATATTATTACACAATTAAGGCTTGACACGATATAAACTGTCCCGTAGCAGCCTCTCACAACTGGGAAAAACCCAGGCTGCCTGAACAGCGAATAGGCCCGGCACAGCATGCTGTGTCGGGTCGGTTTTTTGAGAAGGAACCGCATCCAGGGTTTTTTGGCGCGCGGTTCGAGGAAAGAAGGAATTTATCGTGTCCGAGGAAAAGAGCGGCGCGGCAATATTGGTCGAAAGCCTCGTCAGGCAGAATGTCGAATTCGTGTTCGGCTATCCCGGCGGCGCCGTGCTGCCCATCTATGACGAACTGTTTTCCGATACGCGCGTGCGCCACATTCTGGTGCGGCACGAAGCCGGAGCCGCCCATGCGGCGGAAGGCTATGCGCGCTCGACCGGCAAGCCGGGCGTCGTGCTGGTCACTTCCGGCCCGGGCGCGACCAATGCCGTCACCGGCATTGCCGACGCATTCCTGGATTCGATTCCGCTGGTCGTCATTACCGGGCAGGTTGCAACCAATCTGATCGGATCGGACGCCTTTCAGGAAGCCGATACGGTTGGGATCACGCGCCACTGCACCAAGCACAACTATCTGGTGAAGGATCCCTCGGAGCTGGCAGCCACCATCGACGAGGCGTTCCAGATCGCGATGGAAGGCCGGCCCGGCCCGGTCGTGGTCGACATTCCCAAGAACGTTCAGGTCGCCACCGCGACCTGGAGCGAGAACGCGATCCAGCGCAAGAACCGCTATTCGCCGCGCAAGGCGGCGAGCGCAGACGAGATTGCCGAAGCGGTCGACATGATCGCGCGGGCCGAACGGCCGATCCTCTATACGGGCGGCGGCGTCATCAATTCGGGGCCGCGCGCCAGCGAATTGCTGCGCAAGTTCCAGGAGATCACCGGCGCGCCGCTGACATCGACGCTGATGGGGCTTGGCGCCTTCGATCACCGCCATCCGGACTGGCTGGGCATGCTGGGCATGCACGGCACCTATGAAGCCAATATGGCGATGAACGAATGCGACGTGATGGTGAATATCGGCGCGCGCTTCGATGACCGGGTCACCGGAAGGCTGGATGCCTTCTCCCCCAATTCGGAGAAGATCCATATCGATATCGATCGCAGCTCCATCAACAAGGTGGTGGAAGTCGATCTGGGCATTGTCGGCGATTGCGCCACCGTGCTCGAACAGATGATCGCCGCCTGGGGCAAACGCAAGCAGGCCGATATTTCGGAATGGAAAGCCCGTATCGAGCGCTGGCGCGCCAAGGACAGCCTGGCCTATGCGAAGCAGGTCAAGGGCGGAACGATCATGCCGCAGCTCGCGGTCGAACGGCTCTATGCCCTCACCCGCGACAAGGATCCGATCATCACGACCGAGGTCGGCCAGCACCAGATGTGGGCCGCGCAATATTTCGGGTTCGACAAGCCGAACAAATGGCTGACTTCGGGCGGTCTCGGCACGATGGGCTATGGCATGCCCGCCGCGATCGGCGCGCAGCTGGGCAATCCGGACAGCCTGGTCATCGACATTGCCGGCGAAGCCTCGATCCAGATGAATATCCAGGAGCTTGGCACTGCCAGCCAGTTCCGCCTGCCGATCAAGGTGTTCATCCTCAACAACGAATATATGGGCATGGTCCGCCAGTGGCAGGAACTGACCTATGAAAGCCGCTATTCGAATTCCTATTCGGACAGCCTGCCCGATTTCGTTGCCTTGTCGGAAGCCTATGGCTGGAAGGGCATCCGCATCCATGACGAAAGCCAGCTGGATGCAGGCATCAAGGCGATGATGGAGCATGACGGGCCGGTGATGGTCGATTGCCTGGTTTCGAAGGAAGCGAACTGCTTCCCGATGATCCCGAGCGGGGCAGCGCATACCGAGATGCTGCTTTATGGCGACACGGTCGCAGGCACCATGGAAGACGAAGCGAAGGCTCTAGTGTGATGAAAATCCTGCACCGAGAAACCGAGCGCCACGTGCTCACCGTCATGGTCGACAATGAGGCGGGCATTCTCGCCAAGATTGCCGGTCTGTTCACCGCGCGCGGATACAATATCGACAGCCTCACCGTGGCCGATATCACCGAAAACCATGCGGTCAGCCGGATCACGATCGTCACCAAAGGGCCGCCTTCGGTGATCGACCAAATCCACGCGCAGCTGGAACGGCTGGTGCCGGTCCATAAGGTCATCGACCTTACGGAATCGGGACCGCACCTGGAGCGGGAACTGGCGCTGGTGAAAGTCTCCGGCAAGGGCGAGAACCGCGTCGAGGCGCTGCGCCTGGCCGATGTGTTCCGCGCCAATGTGGTCGATTCCACCACGTCGAGTTTCATCTTCGAAATCGTCGGCACACCGGAAAAGGTGGACAGCTTCATTGCGCTGATGCGCGAGCTCGGCCTTGTCGAGGTTGGCCGCACCGGCGTGGTCGGCATGATGCGCGGGCCGGAAGGCATCTGAACCATTCTCACGGCGCCCCGCTTTCGCCCGGCGCTCTAACACACTAAAGGGCTCCGACTCGCTGGGAGCGACAAGAAGGATTGATAACGTGAAAGTCTATTACGACGCCGATTGCGACCTGAACCTGGTCACGGACAAGAAGATCGCCGTGCTCGGCTATGGCAGCCAGGGCCACGCCCATGCGCAGAACCTGCGTGACAGCGGCGTGAAGGAAGTTGCCATTGCCCTGCGCCCCGGTTCGGCCTCGGCCAAAAAGGCTGAAGGTGCCGGATTCAAGGTGATGACCAACAGCGAGGCGGCCGAATGGGCCGACATCGTGATGATCCTCGCCCCCGACGAACATCAGGCCGCAATCTGGCACAACGACCTCGCCGGCAAGATGAAGAGGGGCGCTGCCCTCGCCTTCGCGCACGGCCTCAACATCCATTTCGGCCTGATCGAACCGCCGACCGATATCGACGTGATCATGATCGCGCCGAAGGGCCCGGGCCACACCGTACGCGGCGAATATGTCCGCGGCGGCGGCGTGCCCTGCCTCGTAGCCGTCCATCAGGACGCTTCGGGCAATGCGCATGATGTTGCCCTCGCCTATGCCTCCGGCGTCGGCGGCGGCCGCAGCGGCATCATCGAAACCAACTTCAAGGAAGAGTGCGAAACCGACCTTTTCGGCGAGCAGGCGGTGCTGTGCGGCGGCCTGACCCATCTGATCCAGGCGGGTTTCGAAACGCTGGTGGAAGCCGGTTACGCGCCCGAAATGGCCTATTTCGAATGCCTCCACGAAGTGAAGCTGATCGTCGACCTGATGTATGAAGGCGGTATCGCCAACATGCGCTATTCGATCTCCAATACGGCCGAATATGGCGACATCACCACTGGCCCGCGGATCATCACCAGCGAAACCAAGGCTGAAATGAAGCGCGTTCTGGAAGACATCCAGGCCGGGCGGTTCGTAAAGAACTTCGTGCTCGACAACCGCGCCGGGCAGCCCGAACTGAAAGCAAGCCGCAAGGCCGCCGAAGCGCATCCGATCGAGCAGACCGGTTCGCGTCTGCGCGCCATGATGCCCTGGATCGGTGCCAACAAGCTGGTCGATCAGGAAAAGAACTGATCCCGACAGAAGGCTGAACAACAGAAGCCGGCAAGTCTTCGGACCTGCCGGCTTCTTTGTTTTGCGGCCTTCGCATCAATGCGAAAGCAGGGTCGGCATAGTCAGCCGCTCCAGCACTTGCGCCGTCGCCCCGCCCAGCACCCATTGGCGCAGGCCCGAATGGGCAAATCCTCCCATCACCAGCAAGGTTGCCTCCGCATTCGCGGCCTCCTCGGCCAGTGCAAGCGCGATTCTGCGGCCGGCCAGGTCCGCTTTCCCGTGTCCGCCCGAGACGCCGCGCCGATGCAAGGCGGAGACGAGAGCGTCCAGGTTCATGTCGGTCGGCAGATTTTTTTCGCCCTCGATCGTAATGAGCTGGACCTTCTCAGGGCCCAGCAAGGCAATCGTATCCCCCAGGGCGCGCGCCGCCTGGGCCGTGTTGTCCCACGCCGCTGCAACTGCTGCCGCTGCATGGGGCAGGTCCCAGGATGCAGGCACCAGCAGAACCGGGCGCCCGCTGGCGAATAGCAGCCCCTCGGCAATCTGGCGTTCGTTCACCAGGCTGAGCCTGCTGACGCCGGACACGCATAGATCGTGCATGCGCGCATGCTCGGCCACCACGTCGGATATGCCGATGGCGTGGGAATGTTCGGCGATAACATGGCACCCCACCCCCGCATCGCGCGCACTATTGGCAATTTCGCGCGCAAGAGCGGGGGCATCGGCGCCGGATCCAGGGCTCGTCACATCCAGCGCGGCGCACATCACAGTCAGATTCGCGCCATGAACGCGGGCCAAGGAAATGGCATAGGCAGCGGGGCCGCAATCAACCCGGCCGGACTCAGCCGCGACGAAGAGCAGGATGGAACGGACAGTCATTTCAAAACCTTCCTTCAATTCCCATCAATTGGCTTTCGCTTCGGAGCGTGTCTTCCAAAGGGAGTAGAATATCCCGCCCGCGATCAATGCCGCGGTCACGCCAAGGCTGGCGAGCGGTGGGAACTTCCCGCCGCCGAGGATGAAATCTGAGACGAAGATTTTCGCCCCGATGAAAATCAACACCAGCGCGAGGGCGTATTTCAGATATTCGAAGCGGTGGACCATTGCCGCCAACGCAAAATAAAGCGCCCTCAGGCCCAAAATGGCCATGATGTTCGACGTGTAGACAATGAACGTATCGGTGGTGATCGCGAAGATCGCCGGCACGCTGTCCACCGCGAACACGAGATCGGCAAGATTGATGACGACCAGCGCCAGCAGCAGCGGCGTCGCCGCCGTCACCAGCTTTCCGGTCTTTTCATCGGGCACTTTCACCAGGAAGCGGTGGCCATGCAATTCCCTGGTCACACGCATGTGAGTGGATATCCACCTGACCACGGGATTATGCCCGATGTCCATCTGCTCTTCGCGCTGCAACAGCATCTTGATACCGGTCGCGATCAGGAAGCCGGCGAAGATGTACAGCACCCAATACCATTGCTGCACCACCGCCGCGCCAGCGCCGATCATGATCCCGCGCAGCAAGATCACTGCGATGATACCCCAGAGCAACGCCCGGTACTGGTACATTCGTGGAATGGCGAAATAGCTGAATATCAGGCTGATGACGAAGACGTTGTCGATCGACAGCGCTTTTTCGATGAAATAGCCGGTATAGTATTTGAGG
>JAUHYZ010000048.1 GCA_030426245.1 Alphaproteobacteria bacterium | reverse complement strand
TCGCCATCAGGATGACGATGATGTTCTTGCGGTTCAGGAAGATGCCGAGCACGCCGAGCACGAACAGGATCGAGCTGACGACGATGTAATGTTCGATCCCGATCACAGGATGGCCCCCCTCATAGTTCCACCCCTTTGCCGACTTCCGGTTGCTTGTTGACGGTCGCCTCTTCCGGCCGCCTTGCGTTCTGCTTGGAAACGATCTGGGAACGCTGATATTTGCGCCCGCGATGGGTCAGCACGATCGCGCCGACCATGGCCACCAGCAGGATGATGCCCGCCGTTTCGAACAGGAACAGATATTTGCCGTAGAGCACGATACCGATATTTTCGATATTGCTCTCGCCCAGCAGCGGCGCATTGGCTCCATCGGGCGTACCCAGTGCCAGGCCCCCGGCGCTATAAGCAAGCAGCCCCATGATCAGCTCTGCCGCCAGGATCAGCGCAACCAGCATGCCGAGCGGGAAATTCTTGACGAACCCGGCACGCAATTCCGCGAAATCGATGTCCAGCATCATCACCACGAACAGGAACAGCACCGCAACCGCGCCGACATAGACGATCACCAGCAGCATCGCGATGAACTCGGCGCCGACCAGCACCATCAGCCCGGCGGCGTTGAAGAAGCTCACGATCAGCCACAGCACCGAATGGACCGGATTGCGCGACATGATCACCAGCGTCGCGCTGGCGATCACGAGGGCCGAAAAGAGGTAAAAGGCGAAGGTCTGGATCATGCTTGCGCGGCGCCCCTAGCGATAGGGCGCATCGGCTTCAAGGTTCGCGGCTATCGCCCGCTCCCACTTGTCCCCGTTCGCCAGCAGTTTGGCCTTGTCATAGAGCAGTTCTTCGCGCGTTTCGGTCGCATATTCGAAGTTCGGCCCCTCGACGATCGCATCCACCGGGCACGCCTCCTGGCAGAAACCGCAATAGATGCATTTCGTCATGTCGATATCGTAGCGGGTCGTGCGGCGCGATCCGTCGTCGCGCGGTTCCGCCTCGATCGTGATCGCCTGCGCCGGGCAGATCGCCTCGCACAGCTTGCAGGCAATGCAACGCTCTTCCCCATTGGCATAGCGGCGCAGCGCATGCTCCCCGCGGAAGCGCGGGCTCAGCGGGTTCTTCTCGAAGGGATAGTTGATCGTCGCCTTCGGCTTGAAGAAGTATTTCAGCGTCAGTGCGTGCGCCTTCACGAACTCGTAGAGCGTGTAGGATTTTATGAGTTGGGCGACAGTCATGCTGCGTACCTCGTAAGCATCAGCCAGCCCGAAATCAGCACCACGAAGAGCAGGCTGAAGGGCAGGAATATCTTCCAGCCAAGGCGCATGAGCTGGTCATACCGGTAGCGCGGGACCGTCGCCATGACCCAGCTGAACATGAAGAAGAAGAAGAAGATCTTGGCGAACAGCCAGAAGATCCCCGGAATATCGAACCACGGGATCAGGTCGATATTGAGCGGCGGCAGCCACCCGCCGAAGAACAGCAGCGCGTTGAGCGTGCACATCAGCAGGATGTTGGCATATTCGCCCAACCAGAACAGCGCGAAGCTCATCGAACTGTATTCGGTCTGATAGCCGGCGACGAGCTCGCTTTCCGCTTCGGTCAGGTCGAAGGGAACGCGCTGCGTTTCCGCCAGGCTGGAGATGAAGAACAGCACCCACATCGGGAACAGCAGGATATTGAAGAAATACCCGTTCACGATGCCGAAACCGTGCCCTTCCTGCGCCATCACGATCTCGCTGAGATTGAACGTTCCGGCCCACAGCACCACACAGATCAGGATGAAGCCGATCGAGACTTCGTAACTGATCATCTGCGCCGAAGCGCGCATGGCGGAGAAGAAGGGATATTTCGAGTTGGACGCCCAGCCCGACATCACCACCCCGTAAACCGAGAGCGAGCTTATCGCGAGAATGTAGAGCAGGCCGACATTGATGTCCGCCAGCACGGCGCCCGCATCGAAGGGGATCACCGCCCAAGCCGCCAGCGCGACCGTAAAGGTCACGATCGGCGCGATCAGGAAGATGCCCTTGTTCGCGGCGCTGGGGATGATGGTTTCCTGCAGGAACACCTTCAAACCGTCTGCAAAGCTTTGCAGCAGGCCGAACGGGCCGACCACATTGGGGCCGCGGCGCAGGTTGATTGCCGCCCACACCTTGCGGTCGACATAGATGATCATCGCCACCGACAGCATCAGTGGCAGCGCAATCAGCAGAATTCCGCAGACCGTGGCGACGAACCACGCCCATTCGTAATTCATGCCGAGGGATTGGAAGAAGGCAGTCATTATTCGGCAGCCTCCGCCAGATCTTCACCATGCAGCAGCTCCGCGGAGCAGCGCTGCATCGTCACGCTGGCGCGCGCGATCGGGTTGGTGAGGTAGAAATCCTTGATCGGATAGGAAATTTCGCCCGAAGCCTTGAGTTCGCCTTTGGGCAGGTCGGCGCCGTAGTCGGCCAAACCTTCCTCTCCCAACGCTGGCACTGCAGCCACCATGGCGGCCTGCAATTCGGCGAAATTGTCGAAATCGACCGAAACGCCCAGCGCATCGGCGAGCGCGCGCAGGATCGTCCAATCCTCCCGCGCATCGCCCGGCGCGAACACGGCCTTGTCGGCAAACTGCACGCGCCCTTCGGTGTTCACATAGGTTCCGGCCTTCTCGGTATAGGCCGCAGCAGGCAGGATGATGTCGGCGGCATGCGCACCCTTGTCACCGTGATGGCCGATATAGACCTTCAGCGCGTCCGGGAACTGCGTGAAATCGACCTCGTCTGCGCCCAGTGCAAACAGCAGAGCGGGCTTGGCTTTCACCAGATCGGCAATGCCGCCCTTCTGCACGAAACCGAGCATCAGGGCGCCCATCCGCGCGGCGGAGAAGTGCAAGGCGTTGTATCCGTTCCAGGTGCCGCCATCTTCCAGGTCGCGCACCAGGTTCCATTTGTCTGCAAGTGCCAGCGACGCGCCATGCGCCCCTGCCGCGAAACCGCCGCCGCCCAGAATGATCGCCGGGCGCTTTGCGCCGGACATCGCCTGTTCGACTTCCGCCGGAAGATTGGCGAGTACCGACACGTCCGATCCCAGGAAAGTCGCCGGATAGGTCGTTTCCCATTCGGGCCCGACCACGAAAATCTTCGCGCCGCGCTTCACGGCCTTGGACAAGCGGACATTCACCAGCGGCGCTTCTGAACGCAGATGGCTGCCGATAATCAGCACCGCATCTGCCGTTTCGATGCCCGCAAATGTTGAATTGAAATTCACTGCCGGAAGGCTGGACACATCGTAATCCATGCCGGTCTGGCGGCTTTCGATCAACTTGGAGCCCATCGCGCCGAGCAGCGCCTTGGCCGCGAACATCGTTTCGCAATCGAGCATGTCGCCGGCGACGGCCGCCACTTTCTTGCCTGCCTTAACCTTGGCGATGGCCTTGAAGGCCTCGTCCCAGCTGGCCGGCTGAAATTTACCGCGTTTTCTGATCCAGACCTGGTCCAGCCTGCGGCTCGTCAATCCGTCAATCTGGTAACGCGTCTTGTCGGAAATCCATTCCTCGTTCACGTCGTCATTGATGCGCGGCAGCACGCGCAGCACTTCACGGCCACGGCTATCGACGCGGATATTGGAACCGACGGCATCGGAAACGTCGATCGACAGCGTCTTCTTCAGCTCCCAGGGCCGCGCTTCGAAGGCATAAGGCCTGCTGGTGAGCGCGCCAACCGGGCATAGATCGATCACATTGGCCGAAAGCTCATGCTGGGCCGCACGTTCAAGATAAGTGGTGATCTGCATATTCTCGCCGCGATAGAGCGCGCCGATCTCGTCCACGCCCGCCACTTCTTCGGAGAAGCGCACGCAGCGGGTACAATGGATGCAGCGGGTCATCACCGTCTTGATCAACGGACCCATATATTTCTCGGTAACGGCGCGCTTGTTCTCACGCGCATAGCGGGAACCGCCGCGCCCATAGGCGAGCGACTGGTCCTGCAGATCGCATTCGCCGCCTTGATCGCAAATCGGGCAGTCCAGCGGATGGTTGATGAGGAGGAACTCCATCACCCCTTCGCGCGCCTTCTTGACCATTTCGCTGTCGGTGCGGATTTCCTGGTTATCGGCAGCCGGCAACGCGCAAGATGCCTGCGGCTTGGGCGGCCCCGGCTTCACTTCCACCAGGCACATCCGGCAATTGCCCGCGATGCTCAGGCGTTCGTGGTAACAGAAGCGCGGAATCTCCTTGCCTGCAGCCTCGCAGGCCTGGAGCACGGTCGCCCCGGCCGGAACTTCCACTTCGATGCCGTCTACGGTGAGTTTGGGCATTACTCTGCAGCCTCCTTCATCGTGGCGGCATGCTCGGCAATGCGGCGCTCCAGCTCGGGGCGGAAATGGCGGATCAGGCCCTGGATAGGCCAGGCCGCAGCATCGCCCAGGGCGCAAATAGTATGGCCTTCGACCTGCTTTGTGACTTCGTGCAACATGTCGATTTCTTCGACATCGGCATCGCCAGTGCGCAGCCGCTCCATAACGCGCCACATCCAGCCCGTGCCTTCGCGGCAAGGCGTGCACTGGCCGCAGCTTTCATGCATGTAGAAATGGGAAATCCGGCTGATCGCGCGGACGACATCGGTCGACTTGTCCATCACGATGACACCTGCCGTGCCGAGCCCGGACCCCACTTCCTTCAGCCCGTCGAAATCCATCGGCGCATCCATGATCTGCTCCGCCGGAACCAACGGCACGGAGGACCCGCCCGGGATCACGGCCAGCAGATTGTCCCATCCGCCGGAGATGCCGCCGCAATGCTTCTCGATCAGCTCGCGGAAGGGGATGCTCATCGCTTCCTCGACCACGCAGGGCTTTTCCACATGGCCTGAAATCTGGAACAGCTTGGTGCCCTTGTTGTTCTCCCGCCCGAAGCTGGAAAACCAAGATGCGCCGCGCCGCATGATGGTGGGCGCAACGGCAATCGATTCCACATTGTTGACCGTGGTCGGGCAGCCATAGAGGCCCGCACCGGCCGGGAATGGCGGCTTCAGGCGCGGCTGGCCCTTCTTGCCTTCCAGGCTTTCGATCATCGCGGTTTCTTCGCCGCAAATATAGGCGCCTGCGCCGCGATGGACGAAGACGTCGAAATCATAGCCGGAACCGGCGGCGTTCTTGCCGATCAGGCCGGCCTCGTAAGCCTCCGCCACGGCGGCACTCAGTGTTTCCGCCTCGCGAATGAACTCGCCGCGGACATAGATATAGGCGGCCCGCGCACGCATGGCGAAACCGGCGACCAGCGCGCCTTCGATCAGCTTGTGCGGATCGTGACGCAGAATCTCGCGGTCCTTGCAGCTGCCCGGTTCGGATTCGTCGCCATTGATGACCAGGAAGCTGGGCTTGGGATTGCCGTTATGATCCATCGGCGGTTCCTTGGGCATGAAGCTCCACTTCATGCCGGTGGGGAAGCCTGCCCCGCCCCGCCCGCGCAGCCCGGACGCCTTGATTTCCTCGACGATGGCATCCGGCCCCTTGGCCAGAATATCTTTGGTATTGTCCCAATCGCCGCGTGCCTGCGCTGCGGCGAGGTTCCATGGCTGATAGCCATAGACATTGGTGAAGATGCGATCCTTATCGGCGAGCATGACTTACCATTCCCCCCGGTAATCGTGGTTCTCGGTGACCATTTCCTTCAGCGTGGTCGGCCCGCCGCTCGGCTCTGAAGTGTGCCGCCCAGGCTCCTGCGTGCCTTCCTTGGGCGTTTCGCCGGCAACCAGCGCGTCGAGCACAGCATCGAGGCGCTCAGTATTCAGATCCTCGTAATTGCCGTCATTGATCTGCACCATCGGCGCAGTGGCACAGTTACCCATGCATTCCACTTCGGTCAGCGTCCACATACCGTCTTCGGTAGTGTGCCCCTTGCGCATGCCGCGCTTGTAGCAGGCAGCCAGAATATCGTCGGAGCCGCGCAGCATGCAGGGCGTCGTGCCGCAGACTTGCACGTGGAACTTGCCCACGGGAACGAGGTTGTACATCGTGTAGAAGGTCGCGACCTCGACCACGCGGATGATCGGCATATCGAGATAGCCCGCGACATATTCCATCACCGGGATCGGCAGCCAGCCTTGCGTCCCGGTTTCCTCGCCCACTTGCCGCTGCGCATAATCGAGCAGCGCCATGACCGCCGATTTCTGGCGGCCTGCCGGGTAATGCGAAATGGCCTCGTCGGCCTTCGCCTTCCAGGCGGGATTGAAGGACCAATTGCCCCAGCGTTCGCGCAGTTCGGGCGTATCGGGTTCGAGATGACGCTCAGCCACGGATCATTCTCCGCTCGATAAACCGGCCGATATAGACGCCCACCGTCCCCGCAAAGGCGGTGGACAGCACTTCCTTGGCCGAAGACGTTCCGTGAAACGCGAAAAGATAGGCTGCCACCGCCGAGGAGAAGGCGGCGAAGATCAGCACGAGGATGAAAAGCTCCCGCAAGACAATCACCGGTCGCACTCCCCGAAAACGACGTCGATCGCGCCCAGAATGGCGGTCGCATCGGGCAGCATGTGGCCCTTGCACATGAAATCCATCGCCTGGAGATGCGAAAAGGCCGTCGGGCGTATCTTGCAGCGATAGGGCTTATTGCTGCCGTCGCTGACCAGATAGACGCCGAATTCGCCCTTGGGGCTCTCCGTCGCCACGTAAACTTCGCCGGCAGGCACGTGGAAGCCTTCGGTATAGAGCTTGAAGTGGTGGATCAGCGCTTCCATCGATTGCTTCATTTCGCCGCGCTTGGGCGGCACAACCTTGCGGTCATCGCTCGCTACCGGCCCGTCGGGCATTTCGGCCAGGCACTGCTTCATGATCTTCGCGGATTGGTAGACTTCCTCCACGCGCACCATGAACCGGTCATAGCAGTCCGAGTTCGTGCCCACCGGGATTTCGAAATCCATCCGGTCATACACGTCGTAGGGCTGGCTCTTGCGGATGTCCCAGGGGATGCCCGCGGCACGGATCATCGGGCCAGAAAAACCCCAGCGAACCGCATCGTCCTTGCTGACCACGGCGATATCGACATTGCGCTGCTTGAAGATGCGGTTGTCGACCACCAGGCTCATCGCATCGCCGAACAGTTCGGGTAGGCGGTTGTCGAGCCAGTCGGCAATGTCGGTCAGCAGCTTGAGCGGAACGTCCTGATGAACGCCGCCGGGACGATACCATGCGCTGTGCATGCGCGCGCCCGAAGCCCGCTCGAAGAAATTGAGGCAATCCTCGCGAATTTCGAACATCCACAGATTCGGCGTCATCGCGCCGACATCCATCACATGGCTGCCCATGTTCAGCATGTGGTTGCAGATCCGCGTCAACTCCGCGAACAGCACGCGCAGATATTGCGCCCGCAGCGGAACTTCCAGATTGAGCAGTTTCTCGATCGCCAGGACGTATGAATATTCCATCGCGAGCGGAGAGCAGTAATCCAGCCTGTCGAAATAAGGCAGCGCCTGGAGATAGGTCTTATGTTCGATCAGCTTTTCGGTGCCGCGGTGCAGCAGGCCGACATGCGGATCGATCCGCTCGATAATCTCGCCGTCCAGCTCCATCACCATGCGCAGCACGCCATGCGCCGCCGGGTGCTGGGGCCCGAAATTGATCGTGTAGTTCGTGATGACATCGTCGCCGGTGGTCGGCGACTGTTCGAGCTGCATGCTCATTTCTCGTCACCTTTCTCCTTCCCGCTTTCGGACTTTTCCTCGTCCTTCATGGCGGGGGGATCGGCCTTGGTGCCCTTGGCCGCTTTCTTGTCGGTCTTGGGATCCGCGCCGGTATCGTTCTTGTCCTCGGTCGTCTTGGGCTTGTCGACGTCGGGCGCTTCGGCCTTTTCGTCGCCCGGCAGCACATATTCGGCGCCTTCCCAAGGGCTCATGAAATCGAAGCTCCGGAAGTCCTGCGCCAGCGTCACCGGCTCATAGACAACGCGCTTGTCTTCCTCCGAATAACGCAGTTCCTGATAACCGGTCAGCGGGAAATCCTTGCGCTGCGGATGCCCTTCGAAACCGTAATCGGTCAGGATACGGCGAAGATCGGTATTCCCGTCGAACAGCACGCCGTACATGTCGTAGACTTCGCGCTCCAGCCAGCCCGCCACGGGCCACAGCGTCGTGACGCTGGGCACCGGCGTATTTTCGGCAGCGCGGCACTTCACCATGATCCGGTGGTTCCTGGTTAGTGACAGCAGCATGTAGACCACTTCGAAACGCTCATCGCGCCCCGGATAGTCGACCCCGGCGATTTCCATCAGCTGCTGATAGTCGAAATCGTCGCGCAGCAGGCGAAGCGCATCCTCGATACGCTCCCGCTCTACGCCCAGCACGATTTCGCCATGCTCTTCCTTGGTATGGATGAGCATGTCGCCCAGCGCCTTGGACAGCGCATCGGCAATCCCGTCGATCTCGGAGACCTTCGGGGCGGAATGGAGGACAGCAGCCATTGTTAGAGCGAGCCCCTCACCTTTCGATCGTCCCGACCCGCCGGATCTTGCGCTGCAGCTGCATCACTCCATAGAGCAAGGCTTCCGCAGTCGGCGGGCAACCCGGAACGTAAATGTCGACCGGGATGATACGGTCGCATCCCCGCACGACCGAATAGCTGTAATGGTAATAGCCGCCGCCATTGGCGCAGCTACCCATCGAAATCACATATTTCGGGTCCGACATCTGGTCGTAGACCTTGCGCAACGCCGGGGCCATCTTGTTGCACAGCGTGCCGGCCACGATCATCACGTCGCTCTGGCGCGGCGAAGCGCGCGGCGCGGCGCCGAAGCGCTCCATATCGTAACGCGGCATGTTCACATGGATCATTTCGACTGCGCAGCAGGCAAGGCCGAAGGTCATCCACCACAAGGAGCCGGTGCGCGCCCACTGGAAGATGTCTTCCGTCGTGGTGACAACAAAACCCTTGTCATTCACTTCGCTTTGCAGCGCGTTGAAATAGTCCTGATCGGGCTGTTTCACTTCGCCGGGCCGAGCGGCGGGGATCGATTGATCTACTCCCATTCCAGCGCTCCTTTCTTCCACGCATAGGCAAAGCCGACGATCAGCTCGCCCAGGAAGATCATCATTGTAATCCATCCGGGCCAGCCCGTCATGTCCAGGCTAACCGCCCAGGGGAACAGGAAGGCTGCTTCCAGATCGAAAATGATGAACAGGATCGCCACGAGATAGAACCGGACGTCGAACTGGCTGCGGGGATCCTCGAAAGCGGGAAAGCCGCATTCATACTCGCTCAGCTTTTCGGCATCCGGATTATGCGCACCGGTCAGCAGAGCGACGCCCATTGGCAGGAAGACGAAGGCGGCAGAAAGGCCCAGCGCGATGACAAGAAAGATCAGTATTGGCAGGTATTCGGACAGATCGACCACAAACGATTCCCGGAAAATTCGGTAGGAGTCGGTGCGCCTCTAGGCCTTGGCCAAGCGGACTGCAAGGCCGGAGCCGCCCGGTTTGCAGGCTTTATTTGGCTGCAGGGCCAGATCGTTAGGCAATCTAGCGCAAGGAATGCGATTTTGTCGCCGTAACCCTTGGCGCTGCCGCGCCAACCGGGCTATCGGCCAGGCCGGATATCGCAAGGAACCGTACCTGTATGATCAACCGCTGCCTGACCGCTGTTGCGGCAATTTGCCTGATGGCCACACCTGCCCATGCCCAGAACGTCACTGCCGATCTGGAGCAGATCGCCAGCATTATGCAGAAAGAGGGGTACCGCGCCTTGCTGCAGGGCGACGAAGGTTCCGTAAGCTATATTCAAAGCGGAACCAGCGGCGTGAACTTTTCCATCTTCGCCTATGGCTGCAACGATCAAGGCGAAGACTGCAAGACAGTGCAATTCTACCTCGGCATCGCTACCGACAATCCGCCTTCGCTGGAGAAGATGAACGAATTCGCGATGAAGAACCGCTGGGGCCGCGTCTATCTCGACGCCGAACAGGACCCGTGCATCGAAATGGACATCGATCTGGAGGATGGCGGCATCTCGGAAGAGCTGTTTTTCGACAATCTGGAATATTGGGACATGGTCGTCGGCAATTTTTCCGACTTCGTGCGGACTCACGAAGTCGATTGATATATCCATAGGGCTCCCGCTTGCCTTCGCTGCACTGCACCATTAGGAGCGGGCGGGTACACCATCAGTTCCACAAAGGTTCAGTTCCATGTCTGTGTTTTCCTCCAGCGATCCGGTTGTCATCCTTTCCTTTGCGCGCACACCCATGGGCGGCATGCAGGGCGCGCTGTCCGAAGTCGCGGCGACCGATCTGGGCGCGACTGCAGTGAAGGCCGCCGTCGAACGGGCAGGCGTTTCGGGCGAGGACATCGAACGCATTTACATGGGCTGTGTGCTCCCGGCCGGGCTCGGCCAGGCGCCTGCGCGCCAGGCGGCCTTGAAGGCGGGCCTGCCCGAATCCGTGCAGGCGACAACGGTGAACAAGGTCTGCGGCTCCGGCATGCAGACGGTGATCATGGGCTCCGAAGCATTGGCGGCAGGCAGCGTCGACCTGGTCGTGGCCGGCGGCATGGAAAGCATGACCAATGCGCCTTACCTGCTCAAGAAGCACCGCTCCGGCGCGCGTTTCGGCCATGACACGGCCTATGACCACATGGCGCTGGACGGGCTGGAAGATGCCTATCAGGTGGGCGCGTCCATGGGCGCCTTCGCGCAGGAAACCGCCAACGATTATCAGCTCACGCGTGAATCGATGGACGATTATTCGATCGAATCCCTGCGCCGGGCCAATGCCGCGATCGAAAGCGGCGCCTTTGCAGATGAAGTCGTGCCGGTCACCTATTCGACCCGCCGCGGCGATGTGACGGTGGATGTGGACGAACAGCCCGGCAAGGGCCGCCCGGACAAGATCCCCGAACTGCGCCCCGCCTTCGCCAAGGACGGCACGATCACGGCGGCAACCTCCAGCTCGATCTCCGACGGTGCGGCAGCACTCGTGATCACCCGCGAAAGCGTGGCCAAGGAAAAAGGCCTGAAGCCGATCGCCAGGATCGTTTCCATGGCGGCCCACGCCCACGATCCCAAGCAGTTCACCACTGCCCCGGTCGGCGCCGTCAAGAAGGCGCTCGACAAGGCTGGGTGGTCGATCGACGAGGTGGACCTGTTCGAAGTCAACGAAGCCTTTGCCTGCGTCGCGATGTTCGCGATGAAGGATCTGGGCATCCCGCATGACAAGATCAACGTGAATGGCGGCGCAACCGCGCTGGGCCATCCGATCGGTGCCAGCGGCACGCGGATCATCGTGACCCTGCTCAATGCGCTCAAGAATCACGGGAAGACCAAGGGCGTCGCGAGCCTGTGCATCGGCGGCGGAGAAGGCACCGCGATCGCCGTGGAGCTGATCTGACGGCTACCCTCCCCCAGTGCTGAATTTCGCGGCGTGGATAAATTGTGATAACCCGCTGCACCAATTCAGCAAACTGGGGGGAGAGATCATGAAAAAATATCTGGCCATCGCGGCTGCCTGCACGCTGGCAGCCTGCGGCCCGTCCGATGAAAACCTGCCTCAAGCGGTCGAGGAGGAAGTGCCTGCCGCGGCCGATGTGCCCGATGGCGGGCCTCTGATCGGCAGCTACATGGTTACCGAAGCCGATGGCGCCACATACACCTGGATCAACAATGCCGATGGCACCTTCACCCAGATGGTGGAAGGCGAAGAGCCTGTAAGCGGCACCTATACGATGGCCGGCAGGGAATATTGCTATGACCCCGATGGCGAGGAAATGGGCGAAACCTGCCTGAACTTCGACGACGCGGCGGAAGATGGCAGCTGGGTGTCGAACCGGCCCGATGGCTCGACCGCCACAGTCATCCGTATTGCCGAGGAAGAAGGCGCGGATGAAAGCGGCGAAGCGGAAGCTGCAGAATAATTGTCAGGCGGGGCGCGGCTGAAATCGGCCCACCCCGGCCTATTCCGGGCTGCTTTCTCTCGATCCGGAAGCTCGGCGGCCTAGGGCGCTCCGGCACCCCACAAACGGGCCTGGCTGACCCATCCGGCATGTCCATGCACATTGAGCCGGCACCAGCCTGCTTCGCAGTCGCCCAGCTTGCCCACGACGCCCGGCTCCACCTTCCACAGCAGCTCCGCATCTTCGGAGGGCGCATCGCGCATCGTCGCCAGCCCTTCCCCGATCACTAGCGCCGTCTGTTCCGGGTTCAGCAGGCGCGCGATGATCCAGCCTTCGGCCCCGTCGGGGTCCTGCACCAGGCGCCAGCCTTCGCGCACGCGGATGACCTTCACCGGCAATTGCTCGCGGTGATAGACCCAGTCGATCGCATAATCCTCGCTCGGGCCAACGCGCATATTCACCTCATCCGCCCTCAAAGACGCCCAATAGGGTACTTCGCGGTCTTGCGCGGCGGCCGGTTGAGAGAGGCCCGCAAGGGCAGCAAACAGGATGGTGATAGAGGCGATGCGCATGGCCATGCTCATAACGCCAAGGCCTGCCATGCTTCAAGCTGCAACCTCTGCTTGACCGGTAGTGTGCTAAAGAATAGCGGAGCGCTCCATGGCAACTGACAAAAGCACCAGCAGCGCACGCCGGATCGACGGCAAACCCCGCATCATCGTGACTCGCCGGATCCCGACCGTAGAACCGCGAATGGAAGAACTGTTCGACGCGGTAATCAACACGGATGACGAGCCTTTTACCCGCAAAGCACTGATCGCGGCCATGCAGGATTGCGATGTGCTGGTGCCCTGCGTGACCGACAAGATCGATGCGGAAATGATCCAGGCTGCGGGCGACCGGCTGGGCCTGATCGCCAATTTCGGCGCGGGCGTGGATCACCTAGACCTTGCCGCATGCCAGGCGCGCAAGATCATGGTCACCAACACGCCAGGCGTCTTCACCGAAGACACGGCCGACATCACGATGGCGCTGATCCTGGCGGCGAGCCGCCGCATGTCCGAAGGCATCCGCATGGTGGCGGACGGCAAATGGACCGGATGGACTCCCACCGCCCTGCTCGGCCACACTCTGCGCGGCAAGATCCTGGGCATTGCGGGCATGGGGCGGATCGGCCAGGCGCTGGCTCACCGTGCGCGCGCCTTCGGCATGCAGATTGTCTACAACAACCGCCGCCGCCTGCCCGATTCCCTGGAGACGATCCTGGGCGCCCATTTCGAGCCGGATCTGGACGCGCTGATCGCCAGCAGCGACTATTTTTCGATCAACTGCCCCGCGACGGAAGAAACGCGCGGCCTGCTTTCGGCCAAACGTATCGCGTCTATGAAACCCGATGCCTACGTCATCAATAGCGGCCGCGGCGATCTGATCGACGAGAATGCCTTGCTCGAGGCGCTGAAGGAAAACCGCATCGCCGGTGCCGGGCTCGACGTCTATCTGAACGAACCCAACATCGATCCGCGCTTTGCAGAGCTCCCCAATGTCGTCGCCCTGCCCCACCTCGGCAGCGCCACGATCGAGGGGCGGACCGCAGCCGGCGAGAAGATTATCGCCAATATCCAGAGCTGGGCGGACGGCCATTCCCCGCCGGACCGCGTGGTGGTCGGCCTCGGCGCCTGAAGCTGTCATCTAAATCTGGCATCTGAACCTGTCATCCGATTGCCGCGGCATATGGGCATTTGCACTTGGCTGCGTTAGTTTCGGCAGCCGCCCAACAAAGGAGATCAGACATGAAGGGTTTCGTCGACGATATCGAAAAGCTGACGCTGGAAAACGAAGATTTCCGGCGCGTCCTTTATACCGGACACAATCTGCAGCTTGTCGTGATGACGATTCGTCCAGGCGAAGAAATCGGTCTGGAGGTCCATGACGACCGCGACCAGTTCTTCCGCATCGAATCCGGCAAGGGCGTGATCTCGATCGACGGTGTGGACCATTCAGTCGAAGACGATGACGGCATAATCGTGCCGCAGGGCGCGAGCCACAACGTCACCTGTACCGGCGACGAACCATTGCGGCTCTACACAATCTACGGCCCGCCCGAACATATCGACGGGACGGTGCACAAAACCTGCGAAGAAGCCGGCGCCGCGCACGAGCATTTCGACGGCAAGACCACCGAATAGGCATCAGCCGTCCGACAGACGGCAACGATACAGGCACCGAACGATGAGCAGGCGGGAAACCGCCTGCCACATCCTCCATCAATCGCCGGTCAGGATCCGGTCGACCAGCTGTTTCACCGTAGGGGTGAAATTGTTCGAATAGAACGGGTCCTGCTTGAAGCGGTAAGCCGCGTGGCCCGCAAACATCAGGTTCTTGTCCACATCGCCGCCATGGGCAATGTCCTGCAGCGTCTTCTGAATGCAGAAACTGCGCGGATCGGCCAGGCGGCCCGTGGTGTAATCGTCATGGTCCTTCCAAGACGAAAAACCGCAATGGGACAGGCAGCCCATGCAATCGGCCTGATCCTGGCGAATCTCTCCGCGCTCCTCCGGCGTCACGAAGACAACCGTATCGTCCGGCGTCTTCAGCGCTTCGGTAAAGCCCTGCGCCGCCCATGCGCGGGCGCGTTCGCGGTCCTTGGGCACGACCCAGAAGTTCTTGCCCTTCACCCCGACATCCAGCTGCACCGTATGTTCGCCCGCTTCGACGCGGGAATAGGGTATCTGGCGTTCGGAACGTTCTTCCAGACTGCGCAGGAAGGGATTGCGAACGGCCGAACTGTAGAAACCGGTGGGCGAGAAACGGTGGAGCAGCACGTCGCCTTTTTCCAGATCGCGCAGGCGGTCCTTCCATTCCTGCGGGATCGGGCTTTCATGCGTCAGCAGCGGCCGCGTGCCGAACTGGAACGCGATCGTCCCAAGCTCCGGATTGTCGATCCAATCGTTCCATTCGCGCAGGAACCAGACGCCGCCAGCCATCACGATCGGCACTTCGTCGGGGATGCCTTCGGCGCGCATCGTATCGCGCAGCGCCTTGACGCGTGGATAGGGATCTTCGGGCTTTTGCGGGTCTTCCGCATTGGAAAGGCCATTATGGCCGCCGGCCAGCCAGGGATCTTCATAGACCACTGCCGCCATCAATTCGGCCACCTTGTTGTATGACCGTTTCCACAGCGCCCGGAAGGCGCGCGCGGAGCTGATGATCGGCAGATAGTTTACATTGAAACGGGCCGCGATCTCGGCGAGCTTATAGGGCATGCCCGCACCGCAGGTCACGCCAGTGACCAGCCCGCGAGTCTTTTCCAGCACGCCTTCCAACACGGCCTGAGCGCCGCCCATTTCCCACAGCACGTTGATATTGATCGCGCCCTGCCCGCCGGAAATATCATGGGCGCGCCTGACCTGCTCCACACCGCCATCGATGGCGTATTGGATCAGCTGTTCATGGCGATCGCGCCGCGTAAGCTGGTCATAGACCTGAGGGACGATCTTGCCTTCAGCATCGTATGAATCCGCATTTACGGCGCTGACTGTGCCGATGCCGCCGGCAGCAGCCCACGCGCCGGAGCTGGCGTGGTTGGTCGCAGAGACGCCTTTGCCTCCTTCGATCAGCGGCCAAACTTCGCGGCCGCCGTAACGGATTGGCCGTATTCCTTTGAAATCCATGTGAGTCCTTAAATGGCGTCGTGGTCGCTCAAGCCTCGGAATTACCCTCCGTTTCGCCCGGTTGGCGACACGGTTCTATCTCAAATGGCTCGGGTCTCTCGCCTACTGCCTCAAACTGTGCATAATATCCTGCTAACTCTGGTTTACGGACAAATTCCACCAGACGAAAGCCCACTTGTCCAAATTCGCAGAAAAGCAGGCGCGGATCGATCCCGTGCTGGTCGACCGGGCGGTCAACATCCACCACGATCACCTGCCCGCCTTCGCGCAGCGCCGGGCGCAGCCGCCAAAGGAAGGCATAGGGCTCCGCCACTTCGTGATACATATGGACCAGGAATATCCGGTCGAAGCTGTTTTCGGGCAGACGCGGATCGTCTTCGGCGCCCAGCTTGATCGAAACATTGTCCAACCGTTCGCGCTCGACACGGCTGCCAAGCCGCTTGATCGCCGCTTCGTCGATATCCTGGGCCAGCACCCGTCCGCGATCGCCCACGCGCGCGGCGAGCCGCACCGTGTAATAGCCCTCGCCTGCGCCGATATCGGCCACGGTCATGCCGGGGCGGATATTCGCCAGATCCATCACCGTTTCAGCCTCGCGCCGATCGTCGCGGGCCTGTTCGCTCGAAATGCTGTTGCCGCCCAGCGAGGAAACGGGGCGATAGGCGCGCGGGAAGTCGAGCGCCGAAACGGGGCGATCGTCTTCGCCGCCTTTAAAATAGTCGCAGCCCGGCACCATCAGCAGCGCCGCGCAGCATAGGGCGAGCCGCCCTATCACTCGACATCCTCCACTTCGACCGTCTCGCCCGTCACGCGCTGCGCCAGCGCGGCGGAAATGAACTCATCGATCGCGCCGTCGAGCACGTCGCCCGGGGCCGTAGAGGTCGCCCCAGTACGCAGATCCTTTACCAGCTGATAGGGCTGCAGAACGTAGGACCGGATCTGGTGGCCCCAGCCAATTTCCGTTTTCGCTTCGTATTCGCCGCTGGCTTCGGATTCGCGCCTGGCAAGTTCCGTCTCGTAGAGCCGCGCCTTGAGCATGTTCATGGCCGTGGCGCGGTTCTTGTGCTGCGACCTGTCATTCTGGCTGGCCACGACGATACCGGTCGGCACATGGGTGATGCGCACGGCGGAATCGGTGGTGTTCACGTGCTGCCCACCCGCGCCCGACGCGCGGTAGGTATCGATCTTCAGATCGCCTTCATTGATCTCGATCTCGATATCGTCGTCGATGACGGGATAGACCCAGACGCTGGAAAAGCTGGTGTGGCGCCGCGCCGAGCTGTCATAGGGGCTGATGCGGACCAGGCGGTGCACGCCGCTTTCGGTCTTGGCATAGCCATAGGCGTTCTCGCCCTTGATCAGCAGTGTGGCGGATTTGATCCCGGCCTGTTCGCCGGCATGATAATCCACCACTTCGACCTTGTAGCCGTGCCGCTCCGCCCAGCGTGAATACATCCGCTGGAGCATCTCCGCCCAGTCCTGGCTTTCGGTTCCGCCCGCCCCGGCATGGATTTCCAGATAGGTGTCGTTCGCATCGGCCTCACCGGCCAGCAGCGCATCGACCTTGTCGGAATCGGCCCGGTTGGCGAGCTTTTCCAGCGCGTCCAGACCTTCCTTGATCGTATCTTCGTCTTCCTCCGCCTCGCCCAGTTCCACAAATTCCACGGCATTGGCCATGTCCTGGCTGATTTCGTTCACCGTCCCGATGGACGCTTCCAGCCTGCGCCTTTCGCGCATGACATTCTCGGCTTCTTTCGGATCGTCCCACAGCGTCGGATCCTCGACCCGCGCATTGAGCTCATCGAGGCGGCGCACCGCACGATCCCAGTCCAGCGACCGGCGTACCAGTGCCAGCGCTGCTTCGATCCGTTCGATATGGGCCTGCCCTTCGGCACGCATTATACTTGATCTCCGCTGTTTATTGCGGC
>JAUHYZ010000047.1 GCA_030426245.1 Alphaproteobacteria bacterium | reverse complement strand
ACTGTTGCCAGCCCCCCGGTGCGCTCTTGCCGCACCCTTTCACCCTTGCCTGTGAGCTTTAGGCTCCATCGGCGGTATACTCTCTGTGGCACTTTCCCTGGGCTTCGCCAGCAAGCTGACTCGCCCGGCGGGCGTTACCCGCCACCCTTGCTTCGTGGAGCCCGGACTTTCCTCGGCATAGCGAACTATGACGCGGCTGCCCGGCCCCCTGGCCCATCAGGCATAGCACGCCAAACTATTAAAAAGGAACGTCTATCTGGTGCGGCCTTCGTCGCGGTCCAGCAATAGGGCGCATAATATGGCGCCGATTTCTCCGTCGATCTCGCCATCCAGCTTGTGCGGGCGCCAACGCCGCTGAAATGCCGTCACCGCTGCGCGGCTGTCGGAGATGTCATAGCCGAAGCGTTCCAGCGCCAGGAGGAAGGACCCGTCATTGTCGAACAGATTGCCCAGGGAGAGACTGGGACGCGGCAAGGCGAGCCTGCGTTCGGAGAGCATTTCCCAGTCGAACAGTTCGCCCGGATCCTCCTTGCGCGCTGGCGCGATATCCGAATGGCCGACCACATTGGCACGGGGAATGTCATAACGCTTCACGATGTCGCCGAGCAGCGGGAGCAGCGAACTCATCTGCGCGTCGGTAAACGGGCGATAGCCCCATTCATGCCCCGGATTGACCAACTCGATCCCGATACTGGCCGAATTGATATCCCTCTGCCCGCGCCAGAAGCTCCTGCCCGCGTGCCAGGCGCGCTTGTCTTCATCCACCAGGCGGAAGACGGTGCCGTCTTCCTCGATCATGTAATGGGCCGAAACCTCCGCCTCCGGGTCGAGCATGCGCTCCAGCGCCTCTTCGCCCGTGCGCATGCCGGTGTAGTGGAGCACTACCATCGAAACGTCCAACTGGCGCTCGTTCCAGTTCGGGGACGGCGTTTCCCGATGTACGAGCTCGCTCATCGCCCAGCTGCGCCCATCAGCCTTGCGGTAGCACCGCGCCCATCACCAGCGCATCTTCGGTGACAGCATGCTGCAATCCGCCGCCCATCTCGCTGGCGAGAAGCCTGATCATATAGGCCGCGACCGTCCGGCTGGAGAGTTCCGATCCCGAGAGCGTTCCTTCCAGGGCCTTGCCGATCGACGCATCGAAAGCGATCCTAGCGCCGCTGGCGCGCACGGCGATCTCGCAAGCTCCTTCACGCAGCTCTGCGCCGACATCCAGCGTGCCGCCGCGCGGCAGGGCGTCGATCCCGATGGCCGCAAGATTGAGCAGCACCTTTACCGCCGGCTTGGGCAAGGTTTCCGAGCTGACTGCCCAATTGAGAGCCACACGGCCATTGTCGCCGACAAGGGCGGAAATCAGCGCGCGGGGCTCCTCGCTGGCCACGGCCTCGCCAAACCCGCCTGCGGCACCGAATGCCAGCCGGAAGAATTTGAGCTTGTCGGCGGATATCTTGGCGCTTTGTTCCAGCAGTTCGAAACAGCGGGCGCGCATTTCCGGATCTTTCTCATCCGCCAGCAGCTCCAGACCATTCGACAATGCCCCCACCGGGCTCAGCATGTCATGGCACAGGCGCGAGCAAAGCATGCTGGCGAGATCGACGGATGAAATTGACATATTCTGTTCTTTGTCCGGTCTCTATCTTAAGCGAAAATCACGGGTACGTTTGCGGGCAGCCCCGCATCCGCTCTCTTCGCCCTAGCAGGCGCGAAGCACACACGGAATCCCCTGTTGGAACAAAAGGGCGTGGCGGCGGCTACCGCTCCTTGCAGGGCAACACCCTCAGGCGTCTGTCAGCGCGAATGAAACCGGCTCGAAACCGCCCTTGTCGTCCCGCCAGAAGCGCACCATGCCTTGGGCCACGATGGCCCAGATTTTTCCATCACCCGAGGCCATTTCACGATCGGTTGCGGAAGGTTCCGGCGGGCCTTGCGGATGCGAATGGAAATAGCCCAGCAATTGCGGACCGCCGCCGCGCTCCGCACGGTGCGCATCGATCAGGACCTGCGGATCCACTTCGAAATGCTTCTGCTTGTCCATTGCGACATTGGCTGCCGCGCGGATCTCCGCCACGCGGCCATCCTGCCCCAGCAGCAGACCGCATGCCTCGTCCGGCGCGGCCTGCGCAGCCTCGGCTACCATGCCTTCCAGCGCTTCTCTTGCTACTTCGAGTGTCATCGCCCATCTCTCTAGCAATGGGGGAGGGAAAAATCACCGGGGATCAGATCATCCAGGGCGTTGTTTCCCAAGGCGATCAGCGGCTGGACAAAGCGCTGGCCGATGCGACGCAGCTTTCCCGGGAAAGAATCAAGGCCCTGATCGCCGAAGGGCGTGTGTCTCTGGACGGAGCGCCGGCAACCAGCCCCTCTGCCAAGGCGAACGCAGGCGCAGCCTTCGAAATTGCGATACCTCCCGCTGCCGAGCCCGCTGCCCAACCACAAGACATCCCGCTCGATATCGTTTTCGAGGACGATCATCTCATCGTGGTGGACAAGCCCGCCGGGCTGGTCGTTCATCCTGCAGCGGGCAACCCCGATGGAACACTGGTGAACGCGCTGCTCCACCATTGCCGCGGGCAACTTTCCGGTATCGGCGGCGTCGCGCGCCCGGGGATCGTGCACCGGATCGACAAGGGCACGTCGGGCCTGCTGGTCGTCGCCAAGAGCGACGCAGCGCATGAAGGTCTGGCCAGGCAGTTCGCAGACCATTCGATAGAGCGGGCCTATCTCGCCGTTGTGAACGGCCATCCGCAGCCGCCATCTGGCACGGTTAGCGGGAGAGTCGGACGGTCCGATGCCAACCGCAAGAAGATGGCCGTTCTGCCGGATACGGCGAGTCGCGGAAAGCATGCGATCACGCATTACAAGGTGTTGAAGCTTCTCGATAATTCGGCGCTCGTGGAATGCCGCCTTGAGACCGGGCGCACGCATCAGGTGCGCGTTCATATGGCGTCAATCGGTCATGCGCTATTAGGGGATCCTCTATATGGCCGCCCGAACTCCAAAATTCGTCCGATTCTCAAGCAGTTGGACTTCAAGCGGCAGGCCCTTCACGCGGCCGTCCTGGGATTCGTTCATCCCGTTAACCGTAACCAGTTGCGCTTTTCGAGCGAATTGCCGGCAGACATGAAGGAACTGATCGACGAAGTTGCACGTTGAAATCGATGAAATTCACCCAATTTTCGGCGGTTTTCGTGTATAAGAACAAATGGGCAAGTGGCCGTGCCCAACGAGACGCCCAGCAGGGGTCCGAAAAATATGCGGTCGACACTTTGAAAGGTATGGGAAGTTGACTGAGAAGAAGACCAAATCGTCCCGGGCATTGACGGTACCGGCGCTTAGCGGGGAGCAGAGCCTCAACCGCTATCTGGCCGAGATCAAAAAATTCCCCGTGTTGACGGCTGAGCAGGAATACATGCTCGCCAAACGTTATCAGGAACATGAAGATCCCGATGCGGCGGCACAGCTCGTGACCAGCCATTTGCGGCTCGTTGCAAAGATCGCGATGGGTTATCGCGGCTACGGCCTGCCCGTGTCCGATCTCATTTCCGAAGGCAATGTGGGCCTGATGCAGGGCGTGAAGAAGTTCGAGCCCGATCGCGGATTCCGCCTGGCGACCTATGCCATGTGGTGGATCAAGGCCTCGATGCAGGAATTCATCCTGCGCAGCTGGAGCCTTGTGAAAATGGGCACCACCGCCGCGCAGAAGAAGCTGTTCTTTAATTTGCGCCGCATGAAGCGCAATCTTGATGCCTATGAGGACACGGACCTCCATCCCGACGATGTGAAACAGATCGCCGAGGATCTGGGCGTGCCCGAGCAGGAAGTGATCAGCATGAACCGGCGTATGATGATGGGCGGCGATGCCTCGCTCAACGTCTCCATGCGCACGGACGAAGAAGGCTCCGGCCAGTGGCAGGATTGGCTGGTCGACGACACCCCGCTGCAGGACGAAACCGTGGCCGATGCGGAAGAGGCGCAGATGCGCCACGACATGCTGGAAGAGGCGATGGACAGCCTGAACGAGCGGGAGAAGCACATCCTGGCCGAACGGCGTCTGACCGACGAACCGCAGACGCTGGAAGAGCTTTCGCAGGTTTACGACGTAAGCCGCGAGCGCATCCGCCAGATCGAAGTCCGCGCGTTCGAGAAGCTGCAAAAGGCGATGCAGCGCATCGCCGGAGAAAAGCTGCTCCCAGCCGCAGGCTAAACCATTGCCGTGAGATCATTGCTCCTCCCCGCGCACCCGCACGGGGAGGATTTTCTTGCCTGATCGAGTGCGTTAAAACGCAGCCATGTTCACACGCATCCTGCGCTATCTTGTACTGGCCATGGTCTGGTTCATGATCGTCAGCGTGGGGCTGGTGATCCTCTATCGCTTCGTACCCGTGCCGGTTACCGCGACCATGGTGATGGACCCCAACGGCATCACCAAGGATTGGGAGCCGCTCAGCCGGATCGACCGCAACATGGTTTCCGCCGTAATCGCGGCGGAAGACGGCAAGTTCTGCAACCACAGAGGATTTGACCGGGAAGCGATCGAGAACGCCATCAAGCGCAATGCGCAAGGCGGGCGCATTCGCGGCGGCTCCACGATCAGCCAGCAAACCGCCAAGAATGTATTCTTGTGGCAAGGCGGCAGCTATTTCCGCAAGGGGCTGGAAGCGTGGTTCACCCTGCTTATCGAGAGCGTGTGGGGCAAGCGGCGGATCATGGAAGTCTATCTCAACGTCGCGGAAACCGGCATCGGCACCTATGGCGTGGAAGCCGGAGCCCAGCGTTATTTCAATCATTCGGCCGCCCGCCTATCGCGCAGCGAGGCATCGCGCATGGCCGCAGCCCTTCCCCAGCCCAAGAAGCGTTCCGTGGTAAACCCGCGCGGCTTCACCGCCCGCTATGGCAACACGATTGCTGCCCGGATCGGTGTCGTAAGGCGTGACGGGCTCGATTCCTGCGTCTACGAATAGTCCGATGGGTTCCGGACATTCGCATAATCACTCGCACGGGCATTCTCATGGCCATGCGCACGGGCACAGCCACGGACATGGTCACAGCCACGCGCCGGCCAGCTATGGCCGCGCCTTTGCGATCGGCATCGTGCTCAATTCCGCCTTTGTCGGGATCGAGGCCGTTTACGGCTTCCTTTCCGGTTCGATGGCACTGGTCGCCGACGCGGGGCACAACCTGTCAGACGTGCTATCCTTGGTGATTGCCTGGGGTGCCAGCGTGATGACCGCTCGCCCGGCAAGCTCCCGCTTCACCTATGGCTACAAATCCAGCTCGATTCTGGCTGCGCTCGTCAATGCCGGGCTGCTGCTGGTGGCCATCGGCGCCATCCTGATCGAGACGGTGCGGCGTTTCTACGTCCCTGCTCATGTCGAGGGTATGACCATGATCGTGGTCGCGGGGATCGGCGTTATCATCAACACGGCCACGGCACTGCTGTTCATGAGCGGGCGCAAGGAAGATCTGAACATCCGCGGAGCCTTCATGCATATGGCAGCCGACGCCCTGGTTTCGGTGGGCGTCGTGGTGGCAGGCATATTGATCCTGCTTACCGGCAAGACCTGGATAGATCCCGTCACCAGCCTGATCATCGTGGCGGTGATTGCCTGGGGCACATGGGGCCTGTTGAAGGACAGTGTGAAGATGGGCCTGCTTGCCGTTCCTGAGGGCATCGACGAGGCAGCCGTGAAGGAGCATCTTTCCGCCCTTCCAGGTGTGGCTGCCGTTCACGATCTGCATATCTGGCCGATGAGCACGACCGAGACGGCCTTTACCGCGCATCTGGTGATGCCGGAAGGGCATCCGGGCGACGGTTTCCTGCATGAGGTTTCCCGACAGCTGGATCAGATCTTCGGCATTCATCATTCCACGATCCAGGTGGAAATGGCCCATAATGGCTGCGATTTGGAGCCAGACGACAGGGTCTGAAACGAAGGGGGGCATCATGATCGAGCCGGTGCGCGAAGGGGGATGTGGATGCGGCGCCGTCCGCTACCGGATGGAAGGCGAACCGATCATGGTACACAATTGCCATTGCCGCCTGTGCCAGCAGCAGACCGGATCCACATCGGTGGTCAACGCCTTCATCGAAACCGACCGGATCACCTTGCTCCAAGGCGATCTGAGCGACCATGTCGTGCCCGGCGGCAGCGGTGGGCCGCATACGATGCGCCGCTGTACATTATGCGGCGCAGCCATTTGGAGCCACTATGCGCGTCTGGGCAATCTGGGTGCCGGGCTGCGTGTCGGCACGCTGGACGATCCCGGAAGCGTGACGCCCGACGTGGTGATCTTCACCGAGAGCAAAATGCCCTGGGTCGCGCTGCCGGAGGGAATTCCGGCGTTTGAGACCTATTATGATTTCCGCGAAGTGTTGGCGCCGGACAAGCAGGAACGGCTTTTCGCGCTGGCGGAAAAGGCCCGGCAAGGCTGAGTTTGGCCGCAAGAAGCGGGACGCGTCAGAATCGCGGCTAAGATATGGGCGTCTCTCCCAGGGAAGGAGAGCGCCGTGAGTTTACTTCAGAGCAAGGCCGTCATCATTACCGGAGCGAGTTCGGGCATTGGCCTCGCCGCAGCACGGCTTTTCGCGCAAGAAGGCGCTATGCTGGTGCTGGTTGCGCGCGATGCGAAGAGGCTCGAAACCCGAACCCAGGAGATCAGGGCAAGCGGAGGGCGAGCAATTGCCTGTCCTGGCGATGTCACACAGGAAGGCACCCACAGAGCAGCGATAGTTGCTGCTCAAAGCGAGTACGGACGGCTCGACTGCGCATTCAATAATGCCGGCACGCTCGGCGCCATGCGTCCCCTTGCCGACCTAAGCGCAGAAGAATGGCACGAGAGTATCGCGGCAAATCTCACATCGGCATTTCTTGCTGCACGTACCCAGATCCCCGCAATGCTGAAACATGAAGGCGGCACTCTTATTTTCACAGGCAGCTTTGTGGGCAACAGTGTGAGCTTGCCCGGAATGGGGGCCTATGCGGCAGCCAAAGCTGGGCTATCGGGCCTCGTCAAATCCATTGCCGCCGACTACTCTCATCTGGGCATCCGGGCCAATGCCCTGCTGCCAGGCGGCACCGACACGGAAATGGCCGGCAGCGCACAAAACAAGGAATGGGCCGCCACCTTGCACCCCATGCGGCGGATCGCGCGGCCGCAAGAGATAGCTCAGGCCGCGCTCTTTCTAGCAAGCGAGATGTCCAGCTTCGTCAATGGGAGCAATCTTTGGGCCGATGGCGGCAATGCCGCCACCAAAGTGCAGGCTCCAGGCTGATCGTAAACGCGCGTTGGCGGAAGCGAGGCGCGCTTATGCCGCCTCTTCCTTCTCATCCTTGTTGCCAAGTACGCGAACCGGTTCCTTGCGGCCTTCGATCACTTCCCTGTCGACCACGATCTCGCTCACGCCTTCCATCGAAGGCAGGTCGAACATCGTATCGAGCAGGATACCCTCGACGATCGAACGCAGGCCACGGGCACCCGTCTTGCGTGCGATCGCCTTGTCGGCCACGGCTTCGAGGGCGTCCTCGGTGAAGGTCAGTTCCACATCCTCGAGCTCGAACAGCTTCTGATACTGCTTGACCAGCGCATTCTTGGGCTGGCTGAGGATTTCGACCAGCGCCGCGACATCGAGATCGTTGAGCGTTGCGATCACCGGCAGACGGCCAACGAATTCGGGAATCAGCCCGAATTTCAGCAGATCTTCCGGCTCGGCCTTCTGCAGCAATTCGCCCACCTGGCGCTTGTCCGGATCGGCGACATGCGCGCCGAAACCGATCGAGCGCTTCTGCAAGCGATCGGCAATGATCTTTTCCAAGCCCGCAAACGCACCGCCGCAAATGAACAGGATATTCGTCGTATCCACTTGCAAGAATTCCTGCTGCGGATGCTTGCGTCCGCCCTGGGGCGGCACGGAAGCGGTGGTTCCTTCCATCAGCTTGAGCAGCGCCTGCTGCACGCCTTCACCCGAAACGTCGCGGGTGATGGAGGGGTTTTCAGCCTTACGCGTAATCTTGTCGATCTCGTCGATATAGACAATGCCCTGCTGCGCCTTCTCGACATTGTAGTCGCTGGCCTGCAGCAGCTTGAGAATGATGTTCTCGACATCTTCGCCGACATAACCCGCTTCCGTCAGCGTCGTGGCGTCGGCCATGGTGAAAGGCACATCGAAAGTGCGCGCCAGCGTCTGTGCGAGCAGCGTCTTGCCGCAGCCGGTGGGACCGACCAGCAAAATATTCGACTTGGCCAGCTCCACATCGCCGGCTTTCCCGGCATGCTTCAGGCGCTTGTAGTGATTGTGCACCGCGACGGAGAGCACGCGCTTTGCGCGGTCCTGCCCGATTACATAGTCATTTAGCGTTTCGAAGATTTCCTTCGGAGTGGGGACGCCGCCATCTTTCTTGCCGGCAATACCCGCCTTGGTTTCTTCGCGAATGATGTCATTGCACAATTCGACGCATTCATCGCAGATGAACACCGTCGGCCCTGCGATCAGCTTGCGTACCTCATGCTGCGACTTGCCGCAGAAACTGCAGTAAAGCGTGCTTTTGGAGTCTGATCCGCTCAATTTAGTCATACCTTATATTCCCGATTCACCAGTCTCACGTGCATTGCCTGCTGACGCAAGAGGGATTCGGTACCGAGTGTAACCCGGCGAAGTTGATAATCAATGGAGCCATATATGACTTCGCGCCTTGCGGTCCTCTGAAACTACAGGGTTGCCAAAATGCTACACTCTTGTCGCACCGGTTAACACGCCGAAATTCCGGCATTTACTCTGGTGCGCCGCCTGATCCGCTCTCTTCGCCGGTAGCGTCCGTTTCCGGCCGGGTTTCGAATACCTTGTCGACGATGCCGAATTCCTTCGCTTCCTCGGCCTCCAAAAAGGTATCGCGATCCAGCGCCTTTTCGATGTCGGTCAAGCTCTGACCCGTATATTTGACGTAAAGGTCGTTCATCCGCGAGCGGATTCGCAGGATTTCCTTGGCCTGAATCTCGATATCGGAAGCCATGCCGCGCGCGCCGCCGGAGGGCTGGTGCACCATGATCCGCGCATTGGGCAGCGCGATCCGCATGCCCGGTTCGCCAGCCGCAAGCAGGAAACTGCCCATGGATGCGGCCTGGCCCATGCAAACCGTCGAAACGCGCGGTTTGATATACTGCATCGTGTCGTGAATCGCCATGCCGGCCGTCACCACGCCGCCGGGCGAATTGATATACATGCTGATCGGCTTGGAGGGGTTTTCGCTTTCGAGAAACAGCAGCTGTGCAGTGATCAGCGATGCCATCCCGTCTTCCACTTGCCCGGTGATGAACACAATCCGTTCACGCAGCAGGCGGCTGAAAATGTCGAAGCTGCGCTCTCCGCGGCTGGTCTGTTCAACCACCACAGGCACCAGCGCACCGGTAACCGGATCGCGGGTGAACTGTCCCTGGCTGCCATAGGCTTCGCCCGTGTGGTCAAAAACGTCGATCATGAAATGTCCTCTCGAGAGAAAAGTCGCAGCGCATATGTCGCGACTGGGGCTACGATGTTCAACCCCGTTAACCCTTGTCCGGTCAACGGCCCGGAAAGGCAGGCAAAAACTGTCTTGCAGCGAAGCTGAGAGACCGCCTCTTCGTTAATGAAGAGCCGGCAACAAAAACTTCAATTCACAGATGAAACGAAAGTCGTTACCATGATAACGACTTTCCCCAATCGACCGGCGGCTCTGCATTCGGACCAATCGATCAAGCAAATCCAGCGGGGATCGGCAAACCGGGGGATGAGGCGGAGCGGGATGGCGGCTGATTGGGTGATTAGGGCTGAGACAAGACGATTCGCGCGCGCTGCTGCTGCGATCGTGATGCTGGCCTCTGTGCCCGCCATCGCTGCTGAAGACTCCACCGAAGGTGAAGCAGAGGAGGCATCTGGCGCCTCTCCGGCCCTGTCCGAACCAGCGGCGCAGCATACGGCCCAGTCCCGCCACGTCTTCCCGCCGAGCTACTTCGTGCAATTCAACCCGCGCAACGCCTTCGACATGCTCGAGCGGCTGCCCGGTTTTACGTTGCAGGAGGCGGAAGAGCAGCGCGGTCTGGGCCAGGCCACCAGCAATCTCCTGCTCAATGGCGCGCGCCTGACGGCAAAGTCCGAGACCGCAGAAGACATTCTCAAACGGATCAATGCCAGCGATGTCGTGCGGATCGAACTGGTCGACGGTGCGACGCTCGATATGCCGGGCCTTTCAGGACAGGTCGCCAATATCGTCGCCCGGGCAAGCGGCTTTTCGGGCCAGTTCGCCTGGCTGATACAGGCGGGCAACAAGGCCCGTAAATGGAATTTCACCAATGCCGACATTTCCGCCACCGCCAGCATTGGGCGCGCGGATATCAATATCGCCTTTGCCAATGATTCCCGCCGCGGCGGCAGTATCGGCCCCGGGCTTATCTACGCCGCTGACGGTGAATTGCTGGACGACCGGCTGCTGACGAGCACGGCATATCAGGAACAGCCCAAGCTAAGCGCGGGCGCGCAGTACTCCTTTCCAGGAGGGACAGTCGCCAGTCTTGGTGGCTCTTACCTATGGAACACGTTCCGCTGGCGCCGGCGGGAAGAGCGCAATCCCATCATCGGCGATCCGGCAGTGCGGTTCCTCCAGCGCAACGACTATTACGACGAATACGAGATCAGCGGGGATCTTGAATTCGCACTCGGCCCCGGCCGCCTCAAGCTGATCGGGCTGGAGGCCTTCAAGGGGCAGGATTATTCCAGCCAGGCTGTGCTGGAACTGGACGAAGGAGACCCCGATTCCGGTACGCGATACGAACTGCGCGCCGACAGCGGGGAGCGCATCGCACGAGCCGAATATAGCTGGCCGATGCTGGGCGGCGACTGGCAGCTCTCCAGCGAGGCGGCATTCAACCGCCTGGAGAACATTTCCGGCCTCTTCGAAATTGGCGGTAACGGCGAATTCGTCGCCATCCCCTTCCCTGCCGGGACAGGCGGCGTCACCGAAGATCGCTTCGAATCGATCCTCTCTTACGGCCGCCCGATCACCGAAAGGCTATCACTGCAACTGGCGCTCGGCGGCGAATATTCGAAACTGATCCAGACCGGCGCGAATGCGGAGGAACGCAGCTTTCGCCGGCCCAAGGGATCGGTTTCCCTCGCCTGGGCCGCCAATTCCAGCATGGACATTGCAATGCGCCTCAATCGCCGGGTCGGGCAGCTCGAATTCGGTGACTTCCTGGCGCAAGTCTTTGCTGATGACGACAATCAGAATGCGGGCAACAACCAGCTCGTTCCGGAACAGAGCTGGGAAGCCGAGCTGGAGATTTCACGCGACTTCGGCGCTTGGGGTTCGGCCCGGCTCAAGCTTCAGCGTATCTGGATCGAGGATGTCGTCACCTACATCCTTTCGCAAGGCGGGGAATCGCTGGGAAATGTGGCCAGCGCCGACCGCAAGCGGTTGACCCTCGATTCGACGGTCAACTTCACGCCTCTGGGGCTGGCCGGCGCCCGGATCGACATACTGCTGGAACTCGAGGATTCGTCGATCGCGGATCCGCTGACCGGTATTGCCCGCCCAATCGGCAGCACCTCCGGTTTCAACCTCGAATCCGAGTTTCGCCACGACATCCCGGGCAGTGACTGGGCCTGGGGATTCGAGGCCAATTACGACGATATCGGCAGTTACTACCGGATATTCGAAGTCGGCGAAGATGACGGATTTCGCAAATGGGGTGAGATCTACGCCGAACACAAAGATGTTTACGGGCTGACGATCCGCGGTTCCGTCAAGAACCTGTTCGGGGAGACTTCCCGTACCGATCGCACCTTCTATGACGGCCCGCGTGACCGCTCTCCGGTGCTGTACAGCGAAGTCTCCGACCGCAAACTGCACCGTTTTCTCGAATTGGAAGTCAGGGGCAACTTCTAGGCTGGCCGGAGCCGCACCGGGCGCATCTGAACGAACGACGAAAAAGGGCGGCAGGATCGCTCCCGCCGCCCTTCCAATTTCTGGCCTTGTTCAGCGGCCGACCGTCAGCTCTTGGTAGAGGTCTTCTTTGCCGCCGGCTTTTTGGCCGGAGCCTTCTTGGCCGTCGAAGTCTTTGCAGGAGCCTTCTCTGACGACGCGGCCTTGGTGGCGGGCTTCTTCGCTGCTGGCTTCTTGGCTGGGGCCTTCTTGGCGGCAGGCTTTGCTTCCGCCTTGGCTTCGTCAGCCTTTGCCTCATCCTTCTTCGCCGCAGCGGATTTGGCAGGCGCCTTTTTCGCCGGTGCCTTCTTCGCTGCCGTTTTCTTGGCGGCGGGCTTCTTCGCTGCCGGCTTCGCCTCTTCGCTCTCCTCTGCCTCGATCGCGGCTTCCAGTTCCTCGCGCGTAACTTCGCGTTCGGTCACTTCGGCCTTGTCGAACAGAAAATCGACAACCTTGTCTTCATAGAGCGGAGCGCGGAGCTGTGCCTGCGCCATCGCATCATTGGCGACATAGTCGATGAAGCGCTGGCGGTCTTCCTGGCGGTATTGCTGCGCCGCCTGGCGGATCAGCATTTCCATTTCCTGCGAAGAGATTTCGACACCATTGGCCTGGCCGATTTCCGAGAGAAGCAGGCCGAGCCGCACGCGGCGCTCCGCGATCTTCTGGTAATCGTCGCGCTCGGCCTCGATCTCCTTCATCGCCGCTTCGGGATCTTCCTCTTTCGCGGCCTCCTGCTGAAGCTGATTCCAGATCTGCTGGAATTCGGCTTCGACCATCGTCGGCGGAACGGGGAAATCGTGGTCCTTCGCCAGCAGGTCCAGCAGGCCGCGCTTCATCTGCGTGCGGGTGAGCCCGGAAAGTTCCTGCTCCAGCTGACCGCGCAGCAATTCCTTCAGCTTGTCGAGGCTTTCCAGTCCAAGCGACTTGGCGAAATCGTCGTCAGGCGTCGTTTCGCCTTCCACCTTCACCTGCTGTACCTTGATTGCGAAGGACGCTTCTTTACCCTTCAGGTTCTCCGCCGGATAATCCTCGGGAAAATTGACGGTGATGGTCTTTTCGTCGCCTGTCTTCACACCCGTCAGCTGCTCTTCGAAACCGGGGATGAACTGACCGGAACCCAATACCAGCGGCGCACCTTCGGCCTTGCCGCCTTCGAACTCCACGCCATCGACACTGCCGGTGAAATCGATAATCACCTGGTCGCCATCGGCGGCCTTCTTGGTCTTCGGCGCATCCTTGTAGTTCTTCTGGTTCTTGGCGAGATTGGCCAGGCTCTCTTCCACCTGCTCGTCAGTCACAGGCACGACCAGCTTTTCAAGCTTGAGCCCCTCGATCGAAGGCGCTTCGATTTCCGGCAGCACTTCCAGTTCGACTGCCAGTTCCGCATCCTTGCCCTGTTCATAGCCGTCGCCCAGTTCGATCTTGGGCTGCTGCGCGGGACGCAACTGCTTTTCAGCGATCAGGCCGTCCACCGATTCGCGGATCGTGTTGTTCAGCGCGTCCGCATGCAGGGCTTCACCATGCATCTTCTTGACGAGATTGGCGGGCACCTTCCCCGGACGGAAGCCGGGCATACGGACCTGCGGCGCAATTTTCTTCACTTCACTGTCGATTCGCGAGGCGATATCGCCTGCGGAAATGGTGACAGTATAGGCGCGCTTCAGGCCTTCATTGGCGGTTTCGACGATCTGCATTGTTCGACTATTGCCTTTTCAATCAAACTCTCTTGTGGCCCGAATTCAACTCGGGCCGAAACTGACTTCGGCTGCCCGACTTGCGCCGGGAACTGGTGCGGGCGAAGGGACTCGAACCCCCACATCTTACGATACTGGTACCTAAAACCAGCGCGTCTACCAGTTCCGCCACGCCCGCGGCCTAACGAAGCCTGCAGGCCCCCCGGTAAAGTCCGGTTGCCTGCGAAACAGGCAAGCGCCCTTATAAGGGCACGGCGAAAAGGGCAAGCGTCACGGCAAAAACCGCGCGGCGAATGGAACATTCGCCGCCTTCGCTACGTTAGATTTATATGAGCCACGACCCGAAGCACCTGCCTGCCTATTTGCAGGCCGCAGCCAGTTGGAACCATCCGCGCGAGATTGCCGAGGGAGGCGACAGCGACAATCCCGGCTCGACACCTGAAGAGGCGCCGCCCCCAGGTGAAGATACGGACGAACCTGGGGGAGTACCTCAAGACGTCCCGCCGGCGAGGGAAGAACCCAATCAACCGGGCACAAACCCGATCGAAACGCCGCCGCCGCCCGACTGAGCGTTGCAGCCGATTGATTTTCGCAGGCGCGCTGCCTAAGCGCTGCGCATGAGCGAAGAAACACCCTCCACCACGGGACCCGACCTGCCGCCCGATCGGTTGGCGATCAGCCCCGCTAGCCCCCATTTCGATGCCGAGAAGCTCCAGCGCGGGGTTGGCATTCGGTTCAAAGGCACCGTGCGCACCAATGTGGAGGAATATTGCATTTCCGAAGGCTGGGTGCGCGTACAGGCAGGCAAAACGGTGGACCGCAAGGGCCAGCCGCTGACCATCAAGCTGAACGGCCCGGTTGAAGCCTGGTATGAGGATCTTGGCGAGGATCCGCCGGTCGCCAAGGCGGGCTAAACACAGCCGGAAAGTACCGCTTTGACTTGCCAAGCGCCGCGCGGCACGCCACCTGCGCGGAAATGCCAGCAAAAAAGCTCCCCCAGGTCATCATCATTGGCCGCCCGAATGTGGGCAAGTCGACGCTGTTCAACCGGCTGGTCGGCAAGAAGCTTGCGCTGGTCGACGATCAGCCGGGCGTCACACGTGACCGCCGCTTCGGCGATGCCAGCCTGCTGGGGCTTGATTTCACACTCGTCGATACGGCCGGATGGGAAGACGAAGATCCCGACAGCCTGCCAGGCAGAATGCGCGCGCAAACGGAAGTTTCCGTTCAAGGCGCGGATGTCGCTCTATTTGTGGTGGACGGGCGCGCCGGCGTTACCCCGCTGGATGATGAAATCGCCCGCTGGCTGCGCGAACACGACCTGCCGGTGATCCTGGTGGCCAATAAGGCGGAAGGCCGTTCCGCCGAAAATGGCATTCTGGAATCTTACAGCTTGGGCATGGGCGAGCCCGTCGCGATTTCGGCCGAACATGGCGAAGGCATGGGCGACCTGTTCGAAGCGCTGCTGCCGATTATCGGCGGCAAGGATGACGATAACCAGGACGAGAGTGAGCCTGGATACGAAGACGAGGACGATGCGCCCAGCGGCCCTCTAAAGCTAGCCATTGTCGGCCGTCCCAATGCCGGCAAGTCCACGCTGATCAACCGCCTGCTGGGCGAGGATCGTCTTTTGACCGGGCCGGAGGCCGGGATCACGCGCGATTCGATTGCCGTCGACTGGCAGTGGAAGGATCCCAAGTCCGGCGAAATGCGCGACATCCGCCTGATCGATACGGCCGGCATGCGCAAAAAGGCGCGTGTCACCGAAAAGTTGGAGCGGCTAGCCGTCGCCGACGCCCGCCATGCTGTCGATTTCGCAGAGGTTGTGGTGCTGTTGCTCGACGCGACCAAGGGGCTGGAACATCAGGATCTCAAGATCGCCGATTTGGTCTTGCAGGAAGGGCGTGCACTGATCATCGCGATCAACAAATGGGACGTCGCAGAAAATCCTTCTGGCCTGTTCAACGGCATTAGAGAAGCATTGGGAGACGGCCTTTCACAGGTGAAGGGCGTTCCGCTCTTCTCTGTCTCTGCCCGCACAGGCAAAGGGCTGGATGCGCTGCTGGCCGCCGCCTTCGACATCCGCGAAGCCTGGAGCAAACGGGTGCCGACTGCAGTGCTCAATCGCTGGTTCGACGAAGCGCTGGAAGCCAATCCGCCTCCCGCACCGGGCGGAAAGCGGATCAAACTTCGCTATATCACCCAGATCAAGACCCGCCCGCCCAGTTTCGTGATATTCGGCACGCGCCTGGACCAGCTGCCCAAGAGCTATGAGCGGTATCTGGTCAATTCGATCCGAAAACATCTCGATTTCGGATCGGTGCCCGTACGGGTGACTCTCAAGAGCCCGAAAAACCCATACGCGAAGGATTGAGCTCGCCCTGCGCCGGCGCAGCCACACGGTCTGCCCTGCGGCCCGCTACGGACGCGCCCATTGCCTCCGCCCTTGCCAGCCAGGCCTGACGTTTCGCCAGATCGGACAGTTTGACCGAGCCGAACATGGCGACCTTGCGCGGCCTGATGCCGCAGAATTCAAACAGCTGCTTCTTCAGCAGCCGCCGCCACGATCCGAGGTAAAGCAGGCTATCGAGCCAAGGGGGCGTATCTGCCGTGATGATGGTGTCGGCCGTACGCCCTTCCAGCAACTTGTCCCATTTGATGCCGGGGCCGGAACGGTATTTGTAGGCGAAGCCCGAGGTCAGCCCGCGATCGAGCAAATCCTTTGCCCGCGCGGGCATCGCGCCCCACCAGCAGGGATGCACGATCAGGATATGGTCCGCCCATTGGACAGCCTGCTGCCAAGCCTGAATGTCCCCCTCCAGTTCAGGCGCACCGTCATAACCGTCGAAAGCCGCGCTGAAGCGCATATCCGCCAGGTCCATACGCCGTACTTGCGCGCCGGATGCCTGGGCCCCGCGCTGATAGGCATCGGCAATTGCCGCATTGAAGGAACCGGCCCCGGGATGGGCCACCCAAATGAAAATTCGATCCGCCATGTTTACATTCCCCTTTGCTTGACACTGTGTAAAGTTGACATGGCGGCAAATGACTCTAACTTGACATGATGTCAAGCGGAAATCCCAACACACGTCACCGCATCCTTGAAGCTGCCCGAACGATGCTGGAAGAAGAGAAGGCGCCCAAGGTGCGCATGGGCGATATAGCGAAGGCCGCAGGGATCAGCCGCCAGGCACTCTATCTCCATTTTCCTACGCGGGCCGAGCTGCTGGTGGCCACGGCCCGGTTTCTGGACGAAGTGAATGGCGCAGATGCGAAATTTGCCTCATGTTCCGAAGCGCGAACCGGCCGGGAAAGGCTCGACGCCTTCATCCAGGCATGGGGCGGCTACATTCCGGAAATCTATGGCGTGGGCCACGCCTTGCTGGCCATGCAGGATACGGACGAGGCGGCCCGCGCCGCCTGGGAAGACCGTATGCAGGCAGTCCGCTCGGGCTGCCGATCAGCGGTTGAAATGCTCGATTCCGATGGCGCGCTATGCAGCGAGCTGACTGCCGAACGGGCAGTCGATCTGCTCTGGACGCTGCTGTCGGTCCGCAACTGGGAACAGCTCACCCAGGCATGCGGCTGGTCCCAGGCGGAATATGTGCGCGAAATGCAGGCGTTGGCGCAGCGGGCACTGATCCGCACGCAGAGCTAACCCCGCCAGCCTGCGCCCGCCCCGCCTGGCCGTGAATGCGATTACTCGACGGGGTCCGGCTGGGGATTTTCCAGATCGGCGAAACGGAATTGGACCTTGGTCTGCTCTTCCGTGACCGGACGCGAACGGAAGAAATCCTCGAGCGAACTCGGCTGGCCTCCACCGGTCAGTTCCGCGAAATCGCCGCTCTCGCAATCATATTTGCCCTCTCGCATACCTTGCTGGAAGGCCGTGAAGACGGGGGCGAGATCCTCGCCCTTCGTGCTCAGCCGCGCCAGCAATTCATCGGGCGACATATGGACGACCCGGATCGGCTTGCCATTGACCTTGGAAAGCAGCGCCATGACTTGATCGATGTTGAGCGCTTCGCGGCCGGTAATGTCGTAGATGCGGTTCTCGGTGCTGTCGCCCGCAAGCGCACCCGCTGTAGCCCTTGCGCAATCTTCCCGCGGGATGAAAGCGCAGCGCCCTTCTCCGCTGCCGGCCCAGAACTCACCCGTACCGAGCGCCTGCGCCCAGCTGAAGGTGAGATGGAAATCGGGATATTCCCACATCCGC
>JAUHYZ010000046.1 GCA_030426245.1 Alphaproteobacteria bacterium | reverse complement strand
AGTTCGATGAGGCTCCATACCGCGACCATTGTGCGTGGCTCTTGAAACATGATGTTTCAGGGCTTTTTGCAGCGGGTGGGACGGGCGAATTCTTCTCTCTCACCCCAGAAGAAGTGCCGCAGATCGTATCTGCAGCTGTTGCCGAAACGGCTGGCCGGACACCGGTTATTGCGGGTTGTGGCTACGGTACTGCAATTGCCGTTCAGCTTGCAAAGACGGCAGAGGCCGCAGGTGCTGACGGGCTGTTGCTGCTTCCACCTTATCTCACCAATTCCACGCAGGATGGCCTCTCGGCACATGTCGAGGCCGTGTGCCGCTCGACTTCGCTCGGCGTCATCGTTTACAATCGTGACAACGCCATTCTCCATGAAGATGCGCTTGCACGCCTGTGTGACCGCAATCCAAACCTTGTTGGTTTCAAGGATGGCGTCGGCGATATTGAACTGATGATGCGGATTTTCTGCAAACTCGGTGATCGTCTGACCTATGTTGGTGGGTTGCCCACGGCTGAGACTTTTGCCCCGGCATATCTGGAAATGGGTGTCACAACCTATTCGTCGGCGATTTTCAATTTCATGCCGGAATGGGCCTTGCATTTTTACCGCGCAGTGCGTGCTCGCGACGTGGCGACCGTCCATCGCGGGCTAACCGATTTCGTGCTTCCTTACATCGCAATTCGCAATCGTTCTCGAGGATATGCAGTGTCGATCGTCAAGGCGGGGCTAGAGCTTGTTGGTCGTCCGGCTGGTCCGCTTCGCACACCCTTGACGAACCTTTCCGATGAGGAAATGGCCATGCTTTGTTCCCTCATCGAAAAAGCCAATGCATCGCTGGTGCGCCAGGATAGTGCCGCTGCATGACCATGCGCACCTCGAAAATCGTTTCCATGCGTGTTGTGCCCGTCGCAGGGCACGACAGCATGTTGCTCAACCTGAGTGGCGCACATGCTCCGTTCTTTACGCGCAATGTCGTTATCCTTGAGGATGAGTACGGAAACAAGGGATTGGGCGAGGTCCCCGGAGGGGAAGACATTCGCAAGACGCTCGAGGATTGCAGGTCAATTGTCGAGGGGGCCTTCGTTGGGCAAACGAGCAGCGTTCTTTCCAGGATAAGCAATGCCTACGCCCATCGTGACGCTGGCGGCAGGGGGCAACAGACATTCGATCTGCGGATAACGATCCACGCGATCACTGCGGTTGAATCGGCAATGCTCGACCTTCTCGGCCAGAATTTGGGAGTACCAGTTGCAGACCTGCTCGGCGAGGGTAGGAAGCGCGACAGCGTGAAGATGCTGGGCTACCTTTTCTACATTGCAAACCCCGCTTGCACTGACCTTGCCTACCGCAATGAAAGCGATAGCTCGGATGCATGGTTCCGACTTCGCAACAAGGAGGCCATGACGCCTGACGCCATTGTGGAACTCGCCAAGGCAACACGTGACCGTTATGGCTTCGATGATTTCAAGCTCAAGGGTGGGGTGCTTAATGGTGAGCAGGAAGTAGAGGCAGTCCGGGCGCTCAAACAGGCATTTCCCGATGCCAGGATTACACTTGATCCCAATGGCGCCTGGTCGCTTGATGAGGCTGTATCACTTTGTTACGGCCTTGGCGACGTACTCGCCTATGCTGAAGATCCGTGCGGTGCTGAAGCTGGCCTGTCCGGTCGCGAAATCCTTGCGGAATTCCGCCGACGGACGGGACTGCCCACTGCAACCAACATGGTAGCAACGGACTGGCGGCAGTTCGCTCACTCACTGAAGCTGGATGCGGTCGATATTCCGCTTGCTGATCCGCATTTCTGGACCATGCAGGGGGCAGTCCGTGTTGCCCAGATATGCGAGTTGTTCGGTCTGACCTGGGGTTCGCATTCCAATAATCATTTCGACATCTCGCTTGCCATGTTCACGCACTGTGCGGCTGCGGCTCCGGGCAACATTACGGCAATCGATACGCACTGGATCTGGCAGGATGGAGAATCGCTAACGCACAATCCGCTGCAGATCGAAAATGGCCACGTGCAATTGCCTGAGCGGCCTGGATTGGGAATCGATTTGGACGAAGTGGCGCTAGACCGCGCTCACCAGCTTTACATTGAGCACGCGCTTGGCGGTAGAGACGATGCTGCAGGCATGCAGTACCTCGTGAAGGGCTGGGCTTTCGATCCGAAGCGGCCCTGTTTGGTGCGATAATTCCACTGCAGTATTTCAAGGATATTTGAGAGGGTATGAAAGTGTCGCATCAGTCTGGGCGTTCGAATTTCGCCAATCTTCGCGCGAAGAATTTTGGTATCGCGATGCGTTTGGTAGTTGGCTTGACCGTCGCTGCGCTGTCGTCACTCGCGATGCCTAATCTCGCCTACGGGCGCGATCTGCCTGTCGTTCGGCCAGCAATGGACTGTCGAGATCTTGCCGGGTTAGACATCTACCCGGAAGGCGGCAGCCCTGCGCGGATCAATTCAGCCACTCTAGAACGTAGCGCGGATGGGATCCCGCGGTGTCGCGTTGAAGGGTATGTGGCACCGCAAGTTCGCTTTGAACTCAGGCTGCCAACGGAAAACTGGTACCAGCGCTTCATGTATAGTGGATGCGGTGGTTTCTGCGGCCGGGTTGATTTCAGAGTGCGGGCCGCAGAAGGGTGTTCCGCAGTCGAGAATGGCGAATTCGCGATGGTTGCGAGCGATCTCGGCCACAGTACTCCGGAGGGCAATGCTGACACAATCTGGGCAGCGGGCAACCGTCAGGGTAAGATTGATTACGGCTATCGTGGTGTCCACGTTGTAACGCTTGCTTCCAAGGCGATCATTGAAATTTTCTATGGTCAGGCACCAGCTTATTCATATTTTAATGGCTGTTCCGATGGTGGGCGCGAAGGCATGATGGAGGTCCAGCGCTATCCCGAAGACTTCGACGGGGTGATTGCTGGCGCACCTGTGATGAACAATACTGCCAACAACACAATTTTTCACGCTTGGTCTGCACGACATCTTTTTCGGGCCGATGGATCGCCGGTTTTTTCAGAAAAGGATTTGAGGGTGCTGCACGCTGGCGCACTCGCCGCTTGTGACCTAGCAGGTGATGGTATCCGAGACGGACTGGTTTCCGATCCCTTTTCATGCGCGTTCGATCCCGAAGTGCTCCTCTGCGAAGCTGGAGATTCCGGAAAATGCCTTGCAGGCGAACAGGTGGCTGCGGCGCGAGCGCTTTATTCTGGCCCCATTGATTCCTCAGGACGCAGGCTCTTCTTCGGCAGACCGATCGGTTCCGAACTGGCTTGGGGTGGACCAAATCCAGTTGCCTATGCGGCGGCGTTCGTCCGGCACATGTCGGAAGATGAGCCGCGAGAGTTTGATCTTGATACATTCGGTTTTGAGCCCGAGGATCTGCGCAGGTACAATTCTCTCGCGTCGATCTTCAACGCTACCGATACGGATATCAGCGCTTTTCGTGATGCTGGCGGCAAGTTGATCATGTGGCACGGCCTTGCGGATCCGGGCGTTCCTGCTGAAGGTACCTTGCACTACTATAACGCGGTACGTGAACGGCTTGGAACGTCCACTGACGACTTCCTGACGATGTACCTGCTACCGGGAGTTGGCCATTGCGGCGGCGGACATGGACCTGACCGTATCAATCTGGTGAACGCGATTATGGCCTGGGTAGAAGACGGGGAAGCGCCCGGTGCTATCGAGACTGTGCGGCGTGAGTACGGGCGCGTGGTTCAGTCCAGGCCGGTTTATCCGTATCCATCTGTCGCCACCTACGTAGGGCATGGCGATCCGCTCGATGGGACTTCATTCCGCTCCAGCACAGGCAATTGACCTGCTAGCATCCTAGCTTTCGAGACTGGCCTTTGGCGTGGCTGCAAAGCGGTAAGCACCAACGACCAGTCTCAGCGAGGCAAACAGCGGCTTGTAGTGACCTTCTTTTATGACGTGTCTGTGTGCAGCATGTCCTCTAGAATATCCCGTCCAAGCAATTCCCAAGTCAATCGTTCGCTTCTCGCGCGGGGAGCTAGCCCTCCGAGTCTGGCGGTTCAACGCGCCTGCAGTTGGCTTACAAGTCGCACGGATCCCCCTAATAGGGGTGCCTCCGTTGCTGGCGCCCAACGCGCCTGTTGATGAGAAACTCGATAATCTGCAATTCGCCGGATCGGCTTCAAGGCACTCTCGGTGATGACATTCAAATCAAACCGAACTTAGCGCTTTCCCAGCGGGCTTCCTGCGGCAATCGTGGTGAACCACTATGGACGGAAATCGCTCGAAATGGGCGGTCACGCCTCTCGTGAGCAAGCCGCCGTCAGGCCCATTTTCTGCGCGGTAGATTCCAAGGATTGGTGTCCCGCAAAGCTGGGGGCAGCAAGGCCTCCGGAAAGTCCTGCAGACAAACCGGACGGAGGAATCGCTCGATCGCAAGCGTACCTACGGACGTTGTCCGCGCGTCTGAACTGGCAGGCCAAGGCCCACCGTGAACCATGGCCGGAGAAACCTCCACCCCGGTACCAAACCCGTTTGCGAGTACGCGTCCGGCACGGCGTTGGGCAACTGGCAGTAGTTCGGAAACAGCAGCATGATCGCCGGCGTCAAAGTGCATGGCCACGGTGAGCTGACCTTCGAGCGTCTCGAGAACAGCCCGCATTTCCTCGATGTCAGCACAGGAGACGACCAGAGCGGCAGGGCCGAACATCTCCGCATGTAGAGTAGGATCGCTCATGAACCGGGCTGCGCCAACCCGCATGAGGCGAGCGGTGGCACGATTGGAAGCGCTACAGCCCTCGGCGAGCACTTCCACACCATTCCTTGCGGCAACTCCCTCCACGGCAGTCGCATAGGCAGCACCTATCCCGGCAGTCAGCATCACGCCGGGATCTCGGGCTTGCACCGCCTTGGTCGCCGCCGAACAAAACCTGTCGCAATCACTATTATTCACGACGAGCACGAGACCGGGATTGGTACAGAACTGTCCTGATCCAAGTGTCAGGGATGCGACAAATCCTTCCGCGATTTCCTCTGCGCCGGACGATAGGCGGGAAGGCAGCAAAAGTACCGGATTGATGGAACTCATTTCCGCATAAACCGGGATCGGTTCCCGTCGGGCGGAGGCAGCTGTGACAAGCGCCTTGCCAGCAGCGGCAGAGCCAGTGAAGCCAACAGCCTTGATCCTGGGGTCAGAAACAAGCGCCATGCCGATTTCGGGGCCAGCAGACTGGAGCATCGAAAAGATTCCAGCTTCAATTTTTGCTGCAGCAATCCCTTGCCCTACGGCTCGTGCCATGATCTCGCTCGTACCGGGATGGGCGGGATGGCCCTTGACAATCACTGGGCAACCAGCAGCGAGGGCGCTCGCTGTGTCGCCGCCGCCCACGCTGAAGGCCAACGGAAAGTTTGAGGCGCCAAACACAGTTACGGGTCCGAGCGCAAGCATCTGCAGGCGCAGATCAGGCTTTGGCGCAGGAAGTCTCTCCGGCCGCGCCGCATCGAGCCGCACGCGAAGAAATTCACCCTCCCTGAGGCTCTCGGCGAACATTCCAAACTGGCCGACAGTGCGTGCCCTTTCACCCTCAAGTCTGGGCCTGGGCAGACCAGTCTCCGCCATAGCCGTCTCGATGAGTTCCTCACCTGTCGCGGCGATCGAGTCTGCGATCGCGTCTAGCAAGGAGGCACGGCGAGCTGGGTCTGTTGCTGCAAAGGCAGTGGAACAGAGGCTGGCGCTCGCGATTGCGGTCTCTACCTGTTCGTTTGACGCCTCTCTAAAAGCCGGTTCAAGCTTCTTCCCTGTCGCGGCATTCCGGGCTGTGAAAAGCTCTCCACCGCCCTCAACATCCTCACCTGCAATCCACATCTTGCCAAAAGCAGGCATAGTTCGTCCTTCTGTCTGCGTGATATCTGGACGATCTTGTAGCTAACTCTAGGTCCTGCATACCAATAGCAACGAGATATCGATCATTCCCCGCTTGCTATCCAACTGCAACTTGGCGGGCCTTTTCGAAGTGATGGCCCACTTCGTCGAGGTGGCTGAGGAGCACAGACAATGCTGGGTTTTCGTGATCCTTTCGCCAGACCGCCTGCAATTCGACAATCGGTTCGGAATCCGCCAACTCGCTAAAGCAGACCCCTTCGGGTTTCAGGCGACGCGAAGATTCGGGAACCAATGCAAAGCCATGCCCTGCGCTAACAAGCATAAGAATCGAGTGGATCTGGGCGACATGTTGAACGCGCTTCGGTTCGGCAAATGCACCTGTGAACAGACCGGTCAGGAGATCGTGAAAATACCGCGCTTTGTCGGGCGCATACATAATCAACGGCAGCCCGTCGAAGTCCGCAAGGAGCCTTGGGCGTGAGGTTTCTGGGATCGCTTGCGGTGAGCATACAATGAAACGCTCCTTCAGGACCTTTCGCGATTCAAGTTCTGGACGCTGCGATGACAGACGCATCAGACCAATATCGATCCGGCCGGTCGCCAACGCATCCAATTGCTCACCTGTCACCATTTCTTTCAAGATAGTGCCGACAGAAGGCATGCGCTCCTGCATGAAGCCAACAAGGCGCGGCATGTAGCTATACCCGGATGCCGCGGTAAACCCGAGCGATACGATACCTTCTTCGCCGTCGGCAGCTGACCTTGCGACATTGATAGCTCCTTCAGCCATCTCGATGATCTTGTTGGCTTCACTCAAGAATGCGGAACCAGCTATGGTGAGCTTCACAGATCTACTCGATCGATGGAAAAGTGTTACGCCCAGAATGCGTTCCAGCACTTGGATGTGCCTACTCAAAGGAGGTTGGGTGATATTTAGGCTGGCCGCTGCACGCCCGAAGTGCAATTCGCGTGCTACTGCCAGAAAGCACCTTAATTGGATCAATTCGAACATCGCGCTATTTCCTCAAGGCCATATTTTGGCTAAATTACGTGCTAGGGAAGGCCAAACTTCTGCCAAGATATTCAATCACGCGCGGCTCGGGCATAATGAACGTAAATATTTTGCGCGAGGCTTGAATGTGTAAGATGATGGGCCTCAAGCTCGCCAAGCACTCTTGGGGTCGTTTCCTTTCAGTCCGCTTCCGCTCAAGCTGTGCGTTTATGCTAGAGCGAGATTATCGCGTTGTCTAGCATACTGAAATAGTATCAATTCGCACCGACCTAGATGTGTGCTGCGCGCATAGCAGAGGCGCTCGCTGCCTCGCTTTGTCCGGAAGTTCGATTTTCCGGTATTTTCAAGCTTCAGTTCGGTCTTTGTCTTGACACCGATAGTTTGACCATTGCTGAGTTCAAGCCAGTGTGCGGCGAGTGCGACGCCAATGATATCTGGAGATCAGCAATCAAATGGGTGCTGGCGCAAATCGGAGCTGGACGGCTCGTGGATGAGTCATTTTTATCTTCTGACTGAGTTTGGAAGCACTCTCAATCCTATGATGCTGGAGTGGCATCAATCAATTGACCATCGGAATTGGACTATCGATGCTCGAAACCAGAACAGGACCACGCAAGATCAACAGGTCTGCGACCACACGGAGAGTGGGAAATTGACTACAAGTCACGGTACCTATTGCAGACTCTCTTTGCCGGGAGCGCTTGGCGCTCTAGGCGCCCTTTAGGATGAAGTTTGTCGACCGATAGGAATCGCGTCGATGGGAGGTAGGCATGGAAGCCGGTGCAAAAACAGGCCGGGTGCGCTGGTCAATTCTCGCGGTGCTCTTCGGAATAACTGCCATCAATTATGCAGATCGCGCGACGCTCTCGCTCGCTGCTCCTGCACTAACGCAGGATCTCGATATTGATCCTTTGCAGCTCGGTATCGTCTTCTCCGCTTTTGGCTGGGCATATGTGGCGGCACAGGTGCCTGGAGGATGGCTGCTCGACCGGTTTGGTGCACCAAAAGTCTATTTTTGGGCTATTGTGCTCTGGTCCCTGTTTACAGGTATGCAGGGCGCCGTGGTCTGGATGAGCGGTGCCATCGCGGTCACTGCGCTTTTTGCGTTTCGCTTTCTTGTCGGTCTTGCGGAGGCCCCTAGCTTCCCCGGAAACTCGCGAGTGGTGGCGAGCTGGTTCCCTGCAAAGGAAAGGGGGACTGCTGCGGCGATCTTTAATTCCGCTCAGTATTTTGCGACCGTGCTGTTTGCTCCGGTGATGGGAGCCATCGTGTATTATGCAGGTTGGCCGTGGGTGTTTGTTTTCATGGCGGTCGCTGGTCTGGTTGGGGCTGCAATATGGCGATCCATGGTGCACGAGCCCAAGAAGCATCCAAAGTTGCAGCAGGCGGAACTGGAATACATTGCGCAAGGGGGCGGTCTTGTGGAGTCCACTCCTGAGAAACCGGAGAAAGCACCTGCGGGCGATCTCAAGCGAAAGCTCAAGATTCTTCTCGGCACACCGACACTCCTTGGGCTCTATCTCGCTCAATTTTCGATAAATACACTCACATATTTTTTTATAACATGGTTTCCCGTCTATCTCGTCGAGGAGCGGGGTCTCTCCATCGTGTCAGCAGGCCTGTTTGCGACAGTACCGGCCATTTGCGGATTCGGCGGGGGTGTTCTGGGAGGCGTTCTTTCCGACTGGCTGCTTCGAAAGGGATACAGCCTGACGGTCGCCCGCAAGGTGCCGGTTGTCGCTGGTATGACGCTGGCCCTGTCGATCCTTGGCTGCAACTATGTTGACGACAACACAATGATCCTAGTGTTCATGAGCCTTGCCTTTTTCGGTAAAGGTATCGGTGCCCTTGGTTGGGCGGTGATGTCTGACGTTGCGCCGCGAGATTGCGCAGGCTTGAGCGGCGGTATCTTCAATATGTTCGGCAATATGTCTTCAATCCTGACGCCGATCGTCATCGGTTTTATCCTCAAGGAAACAGGCTCGTTCGACCTTGTTCTGGGCCTCGTTGCTGCTGCCGCGTTGGCGGCCGCGCTGTGTTACCTGCTCCTGGTCGGAGAAATTCGCCGGCTTGGTTCGACCGAATAGACGGCTTTAGATGCTGGCAACCCACCGACAAGGCGGGGCACAAAAAAGGCGCCATCAATTCCCTGATGGCGCCCTTTTTTGTCGATCTCAGGTCCGCAAAATGTGCTTCCTAATCAACGCCAGTCTCACCCAGACGGGCAAGTGCAACACGCGTACAATCTGACAACACTTCGAAATAGCGGCGATACTTGTCGCGCCCGTAGATGAATGGATTGTTACCGCCTGTTGCGTCGTAAGAGAGCAGATATTGCTTTTCGTTTGAGTCCATATGAGGCGGATGGTTGGTCAGTAGCACATCGACGCCCGCTGCTGCTGTCAACTCGTTCCACCTGTTCAGCGAAGCGATCTGCTGGCGATGGGTTTCGCTATCCCGGCCACCACCGGTTCCGCCCATGAGGCCAGCCATGTGTTGTTGTCCGTCCTCATATACCGGAAAAATCAGAGACAGGGTTCCCGGCGTGTGGCCTGGCGTGATCGCCAGCCGCACAGTTGTTCCGCCGAGCGAAATGGTATCTCCATCTTCAGCGATAATATCGCGAGTTGGCGGAACCAGACTGCCGAAAGGGCCGGGACGCCCGAATGCATCTTCCATCATCTGCCAGTCGGCAGCCGACGAGACGACCCGTGCTCCATAGGTCTCCTGAAGGTATTTCGCCCCACCGTAGTGGTCGCCGTGGCCATGAGTCACAATGACGAATCGGATTCTTGCAGGGTCGAGGCCGAGAGTTCGCAGATTTGGGACGATGATCTCCCGGGCTTCATCTTCATTGTTCAGGGCATCGATCAGAATGATCCCGTCATCAGTGTCCAGAGCAAAGCTCGAAACCGAATTCTGACCGACGGAGTAAAGATTGTCGAACAGGCGGGTCGCGGGAACCAGACCATCGTGCTGAACGCCCCAGACCATGTCACGGTCAAGTGGACTAATCAGACACCTCCATCTGAACTCTGACCACAGGTCTGTTCCGGCGATGGAACTGGCACTGGTGAGGTGGCGCGTAACAGCTTCCCTGTTCTCGTTGGGGAAACTTGCTTGGCTGGGGTAATCGCGAACTTCCTGTCCAATTGCCGTCATCGGTAACAGGGTCAAACAAATGCCTGCAGTAGCCGCTCTAGCCGACAAGCGTGATTTGCGAGAAATTCGCACAGCAGTGTTCTCCTTTCAATTCTGAAAGACGGCTAAAGCATGAGCCGATTTCGAAGATTCTAGACCTTGCTAGGCGCATAACCAATTCTGATCGAAGATCGAACGATGCCGATGTCCGATAAATTCTCTTGATGGGCTGGCGTAGTTTGTTTTTTGAGGTCAATTGCGCAATTCGGTTGCGAAACCACGTCCTGGCCTTTGTGAGATGGTGGGCAATCACTTGGGACTATCTGCTGCATCTCCTTTTTTAGGCTTGGTCATTCATTTAGAGGGCATGGAAGCTCTCGATTCTCGCGGAGAGACGAAATTGGGTTTGAGCAACTGTGGTTCTACAAGCGTGGCGTGCAGGATTCTGGGGCGAACGCCTTCTCAAGCTATGAGACTTTGAAATTTGGGCTCAATTTTTTCATACTCGTTTCATACAACGAGTGATCGAACCATCTAAATCATTGAAAAGATGGTGGGCGCGGCAAGGATTGAACTTGCGACCCCACCCGTGTGAAGGGTGTGCTCTACCACTGAGCTACGCGCCCGCCGGGATTGCGAGGAGGCATGAGAATCCCCCTGCCGGCAGGGGCGCGCCATTGCCATGCCTCGCCGGCGATGACAAGCGCAAAGCCTTCCTTCCCGAATTCCAGCCTCGGGCCGATCAGATCCCGATTAATCGGGCCAGCACGGCCAGCAGTCGGCGATCTGCCGGTTCGTTTCGTGCAGGAGCTGCAGCAGGGCATTCGAGGCAATAGGCCTGCACGCCCTGGGCCGTGAGAAGGCGGCGAAGGTCGCCGGCCATGCGGCGTGAGGTTTCCTCCCGCCGTATCGCCGCAAGGCTGAACAGGTCGCGCGCGTGGGCTTCCTTTCCGCTTTCCGGCGCGATCAACTGCTCCAGCATGCTTGCATAGGGGCTTGGCTTGTTGCCCAGATACAGGGCATGCCAGCCGCCCTCTTCCAGGCCAGCCTCTGCGGCGGCCCATCTCAGCGCCGTATCAAGGTCCCCGAACTGGTCGATCAGGCCGATCTGGCGCGCTGTGCCGCCATCCCACACGCGGCCCTGGCCGATGGCATCGATCTGTTCGGCAGTCTTGCCGCGCGACTGGGCGACGAGGTTCAGAAACCTGTCATAGCCGTGCTCCACCGTCGTCTGAAGCAGTGCGTCCACTTCCGGAGTGAAGCCGGCAAGAATGTCCGGCTGGCCCGATAGCGGCGTGGTACGCACCCCGTCGCTCGTGACGCCCCAGCCTGCCAGCGCGTCTTCGAATGTCGGGACGACGCCGAAGATGCCGATCGAACCCGTGATCGTCTCCGGCTCCGCGAAGATCCGGTCTGCAGGGGTGGAGACCCAATAGCCGCCGCTTGCCGCCACATTGGCCATGGATACTGCCACTGGAATTCCCTTGGCCTTGTGGCGCAATATGGCGCGGCGGATTTCCTCCGACGCAGTGACCGAGCCGCCGGGCGAATCGACACGAACGATCAAGGCGGCCAGATCGCTGCTCAATGCATCGTCCAGCAACTGTGCGATCCTGTCGCCGCCTGCCGTGCCGGGGCCGGCATCGCCATCGACGATCTCGCCCGCGATCGTAACAACGCCTATTGCTTTGCCGGAGCGGTCCGGTTTGTTGGCCTCGAGCCAGACGTTGAGTTCCGTTTTGGCGAAGGCTCCAGGGGCGGTGTCCCATGTGTCCTCACCTGCCAGTTCCGCCACGCGCGCACCGAACTGCGTCCGGTCACCGAGCTTGTCCACCAGTCCGGCTGCCAATGCCGCGGCTGCTGTGTCGCCTTCGTTTTCCTCAAGCCAGGCAACGGCATTGGAGGTTACACGTGCGATATCCGCGCCGGGGCGGGCCTTCTTCACATTCGCCTGCCATTCCTGCCAGATCGATGCGTAGAGCGCCGAAATATTCTCCCGCGCCTCTGCCGACATGTCGCTGCGCATATACGGCTCGACCGCCGACTTATAAGTCCCCACGCGGTAGATTCTCGCGTTGATGTCGAGGTCTTCCAGCAGCCTTGAATAATAGAGACGCTCGCCGCCCGGACCGGCGATAATCGCTCCGCCAAGCGGGTCGACCCAAACCTCGCTGGCATGCGCGGCCAGCATCATCGCATCGTCCCCATAGGCGAAAGCAAAAGCCAGCACCGGCTTGTCCGCTTCCCGCACGCGGTCCAGCGCGGCACCAATTTCCTGCAGGTGGACGTGTCCGCCGCCGGTGAAGCGGGAGAGGTCGAGGACCACTGCCTTGATACGGTCATCGCGAGCCGCGCCGTCTATGGCGCGGATCAGATTGCGCGCTTCATAATGGCCGGCCGGGACTTCACCGCCCATAAGGATTGCCAGCGGGTCAATCGGCGGGGCTTCTTCGACGATCGAGCCGTCGAGCTCCAGCAGCAACGCGCCTTCTCGCACGAGCCCCGGGCTGGGCCGGGCCGTCAGCGCTGCGAAAAGCAGGCCGAAAAACAGCAGCAGCAGCAGCAGGACCAGCCCGTCCTTGATCCCGACAAGCAGCCGCCAGACTTTGCCTGCAAAACTCATTCGAAGCGCTCCCGCTGTCGCAAAAATGTAGATCCCGCAGGCAATCTAGGGGCGATAGGCGCGCCATGCCACCTCAAAGCACGCGGGTGTGCGATACGACGCGATGCAAGGCGTTGCACTTTGCGTAAGTTCCTCTATTGGGATCGCTTTAATGACAGCGACGCCCACTCCCACCCCTGCAGGCCGTTATCCGGCCGGCGGGCAGGCCTTTCCGCATCGGGACCTGACCGGGATCGGGCATCTTGAAACCCATGAGATCATGTTTCTGCTGGATGAAGCGGAGCAATGGGTCGCGCTCAACCGTCAGCCTTCCAAGCACACCGACGTGCTTTCCGGTCTGACGATCATCAACGCCTTTTTCGAGAATTCCACGCGCACGCTGCTGAGCTTCGAAATTGCAGGCAAGCGCCTGGGTGCGGACGTCGTCAACATGCAGGCAGCGCAATCGAGCCTGAAGAAGGGCGAAACCCTGATCGATACGGCCGTGACGCTCAATGCCATGCGCGCGGATGCCATCGTTATCCGGCATGCCAGTTCCGGCGCGGTGCAGCTGATTGCCGACAAGGTCGATTGCCCGGTTCTGAATGCTGGCGACGGGCAGCATGAACATCCCACTCAGGCCCTGCTTGACGCGCTGACCTTGCGCTATGCACTCAAGGAAAAGGGGCGCAGCGAGTTTGCCGAGGGCTTCTGGGGCCTGAAGGTCACGATATGCGGAGACATCCTGCACAGCAGAGTGGCGCGTTCGAATATTCTGTGCCTGACTGCGCTCGGCGCCGAAGTGCGGGTGTGTGCGCCGCCGGCTCTGATGCCGGACGGCATAGAAACCATGGGTGCCACTGCGTTCACTGATTTCGATTCCGCGCTCGACGGAGCCGACGTTGTGATGATGTTGCGCCTTCAGAACGAGCGGATGTCCGGCCAATTCATTCCCTCTCCGCGCGAATACCGGCATCTCTATGGCTTGACGGCAAGCCGGCTGGAACGTGCGGCTCCGCAGGCACTGATCATGCATCCCGGCCCGATGAACCGCGGAGTTGAGATCGATAGCGATATTGCCGATCTGGCGGATAGCTCGATCATAACGCGTCAGGTCGAAATGGGTGTCGCCATTCGCATGGCATGCCTTGAAGTCTTGACCCGCCGGGCACGCGGCGTGGCCGGGTGGTACGCAGGGGAGTGGGCATGAAACAGACCGTGCCGCGGCTCTTCACCAATGGCACGCTGGTGCTTCCTGGCAGTGTTTGTGAAGGAGCTCTACGCTGCGTCGATGGCCTTATCACGGATCTGGGCGAGCTTGAGCCGGACGCGGGCGACGAAGTCGTGGATGCAAGAGGCGCGCTGATTGCGCCCGGCCTGGTCGATCTCGGGGTTTTCGCGGTCGACAAGCCAGCGTTCCATTTCGGCGGAATTACACGTGCGGCACTGATGCCGGACCAGTCGCCCCCGCTCGATCATCCCGCCCGCATCCAGTTCCTGGCCTATAGCGGCAAGCCGGATCTTTGGGTTCACCCCATGGCGGCTGCAACAATGCGCCTTGAAGGGGCGGACATGGCCGAGCTGGCACTTATGCGCGATGCCGGTGCCAAGGCTGTAGCCACGGGACGGCAATGGATCGCGGATTCAGGCGTGATGCTGCGCTTGCTGCGCTATGCGGCGATGCTGGACATGGTCGTGGTGAGCCATGCGGAAGATGCGGGCATCACGGGCAATGCAGTGGCGACTGCCGGCGAGATGGCGACCAGAATGGGCTTGCCGAGTGCACCGGCAGAAGCGGAGCCGCTTGCCGTTGCACGAGATATCGCGCTGGCCGAACTTGCGAATGCACGGCTTCACATCCGTCAGGTCACGACGGCGGCGGCGCTCGATCTGGTACGTGCAGCAAAGGCGCGCGGAGTTTCCGTAACGGCAGGCGTCACGCCGGCCCATTTCATGTTGTCCGATCTCGCGACGATGGATTTTCGTACTTTCGCGCGGCTATCGCCGCCCTTGCGCTGCGAGGCCGATCGTCAGGCCGTTATTGCAGCGATCGGCGATGGAACGATCGACGTCATTTCATCCGGCCATGATCCGCGGGGACCGGAAGACAAACGTCTGCCCTTCGTCGACGCGGAGCCTGGCATGGCGGGCGCCGAAACGCTGCTTGCCATGGTTCTCACACTCGTGCGCGATGGTGTGATCGATATGGCGCGGGCGTTCTCGCTGGTGGCGACCAAGCCGGCTCAGTTGCTGGGCGTGGAAGCCGGGATCCTGGCCGAAGGCGCGGAAGCGGATATTGCGCTGATCGATCCGGAGAAGCCCTGGGTCGTGGACAAGGCCAGGATGGAGGCCAGTGCGGGCAATACGCCGTTCGACAAGCAGCCGGCCCAGGGGCGGGTTATTGCGCTATATAAGGGCGGCGTGCCCGTACACGATTGACCAAAATGCAGAAACTCCCCGTCCGGAGGGACGGAGAGTTTCCACGCGACGAACGCGTTGTTGGATTAAAGGCTGGCTAGACGGCGTCCCGTATCGATCGCGCCGGGAAGCGGCGAACCCTTGGCGTATGCAAAGCAGCCATCGCCGGAGCTGTTCCTCACATGGCCGCACATCGCCTTGGAGCTTTGCGCATCATATCCGGCGGCCGAGACGCGCCAATAGTGTTTTCCGCCGACCACGGCCTGCGTTATGACCATCTGGTGATCGCGAAGTTCCGGATAGCGCTTCATGTAAATCTTCCATGCTCGTTTCGCGCTGGCTTCGCTCAGGAACGAACCGAGCTGGACGAGATGGGTTTCGGCCTTGGATGAAGCTGCGCTCGGCTGAGCAAAGCGCGACGTATCCGTGCGCACCGCAGTGGCAGCGCTCGGCGCGCGCTCGGTACGGGCTAGTGCGGGCTTTGTCGCAGGCTTCGGCGCTGGACGCGGCGCATGTGTCGCTGCCGGTCTCGGCACCGCAGCCACTTGTGTGGAAACGGGTGCGGGTTCATTGAAGGCAGTGTCGAAACTGTTCTGTTCGGGCGCGTCGTATGCGCGCATATCATATTCGTGAGCGGCCAGGCTGGCCTGGGCTGGCTTGCTGGCCGGTGCCAGTTCGCCGCTCGGCTGTGCCGGAGCGGTCTTTGCTGTAGGTGCCGGTGCGCCCAGCGCCATGACGGCAGGAGAAGGGACCGCGTCCGGCGTTTCGGCCTCGGCGGCCAGTTGATCGGCCGTCGGGAAGTTCGAAAGCGCCAGGCTGGAAGGTTGGCCCGGATCGTCGCTTGCGACAGACACGCCCAGCAGCGCGGCGATACGCTCACGATGGGCGAGAGGGTGCGTCAACATAGCCCATTCGGACATGCGGTCACCCAGCTTGTCGGCAGGCACGTCTTCGGCCGCCATCAGGCGAGCTTCGCGCCAGCGGCCTGCCAGAGCATAGGAATAGGCAAGGTTCTGACGAACCTTGACCGTGTTTTCGCCGCTGCGCAGAGCGGCGGTGAGGACATAGATGCCGCGTTGGCTTGCGCCGGCCAGCGAGTAGGCAAGGCCAAGGTCGCTCGCTGAAAGTTGGTTCTCGGCTTCGTCGAGAACAATCACGGCTTCGCGTCCCCTGCCATTTGCGGCCAGAGACAGGGCCAGGCTGAGCTGGGCCCGCGGGCTGGTTTCGCCGAGTTCGATAGCGTCGTTGAAGGCTGTCGCGGAAGAAGCGAACCTGCCCGCATCGAGATAGGCGGCGCCCAGTGTGGCGCGGTATTCCGCATTGCGAGGTTCCGCCAGAACGGCCGCCTCGGCATGCTTCACTGCCGACGAATGCTCGCCTTTTGCAAGCGCAGCTTCGGCGTCGCTTGCCGAATGGGCGGCCGGCGGCGCGGAGGAAGTGGCACAGCCTGTCAGCGAGACCCCGGCAAGAGCGGTCGTCAGGGCCAGGCCGATCAGCCTGGAGCTGCGCGTCCGGTTGTTCTTGGCGAAACGGTTCATCTTAACTTCCCCGGAGGTTGCTTGATTGGCCTGATTATTTCTTCTTGCGCTTCGTCTGCGACTTCTTCTGTTCCACCTGCTTTGCGAGCGCTTCGAGCTCGGGCATTTCATCCAGCAGCTTGTCCAGCGCTTCGGTGACGATTTGCTGCGCACTGAGATTCTTGATGGTGCAGGCAAGGCGCAATTTGAGGTGCCTTTCCGCATCGACACGCAGCGTGAAAGCGGCCCGACGGCCGTTTTTCAGCGCCGAGCTGCGCGGAGCGCCGTTGCCGCTGTCGGCCAGTTTGGAAGCAATTTCTTCCTGCTGGCGGCGGATTGCGGGCTTGGCGGATTCGGCGGTTTGCGCTTCGGCTTCGTGATTGGTCGGCAGCGGGGTCAGGGGAAGAACTTCGGCGCTGTGGTGCTCCGTGTCTTCGTCAAGGCCCATATCGTTCCAGCCAAGGTCGTCTATTTCGCAAGCGGCATTGGCATCGAAGCTGGTGAAAGGATGTACCTGTGCACGCATCGCCGGCTTGGCGCCGCCTTTGCGGGCGAGGAGCCTGGGTTCAAGCGATGCGAAAGACTTTACTTCGCTCATGGCGCCGCCTCTCAATATTGGGCGACCCGGCGGCCAAAGCCGCCGGCCGGGCGATTGTTGCCCGGAACCTGCGAAGCTCCCGAACCGGGTGCCGCAAAGACTGTGCGGCGGAAATTCTTTTCAAGCCGATCGGCCACGTAGTTCCAGAGCGCGCTGATCTCCTGCGAGGATCTGCCATCGGGATCGATTTCCATGACGGTACGTCCGTCGATCATCGAGGCAGCGAAATCCGTGCGGTGATGGAGCGTGATGGGGGCAACGGTGCCGTGCTGCGAAAGCGCCACGGCGGCTTCCGATGTGATCTTTGCTTTCGGTGTTGCACCGTTGACCACGAAGATCAGCGGTTTGCCCGCACGGTCGCAAAGATCGACCGTTGCTCCCACTGCGCGTAGGTCATGCGGACTCGGCCGAGTCGGGACGACAATCAGTTCGGCAACCGATATAACCGATTGAATCGCCATTGTGATCGCAGGGGGCGTGTCGATCACCGCGAGCTTGAACCCTTGCTGGCGCAAGGTTGCCAAGTCGTTCGCCAGACGCGCAACAGTGGTTTGGGCGAAAGCAGGATATTCCGCTTCGCGTTCGTTCCACCAATCGGCGAGTGAACCTTGTGGGTCGATGTCGATCAGCACGACCGGACCAGCGCCTGCGCGCTGCGCCTGCACGGCCAAGTGCCCTGAAAGTGTGGTCTTACCCGAACCACCTTTTTGCGATGCCAAAGCCAAAACGCGCAAGGCTGTTCCCCCTGAAAATT
>JAUHYZ010000045.1 GCA_030426245.1 Alphaproteobacteria bacterium | reverse complement strand
TCTGCGCGAATTCGGGCCAGTAATGCGCCACCGGCTTGTCGATATCGACCAGCCCGCTTTCGATCAGCATGTTGAAGGCGATGCCGGTCACGCCCTTGGCCACGCTCATCATGCAGACGGTCGAATCTTCGAGCCATTCCTGCGAACGGTCTTCCCGGGCCCAGCCGCCCCACAGATCGACGACCGTCTCCCCATCGAGAACCAGCGACGTTGCGGCCCCGAGTTCTTCCTCGACCCGGAAATTCTCTATGAAGGCTTCGGCAACGGGGGCGAAATCCTCGCGATAGCGGCCATGCAGCGTGAAGCTGCCGCCCCGTGCATTCACCGTCTCGCTGAATTCGGCCACGATATCCTCGATCCTCTCTCGCGTCTTCCCTCAGTCTCCTAATCCGGGGAGGGCCGCCCCGCTTGCCCGGCAACGAAAATGGCTTGGCAGCCCGCGAAGGCAAAGCGCGCGGTGGGCCTGCAAATCAGCTCATATAGGCGATCGTCCGGATTTCTATGCTCTGGCGCGGCGCGGCATCGGCCGGTGCGGCAGGATCGGCAAAGGCGCTATGCGCCGTGAACTGCGTGGCGTCCGCCTGGCTGTCGAACAGCTTGAACGCCAGCACTTCGTGCGGCTCCATTTGCGGTGCCCAGTACCAGCGGTGATCGGGCGTCCAGGCGAGATTGAAGCCCCATAGCGAGCGGCGGTTGAAATCCCCCAAGCCGCCCACGACTTCGCTCGGGAACAGGTCCTCGCGCTGCACCGTGCTGGCATCGCAGACGGCGAAAGGCGCGCTTTCCACGCGCACGAGCGGACGCCAGACATTGATCAGCATGTATCGGCCCTGCAGGCGCCGCTCCGCCTCTTCCTTGGGCAGCATGTCGTAAGTGAAATCGCGCACGGTGCGGTCGCCATAATCGACATGCGCGCCATAGGCCGGCTGGTTATGGCCATGCGTGCCGCCGGCATTGGTCCGCACGATCGGCCCGAAGGAAACGACCCTGGCCGCGCCAGTCAGCCGGGCGATCAGCGCCTCCACTTCCGGGCCATAGATTGTCTTCACCTGCTCCGGGTCGGTAAAGTCCCTCACGCTTGTGGGCTCGTCCACCAGCACGAAGCCGTTGCGGTCGAAAGACAGCTCGCCGCGGATCGGCCGCATGTCGTGAATGATCACTTCGTGCTCGTCGACCGGCCAGTAGCTCTTGTCGCGGGCGCCGGGGTGGAATGTCGCCTTCTCCCCGCGCACGACATATTTCATCGTCGTGCGGACATCGCCGGCAGCCGTTGCCGTTTCGCTCACCGTCAACCTCTCCTTCGCCTGGAACCTTGGCGCGCCAGGCCCTCCAGCATAGCTTGCTCACATTCTCCGCAATGTCATAGCGGATCGGGGGAGGGGAGTCTTGGTGGACAGCGAAGCGGCGGCGGCTGGCCGCGATCCGCGCGTTGCAATGCGCGAGCGGCCGATGATCCTTCAGCAATATGGCGTGGTCGGCCTCTGCGTGCTGATCAACCTGATCGACGGCTACGACATTCTGGCGCTGGCCCAGGCCGCATCGGCCCTGAAGCGCGAATGGGGGATGAGCGACGCGGCGCTGGGCACGCTGCTTTCGATGAACCTTGTCGGCATGGCAATCGGCGCATTGGGCGTCTCGCCCGTTGCCGATAGCTGGGGCCGGCGCCCGGCCATCCTGATCTGCCTGCTGTTCATGAGCGTGGGCATGGCGATATCCGCCGTCTCCGGCAGCTTCCTGCCGATGGCGGCCGGCCGTCTGGTCACAGGCATAGGGATCGGCGGCATGACCAGCACGGCAGGCACGCTGGCGCTGGAATATGCCTCGCGCAAGCGGCGCGAATTTGCGGCCAGCACAGTCGCGGCCGCCTATCCGGTCGGCACCATCCTGGGCGCCTATGTCGCCATCGCGGTGCTGGACGGATTTGGGTGGCGCGGGATCTTCTGGGTCGGCGCGGCGCTGTCCGCCCTGCTGTTCCCGGTCGCCTTCGCCTGGCTGCCGGAATCGCTCGACTTTCTGCTGACGCGGCGGCCCAAAGGTGCACTGAAGGCCACCAACAAGGTGCTCAGGCGCATGCGCGTGCCGCAGATCGCGGCAATGCCGGACCTAGCCGATGCCAGTGAGCAGGGCAGCTCCGTCCTGCGCGAAGTCACCCAGCCCTTTCACCTGCGGGAACTGGCCAAGCTGTGCACCGCCCATGCGCTCAACATGTTCGCCTGGTACTACATCATCAATTGGGGGCCGCCGCTGGTCTCCCTGGCGGCCGGCGTCGACGAGGCGGGGGCGCGCTATTCCGCATGGGTCAGCTATGGCGGCATCCTGGGCGGGATGACCACCGGCTATCTGTGCGGGATCATCGGCGTGAAGCGCATGATGTGGTTTACGATGACCGCGCTGGCCGTGCTGATCGCGCTGTTCGGCCAGTTCACGGGCAATGAACAAGCCTTGTGGATCATCGCCCCGCTGATGGGCGCCGCCCTGTTCGGCTCCGCTACTGCCAACTGGCTGACCATCGCCTATGCCTTCCCGCCGCAATTGCGCGCCACGGGGCTGGGCATCGGGACGACTGCCGGGCGCATCGGATCGATCTTCGGCCCGATGGTGGGCGGCATCCTGCTGGATGGAGGGATGACGGTGGGCGCGGTTTGCGCCGCAATGGCCGTGCCGGCCCTGCTATCCGCCGCGACATTCGGCCGGGCACGCAGGATCGAGCCGGGCAAATAGAGCCCCTGCCACTGCCCGCTCCTGCCCCGCACCGCGTGTCGCGGGCCGATCCCACACGCATTACAGCACGCGCGCCAGGGTAGCCTATACTGTATTCATTTCGGACAGTATCAATCTGTTAACGCTGCGCGGGCAGTGTTGCCACATTGCGACAATCGGTTTGTTTTCATCACCGATTAGCGGGGAGCAGGCTTCCCTGTGGCCCCGGATTAGGCCAAACAAAGTCAACAAGGCAGAAAAACGCCTGTTTTTTGGGAAAAATCAAAACAGTTTTGAACTGCACTTCAGGCCTTGAACCGGCATCGCCGGCAGGTCCGGTGCAGAAGTCAAGAACCGAATACTAGGGGGCGCCTTGCTCCTAATAAAGTGGAGGATGTCAATGAAACTCAAGACTATGGGCATTGTTTCGTCGCTTGCCCTCGCAACGGGGATGGCAGCACCTGCCTATGCGCAGGACGATAGCGCGGCGTCCGATAGCGGCCGCAATATCGAAATCGTCGTCACTGCAGAATTCCGCGAAACGAATGTGCAGGATACGCCGCTGGCCATTACCGCCGTCAGCTCCGAAATGCTGGAAGCGCGCGGCCAGACCGACATTTCGCAAGTGGCCCGCCAGGCACCGAACGTCACTCTGGCGGCTCAAGGCCAGGAATATGGCTCCGGCCTGATCGCCTATATTCGCGGCATCGGCCAGAACGATCCCAACTTCGCGCTGGAACCAGGCGTAGGCGTCTATATCGACGACGTTTACCTGCCGACCCTGACGGGCTCCCTGCTCGATCTGATGGATGTCGACCGGATCGAGGTTCTGCGCGGGCCGCAAGGCACGCTGGCCGGACGGAACTCCATCGGCGGTGCGATCAAGATGTATTCGCAGAAGCCGCGCGGCGACAATTCGGGTTCGCTCGAAGCCACCTATGGTTCTTACAACCGCCTCGACCTTCGCGGCATGATGGATATCGGCCTCGCCGATAATATGGCGATCCGCGTCTCGGGCGTGACACGCAATGAAGACGGCTACATCAAACGGCTCGATTATGCGTTGACCCATCCGGGCAGCAATGTCCGCACCCGCTCGAACGGAGACAATCCCGTATTGGGTACGCTGGGGGGCAAGCAGACCGTGGCCGCCAAGATTGCACTCAATTGGGAACCCAGCCCTTTCGTCGAAGTCAACCTTTCGGCGGACTATACCCGCGAACGCAATGAATCCGGTGTTGCCACGCTGCTCTATGCCAACGCGCTGGGCGGCATCAACAACGACCCGAACCGCCCGTGGGAAACCGGCGTGGATGGCACATATGTGCCCTATAACTGCATGTTCGTGCCTTACGGCGTGAACAGCTGTGACACGGCCAATTTCTCGGCCATCGGCGTCGATCCGCGTTACGTTACCTATTCGACATTCGAAGGTGGATACTATCGCGATTCACAGTCCCCTTATCCGGCACAGTTCTATCCGCATGCGAACCTGGACAATTACGGTGTCGCGCTGACGCTGGATATCGATCTGGCTGACAATCTGGCAGTCAAGTCGATTTCCTCCTGGCGCAAATACACCTCGGATTGGGCCTATGACGTGGACGGTGCACCCCACGCGGTGAACCCGCTCAACCAGACGCAGAAGAACGAACAGATCAGCCAGGAACTGCGCCTTTCCGGCCAGCTTGCCGACGATCTGATCGATTTCACGGTCGGCGGTTTCTACTTCGACACGGATGGCACCTATACCGGCCGTATCATGATCAGCGGCTATGCCGGGATCGACTTCATCCACGGCCCGGATCCAACGCCGTCGAACAACAAGGCGCTGTTCGCCAATGTCACCTTCAACGTAACGGACGATTTCCACCTGACGGGCGGTGTCCGCAATTCATGGGACAAGAAGGATTACGCCTACCAGCGCCGCAATCCCGACCTCACGCCGATCCAGGGGCCGTGCAACTTCTTCCTCGGCGTTCCCGGCCTTGCCGGACCAACGGATATCGGCAACCAGCCCAACTGCCTGCTGTTCGGTATCAACGGCACTGAAGCGACCTTCGAGAGCACGCGCTTCGACTGGCGTGTCGCGGCAGACTATCGCTTGAGCGAACAGTTGATGGTCTACGCTCAGGTGGCCACCGGCTATCGCGCCGGCGGCTTCAATGCACGGCCCTATTTTGTCAGTCAGGCAACTTCGCACGATCCGGAAACGATCACGTCATACGAAATCGGTTTCAAATCCGACCTGTTCGACCGCCGCCTGCGCTTGAATGCAGCCGGGTTCTATTTCGACTATAACGACATCGTTCTGCTCAGTAACTACTGCGAAGACTTGGAACCGCTCGGCCAGGCAACGCCTTGCCTGCGGCCCAACAATGTCGGCTCGGCCGAGGTCAAAGGCGTCGAATTGGAAGCTACGGTTTTCCCGGTCGACAATCTCACGATTGACGGCTCCTTCGCCTATCTCGACTTCCAGTACAAGGAAATCGACCCGACCGCCGGAACCGGTGTCTCACTTGACGATATCACGCCCTACACGCCGGAAGTGGCCTACAGCTTCGGCATCCAGTATGATGTGCCGGACGTTCTTCAGGGGCAGCTGAGCTTCCGTTTCGACGGCGCCTATCAGTCGAAGATGTACACCGAGGCAGGCAATGTCGATGGTCGCATCGTGCCGAGCGATGTGGTCCCCGGTGATCCGGGCTTCGACGACCTGAGCCAGGTCGGCGGCGGCGGCCCGCTCGACGAACTGGTCGCGAGCAACCGAATCGACGGCTATTTCCTGGCCAATGGTAAGATCGAGTGGAATTCGGATGCCGACGATTGGGGCATCGCGCTCGAAGTGCAAAACATTTTCGACAAATACTACATCACCACCAGCTCGAACGACGTCGCCGGTGTGGGCCATGTCTTCGGTTCGCCGGGCAAGCCGCGCACCTGGGCGGTGACGGTCAAGAAGAACTTCTGATCTACCCTGTCCTGCCAATTGGCAGGCACGCAAGAAGCTGGGCGCGGATCCGAAAGGTTCCGCGCCCTTTTTTCGTTCTACTGCAAATGGCGCGCGGCGTAGGCACGGCTGCCCCGCGCCGCCTTGCGCTTAATGCGCAAATCGATCGAATGGGAAAACGTCAGGCTATGGCCGCCCTGCGCCGGACTTACTTGTTCAAGCGCTCGCGGATTTCCTTGCCCGGTTTGAAATAGGGCACACGCTTGGAAGGAACGCTGACCGCTTCACCGCTGCGCGGATTGCGGCCGGTGCGCGCTTCACGTTCGCGAGTGGAAAACGCGCCGAACCCCCTGAGTTCGACCCGTCCGCCTTCGGCCAGACGCTCTGCGATCTGATCGAAGAAAATATCGACAACCTGCTCAACCTCTTCGGCACGCAGCTCGGGATTGTCTGTGGCCATCGCCTGAAGCAATTCGGATCTGATCATCCATCACCCCTCTGGGCCGAAATTAAAGATTCCAATAATTCGCCTTGCATTGCGGCAATCGTTTGAAGCCGAATGATTCTCTTAAGATTGCCAGAGGCACGGCCAGTGTGCAATCGGCTCGATTGATTTAGTTCGAAAGCGCCCAGAATTGGGACTCAATGCCGGGGTTGAGCGTATGTCAGCGCTCGCTCAGCAGTTCGGACGCGCCGATACCCAGGCGTTCCATCTTCAAACGAATCTCCGGCCACTCGCTCTTGAGGAAGGCAGCACGCTCGGCCTGACGAAGTTTCGCGGCGGCGCCCGGAACCACGAACATGCCCACTCCGCGCTGAACTTCCACTAGCCCGTCGTCCTGAAACTGCTGATAAGCCTTCGCCACGGTCAGCGGGTTGACCCCCTGTTCGGCGGCGAAAGCCCTGACGGAAGGCAGCATCTCGCCTTCTTCATACCGACCTTCGATAATGGCGGCGGCAATCATGTCGCGCAATTTGAGGTAAACCGGGCGGCTTGCCTGCGACATCGCGTCTCCCCGAAGCTATCTCGAACTGCCCAATAAGACAGTTCGTTTGATGGTGATTGAGTGCCATAACACACCAGATCTGGTCAAGCCGAGGGCTCGGCGTTTCCGCCGGTAAGAGGCACCGCTCGCTCGGATGGCGACAAATGCGGCAAACACCTTCACAAGTGCAATTTCAGGGCTAGGCTCGCCCGCGCGGCGCCGGCAGGTAGATCAGGAAGGGTTTGCGCATGAAGGACATGGCCAGCTGGAACGAGGGCGACTGGATCGCGGCCATAGCAGCCGTGGCGCTATTTGCCGTTCTTGCCATCGGCGCAACCATCGCGGCACGGCGCAGCGAAGAAGTGGTCGGCCATCCGCGCGGCCTGTTCGTGCTGTTCTATGCCGAAATGTGGGAGCGCTTTTCCTATTACGGAATGCGCGCCCTGCTGATCTTCTACCTCACCAAGCACTGGCTGTTCGATGACGGCAAGGCGGCCCTGATCTACGGCGCCTATACCAGCCTGGTTTACATCACGCCGGTGCTGGGCGGCTATCTGGCGGACCGCTATCTGGGGCAGCGCAAGGCGGTGCTGTTCGGCGGAGTTCTGCTGGCGCTGGGCCACGGCTTCATGGCCTTCGAAGGGGATTCCTCGCTTGGGCAGGCCAACCCGATGATCAACGTCTTCTGGCTTGCCCTGGCGCTGATCATCGTCGGCTCGGGCTTCCTCAAGGCCAATATCTCCGTGATCGTGGGCCAGCTCTACAACCTTACCGATGCAAGGCGCGATGGCGCCTATACGATCTTCTACATGGGCATCAATGTCGGCGCCGCCCTGGGCACCATCCTGGTGGGCTATCTGGGGGAGACGATCGGTTGGGGCTATGGCTTCGGCCTGGCCGGGATCGGCATGGTGCTGGGCCTGATCATCTTCGTGCTCGGCAAACCCGCGCTCAAGGGGCAGGGGGAGCCGCCCGCACCCCTGGCGCGGCAGCGCGAATTCCTGCTTTACGGCACCGGCTTCATCGCCGTGGCGGGATTGTGGTTCCTGATCCAGTACCAGGACATCGTCGGCACGATCCTGCTGCTCGCCGGCATCGCGCTGCTCGCCTATGTCCTGTTCGAGGCATTCAAGCTGGAGAAGGAACCGCGCGAGCGGATCTTCGCGATCTTGTTCCTGATTGCCCTGCAGCCCCTGTTTTGGGGCCTGTTCGAACAGGCCGGCGGCAGCCTGAACCTGTTTACGGACCGCCATGTGGACCGCGCAGGCGTGCCTGCATCGATCTTCCAATCGATCAATCCGATCTACATCGTCCTGCTCGGCCCGCTTTTCGCCTGGCTTTGGACGGCCTTGTCACGCAAGGGGCTGGAGCCCTCCACGCCGATGAAATTCGGCCTTGCCCTGCTGCAGATCGGCTTCTCCTTCCTCGTGTTGGTCTGGGGGGCAAGCGCTGTCGGCATGGAAGCCGCCGTGCCGGTGATCTTCATCTTCCTGCTCTATCTGTTCGCGACCACCGGTGAACTTTGCCTCTCCCCGGTGGGCCTTTCGGCCATGAATCGGCTCGCACCGCGCCACATGGCCAGCCTGATCATGGGCGCCTGGTTCTTCGCCACCGCCGGGGGCAGCTTCGTTGCCGGCAAGATCGGTGAAGCTACAGGCGGCGAAAGCGGCGAAATGACCAAGGAGGCGACCCTGGCGATCTATGACACGATCGGTTGGCTCTCGATCGGCATCGGCGTGCTGGTGATGGTGCTGGCGATCTTCGTGAAACGGCTGATGCATCTCGATACGCTGAAGGACGACAATGTCGGGGACGACCTTCTCGGCCAGGGCGAGACCGGGGAACCGCAGGCCGCAGGCGTCCATCCCGCAACGAAGCCGCAGAATTGAAGCGAGAAGGGCACAAACCGCGATGAAGCAGTTCAACACAGTTCTTCTCGCCGCCGGTGCCTTGGCGCTGTCGGCTTGCGGTTCTGCAACCGGCGTCAACAGCGCAAGCGGAGCGGCTGCGGCAAGCGATACGCAGGGCCCTTACGCGTCCACCTATACGCCCTATCCCGGCGTGCCCACGGCGCTGGTGGGCGCAACGGTCTATGACGGCAAGGGCGGCACCATAGAGGGCGGTACAGTGCTATTTGCCGGCGGGAAGCTGGTGGCGGTGGGCGGACCCGATCTTGCCATTCCAGAGGGCTTCACGCGGATCGAGGCCGCCGGCAAATTCGTGACGCCGGGTATCATCGATATCCATTCCCATCTCGGCGATTATCCCACTCCGGCAGTCGATGCGCATATGGACGGCAATGAGATGACCGATCCGGTAACGCCGCAGGTCTGGGCGGAGCATTCGGTGTGGCCGCAGGACCCCGGCTTTTCCCGCGCATTGGCCAATGGCGGCGTCACCAGCCTGCAGATCCTGCCCGGTTCAGCCAATCTGATGGGCGGCCGTTCGGTCACGCTCAAGAATGTGCCCAGCCGCACGGTCCAGGGCATGAAATTTCCCGGCGCGCCCTATGGCTTCAAGATGGCCTGCGGAGAAAATCCCAAGCGGGTCTATGGCGAACAGGGGCGCATGCCGATGACGCGGATGGGCAATTTCGCGCTCAACCGTAAGACATGGATCGAGGCCCGAGAATATGCCGATGGCGACCGCGAAGAGCGCGACCTTGCCATGGAAACGCTGGCCGGCGTTCTCGATGGCGAGATCCTGGTGCACAATCACTGCTACCGCGCCGACGAAATGGCCTTCGTGCTCGATATGGCGAAAGAGGCGGGCTACCGCGTCAGCGCATTCCATCATGCCGTGGAAAGCTACAAGATCGCAGACATGCTGCGCGAAGCCGATGCTTGCTCCGCCGTCTGGGCCGACTGGTACGGCTTCAAGATGGAAGCCAATGACGCGATCCCCGAAAACGCGGCGCTGATCCATAATGCGGGTGCCTGCGTCGTCATCCATTCCGACGACGAAAACGGCATCCAGCGGCTCAATCAGGAAGCTGCCAAGGCCCAGGCGGACGGGCGGCGCATGGGGATCGAGATCGCCGATGCCGACGTGATCCGGTGGCTGACGCTGAACCCCGCCAAGGCAATGGGAATCGATGCGATGACGGGCAGCCTGGAGGACGGCAAGATGGCCGACATCGTGCTGTGGAACGGAGACCCGCTGTCGGTCTATTCCCGGCCCGAAAAGGTCTGGATCGACGGCGCCCTGCTCTACGACGCGCTCGATCCCCAGCGCCGCCCCGTCAGCGATTTCGAGCTTGGCCAGCCCGGCGCGGGAGACGTGAAATGAAGCCGCTGGCAGCTCTCGCCGCGGCGATCGCCGCGATGGCCGTGGCAGCGCCCGGCACGGCGCAGGACTTTGCGATCGTCCACGCGACGCTGGCGATCGGCGACGGCAGCGATCCGGTCCAGGATGCAACCGTGATCGTGCAGGGCGGCAAGGTGGTGGCATCGGGTAAGGACGCCGCCGTGCCGCAAGGCGTGCCGGTGATCGACGCGGCCGGAAAATGGGTATCACCCGGCCTGTTCGCCGCACTGACCGATCTGGGCATCTACGATGTCGATGCCGTGTGGCAGAGCAACGACACAAGCGCAGGCGAGGCGCCCTTCAGCGCGGCGCTGGACGTCGCCCCGGTGGTCAATCCCGAAGCGCAGAATATCAAGGTCAGCCGGGCCGGGGCCGTCACCCGGGCCAGCGTGGTACCGCGTGCCGGCAGCTCGATCTTTGCAGGGCAGGGCGCTGTGATCGACCTGGGGGCCGATCCGGACCCGATCGTGACGCGCCGCGCCTTCCAATATGTCGAACTGGGCGAGACTGGCGCCAGGCTGGCCGGCGGCAGCCGCATGGCCGCCTATGTCTCTCTGGCGAACGCGCTGGCCGAGGCGCGCGATCTGGCGGAAAGAGAGCGCAATGACGACGTGCTGCTCAATCGTCCCGATGCTGCGGCCCTGATCCCGGTCGTGAACGGGGAACAGCCGCTATATGTCCATGTGGAGCGCGCCGCCGATATCCGTTCCGCGCTGGCACTGCGGCAGGATTTCCCGAAACTGGATCTCGTGCTGGTCGGCGCGAGCGAAGGCTGGCTGGCGGCGCGAGAAATTGTCGCAGCGGGCGTGCCGGTCATCGCCATGGCGCTGAACGATCTGCCCGCCAGTTTCGAACAACTCGCAGCATCGCAGTCCAATGTCGGGCGCATGGTGGATGCCGGCGTGAAAGTGGCCATCGGCCGTTTCGGCGATATGAACCAGCCACGCTACGCCCCGCAGCAGGCTGGCAATCTGGTGGCATTGAACCGCATTCCCGGTGCAGCGGGCTTGAGCTGGGGCGAAGCCTTTGCGGCAATCAGTTCCGTGCCGGCCGAAATCAGCGGCCTGGGCGGCCAAGCAGGCGTTTTGAGGCCCGGCGCGGCAGGCGATGTGGTGATCTGGGACGGGGATCCGCTGGAGCTCAGCTCGGCCCCGCTGCGTGTGTTTATCGACGGGGTGGAACAACCGCTGGACAACCACCAGACGCGCCTGAAGGAACGGTATCGCACGCCTGAGGAGGGCGAACTTCCCAAGGCCTATGATTGGTGAGATGATGATGTTGGAAAGAGGAAGGCATTCGTCATGGACACGGGACTGACTTCGCTGATTGCGGCCTGCATCGCCTTTACCGGCGGCCATTTCGTATTGTCTCACCCGCTGAGGGCACCGCTGGTGCGCATGGTGGGAGAGAAGGCCTTCCTCGGCATCTATTCGCTGGTGGCGCTGGCTGCCTTCGTCTGGATGGTGCTGGCCTTTCGGGCCGTTCCGCCTGCCGGTGCCATTCCGCTTCCGCCGCCCATCGGGGAAATATTGTGGGCAGCATCGAGCCTGCTCACGCTCATCGCCATGGTTCTCCTGCTCGGCTCGTTCCGCGGCAATCCTGCGCTGCCCGATACATCCGCGGAAAAAGTCGAAGCAGCAAAGGCGCAGGGCGTGTTCGCCGTCACGCGGCATCCGATGATGTGGAGCTTCGCGCTTTGGGCCATCGCGCACATCCTGCTCTTCTGGAGCTTTCGCACACTGATCGTGGCCCTTGCCATATTGATCCTGGCACTGGTCGGCGCGCATCTGCAGGATCGCAAGAAGGAAGGCCTGCTGGGCAAAGCATGGCAGAGCTGGGAAACGCAGACCAGCTATTGGCCGCGCTGGGGCAAGCTGCTGTCGGTCGGCCGCCGCCTGTGGCTGATCGCGATCGCATTGTGGCTCCTCGCCACCTATGCGCATATCCACGCCGCCTATGTCCCTGCAGGCATCTGGCGCTGGCTTCTCTGATACGCACGGCCGGATCGGCGATTTGCCAAGACTCGCCGATCGGTGGTATCAATAGATTGCTGTTCAGATGCCTACTGGGAGTAAGGAGCTGACATGCAACGGACTGACGTTCCACTTTGCCTGGTTCATGTGCGTGAGGAAGTCCTCATGTCGCTTGACGCGCGGGATTCGCAGGACGCCGACCGCCATCGCAAGCTTGCCAACAAATATATGCGCGAGGCCGTTCAAGGCATGCAGCGCATGCACGGCAAGCACCAGGATTGGTCGCTTCTGCGTTCATCCCGATCGAGCGAGCGCAGTGAACGGATTGCAGATCCTTCCTGACGGGATTGGATCGATCTTATGGAGCATGCCGGAATCTGGCCCTGAGCCGGAGCTAATCCGGCGAGTCCCCAGCAAACACTTTATTGAGCCAGTCACGTTCAATCTCCTGCGCGGCACGGCGATAGGCAAGTTCGTGACCCGCATTGGCAAGCATTTTCAATTCGGCATCGGGATGCTCTTTGGCCAGGTTCCTTGCATGATGTGCCGGGATCAGTTCGTCAGCCATGCCATGCAGCAGGAGTATCGGACCTGAAAAATCGCCGATCTTCTCCTTGTTCGCGAACTTGTCGCGCAAGAGAAGCGATGTCGGCAACCAGGGCAGCTTTTCCGCAACCACATCGGGCAGACTGGAGAAGGGAGACACCAGAATCAGCGCAGCGGGATGGAATTCCACAGCCATCTGCACAGCAACGCCCGAGCCGACCGAATTGCCGATGATGACCGTTTCCTCCGGTGAGATGCCCCGGCTTTCGAGCCATTCGATCGCCGCGCGGCCATCCCGATAGAGGCCCTGCTCGCTCGGACTTCCCGGATTGCCTGCATAGCCCCGATATTCCGGCAGCATCAGGCCGAAACCGGCATCGGCAAGGGCTTCTGTGGCCAATGCAGCGCCCGACCAGCTGTCGCCATTCCCATGAAAGAACACGATCGTCGGCCTGCCGTCTCTGGCCGGACGATAGGCTGCCGCAAGCCTCAACTGGTCGGCGGTAAGCAGCTCCACGCGTTCGAAACCGTCTGGAACGGCGCGCGCGTTCTGAGGCGCGGGAAAGATCAGGCTCCGCTGGAAAACAAAAAGCGCCGCGGCGACAACCAGATAGAGGGCAAAGGCAAAGCCTGCAGCGGTGATCAGCAAGCGCTTCACCGCCCCGCCGAAAGACTAAGCCCGCGCTTCTTCCACGCCTGCGGAATTGTGCCGCAGCGCTTTCAGCACGCAATCGACGATGGCAGGGGCGTTGAGCCCGGCATCGTCATACTGCTTGTCCGGCGCATCATGATCCTGAAAGATATCGGGCAGCCGCAAGGTGCGGATCTTCAGCCCGGCATCGGTCAGCCCTTCATCGCTGGCCAGCGTCAGCACATGCGCTCCCAGCCCGCCGATCGAACCTTCTTCGACTGTCACGACCACTTCATGCGTGCTCATCAACTGGCGGATGAGTTCACTGTCCAGCGGCTTGGCAAAACGCAGATCGGCCACCGTGGTGGACAGGCCGCGTGCTTCCAGCTGCTCCGCCGCCTTAAGGCTTTCGGCCAGCCGGGTGCCCAGCGAAAGCAGCGCGATCTTGCTGCCTTGCTTCACGATCCGGCCCTTGCCGATTTCCAGCCGCTCCGGCTTTTCGGGAAGAGCGACGCCGGTGCCCGCGCCGCGCGGATAGCGGAACGCGATCGGCCCGCTGTCGTGGCAGGCGGCGGTGTAAGTCATATGCACCAGCTCCGCCTCGTCCGCAGCGGCCATCACCACGAAATTGGGCAGAGTGGATAGATAGGTGATGTCGAAACTGCCCGCATGCGTCGCCCCATCGGCACCGACCAGTCCCGCCCGGTCGATCGCGAAACGCACAGGCAGGTTCTGGATGGCGACATCGTGCACTACCTGGTCGAAGGCGCGTTGCAGGAAGGTGGAATAGATCGCGGCGAAGGGACGCATGCCTTGCGCGGCGAGCCCGGCGGCAAAGGTCACGGCATGCTGTTCTGCGATGCCGACGTCGAAAGCGCGATCCGGATGCGCCTTCGCGAATTTGTCCACCCCGGTGCCCGAAGGCATGGCCGCAGTGATCGCGCAAATCTTCGAGTCTTCATCTGCCAGCTTGGCCAGCGTTTCCCCGAAAACGTTCTGATAGGCAGGCGGCCCGCCTGCACTCTTCTTCTGTTCGCCGGTGATGACGTCGAACTTCTGGACGCCATGATATTTGTCGTCGCTGGCTTCGGCCGGGGCATAGCCCTTGCCCTTTTGCGTCACGACATGGACGAGGCAGGGCCCTTCCGCGGCATCGCGGACATTTTCCAGAACCGGGATCAGCTGATCCAGATCGTGCCCGTCGATCGGGCCGATGTAATAGAAGCCCAGTTCCTCGAACAGCGTGCCGCCCATCGCCATGCCGCGGGCATATTCGTCCGTCAGCCGAGCCGCGCGGTGGAGCGGAGACGGCAGGCGGCGGGCAAACTTCTTTGCCAGTTCCCGCAATCCCAGAAACTTGGCGGAAGAAACCAGCCTGGCCAGATAGCCGGACAGCCCGCCCACGGGCGGCGCGATCGACATATCATTGTCATTCAGGATCACGACCAGGCGATTGCCCGCCTGTTCGGCATTGTTCATCGCCTCATAGGCCATGCCGGCCGACATCGCCCCATCACCGATGACGGCAATCGCCTTGCCCGGATCGCCTGCCAGCTTGTTGGCGATGGCAAAGCCGAGGCCGGCCGAAATCGAAGTGGAGGAATGCGCTGCGCCGAACGGATCGTATTCGCTCTCGCTGCGCTTGGTAAAGCCGGACAGCCCGCCACCCTGGCGCAAGGTGCGCATGCGGTCACGCCGCCCGGTGATGATCTTGTGCGGATAGGCCTGGTGGCCGACATCCCAGATCAGCCGGTCCGTGGGCGTATCGAACACATAATGGACGGCGACAGTCAGCTCCACCACGCCCAGGCCGGAGCCCAGGTGGCCGCCGGTCTGGCCGACTGCGGAGATCGTCTCTTCCCGCAACTCGTCAGCGAACTGCCGCAGCTTGTCGGATTCAAGCTGGCGCAGCTCCTGCGGCGTTTCGATCGTATCGAGCAAGGGGGTGGCCGGTTTTGCGTTCATTTCAATGCGCTTACACGGGCAGGGATGGCGAGTCGATTAACGGATTCATGCAGCGCAATCATCGCATAGTCCGCGCAGCTCGACCACCGGCCGCACTTCCGCAAAGCCATTGTCCTGCCCCGCCTTGCGCAAGACATTCGTGATCGAATCGTCATCGAAATGGGTCGCCTGTCCGCAATTGTCGCAAATCAGGAAGATACAGTCATGCCGGCAGCCCGGGTGGGAATTGACGAGATAGGCGTTCGCGCTTTCCACGCGGTTGGCCAGATTGGTGCGCACGAACAGGTCGAGGATTCGATAGACGCTGTTGGCAGCGACACGCTTGCCCCTGCGCATGGAAAGGCTTTCCGCGATGTCGTAGGCAGAGGCAGGCTTGTCGAATGACTCCAGCGCGGCAAACACGTCCGCGCGCATGTCCGTCCATTGCTCGCCCGCTTCCGCCAATGCCTCGCGCGCGGCAGATACCAGCTGCTTGCCAGTATGTTCCTGATGTTCGTGCACTGCCATTTTCTCAATATAGGGGCAGCGGCGCGTTGCGGCAATCAGCCGATCTTGAAACGCGAACGGTAAAGCCCTGGAAAGAGTGCCTTCAGGGCTTCGACCTTCGGCGCATCCCAACGCAGGATATAACCGTTGCGTGGATTCTTCTTCATGAAATCCTGATGGTTCGTTTCTGCCGGGTAGAACCGCTGGTAGTTCTCGATCTTCGTCACGATCGGGTCCTGCCAGACGCCGGACTTTTTCAGCTGCGCCAGATAGGCGGCCGCGGTCTCGCGCTGTTCCCCGCTCATCGGCACCAATGCGCTGCGATATTGCGTGCCGTGGTCGGGCCCCTGGTAATTGAGCGTGGTCGGATCGGCGACGACCGAGAAGAAAACCTGCAGCAGCTGATCGTATCGCACCTTGGCGGGATCGTACGTGACCTTCACCGCCTCGGCATGGTCGGTCCGGCCGCGGCTGACCTTGTAATACTCGGCATTGGCCTTACTGCCGCCGTGATAGCCGGAAACTGCGCTGGTGACGCCTTCGACATGGCTGAAGACGCCTTCCACGCCCCAGAAACATCCGCCGGAAAAGATCGCAGTCTTCAGCCCACCGCCTTCCTCTGCGGTGCGTTTGGGAGCGGGTGCGTGAACGGCCTCTTCCGCAGCTTGGGCCGGTGCCGGTTGCTGACAGGCAGCAGTAAGCAGGAAAATTGCAGCGAGCGTTGAGCGCAAGACCATCAAGACCGAACCATTATGCGACAGACACCATCTGTACCGCCACAGCGATCCCAATGGCCACTGCGCCGATGCCGAAGCCGACGGCGAAAGAGCGGTAAAGATCGGTGGAGAAGAAGCTCATGTCGGGTACTTTCGTGTGATTCGCATATTCGGTTGCAGGCGGAATTAGCATCTATCTCTTGATGCTCAGTGAACAACCGCGACAGATTCCATTGGGCGCAGCGCTGCCTCGGCCCGGCGCGCAGATCGGGCGGCAAGCCGCAGCAAACCCTGCAATATCAGTGTCGGAAGTGGCGCATCCCGGTGAAAACCATGGCGAGCCCCGCTTCATCCGCAGCGGCGATCACATCTTCATCCTTCATCGCGCCGCCCGGCTGGATCACTGCCGTCGCCCCCGCCTCCGCGGCAGCCAGCAGGCCGTCCGGGAAGGGAAAGAAGGCATCGGATGCCACAGCACTGCCTACCGTGCGCGCTTCCGCCCAGCCGGCAGCCTCGGCCGCTTCCTTCGCCCGGATCGCGGCAATGCGCGATGAGTCGCGCCGGTTCATCTGGCCCGCCCCGATGCCTGCTGTCGCGCCGTCTTTCGCATAGACGATTGCGTTGGATTTCACGTGGCGCGCCACGGTCCAGGCGAACAGGCAATCCTTGAGCTCCTGCTCGCTCGGCGCGCGCTTGGTGACCACCTTCAGGTCGGCAGGGGCAACGAAGCCGTTGTCGCGCGACTGCACCAGCAGCCCGCCGGCGATCGTCTTCAACTCGAAGCCTGCGCGCCGCGGGTCCGGCAATCCATCCACCAGCAGGAGGCGTAGATTCTTCTTCTTGGCAAAAGCGGCGCGCGCGGCATCGTCCGCCCCGGGCGCGATCACGACCTCGGTGAAAATCTCGCAGATCGCTTCTGCAGTGGGCCCGTCCAGCGGACGGTTGCAAGCGATGATACCGCCGAATGCCGAAACGGCATCGCAGGCCAGAGCCGCGCGATAGGCATCGAGCAGGCTACCGCCCTGCGCCACGCCGCAGGGATTGGCATGTTTGACGATCACCACCGCCGGATCGCCATCCTTGAATTCCGCGGCCAGTTCCAGCGCGGCATCGGTATCGTTGTAATTGTTGTAGGACAGCTCCTTGCCCTGCAGCTGCTCGGCCTGGGCGATGCCCTTGCTTCCCCCAGGCCCCGTGTAGACGGCGGCCTGCTGATGCGGATTCTCGCCATAGCGCAGCTGCGCCTGGCGCTTGAAGGCGATCGGCATCGTATCTGCGAAGGGCGTCGCCTGCAGCGCTTCGGTGCCCAGCGGATTGGTGAAGGCATCGTCCCAGGCGAACCAGTTGGCTATGGCGGCATCATAAGCCGCCGTGCGGGCATAGGCCTTGCCTGCCATGCGGATGCGGAAGGCCTGCGAGGTCGCACCGCCCTGGCTTTCCATTTCTGCCACCAGTTCATCGTAATCGGCAGGATCGGTCATGATCGTCACGAAGCCGTGATTCTTCGCTGCCGAACGCACCATGGACGGGCCGCCAATATCGATATTCTCGATGATCTCCTCGCGCTCGGCCCCGCGCGCGACCGTCGCTTCGAACGGATAGAGATTGACCACCACCAGATCGATCGCGCGGATGGCATGCTGTTCCATCGCCGCGAGATGTTCCGGATTGTCGCGTACGGCCAGCAAGGCGCCATGGACCATCGGATGCAGCGTCTTGACCCGGCCATCCATCATCTCGGGAAAACCGGTCAGATCGGAAATGTCCTTCACTTCCAGCCCGGCTTCGCGCAGCGCCTTCGCCGTGCCGCCTGTGGAGACCAGTTCCACACCATGCCCTGCAAGCGCCGCCCCCAGCCGCGCCAAACCACTCTTGTCGGACACCGAAAGCAGCGCCCGCTTGATCTTCACCTCGGTCAATTTCAGCAACTATCCCATTTTTTTGAGCAGCCAGGAGAAACTTCCCCCGCTGCGCGAGACCATGCC
>JAUHYZ010000044.1 GCA_030426245.1 Alphaproteobacteria bacterium | reverse complement strand
TAATCCATACTGGGAGATTGGAAGTTCGGCGCCGCTCTAGTCAGCCTCTGCGCGCTTCGCAAGTGCCATAGTGACTTGTCGGCATGTTCGGCGGCGTTTAGGCGGTTGCCCGATGCACAGTTTTCCCGCCCCCGCGCTCGCCCTGGTCGAGCAGATGAGTGCCGCCGCGGCGGAGGATCCCGCGCGCGCAGTTGCCTTTCAAGGTGCGCCCGGCTGCAATTCGCACCGGGCTGCCATGGAATATGCGCCCGAATGTCTGCCGCTGCCGTGCTTTAGCTTCGAAGACGCGCTGGAAGCGGTGAAGGCGGGGCGCGCCGGTGCGGCGATGATTCCGATAGAAAACTCGCAGCATGGGCGGGTTGCGGACATTCATTTCCTGCTTCCGGAAAGCGGGCTGTCGATCGTCGGCGAGCACTTCCTGCAGATCGGCTATGCCGTGATGGGGGTGGGCGATGGGCCCTTCGAAGCGGCCTACAGCCATCCCCAGGCGCTCGGCCAGACGAGGCTGTATCTGCGCAAGCGCGGCATCGTGCCGATGGCCTATGCCGACACCGCAGGCGCGGCGGCTTTCGTGAAGGAAATGAACGATCCCAAGGCCTGTGCGATCGCGCCGCGCATCGCGGCGGAAATTTACGGGCTGAAGATCGCGGATGAAGGCGCCGAAGACGCAGCGGACAACACCACCCGATTCGTTGTGCTGGCGAAGGAAGCGCTCGATCCCGCATCGCTGGCAGACGACGTGGCGATGACGACCTTCGTCTTCGAAGTGAAGAACGTGCCGGCCGCGCTCTACAAGGCGCTGGGCGGTTTCGCGACCAATGGCGTCAACATGACCAAGCTGGAAAGCTATCAGACGGGCGGCACCTTCCACGCCACGATGTTCTATGCCGATATCGTCGGGAGGCCGGGCGAAGCGCCGGTGGACCGCGCGCTGGAAGAGCTGGCCTTCCACTGCAAGGAACTGCGCATGCTGGGCAGTTACCGCCAGGCCCGTTCGCGCGGCTGAGGCCGGGTTCACTCTGCCGGGACACAGCAAGGGCTGCGCCGCCTGCTTTGCGGCGGAGGATTTCGCTTGACATGAATAACCATTTCGGTTAAAATACAGGAATTCTAAAACCAATCCAATATTGGGCCGCGCGGGCACTTCCGGCCCGCATGGGCCAGCTTGCAAGGGGGCGCGGCGCGTGCCACCACAATGGGTGTGACGATGGCGACAGGCGAAATGGGCGGAACCGATCCTGCGCTGCCGGGGGCTTCCGCCGATTCGGCCAACGCCTGGGAAGCGGTCCGCGCCGATACGGATATCCAGTTCGGCCCCGTCGATATTCCCGAACCTTCGCAAGAGCCCGGCTGGTTCGCCGATTTCGTGGCCTGGCTCGTGCGGTTGCTGCGGCCGGTGGCCGAAGCGGTGGGCGTTTCCTGGCCGGTTCTGCAATGGCTGTTGCTGGGCATCATTGCCCTGGGCCTCGCCTGGTTCATCTGGCGCCTGGTTGCGCCGATCGCCCGTATCCGCCTGCAGCGCGGCGGCGCCAAGCCCGCGGAGGAAGAGGCGCATTGGGCACCCGGGCGGGGTGAGGCGCTAGCACTGCTGGAGGATGCGGACGCGCTGGCGGCCGAGGGGCGCTATGACGAGGCGACGCACCTGCTGCTCCAGCGCAGCGTCGGCCAGATCGAACAGGCGCGGCCCGGCACGCTCGATCCTTCCAACACGGCCCGCGAAATCGCCTCGCTGGCGATCCTGCCGCAGAGTGCACGCGCCGCCTTCGCCGTGATCGCGGAAAGGGTCGAACGCAGCCTGTTTGCATTGAAGCGGCTGGAGGCGGCCGACTGGCAGGCCGCGCGCGCGGCCTATGCGGATTTCGCGCTGGCCGATCTGCGTGAAGGCGGGATCTCGTGAACGCGGCCGTGAGTGCACAGCCTGCCGCGCGCGGGCGGTCTCCCTTCGATCCACGGGTCGTGCTGGGCCTGCTGCTGGTCGGCGCGCTGGCCTTCATTGCCGCGCTTTATTTCATCGGTGCGGGCGATCTGGGCTCGGACCGCAACGATGGCGGCGCGCATGCGGCCAGTTCCGGCCTCACTGGCTATGCGGCGCTGGGCAAGCTGCTGGAAGCACGCGGGGACGAGATCGGCCTGGTACGTAGCCCCGTAGAGTTGGAGGACCGGGCGCTGCTGGTGCTCACCCCGCCGGCCTATGCCGATCCGGAGGAAATCAGGGAGATCATCAGCGATCGGCGCTATCGCGGCCCGACTTTGGTCGTGCTGCCCAAATGGAGCGCGATGCGCGTGCCGCCGGGGCTGGTCGAAGATGCGGGCAAGGGCTGGGTGGTCCTGGCCGGCACGCAGCAGGCGGGCTGGGCCAAGGATCTGCTGGGCGACGACACGATGGATGTGCAGATCGAAGAGCAGGCGGGGGCGCAGCCCGGCTGGCGCGGCCTGGGCCTATCCGGCAGCTTTGCCGATCCCGAGGCGGTGCAGACGATGACCTCCGGCCAGCTTGTCGGGCTGGCGAGCGACCGTGCGGGTCAAATTCTTGCCGGTTATTGGGACGATGGCGGCGATTATCCGGCGCTGGACCGCAGCGCGGGCATCACGCGGGACCGGCGGGCTGCGCGCCCCTTCGGCGATACGTGGCCGGTCGTGATCGTCGCCGATCCCGATCTGATGAACAATTACGGCATGGCCGACCAGGACCGCGCCGCGCTGGCCCTGGCGCTGGTCGACGCCGCGCGGGGCCGGGCCGATCTTCCGATCGCCTTCGACCTGACGCTGAACGGCCTGGGCGCGACAACCAATCTGCTAACCCTGGCCTTCACGCCGCCATTCCTGGCCGCGACATTGTGCCTGATCATCGCGGCGATCGTGGTGGCATGGCGGGCCTTCCGCCGCTTCGGGCCGCCTATCGCCGAAACGGCGCCGATCGCTTTCGGAAAGCGGCAGCTGGCGGTCAACGGTGCCGGGCTGATCCAGCGTGCCCGCAGGCTGCATCTGCTGGGTTCCCCTTATGCCGCACTGATGCGCGCCCGGCTGGCGCGTTTGCTGGGTGTGCGCGGCGGGGGCGATGCGGACCATACCGAAGCCGAAATCGGCCGCCTGCTGGAAGCGCGCGGCATTGCCGGGTTTCAAGAACGAATTGAGGCCATGCGCCAGGCGCGCGGCCCGCAGGAATTGCTGCGCAGCGCGCACGCATTGAAACAGATCGAAAGGACACTCGAGAGATGACCATGACGCTGGAACGCGTGCGCGAGATTGCCGGGGCAATCCGCACAGAGATCGCCAAGGCGGTGGTCGGGCAGGAAGAAACGGTCGAGCATCTGCTGATCGCGCTGATCAGCCGCGGGCATGTGCTGCTGGAGGGTCCGCCCGGCACGGCCAAGACCTTCCTGGCGCAATGTTTCGCCCGCGCCCTGGGCCTCGATTTCGGGCGTATCCAGTTCACGCCGGACCTGCTGCCGGGCGATATTCTGGGTTCCAATCTGTTCAATTTCCAGACCAGCCAGTTCACGCTGACGCGCGGGCCGATCTTCTGCGAATTGCTGCTGGCGGACGAGATCAACCGCACGCCGCCCAAGACGCAGGCCGCCTTGCTGGAAGCGATGCAGGAACGGATGGTGACGCTGGATGGGGAAACGCATTCGCTGCCCGATCACTTCATGGTGGTCGCCACGCAGAACCCGATCGAAAATCAGGGCGTCTATCCTCTTCCCGAAGCCCAGCTGGACAGGTTCCTGTTCAAGCTGCTGGTGCCCTATCCCAGCGCGGAAGAGGAAGCGGCCATCGTCACCCGTTTCGGGGAGCATAGCGGCCCCCCGCATCCGGAAGATTTCGGCATCGCCACCGTGACCGATGCGGCCAGTCTGGCCGAGACCGCCGAAGCGGTGAAGAGTGTCGCCATTGCCCGCGAAGTGATCGATTATGTCGTGCGCCTGGTGCGCGCGACGCGCGAAAGCGCCGATCTGGCAAGCGGGGCTTCCCCCCGCGCAGCCGTGCTGCTGGCCAATGCGGCCCGCGCGCGGGCGGCGCTTTCAGGGCGGGACTATGTCCTGCCCGACGATGTGAAGGCGCTGGCCACGTCGGTGCTGCGCCACCGCCTGATGCTGTCGCCTGCGGCCGAGATCGAAGGACGCGCAATCGAAACGCTGGTCGATAGCCTGGTCGAACAGACCGAGGCGCCGAAGTGATTCGCGGATGATCGTTCCCACTGCCCGCACTCTGGCCCTGGCCGTACTGGCCGCGCCCGTGGCGCTGGTCGTGGCCGCCACTGCGCCGGGCGCATGGGTGGCTGCGCCTGCCGCGGGGGTCGCGCTGCTCGTGCTGGTGCTGCTCGATGCACTGGCCGCAGGTGCGCTGCAGGATCTGCGGGTAATCGCTCCGGCCGATGCCGAAGTGGGCGAGGAGCTGGAAATCGCCGTGTTGGCGGATATTGCCGGGCGTGCGATGGGCGGCGCGCCGGAAGTGGCGCTGGCCTTCGATCCGCGGCTCGGCACTGGCGGGCGGGCGCAGATCGGTTTGCAGCGCGATGCCGCCAGCGGGACATGGGCAGGCAAGGCCGGGCTCATCCCTTCGCGCCGGGGCACGGCTTCGCTGGAACGGTTGTGGCTGCGCTGGCCCGGCCCGCTCGGGCTGGCGCACCGCCAGGTGACGCGCCAGCTGGACAACGAAGTGCGCGTCTGGCCCGATCTGGCGCCGGTTCGCTCGCCAGCCCTGCAGACCTTTCTGCGCGATGCGCAATTCGGCCTGATCGCCCGCAGGGTGCGGGGCGAAGGCACGCAGTTCGAAGCCCTGAGCGAATATGAGCCGGGGATGGACCGCCGGCGGATCGACTGGAAGAGCTCGGCCCGCCAGACGCGCCTCTATGCGCGGGAGAATGAAAGCGAGCGCAACAATCAGATCGTCTTCGCCTTCGATTGCGGGCAGGCCATGTGCGAACCGGTGGACGGCCTGCCGCGGATCGACCGGGCCGTCAGCGCAGCGCTCACCGCCTCCTATGTCGCGCTGAAGGGCGGGGACAAGGTCGCGCTGTTCGGCTTCGGCCAGCGGCCCGAACTCTTCACGCCCTTCGTCACCGGCAGCCGCAATTTCCACCGCCTGCAAAGCGCGGCCGCTGCGCTGGATTATCACGCGGCGGAACCGAATTTCACGCTTGCGCTCGCCACGCTCTCGGAGCGGCTCAAGCGCCGATCGATGATCGTTCTGTTCTCCGACTTTACCGATCCGACCAGCGCGGAACTGATGGTGGAAAGCGTGGGGCGGCTGGTGGGCAAGCATCTCGTGTTGTTCGTCACCATGGAAGATACCGAACTGGCCGATCTGCAGGGTGCGGAGCCCGAAACGGTGATGGATGTCGCCTCGGCCGTGACGGCGGGCACGCTTTCGCGCCAGCGCGCGATCGTGCTGCAGCGTCTCAGGCAGATGAATGTCGATGTGATCGAAGCGCCGTGGAGCGCGATCACCTATCGCCTGATCGACCGCTATCTGGAAATCAAGCGGGCCGGGAGCATCGGATGAAGCGGCCCACTCTCCTGTTCCGCAAAAAGACGCCCGAAGCGCCCGTCGATATCGAGCAGGCGGCCCTGCGTTCCGACCGGTTCCGGCTCAAACGCGAAGGGGAATGGAAGCGGCTGGAGGAAATCGTACGCCGGATGGAAAGCGGGCGGCTGCGCGGCATTGCGGATGAGGAGCTGCTGGAACTGCCGGCGCTTTACCGCACTGCCGCCTCCAGCCTGGCCGTCGCGCGGGAAACATCGCTCGATGCCGCCACGCTCGCTTATCTGGAGGCGCTGGTGCAGCGCGCCTGGTACCAGGTCTACGGCCCGCGCATCGGCTTCATTGCCTGGCTGCGGCGTTTTTTCGGCGGGGGGTGGAGCGCGGCCGTGCGCGCGATCTGGCTGGAAATCTGCATCGCGCTGGCCGCGATGCTGGCAGGCGGCGTGGTCGGATGGCTGCTGGTCGATAGCGATGAAAGGTGGTTCTATTCGCTCGTGGGCGGCGGAATGGCGGGCGGGCGCGCCCCCGGCGCGCCGGTGGAGGTGCTGCGCCAGTCATTGGAGGGGCAGGATCACGCAGGCGGGTTGTCGGCCTTTGCCGCCTTCCTGTTCAGCAACAATGCCGGGGTCGCGATCCTGGCTTTCGCGCTCGGCTTCGCCTTCGGGATTCCCTCGCTGCTGCTGCTGATCCAGAATATCGCCTTGCTGGGCGCCATGCTGTGGGTGTTCCACGATGCCGGGCTGGCCATGGAATTTGCCGCCTGGCTCTCGGTGCACGGAACCACGGAGCTGTTCGCGATCCTGCTCGCCGGCGCCGCCGGGCTGCATATCGGCCGTTCGATGGCATTCCCGGGTGATCGTTCGATCATGGCCGCGGCGGCGCGCAGCGGGCAGCGCGCGGCAGTGGTGATGCTGGGCGTGGTGGTGATGCTGATCGTCGCGGCGCTGCTCGAAGGCTATGTCCGCCAGCTGGTGGCGGCGGCGCAGCTGCGCTTTGCCATTGGCGGGGCGATGCTGGCCTTCTGGCTGGCCTATTTCTTCCTCTTTCGCGGGCGCGCGCAGGGGGATGCACGATGACTGCGGCGGCCAGGCGGGAAGCGAGGCTCCAGCGTAAGCGGCGCGAGATGGTGACGCCCGAGGGTATTGCCCTGCCGATCACGCTGGCCAGCCGCAGCACGCGTTTCGGGGCCTTGCTGATCGATCTGATTATCATCTTTGCAGTCAATATCGGCCTGTCGATTCTCCTGCGGTCCTTCGCGTTGGCCGTCTTTGCAGAAACCGGATTGGCGAACCGCGCCGCGGTGCTCGAATTTCTGCAGGTCGTGATGATCCTGGTCTCTTTCGTGCTGCTCAACGGCTATTTCATGTTCTTCGAACTCGGTCCGCGCGGGGCGACGCTGGGCAAGCGGCTGACGGGGATCCGCATCGCTGCGCGCGATGGCGGAAGGCTGAGCGCGGAAGCGGTGATCGCGCGCAATCTGCTGCGCGATATCGAGCTGTTCCTGCCCCTCGGCCTGGTCGTCGTATGGTCGATCATGACGATGATGGGCGAAGGGATGGGTTCCGCCCTGCTGGCGGCGACGATCTGGTTCTTGGTCTTCGCGCTGTTCCCTTTCTTCAATCGGGACCGCTTGCGCGCGGGCGACCTGATTGCCGGCACCTGGGTGGTCGAAGCGCCGAAGCGCAAGCTGGCCGAAGCGATGTCGCTGGGCGAAGGTTCGCGCGGCCGCTCGGTAACGACCGGCGCGCATTACCGTTTCGGCGACGAGGAACTGGCGGTTTACGGCGAGTATGAACTGCAGACGCTGGAGCGTGTGCTGCGCGAAAACAAGCCCGATGCGCTGGTCACCGTGGCGGAGACGATCTGCGCCAAGATCGGCTGGGAAAGCGGCGTGGGCGATGAGCGCGCCTTTCTCGAGGCGTTCTATGCGCAGCTGCGGGCAAGGCTGGAGCGGGATATGCGTTTCGGCAAGCGCAAGGCGGACAAGCACTCGTGAGTGTCCGCTACATCATTGCAGAGGATGATCTCGGCCGCGCGGATGTGCTCGAGCTGCTGGATTTCCACCTTGCGGAAATGCACCAATGGAGCCCGCCGGGCACAGTCCATGCCATGCCGATCGAGCGCCTGCGGGAAAAGGATGTGACCTTTTACAGCGCCCGTGATTGCGGCACTCTGGCAGCTGTTGGTGCGCTGAAGGAAATCGACCCGCTTCGCGGCGAGCTCAAATCCATGCGCGCCGCACCGGCCTATCGCGGCAGACGCGCTGGTGAAGCGATCCTGCTTCACATGATGGAGGAAGCGCAGCGCCGGGGTTATCGATGGCTTGGACTGGAAACCGGCCGGCCTCCGCCTTTCGAGCCGGCACGAATGCTCTACGCCAAGCATGGCTTCAGCGAATGTGCGCCCTTTGCCGAGTATGTCTCGGACGAATTTTCGATCTGCATGAGCTTGGATTTGTAGCTTCGCTACAACGTCTTGAGCGTGGCAAAATCGCCTAACGAAACGATTTGTTTACGCTGTTCGTGCACCATCCGAACGATAAGAACGGGTGACGCAAAATTGCACTGCCAAAGCGCATGGGCGGGGCGATCGACGAATGCTGCACCCGGTTAAGGGGCCGCAATGCATTCTCCGCTGGACAACGAACAAGTCGCGGCACGAGTCGGCAATCCGGAATACAGGCGGGTTTACCTGTCGGTCCGGATCAAATTCGTGCTTGCCCTGATGATCGCTTTCGCATGGACGGGCACCAGCGTTTATCTGGCGCAGGCCTGGATGATGGACCTGGGCAATCTGACGCATCCCTATTTCGCATTGTGGGTCATCACGTTCATCGCCTTCGTTCCGGGCTTCATGAACGCCTTCCTGTCGATGTCGCTGCTGCTCGACCGGCGTCCGCCGAGGCGAGACTTCGATCAATATCCCGGCGTGACTATGCTGATCGCCGCCTATAACGAGCAGGATGCCATCCGCGCGACGCTGGAAAGCATCGTATCGCTCAAATATGCAGGGTCGCTGGAGGCGCTGGTCGCCAATGACGGATCGACTGACGAGACGGCTGAACGCGTACGCCAGGCGATTGCGGAGCTCGACATACCGGCAAATGTCACGATCCGCCTGCTCGACTACAAGGAGAATCGCGGCAAGGCGAATGCGCTCAACAGCGCTCTGAATGAAGCGACTTTCGATCTGGTCTGCACGATCGACGGGGATAGCCGGCTTCGCCACGATTCCATGCGCCAGCTGGTCGAACGTTTCCTCAGCGACCCGCCCGGAACGGTGGCGGTTGCAGGGGCCGTGCTGGTCCGCAACAGCCGTGCCACGCTGATCACGCGGGCGCAGGAATGGGACTATTTCCACGGCATTGCCGCAGTGAAGCGCATGCAGAGCATGTATCACGGCACGCTGGTGGCACAGGGCGCATTCTCGCTCTATCGCAAGGATGTTCTGAAGGAAGTCGGCGGCTGGCCGCATACGGTCGGCGAGGACATCGTGCTGACCTGGGCGATGCTCAAGCGCGGCTACCGCGTGGGCTATGCCGAAGACGCGATCGTGTGGACCGACGCACCGACCACGCTCAGCCAGTTCCTGAAGCAGCGCAAACGCTGGGCGCGCGGGATGATAGAGGCGTTCGACATTCACAGCGGCCTGTTGATCAAGCCGCGGCTTTCGATGTTGTTCGTGTGGTGGAACATGCTGTTCCTGCCGCTGGACCTTACATTCACGCTGATCTTCGTCCCCGGCCTGATTGCCGCCCTTCTGGGCTATTACTGGATTGCCGGGCCGCTCACTCTGCTCCTGCTGCCGCTCGCCGTGCTGTGGAACGGCGTGATCTTCGGCATTCAGAGCAGGATGTTCCGCAGGGAAGGGCTCAAGGTCCGCCGGAATTTCGCAGGGCTGCTGTTCTACGTGCTGATCTACTCGGTCGTGATGCAGCCGGTTTGCCTGTGGGGTTACATTTCCGAATTCATCGGCCAGCGCAAAGGGTGGGGCACGAAATGATGCAAAGGCTTTGCCGAATGCTCGCGCCGCTGGCGCTGGGCGCAATCCCGCTGGCTCCGGCAATCGCGCAGGACAGCGACGGGCCGAGCCCGGCTGCAGGTGTGGAAGTGTGGGCCAGCACCGATGCCGATAACACCGATGTCATCAAGCTGACGGGCCGCGCCTTGTGGAAGTTTCAGGGCCGCGACGAGTATCAGGGTATCGCGCTGGAGAAGGCGTGGTTCACGCCCATCGGCGGCGACACGCGCGAGGAAGAACGCATCTTTCTCGACCTGGCGGACAGTGCGGGCGAGAACTGGCTCTGGCGTGCGCGCATCGGCACGAATGGCGATACTATTCTGGGCTCAGCCAATCTGCGCAGGAAAGACTGGAAATACGAGTTCTTCCTTGAGCGCGAGATCATCGAGACGCCGCGCGGCGTGGACGAAGAGATCTATTACACCTTCGGCGGTGTCAGCCTGGACCTGCCGGTGGACGACAAGAACACCTTCACCGTGATGGGCGGCGTGCAGGAATTCACCGGAGACAATGTCCGCCTGCATGCACGCGCGAACTATATCCGCGTGCTCGATTCCGGCAGTGGGCTGACGGTGCAACTGCGCGGCCGCTATTACCATTCCACCCATCCGCGCGAGTTCGATTACTTTTCGCCGCGCGACTATGGGGAAATCGTTCCCGTGCTGCAGATGCGGCGTTTCGACGGGGACGGCTGGATGTATCTCGTGGCGGCGGGTTACGGCGCGCAGAAAGCCACCGGCAGCGATTGGCAGGCCTCACGCTATGCCAATGTGAAGATCGAAAGCCCGCGCAATGCGCGGCGGATCGATGCCTTTGCCGAAGTGGTCTATTCCAACACCTCGATCAGCGGCGGCTTGAACTACGATTACGTGCTCGGCCGTTCGGGCCTGACCCTCGCCTTCTAGCCATTGGCTCTTTGCAGCCTCTGGCGATAGCTAGCTTCCGGGGGTTCCGCGTTCGGCGGGCTCGGTCAGGATCCTCTCGCGCGAAGATCGCACGTCGCCCGAAGCGAGCTGATCGCGCATGCGTTCCTTGTCGCTCTTGCGGAACGTGTCCTCCGCCCGGTCGATCTCCTCTTCGCCCAGTCCGAGATTTTCCAGCGCGCGGCGCCCCATGGCCACGGCCGATTCCAGCACTTCGCGCATCACGTAGGTAGCGGGCGAATTGCGCAGGCGGATGACGCTGCGCCGGTCGAAGCCGCGAACGAAGATCGCCGCATCGGGGAAGGCGTCGCGCACCGCCTTGATCAGTCCCGGCTCCACCTGGTCCTTGTCCATGCAGAAGGCGATCAGCTGGCAGTCCGACGCGCCGGCTTGGCGCAGCATGTCCAGCCGTGTTCCGTCCCCGAAATAGACCTTCGCCCCGAATTCCTCCGCAATGTCGATCATCCCCACATCGGTGTCGATCAGCGTCACCGAAACGCCGCCTGCCATCAGCATCTGCGCCACCGATTGCCCGAAACGGCCATAGCCCACCACCAGCGCCTGCGCGCCGTCCGCCTTGGGCCCGTCGCGCGTGCCCAGATTGGCATCGGGCACCCGGCGGATGCGCTTGGTGGCGAGCATCAGGAACGGCGTGGCGATCATGGAAAGCGTCACGATAGCGCCGAACAGGCTCGCCGCTTCCGGCTCTATCAACAGTGCATCCTGGGCCTGTGCGAACAGGACGAAGCCGAACTCGCCGCCCTGGCTGAGCAGCAGGCCAAGGGCCAGGGCGCGGCGCCATTCCATCTTGAACGCCATCGCAATGGCAAAGATCACGCCGGTCTTGGTCGCGATCAGGGCGACGGCCATCGCCAGCACGAAAAAGGGGCGATTGGCGATAGCGCCGAGATCCAGCAGCATGCCGACCGACAGGAAGAACAGCCCGAGCAGGATCGAGCGGAACGGTTCGACGTCTGCTTCCAGCTCGTGCCGATAGGGCGAATCCGCCAGCATGACCCCGGCGATGAACGCACCCAGAGCAGCCGACAGGCCGAGATATTCCATGAGCGCGGCCGCAGAGATCACTGTGAACAATGCCGTGACCACGAACATCTCGCGTTCGCCCAGCCTGCCGATCAGGGAGAAAAGCGGGCGAATGACGAAACGGCCGGCAGCGATCAGCCCGGCGATGGCAACGACCGTGTAGATCACCAGCAGCCACCCCGGCGGCCCTGCGGCATCGGCGGGGTTGCGGCTCATCGCGGCGATCACCGTGATAAGCGGAATGATCGAAAGGTCCTGGAACAGCAGGACCGAGAAGGCCCGCTCGCCAAAGGGTGTGCGCAGCCGCCCGGCCGATTGCAGCATCGGCAGCACCTGGGCGGTGGAAGACAGGCCGAGCGGAAGGCCGAGCGCGAGAGAGGCCTGCACCGAAAAGCCGGTAAAGGCATAGATGATCGCGCTCACGGCCAGGCCGCATGCCACGACCTGCAGCATACCCAGGCCGAAGATATCGCGCTTGAGCCGCCACAGCCGGCTCGGGCTCAGTTCCAGCCCGACGATGAAGAGCAGCAGCACGATGCCCAGTTCGGCGATGCCGATTTTCTGCTCCGCATCACCGACCAGGCCCAGCACCTCGGGCCCGACGACTGCGCCCGCGATCAGATAGCCCAGGGTCGCACCCAGCCCCAGCCTGCGAAACAGCAGCACGAAGACCAGCGCGAAACCGAGCAGGAGGAAGCCGTCATGCAGCAGCGATGCCGCACCATGTTCTTCCATCGCCTATCTGCCTTTCGTTGGGGAAACGGATCCGCAGATGCCTACAGCCAGTCCCACCGTTTGAACAGCAGCAGCAGCGCAGCGAAGATGGCCGCGCAAATCGCCACCACGATCCAGAACGCCTGGTCATCGTCCATGCCCGGCATTCCGCCGACATTGATGCCCAGCAGCCCCGTGACGAAGCCCAGCGGCAGGAACACGCCGGCAAAGATGGTCAGCACATAAGTGGTCTGTTCGTTGCGGGCGACGGCGCGCGCGCGAATGTCGTCCATCAGCACGACGGCGCTTTCCTTGCTGATATCCAGATCGTCGAGATAGCGGCGCAGCCGGTCGATCGATTCGGCGATCTCGCGCCGGTCATGTTCCTCGAACCATTCCGGCGCCTCGCGCGAAATGGCCTCCAGCGCTTCGTGCTGCGGGGACATATGCCGCTTCAGCGCCAGGCAATTGCGGCGGATGGTCGCAATCTTGGTCAGCATCTCTTCGGCATCGTCGTCGACGTCCGCTTCTTCCAGCATGTCGATATGTTCGTTCATGTCGACGATCGAATGGTTCATCCGCGCGATCATCTTTTCGGTCAGTTCGGTGATCAGCGCGCCCGCATCGCGCGGCCCATAGCCTGCGTCGATGGCGGCCAGAACCTCTCGCGGGGTCTGCATCGGCTGCTTGCGCAGGGTGACCAGGCGCTTCCCGTCGCTCCATAGCTGCATGGAGATCATATCTTCGGGTTCGGCGCTGGGGTTGAAATTGATCCCCCTGAGCGAGGCGACCAGCGTGCCTGCTTCCCGGAAGGCGCGGGGCCGGGTCCGGTCGCTGGTGAGCAATTCCATCGTCGGTTCCGGGACATGCAATTCCGTCTCGAGCCATTCATGCACGCCGGGCTGGTCGCGGCGCAGATGCACCCACATGACTTCGTCCGGCGCCGCCGGTTGCCAATGCAGGGCTTCGGCCCAGCCGATTTCCCTGCCGCCGCCATGCCCGTCGAGCACGCGGCCGAACAGCAGCGGCGTTTCGTCCTGGGCGTCATCCAGCGCGTGGGATTCGATCACCATCCGCGCATCATGCAGCAAGCACGCCGATTGCGGAAGCGCCAAGCGCTTGCGGGGCGCGCGCCGCCTCAGGCCCGCGACGCTGCCTGGAAAAAAGCCCGTCATTGTCCGGTAAGCATGATGCGCCTATATCGGCACCATGTCTTCTATACGCCCCTGGCGCGATATTGCGCGCCGCGAGAGCCGCCAGATCATGGTCGGCAATGTGCCCGTTGGCGGCGATGCGCCGATTACGGTGCAGACCATGACCAATACGCCCACTTCCGACGCAAAGGCCACGATCGACCAGATCCGCCGCTGCGAGGATGCCGGGGCGGACATTATTCGCGTGTCCTGCCCGGACGAGGCGAGCACGGCTGCCTTCGGCGAGATCGCGCGCGCTGCCCGTGTGCCGCTGGTCGCCGATATTCATTTCCATTACAAACGCGCGCTGGAAGCCGCCGATGCGGGCGCCGCCTGCCTGCGAATCAATCCCGGCAATATCGGGTCCGACGATCGGGTTGCCGAAGTCGTCCGCGCAGCCAAGGCCAATGGCTGTTCGATCCGGATCGGCGTGAATGCCGGCAGCCTGGAGAAGGACCTGCTGGAAAAATATGGCGAGCCGTGCCCGGAAGCGCTGGTGGAAAGCGCGCTCGATCATATCAAGCTGCTGCAGGACCACGATTTCCACGAATACAAGGTGGCAGTGAAGGCCTCCGACGTGTTCCTGGCCGTGGCGGCCTATATGGGCCTGGCCGAAGCGGTCGATTGCCCGCTGCATCTGGGGATCACCGAAGCGGGCGGGCTGATCGGCGGCACCGTGAAGTCCAGCATCGGCATCGGCAATCTGCTCTGGGCGGGGATCGGCGACACGATCCGCGTCTCGCTTTCGGCCGAGCCGGAAGAGGAAGTGCGCGTCGGCTTCGAGATCCTCAAGAGCCTGGGCCTCAGAACGCGCGGCGTGCGCGTGGTTTCCTGCCCCAGCTGCGCAAGGCAGGGCTTCGACGTGATTCGCACGGTTGCCGCGCTGGAAGACCGCCTTCAGCATATCAAGACGCCGCTTTCGCTCTCCGTGCTGGGCTGTGTGGTCAACGGGCCGGGCGAAGCGAGGGAGACCGATATCGGTATCACCGGCGGGGGCGCGGGCAAGCACATGGTCTATCTTGCGGGCGTGACCGATCACCACGTGCAGGATGCGGACATGCTCGATCACATCGTGGCGCTGGTCGAAGCCAAGGCCGCCGAGATCGAAAATGACATGATCGACGCCGGCGGTGCGGACGAAGCAACCGTCGAAGCCGCGGAATGAGCTAATTAATGCCCTCGTTTCAATGGTTGCTTACGGGCCCGTCATGGGAAGCGCTTGCAACCTTGGTGACAGGTGCCTTGGCGGTGTTCGCAGCCTGGACGGTTGGCCGAAGGCAAATCGAGATACAACACCAGCAAACGCAACTTGCCGAGACGAGCTTGCGGGTCGAACTTCTGGATCGCAGATCAAATTGCATCAAGGTGATGCGAGAAGTTCATGCGGAATGGCTACAAATGGGGCGTCTGTCTGACGAAAGCTGGATCAAGTTTCGGGATATGTTCTATGAGGCGGAACTGATTTTCTCAAAGGAATTAGCCTCAGAGCTAGATGGCACTCTCGGGGGGCTATTTTGGAAAGATCACTGGCAACGCCGAGCCAATAGATATCACGAGTTAGGTAAAGAAGAAAAAGCCAAGGAGAACTTGGAACGATCTTTTGCGGAAGAGGACAAGGTTTTTGAGATAATGCCGACGTTGCTTGACAAGCTTGTCGCTCAATCGCGCGTGGCAGACTGGTACTGATTGTGTCCCTTGCCATTCGCCCGGCATCGCACGGGGATCTGCCGCTGATCGCCTCGCTGATCCGCGAGCTGGCCGAATATGAGAAGCTGACGCATGAAGTGCGCTTCGACGAGGCAGAGCTTGGCGGATATCTGTTCGGCGAGCGGCCCTATGCAGAAGTGCTGATCGGGGAAGTGGACGGCGATCCGCAGGGTTTCGCGCTGTTCTTTCCCAATTTCTCCACCTTCGAAGGCAAGCCGGGCATTTATCTGGAAGATCTCTTCGTGCGCCCGGGCGCACGCGGAAACGGCCTTGGCAAGGCGCTGATCGCATCGGTTGCCGCACTGGCTGCCGAAAGAGGCTGCGCGCGCTTCGAATGGTCGGTGCTGGACTGGAACACGCCTTCGATCCGCTTCTATGAAAGCATCGGGGCCAGAATGCAGGGCGCATGGCGGATCATGCGCGTGGAAGGCGCCGCGCTCGGCAGGCTGGCAGGCCGGATCTAGAGGCAACGCCCTTGCCTTGTATGGCATTATCCAAGGCACGATCCGTTCACTTTTCTCTCACGTCGGCGATGCTATAAAGCTTGTATGGCAAGGCAGATCGATCGCAGAACCGTGTTGAAGGCAGGCGGCGGTGCCTGTGCGGCGCTATGGCTGCCATCGCGCGTCTTTGCGCAGGCCTCCCCGGTTAGCGAGCGGGACCGCAAAATCCTGGAAGTCGCCAAGCGGGAAGTCGAGCGGGCAGGCGACCAACTATGGCGCAAGGACATTGCCGGGATCGCCGATTTCGGGGCGCATTCTTCCCTGCCGCGTTTCCATTTCGCTAATCTCGAAAACGGGACGGTGCGCAGCTTCCTGGTCGCTCATGGAACCGGTTCCGACCCGGAGCATGACGGCTATCTCAACAATTTTTCCAACGAGCCCGGCTCCAACGCCACCAGCCGCGGGGCCTATATCACCTGGGAATGGTACAAGGGGCAGTATGGCACCTCGATCCGCCTGGGCGGCCTGGATGAGGAAAACTCCAACGCCTATCCGCGTGCGATCGTGATGCATCAGGCGGATTACGCCACGCCCGAACATGTCGAACGCTGGGGCAGGCTGGGGCGCTCCAATGGCTGTTTCGCCATGAGCCCGCAGGACTTCCGCGAGGCGCTCTGGCACCTCTCTGGCGGGCGCCTGCTCTATTCCGGCCGGCTGAATTTCGGGCCGCAGATCCAGACCCTGACATCCATGGAAGCTGCACCGATCGGCTGAAGCCGTTGCACCCTCAGGGCTCTCCGCCGGCCTTCAGCCTGGCGCGGCGCTTCTCCTTTTCCACGAAATGCATTGCCTCCAGCTTGAGGCCGTCGGGATCGAGAAAGAACACCGCATAATAGCCTTCGCCATAGCTGGGATAGGCGGCAGGCGGATCGACGATCTCCACCTCCTCTTCCAGCAGGAAGGCATAGAGCTCATCGACCTGCTGGGCGCTCTCCAGCTCGAAGGCATAATGGTGATAGCCGATGCCGCCGGTGCGGTGCGGATGGCGCAGGCCTTCCTCGTCGGCCTGGGTGATCCAGAACATCGTCTCCCAATTGTTCCAGCCCACGACTTCGCCGAATTCCCATTCGCGCACGAAGCCCATGAAGCCCAGCAGGCGGTCATAGAAACGTTTCGATTGCGCCAGGTCGGAGACGCGAATGGCCAGATGATCGATGCCGACGACGCGAACCATGGCGTGATTATTCCTCGGGCAGACTGCCGGGCGTCAGCTCCGTCCCTGCGATCTTCTCCATCCCCGCGATCAACCGGCTGACGCTGCTGCCTGCGCCTTCCATTTCCTCGATTGCGCGCCAGAGCTCGGCCGTGTGGCGGGAGATGGGCATATCCAGCCCGGTTTCCTCCGCCACGCGCATCGCGATGCCGATATCCTTCACCATCAGGCCCAGTTTGAAGGGATCGTCGAAGGCGCGGTTGAAGATGCGCTGCTGGAAATGGGTGCGCCCCACCCACGATCCGCCGGTGGAAAGGTTCATCACGTCGATCATCTTGTCGGGGTCCAGCCCTGCGCGCTTGCCTGCCAGCAGCGCCTCACCTGTTGCCATGAACGTCACGCAGGTCACCAGGTTGTTGAGCGATTTCATCCGGTGCCCCGCGCCCAGCGGGCCGAGATGGAACTGATGCGCGCCCATGATTTCCAGCAGCGGCATTGCCCGCGCCACATCGTCCTCGCTGCCGCCAACCATGAAGACCAGTTCGCCCGCGATCGCGCCGGCTTCGGCGCCGGAGACCGGGGCATCCACCATGGCCGCGCCCTTGGCCTGCAGCGTTTTGGCAGTCTTGGCCGTGTTCCATGGCTCCGAAGAAGAGGTGTCGAGCAGCAAGGCCCCGGGCTTGATCGTGCCGGCGAAGCCACCATCGCCTTCCGCCACGGCATTCACGACGCTGCCATTGGGCAGCATCGTGATCACGATATCGGCGTGCTCCGCGGCTGCGGCAGGGCTCGATGCGCTGGTGACGGTGCCGAACTCGCCGGCCAGGATACGGCCGCGTTCCTCATCGGTGTCGAACACGGACAGGTGGTATCCGGCGGCGGCCAGATGGCGGGCCATGGGCAGGCCCATCACGCCCAGCCCGATGAAGCTCAATTTCGGCAAGCTCAATGCAGTCTCCTCTCCATCGCAAGCGGCCCCGGCAGTCCCGCAGTCCTCCAAGCCCGGGCAAACCAGCACATCAGGCAGGGGAAGTGCAATGAAAACTTAGCTTCCTATGCAAGAATGCCCAGCTGCCTTGTGCCAGCTTTTTGGTACCGGTACCAAATCTTTGCTTGCCACCCGCAAATCTTTGCGCCATCGCGGGGGCATGATTACCGAAATCGCGCACATCACCATCGATCCGGCCAAGGCCGCAGAATTCGAAGCCGCCGTGGCCGCCGCCGTTCCCCATTTCGTGGCCGCAGAGGGCTGTCACGCCATGCGGCTGGAGCGCGTGATCGAAGATCCGGCGCAATACCGGCTATGCGTCGATTGGGACAGCGTGGAGCATCACATGGTGACGTTCCGCGAATCCGAAGGTTTCAAGCAATGGCGGGCCCATGCGGGGCCGTTCTTCGTGGAAACGCCCCGCGTCGAGCATTGGGAAGTCGCGGCCAAGCTTTTCTGATCACGCCCCCGGCGCTTCGATCGGCACCACTTCTTCGCTCGTTTCCCGTGCACGGTCGGCCACGCGCGGCTGATCGAGACTGGCCAGAACCGGGCCATCGCGATCATAGATGTCCTCGAAGGTCGTCATCTCGCCGTCGATATTCCGCCCCATGGTGAAATAGGTGATGTAGACCGGGAAGGTCTTCTGCAGCGGAACCTTGGTGTATTCGCGCGAGGCGGATATCTGCACGGCCTCGTCGCGGTCCGCACCCTTGCCCACGATCGCCATGGTGATGGCCAGTTCCAATGCGCGCTCGGTGCGGATGCAGCCATGGCTCAGCGCGCGGTCCTCGCGGTCGAACAGCTGGCGCGCGGGCGTGTCATGCAGATAGATCGCATGTTCGTTCGGCATGTCGAGCTTCATCAGGCCCAGCGAATTGGTCGGGCCGGGCTGCTGGACCACACTGACATAACCGTTCTCCGCGCGCGTCGCCTTGTAGCCTTGCGAACGGGCCCAGCCGGGATTGTTCAGCACCTTTTCGCCCAGGCCTTCGCCCTTCACGATGCTTTGCGGCACTGTCCAGGTGGGGTTGAAAACCACGCCTTCCACGATCTCGGCCAGTTGCGGGGTGGCGGTCCGCCCCGGCTTGCCCACGATCGTGCGATAGGTGCGGATGATCTTGTGATTGACGGCCAGGCGCAGCTGATATTCGGGCACATTGGTCATCAGATATTGCGGGCCCAGATCGCGGGCGAGCCAGCGCCAGCGGTCCATATTGGCCCGGATCATCCTGATGCGCTCGGCCTTGGCGTCTTCGTCCATCTCGGGCGATATTGCTTCGGCGTCATGCTCGGCGGTGAGCGGGACCACGGCCGGCGCCGGAGCGAGGGCCTTCGCCAGCGCCTGCTTCAAGGCGTCGTAATCGGGATGATCGGGGGCAAGCCTATCGACCACGCCTGCGATGTCATGGCTGGCCAGCGCATCGGCCATGACCTTGACGGTGGGCAGACGGTCGCGATCGGGGTCGACCACGAACCACTGCTTGCGCGCGTCCATCGGCGTGCGCCCGTCACGCAGATCCTCGATCAGCCAGGAGAAGGACTGGCTGGCCGCTTCGTTGAGCTGTTCGCCTTCACCGGAGGCAATGGCCGCATTCAGTCTGCCGAGTTCGTAATCGGCTGGCGACAGCCCTTCGCTGGCGATTCCCTGCAGCAGGGAAAGCAGTGCGCGCGCGTCGGATAGCGTCCAGCTTTGCACTTCCTCCAGCGGATTTCCGTCTGCATCGGTCAGGCCCGGTATCGGTTGGACCATCGGTTCGAAGGCGCTGTCGAAGCTCTGGGTGGCTGCCGGTTCCAGGACCGGTTCTGCGGCGCCGGCCGGCGCCGGTGTTTCCGCTCCGGCGCGCGTTTCTGCCGTCGGCTGCGGCTGTGTTTGGGCCTGCGCCAGGCCCGGCAAGGCCAGCGCTGCCGCACCCAAAAGAACCGTACTGCATTTCAATGTCTTCATCTGGACTCCAGGCCCCGTAAACTTTTCCGCGGCGCGCACCCCGCAATACCGGCGGGACGCATGCCATCTATCCAATAAACACTTACAATATCGCGCAGCCGCGCTGTCTGGATGATGAACTGCCGGGGCGGCGCCCAGTTCCGCGCGCTTGCGGGCGCTCATGTCAGCTTTCCGCCGCATCGCCGGAGGTTTGCTCCTGCGCCTGTTCCTGCGAGCCGCCGCTGCCGAAATCGATCGCGAATCCCAGCATTGCGCCCAATATGGCCGCTGCGGCGAGGCAGGCCGCCATGACGAAAACATGCAGCGGATCGTTTCCGCGAGAGGGGGGGGCAAGCAATGCCATTGCCCCCTATAGAGCGCAGCGAACCGCGCAATCAACGCGCTTTGATGCGCCGCGCACTCTTGACGTTGCACTGCAAAACGAGCAGGTGCCGAGTCATC
>JAUHYZ010000006.1 GCA_030426245.1 Alphaproteobacteria bacterium | reverse complement strand
CGAAGAAATAGATGAAGACAGTGGACGTGCCGCGCGCATGATCACGGTCGATCACTTCGATTACCTCATTGGCAATCTGATGGACGCGGCCATGAGTGGGCGTCCAATCCGCGGTGCGCATCTTCCAGTAGCCCTGAATCTCTTCGGGCCCCTGCATCCGGTTGCCAAGGACTTCCCATACGCCGTCTTCCGCGAATGCATTAGGAAGATTCTCCCAATCCTTATCGTCGAGATAACGGGCATACATACGGGAAACGTTGCCGCACAATTGCTGGATTGTAGCGATTTCCGCCAAGGTCAGCGGCGCTTCCGCACTCGTCGACTCAGTCTCGGCAGGCATTTGAGCGCAAGCGGCTGTGGGTACTGCCAGCGCAATGGCTGCTGCGATAGTGGGGGCCAAACGGCTCACAACTTCTCTCCCTTGGCTACGGCCATTTCAATGACACGCAAGATTGCTTAACGAAAGTGTATAACAATCGAAAGCTCGGGCTGCAATGCCCGATGAGTCTACTGCGCGGCACTCTCTTCAATCGAACCAGTGCCCGGCTCATGGCCGGGCTTTGAAGGCGGTCAAAGACGCTGCATCATTTGAGCGAGTCTTCTTCCGTTTCCTCGTCGGTAAATGTGTGTGGCAACTGGCCCTTCACTCCGCGCCGGCTAAGCACGAATGTGATCACCAAGCCGGCAATGCCGAAGATGGTCCCCATCATCTCGAAGTTGGTATGCTCCAGCGGATTGAGGCTCATCATGTCGGTCTTGCCGTCCATGACGAAGCTGAAGGTCGCGTCCTTCATGTTTTCAAAGAATATCTCCAACATCAGAAAGACCTCCAGATACGTGAGGGATCACGCCAGACCGGCTGCGGCGCGGTCTTGGCTTTGAGCATCGGGTAGAAATAGTTGGCATATGCCGCCAGCAGGATCAGATGCATCAACAGGTTGCGTGTCACCGACAGCTGAACATGCGGCAGCGGCGACCAGGGCACGTTGACCAGGAAGATATTCATCGTAACCGGCATGAGCAGCACGAGACCCAGCGGCACGAAGCGATTGAATACCAGGCACGCACCGCCGATGATTTCGAAAATCTTGGCATAGGTGAACAGGTTGAGATCCATTGCGGCGATCACGAACTCGTTGCCGGTAACGTCGGTCACCTTCGGCTGGGGCCAGAACAGCACGAAGTAGTTCAGTCCCGAGATCAGATTGAAGCCGCCTAGGTAGTAGCGGCAGAAAGCCACGCCGTATTTTTCGATTGTCCGCCACATTGGCGTTCCCCCTCCGGTCACTCTCTGAAATTTCTATAGCAAATGCGATGCTAGCCAATCGAAGATGGATCGTCTACCAATAAGATATATCATTCAAGCCGACATGCCGATGCGGCGTGAAGTTCAGGAGGGGAGATTATGGAGGGTTTTAAGCTGAATGATCGCAATTTCGCGATCGTCGCGGTGCGCTGGCTATTGGGAATCCAATCGCTGTGCTCGGGCATCAATTGGTGGTTCAAGATTCTACCGTTCCCCAATATGCATGAGCAGATCGAAGGACCGGTGAAGCACGAAATTCTGCGTGTACTCGTGGAATCGAGCTGGATGTTCTCTACCGCCAAGGTCCTGGAAATCCTGCTTGGGCTAGCTCTGATATTCAACCGCTATGCCGTGCTGATGCTGGTGCTGAGCTTCCCAGTCATCTTGATGACCTTCCTGCTCGATCTGTTTCCTTTCCTTGGAAACTTCGGCCCCTTCCTGGCTGGCAATTTGAGCGGCGCGGCATTTTGGGCCAGTTTTCTCGACATGCTGTTCTTCGGCGCAGGCGTGTTCGTGATGCAGGCCTATCTGATGTCCGAATATTTCGGCGATTACCGGCAGATGTTCACTGTGAAACCGGGCGGCGAACCGGCAGCATGGACTTCGATATTCGAATCGGCGCCTGTCAGGTTCACCTTGCGCTGGCTCAGCTACACCGTCGGTGCGATTTCGACCTTGTGGGCCATCGGCATGATTATCGGGATCATTCCCTGGAGCAGCCTGGCCTTGCTGGCTCCGCCGCGCTGAGCGCTCAACACAGCAATGGGCAAAGAAAAGGCCCCGGCTCCAAACAGGATCCGGGGCCTTAGCATTATCTCAGTCTGGCCTTCAGGCAGCCCGCCAGGGTCGCATGCGATTGATCAATTCATCCTTCTGGACGAAGTGATGATAGAACGCTGCCCCCATATGGAGCACCACAAGACCTGCCATCGTAAGACCGCCGATCTCATGCAGGCTATGCGCCGTTTCGCCCATGGCCTCGCCAACCGCTATCTTGGGCACATCCAGGCCGAAAAATTGCATCGGATAGGGGCCGGCGGCGCCGAAAATATATCCGCTCAACGGCAAGCCCAGCATCAACGCGTAGATCAGGAAGTGAACCGCATGCGATGCGCCGATCTGCCACTTCGGCGTGGTTTCGGGCAGCGGAGGAGGACGGTGCCCAATGCGCCAAAATCCCCTGAATAGAGTCAGCAAGAACACTGTCATGCCGAGCGACTTGTGCAAGGTTATCGCGGAAAACGAAATGATGCTCTCAAGTGCATCTCCGAAAAGACCGAGCACGAGAATTAGGATGACCAGCAAGGCCATCAGCCAATGCAGCAATGCTGCGACATGGCTGTATGTCATAGAGAGACTCCTGTTGAAGCTTTGGTTCTCCCCATCCCCCGCAAGACGAAACTATTTCTTCTTACTGGGCAGCGCGAATTCGCCGGGCTTCAGACCGCATAGAGCGCGTCCATAACCCGTCATCGCGCTGTCCCATGTGAAAGCGAAGTGCTGTGCACCCGAGTTCACATCACGGAACACGCGCTGCATTTCCTGACCATCATAGATGGAGGTCCCGCCCGAGGCTTCGAATACGCGGTTGGCTGCGTGGCGAGCACGCTGCGCTGCCCAAGCCCAGTTCCGCGGAATCTGCGCGCGCTGCACTTCCGAAATATCACTCGGTTCTTTTGCGCGATTGACCATTTCGGCATCGCTGATCACCAGAGCGATCGCCGCGTCGACATCGCCGCCCGTTTCCGCAATGCGTGCCAGGGTGGCGGATTGCTCGGCGACTTGCAGTGGATCGGCATCGCTCAGCTTTGCGCCGATTTTCTCGGCGAAGCGGTCGACCATTCCCTTGGCCACGCCAAGCGGCGCGCCAATGATAGAGAATGGTGCCAGGCTGGAAAATGGCAAGCGATAGATTGCCCCCTCATGCACACGCGCGCCCGGCGTGGAGCCGGCGAGCATATCGGCAAGGCTGCAGCTGCGATGCGCAGGAATGAAGGCATTGTCGATCTTGATCGAGCGGCTGCCCGTGCCGCGCATCCCCATGGTGTACCAATCGTCCACAACTTCGATGTCGGACTTGGGGACTACAAAGAAGCGCGGCTCCATCGTGCCGTCAGTTTTATGCACGGCATTCCCGATGATTACCCAGGTGGCATAATCGATGCCCGAGCAGAAACGGCCATTGCCGCCGGTAAGACGATATCCGTCACCTTCTTCGACAACTGTGCCGCCGAGGCGGAAGACCGTTCCCAGCAGAGTCGTGGGATCGCTCATGATCTCGCGCTGCGCTTCTTCGGGAAACAGGTTGATCAGCCAGCTATGGCCAGCCAGCACGCCATAAATCCAGGCGGCGGAACCAGAAACCTTACCGATTTCAACCGTAACACGAACAAGATCTGCGAAGCCGAGCTCCGAACCGCCAAGATTTTTCGGCATGACGATGCCGAAGAGGCCCGTCTCACGCATTTTTTCTACAATGCTGTCGGGCAAATGCCGCTCGTCATCCGCAACTGAATCGGCGGCTGTGATATCCGGCAAGAGGGCGCGAACCTTCGCAATTGCTTCCTCACTCGACGAAACAACCGGACGATTGGCGGTTGCGACGAGCTTTGCGCCCTCATTTTGTGCGATTGATGCCATCTTCTTGCTCTCCTTGATGTTTTACCCGCCGCGAGAGACGCGATTGACCGGCTGGCGTAGAATGGTATACATTTTGAGTATCCGATATTGGAAGGGTCTGCAAGAGGCCCAATCCTGCAGCCCCTTGGGCTGACGGACAAAAACGCAACTGGAGAGAATATTCATGGCGGAAGTTGTCCTTGGAATAGGTACGAGCCACGGCCCCATGCTTGTCACGGAAACGGAAACCTGGGGCCAGCGCGTTCCTTCAGACAAGTCGATGTTGCATGCCTGGAAAGGCGGCGATTGGTCCTTTGACGACTTGGTGAAGGCTCGCGCAGGCGAAGGTATCGCCGAACAGGCCAACAAGGACGTCTGGGACCAGCGACAGATCGAATGCCAGGCGAACATCGAAAAGCTGGCAGACATTTTCGAAGAAGCCAAAGTCGATGTCGCCGTAATCATCGGCAACGACCAAAATGAGATATATCGCAATACGTTGAACCCGGCCTTCGGCGTTCATTATGGTAACAAAATCACCAACTACGAATTTTCTGAAGAACGTAAGGCAGAGCTGCCGCCAGGCATCGAAATTTCTCTGCCCGGCTACATTCCGGCAGGCGGCGCGGACTATAAGGGCTGCCCTGAGTTGGCGCTCAAGATCATCGAGCAGGCGATTGCCGATGAATTCGATGTCGCCGCGATGTCCGACCTGCCCCGCGCGGAAACACCGCATGCCTGGGGCTTTATCTATCGACGCATTATGCGCGACAATCCCTGCCCAAGCGTGATGGTGACGGTGAACACCTTTTTCCCGCCGAATCAGCCGACCATGCGCCGCTGTTACAAGTTCGGCCAGTCGATCCTGGAAGCGATCCGTGAATGGGATTCGAACTTGCGTGTGGCGCTGATCGCCAGCGGCGGCCTGACCCATTTCGTCGTGGACGAGAATGTCGACAAGACCTTTCTGGGCGCATTGGAAAAGAAGGATTTCGAACCAGTCTTTGCACTGGGTGAAAGAACCTTCCGCGACGGGACTTCCGAAATGAAGAACTGGATTCCAGTCGCAGGGGCAATGGCCCAACTTGGTCTGGAACCGCATGTACTGGATTATATCCCCTGCTATCGTAGCGAGGCGGGAACCGGCAATGCGATGGGTTTCGTCTACTGGAAGTGACCTAATCCGGAGGCGGCTTGACTGCGGCCTCGCATCGCCTTCCCCCATGGAGTGATGCAAGAGTCCGCAAGCATCCACCGATCGGCTCAGTTTGGTCCTTAGCTTCAGCGTTGAGCTGGCGGTCCGCCTGCCCTACCCTGCCATTCGCAAAACTGATCACGGAGGAGATGCTTATGTATAAGAAGATTCTTGTCGCATATGACGGTTCCGAATTCAGCGAAGTTGCGTTGAATCAGGGTGCGGGCCTTGCCGACCTCTGCAATGCGGAAATTCATCTGGTTGGCATATTGGCGACATCCACCCAGATGGTACCTCAGCCGGGATTGGGTACGATCGACATCTGGGGAATGGAAAGGGAACAGATCGAAACCGCCTTGGAATCAGCTGCGAAGCGCCTTTCCGGTCAGGGATTGCAAGTCAACACCAGCATTCGCGATGGAAACCCTGCTGCGGAAATCGCTGGCTGCGCCCATGAGTGGAACGCCAATCTCGTAATTGTCGGTCACAGCGACAAAGGCGTACTTGCCCGCTGGTTCGCAGGCTCGGTTGGCAGCGGTTTGCTGAATGATCTGCCATGCAATTTGTTGGTCGCGACAAGCAAAACATAACCTTGGCGCAAGACTTCGCGCCCGGCCTACATGAATGCGAAAGCTCTGCCGGATGGCGAAGCGCCTAGATCAGCGCTTCACGCAAAATCTCAGCCGCCTCCTTGGGCTTGCCTTCCATACCGACAAGGTCATGCGCCTTGTGCACAAGGTCGCGCATCATGCGCAGTTTCTCTTCGCTGCGCAGTCCATCCGGGTCTCCGGTGCGCACTGCAACGTCCAGCAGGCGCCACAATTCGTCCATCTCGCTTTCGCGATAGACATATTGTTCGAACGAGTTCGAACGCTGCATCCGGTCGGCAAGATTCTGGATTGTCAGGTCTGAAAAATTCTCGATCGGGAGGATATCATCGAGGTCCACGCCGTTTCTCCAATTAGGGTAGTGACTCCGGGGGCGAGTCAGGATAGAATAACTTATTGTCTAACAAAACGAGGTGCGTCAAATGCTCTCTCACGAAGATAACGAGCTTCTTTGCCGGGTTGGCCCCGGCACCACAATGGGCGAAATGATGCGTCGTTTCTGGATGCCGGCCGTTGTACTCAACGAGTTGGAACCGGACGGCAAGCCCATCAGGATTCGGCTTATGGGCGAAGACCTGGTCTGCTTCATGGATTCCAACGGAGAGGTCGGATTGCTGGACGAGCACTGCCCGCACCGCGGTTCGTCACTCGCCCTGGGCGCCAACGAAGATTGCGGTCTGCGCTGCCTGTTTCATGGCTGGAAATTCGACGTCAATGGCCAGTGCCTCGACACGCCTGCCGAACCCGAGAACTCCAAGCTCGCAAAAGCCATGAAGGTCAAAGCCTACCCCACGCGCATCGCAGGCGGCATGGTATGGACTTATATGGGGCCGGAAGAAAATCAGCCCGAATTTCCGCATTTTCCCTGGTTCGACATGCCCGAAGGCAGCTGCGAAGCCTTCCGTGTGATCTATGAGTGCAACTATTCCCAAGCGCTCGAAGGGGCAGTCGACTCTTCCCACGCAGGCATTCTCCACCGCTCCGTGCCGTGGTCCGAAGAACCCCGCTGGCCGCATGAGAAGGATCTGCGTCCGAAGCTGGAAGTGGAATTTACGCGTTACGGCCTGCGCTATTGCGCCGTGCGCAATGCGGATGACCAGACCAAGAACGGCCGCATGACCCAGGTTCCACTGCCCTTCTATACTTTCATTCCGCCAGATGGCCCCAAAGCACCGGAATTCCGGAGGAACCGCCGGCTGGTCAACGCCTTCGTTCCGCGTGACGACGAATCCACCTGGCACATCCAGTTCTTTTACGATCCGGGTCAGACGATCGATCGCGAACACCGTATCGATGAATCCGGCGTTGTGTGGGACGAGCAGTTCTTCAAGATCAACGGCAAGGACGTCTGGTACAATCAGGACCGCGAAATGATGAAGTCCAAGGACGGCAACTTGTCCGGAATCAAGGGCGTGGCGCTGGAAGACCATGCGGTTTCAGAGACCATGGGCAAGATCGCCGATCGTACCAAGGAGCATCTGGGGCGTAGCGACATGGCTGTGGTGGCATTCCGCCGGATGATGCTGCGCGCCGCAAGACATTTTGCCGAGACGGGCGAAGTGCCCGAAGCGGATCAGGCGAAGCTCGACTGGAGCGAAATCACAGCGGAGACCTTCTTCTTCGATCCGGACAAGAAGTGGCAGGATATCCAGCCGCTCGCCGAGCACTTGCAGCCGTCGCAAGAAGCCGCCTGATCCATGCCGCATTTCCTCGTCGAATATCGCGAACTCGGCAATCCGACTGCGCGTGAGGAAAAGCGCCCGGATCACATCGCCTACCGCAAGGGGCTCGGCAGCGCCATGGCGCTCGCCGGCCCCTTGCTGGGCAGTGACGACAAACCGGTGGGCAGCGTCGTTATTGTCGAAGCGGACAGCGATGCCGCCGCACAAGAATTGGCGCAGGCCGATCCCTACGTCGCCAATGGAGTGTTCGAACTGGTCTCCGTGCGACGCTATCGAATCGCCGCCATGAAACCGCCTGCCGGCTGAACATTACGGCCAATATCCAATCTGATGACTGACAACGCGCCATTCGATTTGCGCAGCTTTCGCGATGCGCTGGGCCATTTCGCAACCGGTGTTACGGTAATCACCACACTGGACAGCGCAGGTACGCCGATCGGGATGACCGCGAACAGTTTCAGCTCGGTCTCTCTCGATCCACCGCTCGTCTTGTGGTCTGTTGCCAGAACTTCACGCAGCTATTCCATATTCATGGAAGCACCGCGCTTCGCCATCCATGTGCTCAGTTGCGACCAGGAAGCCGTGGCGATGCAATTCGCCACCTCGGATCAAGACCGCTTCGCCAATATCCAGACCTCCGTCGGACTGGGCAGTGTGCCGCTGCTTGAGGGCTGTTCCGCGCGTTTCGAATGCGAAACGGAGCACCGCTATGAAGGCGGAGACCACATCATCCTGGTCGGCCGCGTCATGGCATTCGAAAACGGGGACAAGGATCCTCTATTATTCCACCGCGGCCGCTTTGCCAGGCTGGAAACCAGCGTCTGCTGAAACCCCTGCCAGCGATCCCAGCGGCGTCAGCTGTCGATGAACTGATAACGATAGGCTGAGCCATCGCGAAGTACGCGGCCGACTGACGGATCGGCGAAATGCGCCGGGAAGCAGATCGTGTCGCTGTCGGCAATACGATCAAGCATGGCAAGACGCGTCTTGGCTGCAGTCGGTTGATCGTGATCGAACGGCAGCGTGAGCTCCGGCCTGATCATCTGGACGGGGTGATGGACGATGTCGCCCCAAAAAAGCGCGGGAGCGCCGTCTGCTTGCGCGGAAACGGTGACGCAGCCTGGCGAATGACCATAAGCCGGCTCGATCCAGACCCCATTGCCAATTTCCTGCCGGACGGCAACGGGATCATCAGTGTCGATTATGTCCGCAAGCCCGGCCTGCACCACAGGCAACACTGAATCGTCGAATGCCTGTCGGTGGATGAATTCGGCTTCATCGTCCTGCGTACTCCAATGCTCATAGTCGCGCTTGCCGAAGAGGTAACGGGCATTGGGGAATGTCGGCACCCAGCGACCATTCTCAAGCCGGGTGTTCCAGCCGACATGGTCGAAATGCAAATGGGTGCACATCACCAAATGAATGTCCTCGGGCTTCAACCCGACTGCAGCCAGATTCTCAAGGTAAGGAGTCTCGAGATTGTCGACCATGTCGAGCGCTCTGGTCTTGTGGTTGCCGTTGCAGCTGTCGATGAGGATATTTTGTCCGTCCAGCTGAATGACGAAGCTGTGCACGCTCAGTGCAATAAGCGAAGTCGCCGGATCTTCCGTCACTTCGGGAAGCGGGCACCAGCCGGCGAGCTTCTGCATGTCGTCCTGCGTCACGTCAGGAAATATCATGGATACCGGAAGGCCCGCAGAAGCCATGTAGCTTTCGAGAACCTTGTTGACTTTCAGTCGTCCGAGTTGCTGCTGATGCATAAATTTTCCTCTTCCATGATTGCCTAACAATCCAGCGTCGTTACAGTCCCCTGTCAAGTTGAAACACCGAATCACGGTGACAATGGGGAGAGAGACATGGATTGCGAAAAGGACCAGCCCTTTGTCTGAAGCACAGGCGTTCCAAATTGATTGGACACGCTACGCGCTGCTCTGGGTGCGTATGGCCTTCGGTGCGCACAGCCTGATCTCCGGCCTCAATCACTTCGTCCCGATCTTCGACATTGGCGGAGGTGGCGATCCCGCACTTTCGCCGATCGGCCCGTTCATGGGGCAACTGATAGAGATCGGCCTATACGATCTGGTGAAGGTGATCGAAATGACGGTAGGCATTTGCCTGCTCGCCAACCGTTTCGTTCCATTGGCCGCCGCGATCGAGCTGCCCATCAGCGTGATCATCGCCTATCTCTGTTTCTTCGTCGACGGTTCACCCAATATCGTGTTCTCAGGCGCGAGGGAGATCGGCTTCAACCTCTTCATCCTGGCCTGCTACGCCGATTACTTCCTGCCTCTGGTGACACCCAAGGCAAAGATGCGGCCACTCTGGAGGGCTCCTTACCTGAGGACTTCCAGCCCATGATGCCCCATCAATATGGTCCGCTGCTATTCGCCACCTTCGTGCTGCTGGTGGTGATCCTGCGCGATTGGGCCAGACATCGCGGAGACAAATCATGAAACCGATAATCGCGGCGGGAGCTCTGTGTGTACTGGCCTCCCCAAGCATCGCCCATGACGATCCGGGCCAGGTCGAAATGCTCCTGATCAAGGACGCCTGCACCGAGATTCTCTACACTTACGGCGAGGGCTTGGACGAAGTGGATCCGGCCAAAGTGACCGACGTGTTTGCCGTCGACGGCATCTGGACCGCCGATGGCCAGGTGGAAGTCGAAGGCCGCGCCAAGTTTCGCGAGATGTGGGACGGAATAGCGGCGAACGAGCGGCCCACGGTCGGCCGCCACGCCATAAACAACATTCGCTGGAACATAGTGGATAGCAACAACGCATCCGGCACCGCGCTGGTTCAACAGCACCGCTACAACCCCAACAAGCGCCACGAAATCGATAGCCTGGGCACGATGATGCTGGTCGAGATATCCATGCAATGCACACGGACCGACGAAGGCTGGCGCTTCGCCCGCATGGACCTCAATTCTGTGTCCATTGCGGGATACAGTCATGGGAGTGAGGAATAATGATCCGCAAGATTACACTCGCAGCTACGGCGCTAGCTCTGGCCTCCTGCTCCGCACCAGAGGCTGCGGAAGAAGCGCAAGCACCGACGCAAAGAGAAGCCAACCGGGCTGCAATCACCGATTTTCTGATGCTGCTCACTCAGGAGAAGAAATCCAACGAAGCCTTCGCGAAATACTTCGCCCCGGACATCATGCAGCACGATCCCTGGATCGGTGACGGCAATCAGGGTGACGAAGAATTCCTCGAAGCTCGCAAGGATGCCGAACCGGAGAAATACGACGCTACCGACGACTATGTGAACGTCGTCCACAATATCATGGCCGACGATCAGTTCGTGGCGGTCAAGTCGCACGTCTTTACCAGTCCCGAAGACACCGGCCGCATTTTCGTCGACATCTGGCGCGTGGAAGACGGTCAGTTTGCCGAACATTGGGACGTCATCATGCCGATCGACGAAGAAACCGCTGAAAAGCGGGCTGTCGGTTGCGGTGTCGGTGTGACCTATGAAGAGGCGAAGCAGGCCGGCAATACGGTTGAGAACCCGGTTTGCGGCCAGCCCGATCCAACCGGAGATCCCGAAGCCAATACCAAGTTGGTTCTCGATTACATGAATATGGGCCTGGAACCCGGGCGGCGCATCGAAGCGATTGAAACCTATGTGGCAGAGGATCTGAACCAGCACAGCGCCCGTATACCTCCGGGCCGGCAGGGCTTGATCGACTACATGGCTGCACGCGAGGAACAGCGGCTTGCGGACAATCGCACGCACCACTTCGCCCGTACCATTGCCGATGGTGATCTCGTCCTCGTCCATCGCTGGGTAACCAGCGAGAGCAATCCGCTGGGCACGGCCTTTGTGGATTTGTTCCGCGTCAGGGACGGCAAAGTCACCGATCATTGGGACGTCTTCCAGGACGTCCCGCCCTTCAGCGTATCGGGCCGCTCGATGGTTATCGACGGACCATTGGAAGAAGGCCGGCACAAGGGCCCCGCCCCGCTGGAATAGATAAGAAATAGAGGCCAGCGCGCCTCTGAACCGCAAAACACATCTGGAGTTTAACGATGGGAAATATCATTCGTGCCGATCAGGTCGGCAGTCTTCTTCGACCGGAAAGCCTGCTTGCCAAACGCCGTCAGTTTGAAGCCGGTGCAGTCTCCGCAGAAGCCCTGCGGGAGGAAGAGGACCAGGCAATTCGCGACGTGCTGGTCCTGCAGAAGGAAACCGGCATCCAAGTGGTGAGCGACGGAGAATTCCGCCGCGCTGCTTGGGGGAGCGGTCTGACCAGTTCGCTCTCCGGCCTTGTCCCGACGCGCAAGGAAGCCCCGGGCGGCGGACAGCCCGCTCGCCGATGGCATGGTGCGCATTCGGACGTCGCCGAAGAAACTGTTCCACAGCACTATGTCGCAGCAGAAAAAATCGGCCTCAAGCACAGCTTCGCAACCAAGGAAGCGGAGTTCCTGAAGAAGAATGCCTCCGGCCCCTTCAAGATCACCATCCCCAGCCCAAGCATGTTCACCCGACTGTTCGATCCCGAGATCAGCAAGGCCGTCTATGCCGACATGGACGAACTGCTCGACGACCTGGTGAAACTCTATCAGGGCGAAATCCAAGCGCTCCACGAGATCGGCGTGCCCTATCTCCAGCTCGATTCCCTGCGCTATATCGATACGATCCAGGCCGCCCATACAGGAGACATAAATCCTGCCGATGCGCGCGGAACACTGGAGCGGCTGGTAGAGATCGACAACCGCGTACTTGGCACCATGAAGCGGGAAGGAGTGACCCGCGGCGTGCATATCTGCCGCGGCAACCACCGCAGCTCCTGGGGCGCCGAAGGCAGCTATGAAAGCGTAGCCGAATATCTGCTGGGACAGGTCGACACCGACCGGTTCCTTATGGAATTCGATACCGACCGTGCCGGCGGCTTCGAACCCCTGCGTTTCGTGCCCAAGGGCAAGGTTGTGGTGCTCGGCCTGATCACGACGAAGGTCGGCGATTTGGAAGATGTCGATTATCTCTGCAAGCGGATCGACGAGGCGACTAAATTCGTCCCGCTCGAAGATCTGGCGATCAGCCCGCAATGCGGCTTTGCCTCGACCGAGCTGGGCAATCTGATCACCGTCGACGATGAACGCCGCAAGCTTGAACTTGTGGTCGAAGTGGCTCGCAAGGTCTGGGGCTGACGCCGATCCGGCGAATGCGCGGGGAGTGGCGCGAAGGATTTCGGGCCACTCCATCGCTTTTTGGGAGGCAAGTAGAATGAGCAAGGAAACCGGCCTGATGCGCACCAGGCCCACTCCATTCGCCACAATTGCCTCTCTGATGGCAATCTTCGTCCTGAGCGGGACCTTCATCCAACTGTTGCCGGTCTCCGCCCCGGCAATCATCGCAGATTGGGGCCTGCCAGATACGGCCATGGCATTGCCTATCGCGGCAGTCCTGATTGGTTCCGGTTTGGGGGCGGTCTCGGGCGGCGTCATTGCCGACAATTTCGGCAGGCGCTTCCTTATCGGGGCATCGCTCCTGATGTTGGGTCTGTTCGAAGCCTTGGCGACATTTGCCTCGACCCCCCTTCAACTTTTCGTCCCGGTCCTTTTGGCAGGCGTTGCCATGGGCTGCTTCTTTGCAGCATCCATGGCATTGTTGACCGAGCTCGTTCCGTTCGAGCGACGCGCATTGGCAATCAGCTTCTCCGTCGCGTCGCTGCCCACCGGGCTCAGCATCGCCGCCCTGGCATCCGCCGCAATCTTGCCTGAGTTCGGGTGGCAGGCATTGTTCCGGCTGTTCGCCCTTCTGAGCATTCCGGTATTTATCTGCTTTGTGATATTCGTCCCGGAATCACCTAATTTTCTTGTTAAAATTCCAGCTCGAAGCGCCGAATTGAAGCGTATTACAGAACGGCTTGGGATTAGCCACGAGCCACGCGAAGCGCCCGCTGCCGCCGGCGAGGAAGAGCCTTTTCACAAGCGTTTCGTCCAATTGCTGCATGCCAATCCCGGTGCGACACTTGGCATCTGGGGGCTGTTCTTCGCCACTTACATATTCGGCAATGCCGTGCTCAATTGGGTCCCGGTCGCCCTATCGCGGCTCGGCTATCCGCTGTCCTTCGCCAGCGGCGCACTCACAGCGTGGACCATCGCCTCGATCGTCGGGACGCCGCTAGCAGGCTGGCTGCTCGGACGGTTCGGTCTACACCGCGTCGCCCCGCTAGGCGCCGCAATCACGGTGATCGTTTCTGCGGTACTGGCCTACACATCTGCAGGCAGCCGTCTGAGCGAACCGGTGCTGCTCAGCATTCTTGCCTTCGGCGGAATTGGCTCGGCTGCGATCGTTACGGCGCTCTACACGCTTGTGGCGGAGATATATCCACCAAACCTGCGTGCCAGCGGCGTGGGCACATCGGACGCAATCGGACGTATCGGCGGCGTATTGGCTGCAGTGGGCGGCGTCCATCTCGTCGCACTGGCAGGGGTCAGCGCCTTCTTCCTTTTCCTGGCGATCCTTATGGCATTCGTCACAATTGCAATGCTGGCAATGCCGGGCAAGCGGCACGGCGCGGCAGCACCGGCAGAATGACAGGGCTTCCATCGACTTACGGGACGGATAATCGGGAGGGGAAAATGGCGAGCCAAGCTGCAAACTCGGCCACCAAGGAGAGTGGAACCACATTCAAGATAGTCGTCTACTGCGTGCAGTTCTTCTTTGGCGGCTGGTTCTTAGTCCACGGGCTGAACAATTGGTTCAGCTTCTTCCCCCAGCCTCCCGGCTCATCGCCCGCAGGTGCCGGCCTCATCGGCGCGATGATCGAAAGCGGCATGTTCGATCTGGTCAAGGGAATGGAAGTGGTAAGCGGCGCCCTGCTACTCGCCAATCGCTTCGTTCCGCTGGCCATCGTGCTGGCCTTCCCGGTCGGTGTCGGTATCGCATTCTTCGATCATGCGACCAACGGTGACTGGTTCGGCACGGGTACCGCAGTGGCGATCATCATCATGCTGTGTCTGATGGCGATCTCGCATCTGGACCGCTTTCTGCCCATGCTGGTCTGCAATCAGGGCGATCCGTCGCTAAAGGGCGTGAAACGCCTCTTCGGCAATTCGGAATGGGAGCATTGAACGATGCGCCCAGCAACGCATGTCATCGCTATCGTGCTTGGAATTGCCGCGCCCATTCTCTTCACTTTGTGGACTACGACCGATTACGGACCGCGCAGCCGCGCGCATTACGAAAGTGCAGCGGCGATGGACAAGAGCGCTGCGGCAGTTGCAGGCCGCTTCATCAAGCTGGCTATCGAGGAAGGCAAACCGGACGAAGCCGCCGAGCAATATTTCAGCGATGAGCTGGTCGAGCACGGGCTCCTGCCTGGCGCTGCAGGCCGCGCCGCGCGCCTGCAGGAACGCGGCTGGGGGTCGCCTGCTCAGCAGCGCAAGATATTGAACACTGTGGCGAACAAGGACCTAGCCGTTGTTCAGCAACTGGTCTTTTCCACAGAAGGTCAGCCGCCCCATAGCGAGGTGGACATCTTTCGCGTGCAGGACGGCCTGATTGTCGAGCATTGGGAAGTGATCCAGGCGCATGCCCCGGCGGAAACTGACGAAGAGCGGGCAGGATAGCAAATAGCGGCGCAATGCACGCCGCCAAATCCCGTTACTGCAATACAATAAAAGCTACGCCTTGAACGGCAATTCGCCGTTCCAGCGCACAACCGAACGTTCGGTAAACAGCCAACCGGTGCCATCCCTTACGCAGTGGCTGGCATAATACCCCATAGCCCGCATGTTCACATTGCCACCCTGCAGATCGGACTCGGCCATCGTGTAGTAGGAATAGATGTTGCAGCTCTGGCCGTCATAGTCGCGGAACACGTGGTGATCCGCCAAATGCTGCCAGCCATGCTCTCCCTTCATCTCCTTCGCCTGATCGATGAAAGCTGAGAAACCTTCCCGACCTTCCACAAGGACATTTCCAAAGACGACAAGCTTGCCATCGGGCGTGAAAGTCGAAGCCAGCAGTGCGGCATCTTCCGTGTCATAGGCCCATGCATAGATCGACATCAACTCGATGAGATCCAGCCGATCTTCTGCCGGCAGCTTGGAAGCACCTGCAGAGGAACCCTTGCGCGTCGAGCCTGAAGCGGACGCCGCCACAGCGGCCGTCGTGCCGATCAATGCGCCCCCAAGCGTGGCCATTCCGGCCGCCAGACTGCGTCTCGAAATCTTTCGCCTATCCAACTCACCCTCCTGAATCGTATAACAATTCCTGCCATCTGGTCCGTGCGATGGCAAGGGGCGCTACGATTGACGATCTTCCGCTTCCAAGGCAGCGCAACAGTGTGATACCGGTATCAGAAAAGCCCGGCTGCACCCTTTGGACAATTACGGCTGGGTATTTGAATGGAGATGGCCTTACCAATGACACAGTTGCCCAAGCTGCCGACCTCGCTGGTCGGTTCGCATTCCCAGCCCGATTGGCTGATAGACCGGGAAAAGCTTGCCTCGCGCTTCCCGCCGCGAACTCGCGCGAAAGAGCTCTGGCGTGTCGCCCCCGAATGGCTGGAGCAGGCTTGGGACGATGCGACCATCATCGCGCTGGCGGAGCAGGAAGCCGCAGGTATCGATATTGTGACCGACGGCGAAATGCGGCGCGAAAGCTATTCCAACCGCTTCGCCACCGCGCTGGAAGGGGTCGATGTCGACAATCACGGTACCGCTCTGGACCGCAGTGGAGAGCCTGTGCCGGTCCCACGCGTGGTCGGGCCGATTTCCCGCAAGCATCCCGTCCAGGTCCGCGATGTCGAATTCATGCGGGCACATACCGACCGCGTGATCAAGATCACAGTCCCCGGTCCCTTTACCATGGCCCAGCAAGCGCAGGACGATCATTACGGCGACCCCGAAGCGCTGGCACTAGGATATGCCGCAGCCGTGAACGAGGAAATCAAGGATCTCTTCGCGGCCGGCGCCGACATCGTCCAGCTCGATGAGCCCTATATGCAGGCAAGAGCGGACAAGGCCCGCGAATACGGCCTCAAGGCGCTGACAAGGGCGCTGGATGGCGTACCGGGGACGACAGCGATACATATCTGTTTCGGATATGCGGCGCTGATCCATGAGCGCCCAGAAGGGTACAGCTTCCTGCCCGAACTTGCAGACAGCGCGATCGATCAGATCTCGATCGAAACCGCACAGTCTGATCTTGACTGTTCGATCCTCGAGACCTTGCCGGAAAAGACAATCATTCTGGGGGTGCTGGATCTGTCGACGCATGCCATCGACGCGCCGGAGCTTGTGGCCGCGCGTATACGCCGGGCCTTGGAACATACCCCGGCTGAAAAACTTGTGATTGCGCCCGATTGCGGGCTCAAATACCTCCCCCGCGACATCGCGAGCGCCAAATTGAAGGCGATGGTAGAAGGCACGCGCATTGTCCGCCAAGAACTCGCTTGAACGCAGAGGCAGCCGTAGTGTGGGATCCTCAGGCGCCTTGCCTCACGGCAAGCGCGCCGCATTGACGCCAAGGTGTGAGCAGGATTAATCCAAGCAATCGACCGTAACGGGTGAAGCGAGCTTCATGAAGGAAGACACCATTGTCGGCGGTCTTGATCGCTTCCGGAGCAGATGGGCAATTCTGGGCAGTGTCGCCTTGCTCATCGCGACAATCTGCGTTGGCATCTGGCTTGCCTTCGCAGTCGAGGCGCCGACCATCGTCACCGTGGATCAGCAAGAAGGTACCATCTCCATCGAAGGCCCGGAGCGCGAATTCGCCGGCCTCGTGACGGGCAACTATGAGGGCAGCAGGGTAACCATTGCCGGGTTGCCGGTGATCGAGGAATTGATCGACAATCCGATTGCCTGGCGCGCATTCTGCGCGGTCCGCGCGGACGAAGCCGCGGACTGGTCGCAGGCCACGCCGTCCTTGCGCGGCTATCTCAATTCCCGGAAAATCGACAATCTCTGCGAGCCATACAGCTGACGCCCAGATCCCGCCGGTTCGGGCCAAATATGTTCAGCTACCTTCGATCACGTCGACAGCGGTTTTCATTTGTTGCGGCGCTGTGCCGACAAACGTCCCGTCGATAGGCGCGACATCGGCATAATCCCGGCCCATGCCGATCTGGATGTGATCGAACCGCGCGAGGCAATCATTCGTCGGGTCGAAGCCCACCCAGCCCAGATCCTTCCCGCACCAGACATTGACCCATGCATGCATGGCATCGGCGCCCACCAGCCGCGGCCTGCCCGGAGGCGGATTGGTACGCAGATATCCGCTAGCATAGGCGGCGGGAATCCCGTGGCTGCGCAGCGCGATGATCATCACATGCGCGAAATCCTGGCACACGCCTTTGCGCAGGCCGAACGCTTCTGAAGGGGACGTTGCGCTTGTCGTGGAGCCGGGTTTGTATGTGAACTCGTCATGCACGGCCTTCATCAAGGCGCGCGCGGACTTCACGATCGGTATATCGGGCAGGAAATGGCCCGAAGCCCACCGGCGGATCTCGTCGTCGCTTTGGGCGATGCGTGAAGCGAACAGATAGGGCGCGGGAGAGAGCACCGAAATGTCGAGCATCTCCAGCGCGTCGTCTCGAACCAACTGCACGCTGGGCCCGTCTCCCGGATCGGCCGGCGCGTCGACCTCTACCTCGAACTCGCTCAGGAAGTCGAACTCGCTCAGCGTTTCGCGGAAGGCAATGCGCGTCGTGTTCACGCAATAGGGCCCATCATGATCTTCACGTTCGCTCGGCTGCGGAGTAATCGTGAGCCTGAAATTCCGGAAAGTCTGCCCTGCCCAGTTCCAGGGGATCAGCCGCAGATTGAACAGCGCATGCGCAATGGGCGATGCGTATTTCACCTTGGTTGCGTGGCGAATGTTGTAGATCATCCCAGCAACCTGGCCTTGGCTTGGGAGACTGGGCCTTCATCCTGCAGGAAATAGCGGCGGCTGATTGCATTTGAGAGCCCAGCAAGATCGAGCCCCAGTGATCCAATCGTATCGCTGTCGAGATCTTCGGCATCCAGGGCTTCGATCCGCGCGCGCAGCTGCCGCGCGCGTCTGATTGGATCTTCGGGCAAGCCATCGTCCCGCAGCGACGGCAGAGTGCCAAGATGCTGCTCTATCTGGCCGATCTGGAACGCGAAGCCGCGCGGCTGGGCGGGGTCCAGCAGCACCATGTCGAATACGGGCGCGATATAGGGCATGGATACATACCGGCTGCGGTAGAGCGACTGTCCGTCCACCAGGTCTAGCAATGCCGAAAGATCCTCTGCACTGGCGCTCCCGGGCACCATGGCCCCCGCCGCCTGCAAGATCATCGAAGCGCGTTCGAGACAGGTCCCCATCTCCAGAAACGACCATGCCGGTCCGCGGCTTAGCCCATCGGCCATCAGGCGCGAAAGCGCCGCGAAACGCTCCACCAGCCTGTCACACGCGCCAGACATGCTTTCCAGATCGCCAGGTGTGTAGCGCGGGATCGTGCCCTGTATTGCCCTCCAGCTGTCCCGCGTAAGGCGATCGCGAAGCAGCAATGCAATCGCCGCAGTATGCTCCGAAATCCTGCGGACCGAGCCCGACAGCTTCCTGTCGCTCAGTGCCGCTCCGGCAAGGCGAGAGGGCTGCCAGCGAGTGCTTTCCTTCGGGGCGGCGCCTAGCGAACGCAGCAGATTGGCAAGACGTGTGACCGCAGTAACCGCGCCCATTCCTTCGCCCGTAATCGCGACCTGCTCCAGCAGTGTCCGCTCTATCCGGACGGTCTGATGCGCCCGCTCGCCATACCGGCCCAGCCAGAATAGATTGTCGGCCGCCTGGCTGGGCAGCAGGCCCTGATCACGGCGAACCTGCGGAGCTTCCAGCCTTGGCGGCGGCACGGCGACTTGCTGCGCGGCGGGATCGACGATGCACAGGTCGGTGGATATATCGCCCAACCCCATCAGAGATGTACGTAGGTCTCCGGTCTGGGAAACGCGCGCAAACCCGCCCTGCAAGGTCTTCCAGTTCCCGGCTTCGTCCCTTGCGAGGAAAGCCCTGACCGTGAATCCGCGCGGCTCGAACCTGCCATCGGCGAGCGCCGGGGTGGTCGAGAGGCTGACGACTTCCTGCGCCGTGTAGTCCATCGGGCGCCTGGCCATGCCGTCCCGCAACTCCTCCCGCTCTTGAGACGAGAGGCTGCTTCCCAGCCGCGTATGGCCGTCCGGCAAGCCCGCTACGGGCCTGCGGAAGGCCGAACTGACGACCAGACTATCGAGATTGTCCAGGACATAGGCACGCTCACCCTCGCCGCCGCACCACCACGTAGCGGCATTCGGCAATTTGAGCGGCTCGCCCAGAATTTCTTCTGCCAGGCGCGGCAGGAAAGCGGACATCGCCCGGCTTTCGACCACGCCCGAACCAGGCCAGTTCGCTATGACCAGCCCCTGGGCGGCGGCATCGACGAGATTGGGTACGCCGATCTGCGAACGGGAATCGAAGTTGAGCGGGTCAATGTCGCGCGAACCGATCCACCGCCACAGCGCGTCGATGCGCTTGAGACCCGCGATTGTACGGACGAACAGCTTGCCTTCCCGCACAGTCAGGTCGCGTCCCTCCACCAGCGAGATGCCGAGATGGCGGGCAAGATGGGCCTGTTCCGGATAAGACTGGTTGAACCGGCCCGGCGTGAGCAGCGCCATGCGCGGTTCTGCGCGCGCGCAACTCGCGGCAATCCCTTGACGCAACGCTTCGAAGAAGCCCGCCTGCCGCCGGGTCCCTATGGAAGCGAGCAAGCCGCCCGTTGCGCGCCCAAGTGCCAACCTGTTTTCCAGCGCATAGCCGATACCGATCGGCAAGCGTACGCGGTCGCCCAGCACGCGCCATTCCCCATTGGGACCACGGGCAAGATCGATCGCGCAGACATGCAGGAAATTTCCGCCCGCAGGCTTCATGCCCACAACCCGGCGGGCAAAATTTGCACTACCCGAAACAACTGCGGCAGGCAGATGCTTGTCCCGTATCAGGCGCTGCGCCCCATAAAGATCGGCAATTACGGCTTCGAGCAATTCGGCCCGTTGGACCAGCCCGTCTTCGATTGCCGCCCATTCTTCGCCGCCTATGACAATCGGCATGGGGTTGAGCGGCCAGGGGCGTTCATGCTCGTCCCCGGTATGGCGAAAGGCCATGCCCAGATCTTCCACATGCCGGTCCAGATAGAGCTGGAGCGAGGAAAAATCGCATTGGCACTGATCGGCCAGGCCGGCTGCGAAGGATCGCCAAGCCGAAGCGACTTCGGGGTTGCTGGCAAGGAAGATGTCCGCCGCGGGTTCGGACGTCATGTAATAGGCCAGGGGATCGCTGCCGGGATCGGGGCCAAACAGGTCCGAACTCTGCACCGGATCGCCCGAAGACAGCCCGCTGTCGCTCATCCCAGCCCCACGGGTCTGCGCAGATCGAGCGTCATCGGGAAATCCCCCCCGTTTTCGGCCGGCGGAATGGGCGCCTTGCCAGGCGTATGGCCATGTTCCTGGAACCGCGCCTTTCGCCGCGCCTCGGCCTCATAGCTGTTGATCGGAACATCGTCATAAGACCGGCCGCCCGGATGCGCCACATGATAGACGCAGCCGCCAAGGGAGCGGCCGTTCCACGTATCGAACACGTCGAAGGTCAGCGGCGCATCCGCATCGAGCAGCGGGTGCATGCAGTTGGCCGGCGCCCAAGCCTTGTAGCGCACGCCGCCCACGGCTTCCCCTTGCCTACCGGTCGAATGCATCGGGACGCGGCGGCCATTGCAGCCGATGACGTGCCGGCCAGGGGTCAACCCGCTGGCCTTGACCTGCAGACGCTCGGTTGAACTATCGACATAGCGCACAGTGCCGCCGATCGCCCCGGTTTCGCCCAACACGTTCCAGGGCTCCAGCGCGTGGCTGATCTCCAGCTCCACCCCGCCGGCATGAACCGTTCCATGGACGGGAAAGCGGAACTGGTGCTGCGCCTCGAACCAGTCGGGATCGAAATCGTATCCCGCCTCCCGCACATCTCCGAGCACATCGAGAAAGTCCGACCAGCAATAATGCGGCAACAGGAAGCGGTCATGCAGACTGGTGCCCCAACGCACCAGGGGTCCATCCTGCGGCTCGCGCCAGAACCATGCCAGCATGGCGCGCAGCAGCAATTGCGCCGCCACGCTCATCTTCGCGTCCGGCGGCATCTCGAACCCGCGGAACTCTACCAGCCCCAAGCGACCTGTTGGGCCGTCGGGCGAATAGAGCTTGTCTATGCAGATTTCGGTGCGGTGCGTATTGCCCGTTACATCGACCAGCATGTTGCGGAACAGCAGGTCCACCACCCATGGAAATTTGGGCGGCACGCCGGGCGGTGGCACTTGCGACAGCGCGACCTCCAGCTCGTAAAGGCTGTCATGCCGCGCTTCGTCGATCCGCGGCGCCTGGCTGGTCGGTCCGATGAACAGGCCCGAAAAGAGGTAGCTCAGCGATGGGTGGCGCTGCCAATAGAGCACAAAGCTTTTCAGCAGGTCGGGCCGACGAATGAAGGCGCTTTCGGTGACACTCTCCCCGCCAAGAACGAGATGATTGCCGCCGCCCGTGCCGACCGAGCGTCCATCGACCATGAACTTGTCGGCGGTCAGCCCGCATTCTCGCGCCGTATCGTAGAGCCGCGTCGTCACATCGACCAATTCCTCGAAAGAGGCGGTCGGATGAATGTTCACTTCGATCACGCCGGGATCGGGCGTGACCTTCAATACGTTGATCCGCGGATCCGGTGGCGGGGGATAGCCTTCGATCCGGACCGGCAGGTTCATGGCCTTGGCCGTTGCCTCGATCTCGGCGACGAGTTCCAGGAAGTCCTCCATGCTCTCGACCGGCGGCACGAAAACGGAAAGGTAAGTCCCTTTGGGCTCGACCGTGATGGCGGTGCGAACCGCCCCTTCGATGATCTGCTGTTCGACAATTTCCTGACGGTTGCCTTCCGCCTGCTCGACCCGCTGATGCATCTGCGCGGCAGGTGCCGCACTCTCGCGGTCTTCCGCGGACGCTTGAGGCCGCTGCTCGCGGAAATCGGCCAGCGGCGCCTGCGGATCGGTTTCGACCCGCGGGTGGATATAGGGATAATCGCTCTTCGGGACGTGCGGCAGCGAACCCAGCGGAAGACGATAGCCGAGCGAGCTATCCCCCGGCACGGCAAACAACGCACCGCGCCGCAAGCGCCACTGCTCGCTTTTCCAGCGCCGCGGTTCCTTCTCCTGCTTCGCCTGCCAGCGCTGGATCGGCAGCACATAGCCCACCGGCTTGGTCAGGCCGCGGCTGAAAGTGTTGACGATACGCTGACGTTCTTCGGGATCCTCGATCTTGGGATCGAGCGGGGAAACGTTGACCGGCAACTCGCCCTCACGCTCGATCCACTTTTCGGGATCCTCGTAAACGGTGTGCACGAACTCGCTGCCGACCCCCAGATTGCTGGCGGCGGCATTCAGGAAAGCTTCGGCCTGCGCGGGATCGACTTTCTGCTCGTCATCCTCTTCGGGATCGAGGGCGATCAGCGTGGGATTTTCCCAAAGCGGCTTGCCGTCCTTGCGCCAATAGAGTGCGAAGCCCCAGCGCGGCAGACTTTCGCCCGGATACCACTTGCCCTGCCCATGGTGCAGCAATGCACCTGGGGCGAAGGCCTCGCCGAGCTTGCGGATCAGTCGGTCGGCAAATCCCGCCTTGGTCGGCCCCACGGCCTCGCCGTTCCATTCGGGTTCTTCGCCTGCATTCTCGGCAACGAAGGTCGGCTCTCCGCCCATGGTCAGGCGCACATCCTGCGCGTTCAGATCCTCGTCCACCTTCTTGCCGAGGTCGAGCAGTGCGTGCCAGCGCTCGTCCGTGAAAGGCTTGGTGATGCGGACCGCTTCCTTCACGCGGTCGACGCGCATCTCGAAAGTGAAATCGACCTCCGCCGGCTCCGCCATGCCTTCGATCGGCGATGCGGACCGGTAATGCGGCGTGGCGCAAAGCGGAATGTGGCCCTCGCCCGCGAACATGCCGGAGGTTGCATCCAACGCGACCCAGCCAGCGCCGGGAACATAGGCCTCTGCCCAGGCATGGAGATCGACCACGTCCTCAGTCACGCCTTTGGGGCCCTCTACCGGCTCCACATCGGCAACGAGCTGGATCGAATATCCAGAAACGAAACGGGCCGCGAAGCCCAGCCGCCGCAGCAACTGAACCAGCAGCCAGGCGCTGTCGCGGCAGGATCCACGGCCAACCTCGAGCGTCTGTTCCGGCGACTGTGTGCCGGTTTCCATGCGGATGACGTAATCGATCCGCTCTTCGAGCTTGCGGTTGACCTCAACCAGGAAATCGATCGTACGGCCTTTATAGCCCTGATGGCTGGCCACCAGTTCTTCGAACAGCGGCCCCTGCTCTTCGCAGTCGAAATAGGCCGCCAGATCGCTTTTCAGCTTTTCGTCATAGGCGAAGGGATAATTTTCGGCATATTCCTCGACGAAGAAGTCGAACGGGTTGATCACGGTCATATCCGCGATCAGGTCCACCTCGATGCTGAATTCGCTGACTTTCTCGGGAAACACCACTCGCGCCTGCCAATTGCCGTGCGGATCCTGCTGCCAGTTGATGAAGTGCCCTTCGGGCTGGATCTTCAAGGCGTAGTTGGGAACGGCCGTGCGCGTATGGGGCGCAGGGCGCAAGCGGATGACTTGTGGCCCCAAAGTGATCGGGCGGGAATAGCGGTAATGGGTCAGGTGGTTGAGTGCAGCGCGGATCATGGCTGAAACATAGACGCTTCTAGGTGTTGCAATGCAACAATCTTGTTCGATTTCGGCCGCTGCACCCAAGGGGCACGCCGGATCCCCTGCGGCCGGAAATTCCGCGCGCCGGCTTGGCTAAACCAAATCCCCCGGCGGTCCGCCAAGCAAGGTCAGCGCGAAACCCAGCCCAATCGCCACGCCATAGGGAACGAGAACTCTGCCATGGGCATCGCGCGGCCCGATCGACATTCCGCCCATCCGCATTGCGACCATCACCAGCAGCAGCAACAGCCCGGCAATCGAAGTCCACCCCAGCAACAAGAGAGCCTGGTTCAGGGGCACACCGAACGCGGCGGCGGCATAGAACTTCGCATCGCCCCCGCCGATCAATGCAAATCGGAAGAGCAACATCCCGACCAATAAAGCGGCCACACCATGCAAGGCCGCACTGCCGGCCTGAACCAGCCCGAACGACACCAATGCGTAACAGAAAGCCACCAGCGCCATACCGACGCATAGGAGATTGGGGATCCGCCTCTTCCGGACATCCCAGACAGTGCCGGCGGCCGCCACCACCAGGCATACGGCCAACACCAGTGTTTCGAGCATTACCTAAAACTGACCCTTACCGGATAGGCTCCCTGCCGAGTTCCGCCGGCATCGGCGACGGCCGTTCTTTCGCCATCGGAAGACTGCAATCGCACTCTCACGGGATACTCGGCCGTGGCGCTGTTCGATGCTTCAGTATGCGAAGGGCTCTGCACAGTTTCCCGAGCGACCACGGTCATATCCGGCGCTTCATGCTGGGAATTGTTGAGCCGCAGGTGCACCGTGCCTCTGGAAAGCCGCTCGATCTTCGAATTGCCGGTTTCGGCGTCTGCACCCGCTGTCCGTATGCTCTGCTCTTGCGCAACCGCCAGTTCGGCAGTGTCCGGAGATGTTCCCTGCTGCGCCAAGGCCGTGTTCCGCTCCAGCCGAGCCAGGTTCGCCGCGAAAACCGGATTGCCCGGATCGAGCCTTGCAGCCGCAGCGAAGTACCGCCTTGCAAGATCCTGACGCCCAAGCCGGGCATAGGCCACGGCCAGCCCATTTGTCGCCTCAGCCCTTGTGTCCCTGCCAAGTTGCGCGACCTTGAAGGCCCCGATTGCGGCGGCGATGCGCCCCTGCTTCAGATAGGCCCTGCCTTCTTCCAGGCTGACCGCGAAAGCAGCTTCTTCACCGGCCGGACTGGAAGCGTCCGCATTGAAGCTTGCCTGGGAGCTGTTTCCGAACAGCGATTGGCATCCAGCGAGTGCAGTGCCTGCAGCGAGCAGCAATGCGATGCTTCCAAGCGACTTCATTCTAACCTCCTCCAGAAAGGGCAGGGAACAGTTCTCTCACGATCCTGACGACGCCCGGCAACATCAGCACCCCAATCATTGTCGGGAGCATGCAGAGGACCAGCGGGATCGAAATCAGCACCGGAATGCGATGCGCCTTTTCCTCGGCACGCAAACGGCGTTTTTCGCGCATTTCGGCCGCGTAGACGCGCAATGTATCGGCCATGCTCGTGCCAAGCTTGTCCGACTGGATCAGCAGCGTGGCAAAGCTCTTGATCTCGTCCACACCGCTTGCTTCCGCCATCTTGCGCAGCGCTTCATCGCGCTGGGCGCCGGCCCGCAATTGCAAGGTCACAAGCGAAAGCAGCCGGGCGACAAGCGGATGGGACAGCGCCATTTCCCGCCCAACCCTGTCCAGCGCGGCTTCCAGGCCAAGGCCGGCTTCGACGCATACCAGCATCAGGTCGAGACAGTCGGGAAAGCCGTTCGTGATCGTTTCGCGGCGCCGGTCGGCCTTTGCGGTAATGACCAGATTGGGGATATAGAGCCCCAGTACCGCCAGCCCGACACCGACAAGGTATAGCTGCAGAAGCGACAGCTCGTAACCCGCGGCACTGAACAGAAGAATGAAGAAGCCCGGCAGAACGAACACCATCGCCAGCCGTGCCAGAGTGAATAGCTTCGGGGCGGCAGGCGATTCATAACCGGCGGCGATCAGCTTCTGGCGCAGCTCTCCTCCGCGCGTGTCGGCAAGGTTGAAACCGCTCTTCTCGAACCGGTCGGCCAGCCTGGTCCATGCAGTCTCCTTGTCATCGGTCAGACGCGAAGCACTACCCGGCATATCCCTGCCGGAAATTGCCCTGAGCTCATCCTTGATCGCGGCACGGCGCGAGGCGGCGTTCGCGGCGGCAACGCCCGCGTAAACGACTATGACGAATAGCAAAGCCAGAAATGCGATCCTTGCAAGGTCATTGGAAGCCAGGAATTCGAGCACTTCAGACCTCCAGATTCACAAGTTTGCGGATCATCAGCACACCGACCACATACAGCAGCAGCAAAGCCGGAAATCCGATCAGGAAGATGGGATCTCCCGCGACTTCGAGATAAAAGCCGGGATTGACCAGGAACAACGAGACGAAGGTGAAAATGGGCAGCACGGTCAACAGCCATCCTGTCATCCTGCCTTCCGAGCTCAACGCCCTGACCTTCAGATAAAGCGCCGACCGCTCACGGATCACTTTCGAAAGATTGTCCAGAATCTCCGCCAGATTGCCGCCGGTTTCGTTCTGCACCGACAGCGAAACCACGAACATCCGGATATCGTCGAGATCCCAACGTTCGGCCATCGCATGAAGGACCTCCGTAAGCTCCGCCCCATACGCCACTTCGTCCGCGACGAGCCCGAATTCGGAACCGATCGGATCTTCCATTTCCTGGGTGAGCAGCTCGATCGCGGCGGCAACCGGATGGCCGGATCGCAAGGCGCGGACGAAAATGTCGAGCGCCACAGGGAACTGTTCCTGCATCCGCCGCCGCTTGCGCTGTGCGAGAAACGAAATCGCAAAAAGCGGAAGTGCGATTGCCAACGCCCCGGCAAATGCCACGATGATCAGCAGCACACCGCCCGTGATCTGGTAATTCGAAACGAATGCAATCACACTCGTGACAAGAACGATTGCCGCAAAGATGATGATCATAGCGAACAGGACCTGCACCGGCCCGAAGGGCAAGGCCGCCATCATGAGATCCCTGCGTATCGAACGAAGCATGCCGCCCATTATGCCGGAGCTGTGCCGCGACAGTGCCGGATCGTTCCTGCGAAGGTGTGACCACACATCCTCACGCTCAAAGCCCCGGGATATGAGTTTGAGCCGTTTGTTTACCGCGGAAGAATAAGCGCCGCGCTCCGCAGCCACCCGTAAGGAGACCTGCAGCAACAGGAAGACCGAGGCGAAGACCGCCAGCAGCACGAAGAAGCGGATGAGGTCTCCGTTCACTACGCGCCGACCCCGATGCGGAAGTTGGGCCGGAACAGCTCCGGTGGAAGATCGAGGCCGTGATCGATCACGTCGGAAAGGAATTTGGGCCGGATGCCCGTAGCCTCGAAATGACCCAGGACGCCGCCATTCTCATCGCGACCGGTCATCTTGAAGCGAAAGATCTCTTGCATTGTAATGGTTTGGCCTTCCATCCCGACAATCTCTGACAAGCTGAGCAGCCGCCGACGGCCATCCGCCTGGCGGCCGATCTGGATGACGATGTTGATTGCCGAAGCGATCTGGGCCCTGGCCGATTGAGACGAGATATCGATGCCGCTCATGCCGATCATTTGCTCGACTCTCGACAAGGCATCTCGAGACGAGTTCGCGTGAACAGTCGTCATCGAACCATCATGGCCGGTGTTCATGGCCTGCAGCATGTCGAAGGCTTCACCGGCGCGAACCTCGCCCACGATGATCCGGTCCGGCCGCATGCGCAGCGCGTTCTTCACCAGATCGCGCTGTGTAACTTCACCCTTGCCTTCAACATTGGGGGGGCGCGTTTCCAGCCTGGCAACATGCTCCTGCTGCAATTGTAGCTCGGCCGAGTCCTCGATCGTCACGATGCGTTCGCGCGAGTTGATGAAAGAGGAGAGCGCATTGAGCAGCGTCGTCTTGCCCGACCCCGTACCGCCGGAAATCAGAATGTTCCGCCGCGCTTGCACCACTGCCTGCAGGACCTCCGCGACCTCTGCCGGGATACTCCCCAGCTGGATCAGCCTGGCCATGCTGATGGGGCGCTTCGCGAATTTGCGAATGGACAGCAGCGAACCGTCGATTGCGAGCGGCGCGATAATCGCGTTCACGCGCGATCCGTCGCTTAGCCTTGCATCGACAAAAGGCGAAGCCTCGTCGATACGGCGCCCGACACCGCTTACGATCTTCTGGATGATGCGTAGAAGATGCCGTTCATCCTGAAAACGCGTAGGCACCTTTTCCAGGAGACCTGCCCGTTCCACGAAGACCGTTCTGTGCCCGTTCACCAGGATGTCGGTGATGCTGTCATCCGCCAACAGCGGCTCCAACGGCCCGAGCCCCAGCAACTCGTCCAGCACTTCCGCGACGAGACGCGAACGCTCTTTCGAGTTGAGCGCTGCATCCTCTTCAACCAGCAGGTCCAGGACGATGTCCCCGACCTCGTCTTCGACCTGTTGGCGCGAAAGCTTGTCCAGCATCGACAAGTTGATGCGATCCAGCAACTTGCGGTGGATGATTGTCTTGAGTTCGAGGAACTTCTCGCTCGCGGCGAGCGCTGCGGGAACCCTGAAAGCATCCCCTGCCGGCGCTTCGGGAATATCGCTTTTCGTCTTGCCGAGCTGCCATTTCATGATGACGTCCCCCGGCTTGAAAGGCGATGTTCCAGCATCCCCGACAACTTCACCACGTCCGCATAATACGGGCTTTTGGGCTTCACCTCATTGACCAGGACGCCCTGATCGCGCGCGGTACTGATCGACTGCCAATCGGCACGCAGGCCAACCATCACTTCATGCTTGAGCGTTTCGGCGATGTCCTGAAGGCTGATGCTGCCGAACAACCGTTTCTCGACCCGGTTCACGACGACCGACACTTTCGAGCGCGGCACGCCGATCGACCTCAGAAGCTCGAGCCGGCGCACGGCCTGCTTGAGGCTGGGGACCGACTGCTCGACCAACATCAGCAGAGAATCCGCCTGAAGCATGACGGAGAGGCTCCAATTGCTCCAGTCGGAAGGCAGGTCGAGGAAAACATAGTCGAACTCCCTGCAAGCCAACTCGACGACCTTGAGCAATTGATCCGTTTCGATGCTCTCCATCGGTAGGATTTCTTCTGGAGCGGCGATCACAAACAGCCCGCTATTGTGAACCGAGGCGACGGACCGCAGGAACTGACCGTCCAGCCGGTCTCCCGCGTCGAGCAGGTCCGACAATGTCCTGCGTGGCGTCAGCCCCATAATGTCCGTCACGGTCCCGAACTGAATGTCGAGATCGATGATACAGGCCCCTTTGCCAGCGCCTCCTTCTGAATCGGCAAAACAGCTGGCGAGATGAGTCAGCAGCGTCGTCGCCCCGCTCCCACCAAGCGAGCGGACCACGCCGACAAGTGGCGCCAGCGTTTCATCCCTGCTCACGGCGCTCTCGCTGCCTTCCAGGGAAGAGATCGCTGCCTGCAACATTTCATCCGGATCGAGCGGCAGGGATACGACATCGGCGACACCCTGGCGCAGCAGGGTACGAACCAGTGCAATGTCGGCGTTCGACAGCGCGACGATCTGCGGCAGTTCCGGCCGGCGCTGACGCACCTGTTCGAGGCGGCGCATCGAAACCGGCTCGCTTGCGTCGACCTGCATAATGACGACTTTCGCGGAGTCCACGATCTCGTCGGGCACACGATCCGTCAAAGGCATGGCAACGAGGTTCACTTCATCCGCCCAGCTTTCGCCGGCCTTCGCCCGTAGGCGGTCGATCTCCTCTGCAGTCGCCACGACCGTGAGATGCGCAAGTGGCAATACGGTCTCCTTTCCTAGGTCAAGCGGGGAAGTGTGGAGCGTCATGCTGATGGATCGCATTCATTATCGTTAGGGACCTCTTCGTATTTCCAACCCATCCCGTCTTCCTGAGTTATCGTGTAATCCGAGCTTGGGAGCGGCCAGGTAAGGCCGAACAGGCCCGTGAGTATCGGCTGAAAATCGATATCTTTCAGGCGCACGGAAATCAGCGGCGCAACATCTGGACCGCTCGGATCTCCAGAAAAGCCCAGGCCGGAGTTGTGATAGGCGATCACGACATTCTCCGTATCCAGCCTCGGCATGAAAACGCGCATCCGGTTCACCACCGTGTCGAACGCGCAGTCGAGCGGATCGAGATCGAAATCTTCGTCCGGCGAGCCGAGCCAGTTGCAGTCCAAACTCCCGCCTGCCCGTTCGCACTGCACACCAGTGAAGTATGCGCCTGACACGGGCTGCCCCTGGGGAATGCCCGCACTGATTGCGAAACTGTAATTGGCAAGCCCCTGCGGCACCATGTGCGTGACAGCCGCCGCGCGGGCCCCGGCCTGCGTCGCCTTGGATGCGCGGTTCACTTCCCAGAGATACCGCCCGCCGTCGATAATGCCGAAGAACAGCACAACAACCAGCGGGAGCATCAGCGCGAACTCCGCCGCACCGGCGCCGGATTGATTGCGAAGGAAGTTCCGCTTCATCGCTCAGAACCCCATTACCGGGCTCTCGGCAGATGCCGTGAGTTGGTACCCTTCTAGGAAATCCAGGAAAGCGAAGCCCCCGAAGAGCGCGGGGTAGTCGACTTCGGCCGAAACGATCACCTTCTTGGCAATGCTTTCGTCCTCATACTCTCCGCTTTCCTCATCCAGGACCGACTGCTTGAAGTCCTTGTAGATTCCCGAACCGGAGAAATCCTGGCCGGCAATGCACTCGACAGAAACGGTGACCGTGCTGTCGTCGCTCCAGTCGCGAACCAGCGGATTGTCCGATCCGTCGACCTCGGGATTGTCGCCGCTGACAAAGCCGGTACGCGTCACCTTCTGGATTGCCGCTTCAACGCCTGCATCGGTGACAGCCGAACAATCGAAATCGTCGAAACCTTGCCGCCCAGCAAAGCGCGCGCCGTCTCGCACAGCCTTGATCACCTGATGCTCGGTCCAATAGAAATGGCCGAATTCCATTCCCCCGAACAGGAGCACAGACAGGAGCGGCAGCAACAGCACCGTTTCCGCCGCTGCATTACCGCACTCGTTGCGCAGGAAAAGGCGGCGCATGCGGCTCATCGGATGAGATACGGGATATCCCGCCTCACAACTGTGCTGCTGTCTCCGTCGTCACCGACATCTACTGCGCGAACCACCTCGACATAGACGTCGTTGGCATCCGTAATCTTTGTGCCCGAATTGTTATCGCGATTCATTGAGGGTTCGACTAGGAAGAACTCAACCCATTGCTGAACACGCACGTTGGTTTGATGGCCCTTCACACCTTCGGCACCGCAATTGATAACTGCAGCCGTGATCAGCCGGCGCTCGATTCCACCAGTCGTTCGGCAAACAGGGGCATAGTGGCCGCTCTTCCCTCCAGAAGATACGGCGCTGCCTGCCTTGGCAGGCGGGCCTGCTTCCCATTTATAGACCTCGTATCGGCTCGGATCTGGGTCTCCGGCAGAGAGACCAAGCGCAGAACGCCATCCCGCATTGTCGTAGCCGAAATTGACCTCGAAATAGGCGTCGCGATCCCAATCGCCCGTCCCGACGACACCGCTGCCGGCCGCACAGCTCCCGTCCTCGCTCCACGCATGGCACAAATCGCGCGGCAGCCCCATCGCCGCGACGGCCGCACGTTCAGCCACGCCGAGCGCCGCTGCGGAAGTGGGGGCATAACGTTCTCCAGCGACCGGTTGGCCCCAGGATTTGTTACCCGACGTGCCGCAACTGCCGTTGCCATTCCCCTTGACCAGGTCCTTGCGCACGATTGGCGCGGCCGAGCATGTACCGCCATTGGGGCACGTATTCGCACCGTTGGTACTGATGTCGAAGCGCGTGTTGAGCGCGTTGAAGACGACATCCTTCAGGCCCGGCTCCGTCTCCACGCCCTGGCCGGGCACGCATTCGCCCGGTTGGTTGTTGTAGCCTAGGGCACGCGCCAGGTCCTGTGCGCCTGTCCCCAGGCCGTTGCGCAGAAAGCCGAAATTGCCAGGCGCACCGGCGTCGTCGGTGATCAGCTTCAGGCCGACACCGACATAGTCATTGGCGTCCCAATCCTCGTTGACGTCATCGCCTTCGAAAGGATTGCACATCATCACTGGGGGCGTATTGCAGATCGCCGAGCCCAAGGCCGCCGCGGCTTCGGCACCAATATCGCCAGAGCGCATAACCCCGACTATGGGGGTGAGCGTGTAGACCGCCTCGCGCGGGGTGATCTGGACCCTTACGGCGCCGGCTTCCGCATCCACATCGGTTTCGTCGCCGAATTCGTCATCCGCCTGATCATATCCGTCATAGAAGGTGATCGTCTGAACTGTGAGCGCTGCACCGTCGCCATCATTCGACATGCGCGAAATGTTCGCCACCAGATTGCTGGCAGCATTGGTGGCACGGGCGATTGCGTCCGCCTCTCCGTCAAGCTGGGTCGCAGCCGCCAGCGCTGCCTGATCGGCGGCGTTCTGCAACTCGCTGTCCATCGCCGTCATCCGCGTCCAGTCCCACGCGACGCCGGCCGCGGCCACCAGAACGAAAAGTCCGACAGCAAACAAGGCTGCAACCGCGGCAGAACTGTCTTTGGCAAAATCAGACAGGCATGAAGAAGAGCCGGCCTCAGGCACAACGCCTTCGCCGCAATCAAATGACCTGCGATGTCCTTTGCTCTTCAACATTCCCTTCCAATACTCCGGGCATCAGTCGCCGCCCGAACCGCCGAGCCCGCTTGTCGTCCTGATCGTGTCAGGCTCTCGCACTCGGCCCTCGCGATACCGTTCGACAGCTTCGGCGGCGTGTTCCCCGCTCGATACGGGCACGAGTTCGTCATATAGCGGGTCCGGATCGATCACCTGTGCCATCATGGTTTGACGGTTGGCATCGCCGAACTGCGTGTCGCCTTCGGCTTCGAATATGGTGTTGCTTACGCAGCCGGCCGACATGGCAAGGGCAGCAAACAGGGCCACACAGCGAAGGCGGCTATCAATACTCATAGTCATCCACCTCGCCTGTGGTTTCGGCTTGCGGAGCCTGCATCTCGTCGGCCGGCTTGGGATCGTAGGCTTCGCCGAACATGATGGTTCGCACTGCGTCGGGATCCTTGACGCGATCCGTGGGCAGAACGACCTGTTCCGGCTTGATCGCTGCCACCAGCCGCGGGGTCACGACGATCAGCAACTCGGTTTCGCCCTTCTGAAACTCGGTTGAACGGAACAGCGCACCGAGGATCGGGATCGAACCGAGGAGCGGCACCTGATTGACCGTCGTCTGGAAATCCTGCTGAAGCAGCCCGGCAATTGCAAAGCTCTCTCCGTCGCGAAGCTCCAGCGTGGTGCTTGCCCGGCGCGTCTGCAGCCCGGGGATGGAAATCCCATTGAGCTGGATCGACGCGGCGGGATCGATGGAGCTGACTTCTGGCTCGACCTTTAGGTTGATCGTTTTGTCGCCGAGCACAGTCGGAGTGAATCCAAGGCTGACACCGAAGGGCTTGAATTCAACAGTGACACTTCCAACGGCATTCTCGCCCCCGGTCCGGCCGGACTGGACCACCGGTATCGGGAACTCGCCGCCGGCAAGAAAAGACGCCTTCTCGCCCGACAATGCGACAAGGGTCGGCTCTGCAAGAGTCTTGGCGAAACCCTTTGTCTCGAGCACGTCGAGATAGGCGTCGAAATCGAGACCGATGGCGGTGAAGGTCTTGCCGAAAACGCCGAAGCTGTTGGTTATATCGCTTACGCCAAATACATTGGCCGGTAGCCCGGAAATGGGATCGACCCCAGAGGTGACGGACGCCCCCGGTCCAATGGCGCTATTGAAAGTGCCGTCGCTGGAGCCTGCAAAACCGCGCACACCGACTTCTTCGCCGATAGAGCGCTTCACTTCGGCGAATTTGACCTCCAGCATGACCTGCTGGCTGCTGCCGACGCCGACCAGATTGACGACATTGTCGCCGGCATAAGTCCTGGCGAGCTGGATAGCGCGGTCGATCTCTCCCGGATCCTTGGCCAGCCCCGTCAAAACGATGGAGGAGCCGGAGATCGAGGCCTTGATTTCGCTGCCGGGAAGCAAGCGGGTAACCTGATCCTGATAGGAATTCACATCGGGGCCGACCGCGACGTCCATCACGGCAAGGACGCGCCCGCCCGCATCGTAGAGCGTCAGGCTGGTTGTGCCCATCGTCTTGCCGAGCACATAAACGGAGCGATCCGTCAGCGGCAGAACGTCGGCAATGGACGCGTTGCCGATCATCGCCTTGTTGATCGCACGGTCCGTTGTCACGACCTGGCTCTTGTTGAGCGGCACCTCCAAGGTGCCAGCATGGAGCTCCCGCGCCGAAGTCTGGGCCGCTGCTGTGGCCGGCAAGACTGGCCCGGTAAGGGCCATGGCCACCAGTGCCGTGCAGCCCAAGAGTGTCTTATTCGCCATAGCGATTCACCTCATAGGCAGTGTCTTCCGTTCCCCTGAAGATCGTCATCGAAGGACCGGAGGAGGTGCGGCGCGTGCGGGCCGGTGCAGTGGGCGCGGACGGTGCATAATAAGCTTGCTGCGGCGCCGAAGGCCTGCCCGGAAGATAATATCCCTCCCCGCCCAGGTCTCTCGCCGTCACGGTTGTGGTAGGGCCGACAACCTGGCTTTCGACGTTGCGGAGGGCCAGCGACAAAGTGCCGAGTTGAGAGGCCAAGGCCAGCTTCTGCGCACCGAATTGATCGACTTCCAAAGTTACCGTTTTGCCTACGGCCGGATCGGTCTGGTTCTCGCCCGACCGCCGGTCAACCGCCAGCACCTGAATGTTTTCGAGCAGTACCACGGTCATCCTGTCGTCGTTGTTCGCTCCTTCACCAGGCATCTGACGGGTCAGGAGCACATCGACGACATCGCCGGGGGTCACAAAGCCAGCGACGCCCGTGACGGCATTGATCGAAACGGAAAAAGCGCGCGCATCGGGTGCCAGATTGGCCGAAAGCACCGCCCGGCCAGAAATGCGTGAATCGAGAATGGGCTCGCCATTGGCAATCGGCCGAATGGCGACGCGGTTGGCCGAGATCAAATCCTGGGAGCTGCGGAAAGCGCCAGCCGGGACGGAATTCGCCGGCCAACTCACCATACGAACATTGTCGGCAGTGAGCGGCGAACCGAAATCGAGTTCCTGGCGTGCAACCGCTATGCGAACAAGGTCCTGTTCGGCAGCCACGCGTTCCTGCTGCTCCTCGACACTCGAGAACCAGGAATTCGCCAGCCATACCGCGAACAGGCCGAGAACGACCGCCGCAACAATTATTATGAGGTTGCGTTGCCCCATTTTACCCCCTGCCAAATTGCGCACTCAACGAGCGCGTTGAATACCCGGCCCACCGTCAAACCGGTGGACCGGGAGTCCAAATTAGCAGGAAGGCGAGCCCGTATCCGCTGTATCGATACAGTCAGCAGTATCGCTCATTGCTCCGGCAATTGCATCGCGAAGAGCAACACCGGCAGTCACGATACCAAGACCGACAACGACAAGAATAAGGGCGTATTCCGCCGCAGAAGCGCCGGATTCGTCAGCAACGAAAGATTTGATAAAGCGAGACATCGTAATTTCCCCAACATAACCGGATCGGCGAAGTGAGCTGATCCGGCTCAATGCAATTTTGGCCCCGGCTTCTATTTCCGGTTAACCATGTCAGAAGGGAACAAAAGGAAACGACGCGACCGCTGTTTTTGTTTGTCTCAGCGTTTGCGCCGGAGACCAAATGCGGAATCCCCCCAGGACTGTTGATAACTTTCCTGCGGTTTCAAAGCGCAGTCAATCGTAAACCGTTAGCAAAAAATTTACCTTATTTTTCTAGGAGGTTAGCCGCAGCCAGAATGAAGCCACATGGTTAATGAACAAGATCAGCGCACCTTTGGGAGGCTGTAACAGCGGAAAGAATCGAGTTCTGATTCGTTTTGTTAGGCCGGACATTTCAATGTGATGCAGCCACAGCCTCGACGGTCATTGGCTGGATCAAGAAGCCAATTTCGAAGGCCAAGAATAAGGGTGGTGGCCAATATGAATAACAACTTCGCGGCACGGAGTTCTAGCGAAAACCTTCGCAGATTTATTCAAAAGACACAGGCCGACCTAACAGAACGCAGCAAGGCCCTTGCCTTCTTTCTTGAAAACCGGATGGGCTCGATCATGCTTGCCTGGCTGGTAATCTTCGGCCTTGGCGCGGCCCTGCGGTCGTTCTTCGCTATTACGCCGATCCACACGGCAAGCGATCTTGCGGAGATTGCGGTACCCTATCTACTGGTCGGATTGGCCCCGCCCATCGGCTACGCACTGGCCGCAGGCAGTTTCCCGCGCGGCCTGCTTTCCGCTCAACCCCATATCCGGCTGGCCTTCTATGGCCGCTGGCGCAAACTCGATGTAGTGAGTGCGCGCCAGCATCCCCTGTTCGGCCCCACCGGGTTCATGGCTTCACTGCTTCTGGGCATGCTGCTCAACATTCCGGTGCGCAGCTTCGAATTTCTCATGGCCGTTCCTGCCATGAACAACCACGCGCCCGATTGGGGCACTGCGATTTTCCAGATGATGGCGTTCGATGCGATCGCGATGAATCTGCTCTATATGATCTGTTTCATCATGGCCTTGAGGTCGGTTCCGCTGTTCCCGAGAATGCTGGCATTCGCCTGGGCGCTCGACATTGTGCTTCAGCTAACGATTGCCAAGCAGGTGGCGGTCATCCCGGATCTTCCGCCGCAAGTGGCCGACGCGCTTCAGGATCTGCTCTCCGGCAACATCAAGAAAGTAATGATCAGCGCAGCAATCTGGCTACCCTATCTCCTGCTCTCCAACCGGGTAAACATCACATTCCGCCAACGCATCGCGGTGCCCTGACCGCACGCATTTGACGGCGAGCCGAAGGCCAAGCAAATCTGCCCAGACTGGGCTGCCGCAACGGGGCTATGCATTGTTCGACTTTCTTGGCCGCTTCATACCCCTGAGAGAAGACCGGGTCGTCCTGGCGGGCATCTTGGTCGTTTGGTTGGTTCTCGTGTCCGCGCTAACAGCGAAGGGCGTGCCAGCGCTGCGTTTCGGATCGTATCTCAGCAATTTGATCCTGTATGCCGCAACATTGTTCCTGATCCTCGTTCCGATCGCATTCCGCGAACTTTATCGCGAGCGGCCGCACAGCCCGATCCGGTTCCTGTATGAGCGCTTGAAGAGCCGGGCCGTTCGCAACCGCATTGCCCGCGGACTGCCGATGATTGTTGCGCTGGTGATCTTCATGCCCGCTTTCTCCGCGATGAAGAGCGCCATTCCGCTGTTCAACGATTACACTTGGGATGCGACCTGGATTGCGCTGGACAAGCAGATCCATGGGGCAGACCCCTGGCGCTTGCTGCAGCCCCTCTTGGGCTATCCAATGGCCACATCCTTTGTCTCGCTCGCCTATCATGTGTGGGTCCTGCTGATTTACGTTGGCGGAGTTTACTTTGCGCTGTTCGAGAATGATCGGAAGCTGCGTTGCCGCTATTTCATCGGGTTCTTTTCGATCTGGACGCTGATCGGCATTGTCATGGCCACGACTTTCGCCTCGGTCGGGCCCTGCTTCATCGAGCCTTTGCTCGGGCTCGGCTACTATGAAGAACAGATGGATTACCTGCGCAGTGCGAACGAACGGTTTCCAATACTCGTGCTCGATGTGCAGCAGTCGTTGCTGACATGGTATTTGGAAGGCAATCGAGGCCTGGGCCGTGGCATAACCGCCATGCCATCGATGCATGTCGCGCTCGTCACATTGTTCTTTTTCGCGATCAAGGCGAAATCCCGGTCGCTGAGCACCTTCTTCGGCATCTTCAGCATCGTGATCGTGATCGGCTCCGTCCATCTCGCCTATCACTATGCGGTCGACGCATATGTCTCCATCCTTGTGACCATCGTCATCTGGAAACTTACAGGAAGCCTCGCCTCGATGATCGTGGGAGAAGGCGTGGTTCAACCGGCCCTTGCCGTTCCGCCCAACCCTGGACTGCGCAACGATGACAAAGCGGCGAACCGCTAGTTCGGTTCGTTGACGCGAAGCGCAATGCCTTGCCCGCGCACGGTTTCGATCTCGATCTGAGGCGACACGGTCTCCAGCTTGCGGCGCAGCGTACTGACGCAAACGTCTAGGGAATTCTCCGTGATATCGGAGTCCGGTCCCCAGATTTCGTCGATCAGAGCCTCCCTGGAAACGACTTTGCCGCCGGCTTTCGCAAGAGCTGTCAGCAATGCGAATGCCCGCCGGCCAAGTTCGATCGGCACGCCATCCCATTCCGCAGCCCGATCTTCCAGGTCAACCCGCAACTTGCCCATCCGAACCGGATCGGGCCTGCGGAGGCGGTCGCGGCGTACCAGCACTTCGACCCGGGCGATCAGTTCATCGAAAGCAAAGGGCTTGCGAAGATAGTCGTCGGCGCCGGCCGCGAACCCGTCCAACCGGTCATCAAGCCCCCCGCGCGCCGTCAGCATCAAGACCGGCACGCCCACATCGGCGGCCCGGATGTCCGCGCAGATATCCAGACCGTCGCGGTCCGGCAGCAGCAGGTCCAGGATTACCGTGTTGAACTCCCCGGTGCAGGCGAGATCGACGACGTCCTTGCCGACGCGTTCCCAGTGAACTTCCCGCCCGCGCGCGCGCAGGCCCTGGGAAATGAATCGCGCGATCCCAACGTCATCTTCCACCAACAATATCTTTTTCATGCCGTTCGCCCCGGTGGAAATGTCAAAGTCACACGGCAGCCTTGGCGCGAGAGTTTCCCGATGTTCTCGGCTCTCGCCGTCCCGCTGTGCTGCTCGACCACCCAGCGCGCAAGAGCGAGCCCCAACCCGCTGCCTCCGCGAACCTTGCCCGTCTCCGTCTGGTAGTAGGCATCGAAAATAAGTGGCAATTCATCGGGAGTGACCCCCGGCCCCTCGTCCGAAACCTGGACATGGGCGACAAGGTCCTTGACCGTCAACTCCACACTTACCGAACCTTCCATCGGCGAGAATTTGAGCGCATTTTCAATTACCGCCAACAGTGCCCGGCGCAGCCACTCGGCATCGCCGACGATATTGACCGCTTGGTCCGGAACACTGACGCGAAGGTCCACCTCGACCGATTCCGCATAGGCCCTGGCATCCCGCACTGTTTCGATCACGATGTCTCGCAGATCCAGCTGATCGGATTTCAGGTGCACCTTGCCGTCGGCCGTGCGCGCGAGCCCGATCATTTCCTCAATTCGATGGCCCAGAAAGCTCGCATAGGAAACGACATGCTGGAGCGATTCCCGCATCGCTTCCAGGTCCATATCGTTGTCGGCAAGCGCCACTTCGGCTTCGCCGCGCATCGCCGTAACCGGGGTTCGCAGTTCATGGCTGGCCTGGGCGAAGAACAGGCGCCTTGAGCGATCGACCTCTTCAAGCTCTTCCGAGCGTTCTTTAAGCAGCTTTTCGAGGTGCCTTGACCGCCGCAGGAAGTACCATGCGCCGCCCATGGCCCCGAACAGCACCAGTGCAGCGAGCAAGACGGCGTAGACAACGGATTGCCGGCGCGCCTCATTCAGTTCCGCCTGGATGAGCCCTACCCTCGACGCTTCGTCACTTGCGATACGCGCGGCCAATTCGGCCAATTGAGACCGGCTTTCGCCATCCGCCGACACCAGACGTTCGAGTTCTTCGATATCCGCCAATCGGAACCGGTCGCCCGGCACGGCGCTCTGCTCTTCTTCCAGAAGGCCCGCCTCCTGTTCGGCGAATTTCCGGTACTCCGCCACTTTCGCTTCAAGTTCAGCAACGGGCCTTCGCGTATCGATTTCCCAAGCCAAATGTTCGATTGCCGCAGACCGGTTCTGCGCGACCTGCATTTCTTCGAGCCTGACGCCGGCTTCGCGAAAGCTCGTGATGAACATCACCAGTGCAACCAAGGCAGCAATCGTAACCAGATATGCGGAAGCCACCGCAAAGAGCGAGCCGCGTTTGGGATTGAGCTCGGACCGAAACCGCGCTTCCTGTGACAGACTGTTTTCCAACATTGCGTTTCCGAAACAGATCGTTCTCCAAACGCAGCGGCTGGATGCCTAGATCGAGCTCCTGCCTGATCGATACTCGGCGCAAAAGAAACGCAGCGCCGACGAAGAAGAGGAACTACACAAGACTGATCCCACCAAGCGCAATTAGCCTCTAAGACTCAAGCGGCATTATCGACTCTTGTCCTTCTTGCCGAGCCGTTAATGATAAAGCTCTCGGCAAACCTGAAATCGCCTTCATGTTTCTCGAAGTGGATCGGCACGAACCAGATAACACTGGCCGCTGCGCCAATACTGGAGAAGCCCGTGTCCCAGCCTGACAGCTTTCAAGGCCGCGAAGGAGTCTATCCTGAGGAAATGGCGGCAATGGGCAAAGAAAAAGCCCGGGAGCAGAACTCCCGGGCGTCGATCGTAATCGTTTATTCGCTTCCGACTAGATCGCAAGTTGTTTGCAAAGCACTGATTGTTGGGTCGAATCTCACCTTGCGACACCGTCTCTAACAAGCGGCTCTTTATGAAGCCTGAATCAAACATCAGATTCGGCACTTTTTTAAAGACAGCCCAGCACCATACCCGGCGGAGCCGACTGCCTGATCCGGAGAGGGATGACATATCCGCCGGATTTCCGGCGCACGTGGAGAACGGGAAACCAGCCGTCGCAACTGGTTATTTGAACGGGCGGTAAAGGCCGGCATTTTCAGGAACTTCGGGGATGCGGAAGCAGCGTATCTGCCTATTGGGACGACTGATCGCGCAGGCCGTGCCGGGATCGCTTTCATCGAAGTCGAAGGCCTGCCCTTCCGCATCGATCGCGATCGTCGCGATGTGGACGAGATACGGCCCGGCAAGCGGCTTGCCGAGAACATACATTTCCGGCCGGTCATGCCCCATGACATAAAGGTAGCCGTCAGGGCCTATAGCGCCGCCAGAGGCCGCCTTAGGCGCAATACGCTCCATTACCGTCTCCGGGAGAGCCCAGCCCCCGACACGCCGCCATTCGGGATCGTAGAGCTCCACAGCGGCATAGCTGTTGTCCTTGAAGCCCAGCCCAGTCTCGCCGTCATAATGCGCCAGGCCGACGATCCATCCTTGCGGCACATGATCGAACCAGACCAGCGATCCTTCATCCATCACGCCAAGCGATTTGGACCGTGTAGGCTTCAGGCTCTCTCGGTCGAACCACTCGGCAGAATTGGCGAAAGGCACATGCGGATAGTTGGAATGGGCGCAGGCCAATTCCGATCCGTCGACAAAGCACGAATTAAGATGGATCACCGGGCCGCCCGGTTCGTCCCGCCACTCGGCCACGCGCTTTCCCGTCACGCGGGAATATTTTGCGATCACGGCATTGCCGACTGCATAAAAATGGCCGGCATCGACTGCCACGCCCTGGCGTGCCTCCGGTGCTTCGAGCCGTTCAATCTCCTCCGCCTCCAGCTGCAAAATTGCAGGCGCTTCGGCGGCGGCGGGCACGGCAACCCCCACAAGGGCAGGCAGAATGGGAAGCAGGCGGTGCATCGGTTACGCGTTTCTCCGGTCAGGCAGGGGCCAGCCTGCGCTCGCCCTTGCGTACCTGCATCTTGTGCCGGTCCAGCACTTCCAGCGAGCGCTGGTGCCTGGAATGCAGGAACAGCCATTCATTGGTCACGGCTTCTGGCGTGATGTCCGCCACCATGTAGCCGCGGCGGCTGGTGTCGCACCATCTGATGTTCGGGTTCGTCTCCAGATAACTGCGTGCGATGGCCTGCGGGTCCCCGAAATAGCGTTTGTCCATGCCCAGCGAGGAGACGCTGTGGCCGGCGAATTCCACGCCTGCTGGCTGGCCGTCATTTTCCAGTTCGAAAGCCCAGGCATTATGGCTGTCCCCGCTCAGTACGACCAGATCCGCCCCCGCTGCCTGCGCACCGGCAAGCAAGCGGCTGCGCGCTGCCGGGTAGCCATCCCACCGGTCCATGCTGGTGGGTAGGCCGATTTCGCCCAGCTTCACGGCGAGTTCCAATTCCGCTTTCTTGTCCGCGCTGGGCGGTTCGCCGGGTTTGAACCAGGCCATGTAATCATGCGGCATGATCGTGGTGCCCATGATCACTTGCTGCGCCAGAATCTGCCACTTGGTTCCTGCTGCGCAGGAACGGGCAAATCCTTCCGCCAGCCATTGTTCCTGATCCGCCCCCATCATCGTGCGGGCGGCATCGGCCAGGGGGCCATCCCTGAAGTCAGCCGCTGCCGCGAGCGGATCGGATTTACCTTCCAGCCAGGCGCCCAGATCAAGCTGCTTGCTGCGGCCCAGTATGCGCGTCTCCAACCGGAACAGGCTGGCGAGATCGCCGAGCTCATACCTCGAATAAGTGGCACTGCGCATCGGCATCCATTCGTGCCATGCCTGCATCGCCGCCCCTAGCCGCGCAGCCCAACTCCCTTCATGGCTGCCGTGATTTTCGGCGCCGTTATCCCAGCTATTGTTCACGGTTTCATGATCGTCGCACATGGCGATCATGGGATAGCGGCGATGAATCGCCTGCAGGTCTGCATCCATGCGATAGCTGGCATAGCGCCGGCGATAATCCAGCAGGCTAAGGATCTCGTGCTGCGGCTGTATGTTCCGGCTTAAGGCCAATTCCTTCAGCGCGTCCGAACGCGAGAGCGTGGATTCGTAGATGTAGTCTCCCAGATGCACGACCAGGTCGAGATCGTCTCGCTCTGCGGCGTGGCCATAGGCGTTGAACCATCCCGAAGTGGCGTTTGCGCAGGAGAACACGCCGATGCGGAATTTATCGAGCGGGCCGGCCGGCAGAGTGCGCGTGCGGCCTGTATCCGAAATGCGTCCGTCCGGCGCGGTGAAGCGGTAATAGTACCATCGCCCCGGCTCCAGCCCCTGAGGCCGCACCTTCGCGCAATAGCCCGTCTCCGGACCGGCCAGGGCGGAGCCCTGCGTCACGACGTCGCGGAAATTTTCATCCCCGGCCAGCTCCATTCTCAATTGCGAAATTCCGCCATAAGCGGGGACGAAGCGTGTCCACAAAGTCACACTGTCCTGCAGCGGATCGCCGCTTGCCACCGAATGGGTGAAACCGCTCGCGCGGGCTGCCTGGAGGGATCCCGGCAGAAGACCTGCCGCAGAGCCGAGAGCCGCAGCTTTCAGCAGCGTACGGCGCGACAGGAAGGGGAAGGAAATCGGCTGTGCCACGCCCCACGGCTACAGGAGCTGCGTGACACTTTTGCTTCGATAATCAGACAATACGGTCGCAAATCTGACGCTGCACAATTGCATACAGTTCATAGCAGCGTCACGCCCTGGGCATAGTTGGCCGCCGTCCAAGCAAACCAACTCAATCTTACAGGGATCCTCTCCATGAGCCTTATCAAGATCGCCCGAAAGGGCAGCCGCCGCAGCATCCTGCGCGCGGCCGTACTCGCCAGCGTCTGCATTCCAGGTACGGCCCTTGCCGGAGACCTTTCGGGCACCATTACCAGTGCCGCACTGGATCGCCCGGTGCGCGGCGCGACTGTAAGCGTAGAGGGATCGGATATCTCCGTCGTAACCGATCAGGATGGCCGCTATGTTCTCTATGGCCTGGAAGCGGGCGATTACGTTCTGACGGTCAGCCAGCCCGGCTATCAGAGCGTAACCCTGCAGGCCGCAGTTCCGGCAGAAGGTGCAGTGACGGCAAATGGCCGCATCGCATTGGCCAACGGCGATAGCGGAGACGCGATTATCGTCACCGGTGCCCGCGCCTCGCGCTTGCTGGCCATTGAACGCAAACGATCCCTGGCGGTCGTCTCCGACGTTGTTTCTTCCGACGGGATCGGCAAGCTGCCCGATTACAACACTGCAGAAGCACTGCAGCGGCTCCCCGGCGTATCAGTGGAACTGGACCAGAGCGAACCGCGCTACGTCACGATCCGCGGCGTCGATTCCAATCTCAACCTGGTAACGATCGATGGCAATGTCGTCGGCATTCCCGAAGCGGAAGGCCGCCGCGTCGCGCTGGACACGATCCCGTCCGCGCTTGTCGGTTCCATCGAGGTCATCAAGACGGTCACTCCAGATTACGACGCCAATGCAATCGGCGGCGCAATCAATATCGCCACGCCCAGCGCCTACGACCAGAGCACGCCTTTCACCTTTCTGTCCGCACGCGGCATGTATGGCAGTAAAGCTGACAAGTTTGGCTACGGTGCCAGTGCCATGCACGGCGAAGTATTCGGAAATGAGAGCCAATTCGGAATTGTGATCGGTGCGAGCTATTCCAAGCGCTTTATTGACAGCGACCTGGTGAATCCGCTCAGCTGGGAAGAGATCGATAGCGGCATCTGGGCCCCGACGGGCTACCGCATGTACGATTATTCCATCATGCGTGAACGCATCGGCGCGATTGCCAATCTGGAATGGCGTCCGAGCGACGACATGCGCGTCTATCTGAACACAATCTACAACGAATTCACCGACCATGAGAGCCGCGATCAGTTCGACTACGATATGTATCGCGGAGACGTTGTTATTTCGGGCAACGAGGTCACCTATGACGAAGGCCGGGCAACCCGCGAATTCCGTCAGAACGAACAGACGCAGAAGCTCTACAACATATCACCGGGCGTTGACTGGCGTTTGGGCAATGTCGAAGTGAAGCTCAACTACACCTACGCTCACGCGCAGGAACATACGCCGGTGCGCGACGATATCGAATTCCGGACCGGCAGCACAAACGTCTCCACCATTCTTCTGGGTGAGGCAATGCCGACCTTCGTCAGCATTGACGATGCCTTGTACGATCCCAGCACTTTCCCGCTGCGCCGCATTCGCCTGCGCCGCGAAACGATTGATGAAGATCTCCACGCCGCCAAGGCAGACGTGCAGATCGACTTCGAGAATGGAACCGACAGCTTCGTCAAATTCGGTGCAAAGTTCACCGATCGGAGCAAGGACCGCGACAATTATCAGGAACAATGGGAGCCGGTGGACGACGTAACCTTTGCCGATACCGGCGCGGTGCTGGACCCGATTTCCGGCTATTACGGCGGCATGTACGATTTCGGTCCGGCGATGGATTACCAGGGCGTGCTGGACTATTTCTTTGCCGACAATCCCGGCCTGCTTGAGCTCGACGAAGGGCAAACTGCAGAGAACGATGTGGCGTCGGACTACAAGATCAGTGAGCAGATCTATGCCGGCTACGGCATGGCGAGCCTGGAATTCGGCGATCTGACCGTCATCGGCGGTGTCCGTGTCGAACACACCAGCGGCACCTACAATGCCATGGCCGTTCGCAACAGCGATGATAACGGCAACCCGGTCGACACCTTCTTCCAGCCGCTATCGCTCGACAAGGAATACACGCATGTGCTGCCCAGCCTGGCGCTGAATTACCGTCCTCAGCCCGAAGTGGTGATCCGCGCAGCGTGGACGAATACGATCGGCCGCCCGAACTACAGCGATGTCGTGCCCACATTCGAGGAAGAAGATCTCGAAGGCGAAGCGGGCAACCCGAACCTTGAGCCCTACACCTCAATGGGCTTGGACTTCTCCGCAGAGTACTATCCCGATGCGGATACGGTCTTCGCGCTCGCGACCTTCTACAAGAAGATCGAGAACCCGATCTACACACAAACACTTCTGGACGTAACATTTGCCGGAATCGATCTGATCAGCCTCTCTCAGCCGCAAAACGCGGATAGTGGCGAGCTGTTCGGCATCGAAGCGAACATGACCACACGTTTCAGTTTCTTGCCGGAACCGCTGGATGGTCTGGGTGTATCGGCCAATGTCACATATGTTGATTCAAGCGTGGACGTGCCGGGGCGCGAAAGCGACGATCTGCCGTTCTTCCGACAGTCGAAATGGCTGGCGGGCGGTGCCTTGTTCTATGAGAAGGGCCCGCTCGAAGCGCGCTTAGCCGTCAGCTATCGCGATGCTTACCTCACGGGTGTCGGCGGCAGTCCGACCAGCGATGGTTATATCGGCTCCCGCACTGTGCTGGATGCGCGCCTCGGCTATCGCATCATGAAAGGCATCGAGATCTTCGGTTCCGTCTCCAATATCGGCGAAGAGCCGGAAATCGACTACCAGGGTATTCCGAGCCGCATCTCGGCTCGCGAGGATTACGGCGTGAATGCCGATTTCGGGATCAGCGCAAAGTTCTGATCCCGTTCCGACATTTCCCGTAAGCATGGAACTGGGCCGGCACCCATCAAAGTGCCGGCCCATTTTTTGATGTTGATTTGAAACCGCGCTTTGCGTGATCGAACACGCTGGCTAAGCAAACCGCTATTACGCGTCCCTGCTTGGTCTGGAAGTCCGGCTCGGGGGCTTGCCCTTAGATCGTTTCCAGGCGGCGCCCGACCGTCTCGCGCGTTCTGGTGAGCCAGACAACGAGGGCAAGAAGCGCACATACACCGAAACTGCCGAAGACAATCTCGATAGCTGCGCCTTGATTCAGGACGAATCCCACGAAAATCGGGGTCATCATGGATGCACCGCGGCCGATCGAACTGGAATATCCAAGAGCGACCGCACGCACATGCGTGGGGAAGCTCTCGGCCGTGTATGGCCACAAAATGTACGTTCCGAAGAAGATGGCGACTTTGCCGATGATAACGGCGGTGACGACTGGCGATTCCTGCGTCGGGCTGAAGACCGCCATCCCAACAAGCGCAGTACCTGCCACGGCCAGCCCTCCAAGCGCGAAGGGCCGCCGGCCAAACCTGTCGATGAGAAAGCCGGTAGAAGCCAGCACGAAGAGCAGGATGACGCTGGAAATCGCAGTGTAGGTCAAGGCCCGATCAATCGGGATCTGGTAGACGTTGACGAATATGGAAGGGGCCCAGGTCGTCAAACCGAAACTGGTAAACATGGTGAGGAACCAAAGCAGAGTGACCGTAATAGTCTGCCCCCTCAAATCCGCCGAGAACAGCTTCAGGACGCTCGCCCAGCGGCGAATGCCCAGCAAGATGGGTTCAGGCTCGTGCGCACCTTCCTGAGGGAATTTGGCGGCCTTTCCACCGAGTTTTGCCAACGCCCGATTGGCATCCTCCAGCCGCCCCAAACGGGCGAGCCAACGCGGAGACTCCGGCAAGGTCATCCAGATAAGCGGAACCAGGACAAGCGGAATGGCGCCAAGCCCGAGCATCCAGCGCCAACCGAGAGTGGGAACGATGAAGGGGCTCAGCAGTGTCGCAACACTGAAGCCCGAAACCGCCAAAGTCTGAAAAATCCCGAAATAGCGGCCGCGCCAGTGTGTTGGCGCAAGTTCATTCACATACGTAATCGAAACGGGCATCGCCCCGCCGATCATGATGCCTTGAAACAATCGTATCCAGAACAGCATGTCTGCGCTTGTGGCAAAGGCACAGGCAAGTGCGGACACGCACATCAAGATGACGGTCAACTGGATGACCGGCAGGCGGCCATATCTCTCGGCCACAGCGCCGAGGGAAACCGCTCCGATGAATTGTCCGATATAGCTGGCCGAGATCAGAACGCCCATCTGCAGCGGGTCCAGCCCCCATTCCTGGGAAATGCTCGGAATGACGAGCGCCATCGCGATGCTGTCCCAGGAATCGAACAGCATGACGAAACCAAGCAGCGCCGGTGCCCAATAATTATGACGGACTGTCTTCAAGCCATCCAAGACATCGCCGACCGCAGCCTCATCAGCAGACGCCTTCGTTTGCGGCGCTGCGTTTCCCGCACTGCTCATACCGCCAGAACTCCCGAGCCGGAGCGATTAGCCCGCCATTGCGTCATCGCGTTCGCCCTCCAGCTCTCTCCACCATTTTATTATATCCATCTAGAATTCAAATGATGAAACAACGCCTGTTTAGGCTCAACCAGGCACACGCCGACTGCAATCCCAGCACGGTTATGGCCGGGAATCATTGGCCTTGAGCGAGCAAACGGCGCGCCTCGGCCTCCACCGACGGATCGATCAACTTGGCCAATTCCTCGCGTGAACGGGGCTCGCGACCCGACCGGGCAGCCAACCATTCCTCCTCTGCAACCAGCGTATCCAACAGTTCCGGTGCAAGGCTGGTCATAAAGGTGTGGTGAGGCCATGAAACCCCGATCAAGTCTTCGGGATAATCAGTCGCCGCCGAAACCAGGGCAATCGCGTCAGACGGGTCACGCTCGATCGCGCTGGATGCCTGGATGAGCTTGGCAACGAAACGAACGATCTTCTCCCGCGTGGCCGGATCGTCCAGCTTCGCCTGCGTTGTATGCAGATTGTAAAGCTCGTCGTAATTCGCCTCTCCGGACAAGACGATCGCGTCATCGCCCAGCTTGTCGATCGCGAGCTGCGCCTCCGGCTCCCACATCGCCAGGGCATCGGCACCCCCATCCACCAGCACGTCCGAGCTATCATGCGGCCGCTCAAGGGTTACGATCTCGATATCCTTGTCCGACATGCCCTCAATCCCGAGCAGACGGTCGAGATAGAAATGCGAAGAGGTTTCCTCGATCATCGCCACGCGCTTGCCCTGAAGGTCGGCAATCGAATCGATCCCGGACGAGCGCTTGGCCACGATGCGGTAGTGCCCCTTCGTTATCGTCAGGATGATCCGCAGATCCGGATGTTTCAGCGATTCCCGCAAGGCCTGCGTATCTGCATGACCGGCAAGGTCCGCATCGGTGGCCGCATTGAAGCGCGATCCGTCATAGAGATTCGGGATCCCGCCATGCGCAACTGGGCTTTGCGCGGCATCCAGCTGCGCGATCGCATAATGCAAGGGCGCCAATTCGATCGTCGAAAGCATTCCATGTGTGCGAAGATCGTTATCGGGCGGCGGAGATGGAGCAGTTTGGGGGGACGTGCAGCCCGACGCAGAAAGCGCCAGAAAGGCACACAAACTCACCAAAGCCACGCGTATGATCATGCCGAAAGTTGCCGGCAGCGCCTTCATTTGCATCCTCCCGGATTGTTTCCGCAGTGGCGATGGGGTCCGCCTCCGCGCCGGATTGCTGAACGGATAAACGACTTGCAGGGTCATCGCAAGTTATTCTAGTACGGTTGAAATTATTGGCGCGGACGACAATGCGCCACGATCAGGTTTCGATCAATTGGAGGAGGCATCGCCGCAGGCATGCAAGAAGACAATCAGGCATTGCGCGCCATGATCACCGCCGGCTGGCGCACCCGGCTGATCTATGAGGGCGTGCGCACCGGTCTGTTCGATGCGCTTGAGGAAACACCCCGGGAAGCCGGCGCCCTTGCCGCGGAACTGGGCCTGGACGGGGAGACGACCTTTCGCGTGCTGCGCGCACTTTCCACCCTGTCGGTCTGCAGACATGCCGGAGCCAGTTCCTTTGCAATCACCCCCATGGGCGCGCAGCTCAAATCCGATGCGGAAAACTCGCTGCGCAGTCTCTCGATCCATTGGGGCGGCCGAGTCATGGCGTCGCTCGGCACAATCGGCCATACGCTGGAAACCGGCGAACCCGGCCAGGGCGGCGGCGATTTCGACGGCTTGCACGCCAGCACTTTCGATGCCCAGGCTTTCAACCGCACCATGGCCGAACAATCGCGGCCAGTGGCCAAGGCGATGGCGCAGGTGCACGATTTCGGTTCCTATGACCTGGTGATGGACGTTGGCGGCGGATTTGGCGGGCTTTTGACGGAAGTCCTGTTGGCCAATCCCGCGCTGCATGGTGTGATCTACGATCTGCCTGCAGTGGAAAAGGGGGCAGCTGACTATCTGGCGGATGCCGGCGTGGCCGGGCGCGCGCGCTTTACCGGCGGGAGCTTCTTCGAAAGCGTCGCCCCCGGTGCGGACTGCCTGGTCCTGAAATTCATCCTGCACGATTGGGACGATGCGGAATGCGCAGCCATCTTGGCCAATTGCCGCGCGGCCATGGCAAAGGACACAGATCTGCTGATCGTCGAGAGGATCATGCCGGAAATCGTGCAGCCGGAAAATGAGGACGTCGTTCGTCAGGACATGGTGATGATGCCGATCAACGGGAAGGAACGCACTTTGGCCGAAATGGAAAAGCTGGGCGCCGATGCGGGCTTTGCTCTGGTCGACGTCAAGCCGCTGACAGAAGGTTGCTCCCTGATCGCCATGCGCGCAGTCTGACCGGCGCGGGCCTCACATCCCGCTGCGCCTACCAGGGCACCTTTCCCTGATCGCCGAAGAAGCCGCCATTGGGCCCGTCAGCGCCCGCCAGCGCCAGTTCCACTGCAGCGACTGCCCCTTCCGATGCCGGGCGGCCATTGCCGAATGTCAGATCCGTCGCACAGAGTCCCGGATTGGCGGAATTGATCTTGATCGGCGTGCCTTCGAACTCGTTCGCATAATTCGCCGTCAGCGCGTTCAGCGCGGTCTTGGAAGAGTTATAGGCCAGCGACCGCATATGAGAGAGCGGCGCATCGGGGCCTGAACGCAACGCGAAGGAGCCCAGCCCACTCGAAAGATTCACGATCCGCCCTGCATCGGACTTGCGCAGCAACGGCAACATTGCATTGGTCACCGCAACCACACCGAACACATTCGTTTCGTAAGTCTCGCGCATCAATGCGACATCGGACTCGCTCGGTTCCTTGCCGCGCTCAATCGAAATGCCGGCATTGTTGACCAGAATATCCAGCTTCCCGAATTGTTCGGCGATCTGCTCTGCAGCCGCAGCCACTGACGCTTCATCGACGATATCGATCGTCACCGGCACTGCAGCCCAGCCCTCCTGCCGCAGCGCCTGAGCCGCCTCCTCGCCAGCCTGCGGCCGGCGTGCGCCGATCAGCACCGTTGCACCTTTTTCGGCGAGGCCCCGCGCAATCTCGAAGCCGATCCCCTTATTGGCGCCGGTGATCAGGGCAATGCGCCCTTTCGCGTCCAATTGCTGTGCCATTGCTGCCTCCCAAATCAGACGTCGAACGGCGCCTTACGCGGATATGCATCATGGTAGCGGAGGAACTCGCCCATATAACGGTCGGCCCGGATCAGGGCGCTCTTTCGATAGCCCCTGAACCGGATCGAATAGAGGATCGGTTCGTCTTCCGAATAAAGCTTGATCATGTATTCGATCCGCTTCCGGAATTCTTCCTGCACCGCTTTTTCGCCCATTTCCTCCGCCTCGGAACGCCGCAATGCGACCAGGAAGAAGGAGTCCGACCAACCCGGCGCAACCTGCGATCCGCCGGCCATGAAAAACCGCTCCAGCCCATCGGAAAACCGCGCATGCGCAGTCAGCCAGGTGCAACCATGCAGACGCGTATCGACCACCCGGTTGTCCGATTCCTGGCGGACATCGAGCAGATAATCACTGAATTCCACTTTCTTGGGATAGGGATCGGGAATTCCATGCACCGTCTTCAGATGCTGGAAATCGACAATATTGGATGACCCGATCCAGCCTTCGATCGGCCTCAACCCGCGGTGGAACGGCTTGTACACCAGATCCTCTTCAGCAATGTTCGGCATCTCGGGCAGGTCATAAAGCGGTTCTTCGCCATTGAAGGCCCAGATGAACCCCCAGCGCTCCGCCGCCGGATAATTGTAAATGCGCGCCACACCGGGGATCGTGTCTTCCTCCGGAATCTCGGTGCATTGTCCGTCCGGCCCGAATTTCCAGAAATGGTAGGGGCAACGCACCTGCCCTTCCACCATCTCGCCGCAGGAAAGATCGGCGCCCATGTGCGGGCAATAGGCGCTTTGCACCACCGGCGTTCCGTCTTCCTGGCGATAGACGATAACCCGTGTGCCCAGAAAATCCTTCCCGATCACCTGCCCTTGCGGAAGGTCTTCCGCCAGCATGATCGGGTTCCAGTTCATCAGATAGGTGCCGTCATGTTCCTTGCCATATTCACCGCCGCGATACGGGCGCTGTGGGAACTCGGGCCTGCCCAATTCAGGTGCGTTTTCGCTCATTGCCATATCCATCCTCGTTGGCGGGCGGAATAACACGCTCGGACGAGGATGGAAATATTTTATAGTACACTTTAAATATATGCCGGACGGGCGGCTCGCCGCGGCTTCATTTTTCGGCGGCGACGCCCTGAAACAGCAGGTCGTACACGTAAGCCTTGTAGCGCCTGGCCGTCTCCTCGGCCGAAGGCCTCTTGCCAGCGGCGCCCGGCTGCGCCAGCCGGGAAACGTGCTGATATTGCTCGCACAAAGCCATCATGGCGATGAAAGTGAAATAGGGGTCAACCGGGCGGAGAGAACCTTCCCCCACGCCTTCGTCGATAATCTCCCGATAGATGTCGAGCGTTTTGGTCATCCAGATATCGATGAGCTCCGTCGCCAGCGGATCGTTATCCTCGCCGATGATCTCCACCATCAGCCGGTGGTAGAACGGGTTCACGAAGAAGAACTCGACCATCGCATCGATACGAATGCGCAGCCGTTCGATCGCGGTCTGTCCCGACTTTTCCGTCGCGGCGACACCGTCTCCAAGCTCCCGCGAAAGATTGCGCGCCACATCGACCAGCAACCGTGTGCGGTCGTTGAAGTAATATTTGAACAGAGTGAGATGCACGCCGGCATGGCGTGCCGCCATGGAGAGCGAGAGTTTTTCCGGAGGCACAGTGCGGAGTAGTTCGATCGTTTTTTCGATCAGATGTTCCTTGCCGATCCCGCGTTTGCCTGCAGGCCTGCCCTTTGATCGGGAACCGGTTTTGACGGCGTTTTTCTTTCCCGCCTTCTTTTCTTGAGTGTCTTCGCTTGCTCGGGCCACTGCGTTTCCATCGTGAGAAAATGTTGCCGGTCCGACCAAGGCCCGGAAAACTCGCCATTTCCCTAGCTCGACTGCAGGAACCGCGCAAGAAATGCGACTTTCACCTGCTTGACAAGGCCTTGCAGACTGCTGCCATTAGATACTGAAAACAGGAAAATTTTAGCGGGGAAAGCAAATGACTGAAGGCACTGCGAAGACGGTCGATTGTCATGCGCATATCTTCCATCACGGCATGGAACTGGCGCCGGACGCCTGGTCCCACCCGGAATATGAGGCGCCGCTGGAAGAGTATCTATCCTGCCTGGCGGCCAGTGGGATCGATAGGGCGGTGCTGGCTGCCGCCAGTGTCTTCGGCACGAATAACAGCTATGCGCTCGATGCCTGCGCCGCTCATCCGAATTTGAAAACCACGGTGATCGTCGATCCGGCAATTGAGCGCCCTGCGCTGCAAGAGATGGCTGCCAGCGGTGCGATCGGCATTCGCCTGCAATGGCGCAGCACGAAGGAATTGCCGGATCTGCGTTCTGCAGAATACCGCGCGCTGCTGACATCTGTCGCCGATCTCGGCTGGCACGTGCAGTTGCACGACAATGGCCGCCGCCTTCCCGGCGTGATCGCGGAGCTGGAAGACTATGGCATGCCAATCGTCATCGACCATTTCGGACGGCCATCGGTAGAAGAAGGCGCCTCCTGCGAAGGCTTCCAGGCGGCCCTCGCCGCGGTCCATCGCGGCAAGACATGGATCAAGATTTCCGCGGGATTTCGCATCGGGCCGGAAAGCATGGTGCAGGAACTCGCGGGAATTCTGCTACAGGATGCCGGACCCGAGAGGCTGTTATGGGGAAGTGACTGGCCATTCGTGGAGCATGAGAAGACCATGACCTACGCCGCCGCGCTGCAACAGTTCGAGCGGATCGTGCCCGATCCCCGCCAGAGAGAGCGGATTCATGCCGCCGCTTGCCGGCTCTATTTCGGTGATTGAATTTATATGCCTGTTGAAATAATTCTGCTTGCTGCTGCTCATGGACGAGCTGCAGGAGGAGAGATGCCGACATGGCAGCCTATCGCGAGCGTCTGCGCCGTGCGCTGAATTCGCCGGAGTTCCGGGGCGCAAGGCCGCGCCAGTATGAGCGCCGCGAACAGGACGGCATGATTATCGAGCGGGACGTGATCGTACCGACCCGCTGCGGGCACCACCTGTATGTCGACCTGTTCCGGCCCGCCAATGCAGGCAAGGTCCCTCCCCTCGTCGTCTGGACTCCTTACGGCAAGCACGATCCCGCTCCACTCGCCACGATCTATCCGGCATCGGGCGTCCAGGCAGAATGGCAGTCGGACCTCACCATCTTCGAGGCGCCCGATCCCGTCTATTGGACCGGACAAGGCTACGCCGTGGTGATCGCGGACACGCTGGGAACATGGTATTCGGACGCCAATGCCAGCTTCTTTTCTCCGCAGGAGGCCCGGGCGCATTACGATCTGATCGAATGGGCCGGAGTGCAGGAATGGAGCAACGGCAAGGTCGGTCTCTCCGGCGTCTCTTATCTCGCATCGTCGCAATGGAAAGTCGCCGCGCTGCGCCCGCCGTATCTCGCCGCGATCAATCCATGGGAAGGCTGGTCGGACACCTATAACGAGATCGTGCGCCATGGCGGCATCCCGGAAACCTTCTTCTGGCCCTATATCCAGACCCGCTGGGGCGTTTCGGAGAACCGGGTCGAAGACCTGTGGGCGCATACAAGCGAAAGCGAGTTCTTCGACGAATACTGGCAATCCAAGGTCGCGAAGTTCGAAGACATCGAAGTTCCCGCCTATGTCGTTGCAAGCTGGAGCGACCATGGCGTGCACACGCGCGGTACGCTGGAAGGATACAAGCGCATATCTTCTCCGCAGAAATGGCTCGAAGTGCATGGCAGCAAGAAATGGGCCTATTATTACGAACCGCAATCGATCGCCAGGCAGACCGCGTTCTTCGATTACTTCCTGAAAGGGGAGGAAAGCGGCCTGGAAGATTGGCCCGAAGTACGCCTGCATGTTCGCGATCGTGCAGGCGTGGCGACGCAAAAGAGTGCCCAGCAATGGCCTGTGGAAGGCACAGACTACCGGAAGCTATATCTCGATGCTTCCGCCGCCTCCATGCGCAGCGAGCCGCCGACAAGCGCCGCTGAGGCAGGTTACGATCCGCTCGACGAGGCGCAGGAGCTGCACTTCGACTATCGCTTCGAGGAAGAGACCGAGCTGGTCGGACACATGAAGCTGCGCCTGTTCGTTTCGATCGAACAGGGCGATGACATGGACATCTTCGTCGCTCTGGACAAGCTGGAGCAAGGGGCCGCTGCCACGCCTTTCGTCCATTGGGCCGTGTTCGAGGATGCTCCACTGGCCTTCGGCTGGCTGCGCCTGTCGCGCCGCGAACTGGACCCGGATCGCTCCACCGAGTTCCAGCCGGTGCTGGCAAATCGCAGCGAGTTGAAGGTCCGCCCGGGCGAAGTCTTGCAGGCGGATATCGAGATACTGCCGTCAGGCACGCGCTTTGCGGCCGGGGACGTCCTTCGCCTGCGGATCAAGGGCCGCGACATCTTCACTCCGCCCAAGCCCCAGCTCTATTCGCGGCACGAGGATACGGTGAATTCGGGGACGCAGCACCTCCACACCGGGCCGGAAGCCCGATCTTATCTGCTGGTGCCCGTGACGGAACTTCCCGAGACGAGCTGAACCGGTGCCGGCCTGTGCCGCTTATCGTTCAGCTGCGCCCGCTGGATTTGAGGGCCTTTTCGACCGCAGCAGCATTCATCCCGCTGAATTCCTCGCGCTTGGAATGGACCCATTCGAGGGAGGCCTGGCGCCGCTGGTTCGTACCGCGGAACTTCGGCATCACATAACGGGCCATCAATTCGTAGGAGCGCTTGGTCGCTTCGAAAGGCATCCAGTTGGTGCCGGTCATCAGCAGGCAGCCGAAACCGCCGGTCTTTTCCCACAGCGCTTCGAGGAATTCGACGGCATCGTCCGGCGTGCCAGCCAGCGCGCCGCGTGAATCGACGAACTTGCCGATATCCGATCCGGCCTTTTCCTGCACTTCGGCATAGGCCTTGGGATTGAGCGCGCCGAGATATTCGATCCACGGCGTAACGCCGAACTCCATCTGTTTCAGCGCCTCTTCACGGCTCTCCGCCAGGTGGAAGTTGACCACAACCCGCAGATCTTCACGCGACATCGTGTTGCCGTTCTCTGCCGCGGATTCCTCCGCGACTTTCCAGCTGCCGGCGACATCGCCTGCGCCGTGGGTGAGAATACCGAAGCCATACTTGCCCGCCAGGCGCGATCCCGTGGGCGTGCGTGACGTCGCCACTGCGAATTGCGGACGCGGGCAGGAATAGGGCGCGAGATGCGCGTGCGCATTCTTCAGCGTGAACCAGTCGCTTTCCTGCGTCACCATTTCGCCATCGATAAGCCGCATGATGACATCGACACCTTCAATCAGCCGCTCGCGCTGCTGTGTTGGGTCAATGCCGAGCATCGCCGCATCGGCAACCAGCATGCCCGGACCGAAACCGAACATCGCCCGGCCTCGCGTCTGGTTGTCGAGTTGCAGGATGCGATCCGCCACCATGAAGGGATTATGATAGGGAACCGAGATCACGCCCGCGCCGACCTTGATGCGCTTGGTCCGCTCGATCGCAGCGGCGGCGAACATCTCCGGTGAGCCATAGGGCTGCATTCCGCCCGAATGGTGCTCTCCCATCCAGACCTCGGAAAAACCGAGATCCTCGAGCCATTCGACGAGTTCGAAATCCCGCTGCATGCAGAGCGCCACATCTTCGTCATTGGGGTGATGCGGCGGCAGGAACACCCCGGTCCGGACATTGCGTATCTGGCTCAACCTGGCTCTCCCTTGGACTGGCTCGAACGGCTTCTTTCTCTCACCCCCTCCTTATACGAGCCCATAATTTCAATTCAATTCTAATTTATTCTCGATCAGCCAGAAGAACAGTGCCAGCCTCGGGAACCCTCCCCATCGGCGACGGCCTAGAGATAATATAGAAGCACAATGAGATATTGTTCTTTATCATTATATTACAATTATATAGATGGCCATCCTGATGCGAAGATTCGCCAGGAGCCATACTCAGCGCATCAAAAATCACACCCATAAGAATGGCATCGCAGCCAATCTGAAATAATTATCATACTCTATAATAAAGTCTTGCTCACACATGCGCAGGCCCGGCTCGGCGATTATCTCGTCGATGTCAGAAGCTTCCCGACAGCGGCGGAATACCGCGGCACAGTCAGTCTAGCGGCAATTCATCTTCGCTCGGAAGTTCAGGAGAGTCTCCCACGGCCGAAAACAACCTCACAATGGAGCTTGCCAGCGCGGCCTGGCTGTCGATGAGAGATTCCCTGCTGGCAATAAGCTGCCGCTGTGAATCGAGGACATCGAACAGCGTGGCGAGCCCTTCCCGATAGAGCGCGTTGGACTGGTTGAATGCAGCTTCGCTCTCTTCAATCGTCTGCGCCAGATCTTCGTTACGGTCCGAATATGCCTCGATCGCGGCCAGCGCATTTTCGACTTCGGCCAAAACCTCAAGAATGGATTGCCGGTAATCCGAAAAGCGCGCCTCCGCTTCCGCTTCCGCGGCGTCGACTTCCGCCCGTCTCCGCCCTCCATCGAAGAGCGGCAGGTCCAATGCCGCGCCGACAGTCAGCAGAACTTCCGAAAAAAGACCGTCGACCGTGCCGTCTCCCGCGATCACCTCTCCGGGAATGGTGAGGGAAGGCATCAGGTCGGACCGCTCAATGCCAATCTGCGCTGCTGCCTCGATCAATCGCGCTTCGGACACGAGCAGATCGGGCCTGCGGCGCAGCAGGTCCGCAGGTACGCCAATTGGCGGCCCTTCTCCATAGCTGGGTATGCCAGGTGCAGTATCGCCCGCCATGGGCGTTTCGCCCGGCGTTTCTCCTGCGAGCACTGCCAGCGAGTGGGCGGCGCGCGCGCGCTCCAGTTCGAGCAGCCCCCGCTGGGCGCGCGTTTGCGAGAGATCTGCAGCCGCGCGGCGTACGTCGAGATTCGCAGATAATCCCGCTTCGTATCGTAGCGTCACCACACGCAGCGTTTGCTCCTGCAATTGCGTTGATTGCTCGAGAAGCGCCAGGCGTTCGCCCGTCCGGCGCAGTTCGATGAATTGCAGTGCAACGCTGGCTGCTATGATCCTGCGCTGATCCGCAACCAGATATTCCGCTGCCGAGGCCGCCGCCGCGGCCGCCTGTATTTCGGCGGACAGACGCCCCGAAAGGTCGGGATCGAAGAGGGCGAAGGCGCCGGCAGAGGCAGAAGTGACATCTCCGTCGGACGAGCTTTCCAGCTCAATGGAACCCGCCAGGTCGAGCGATGGAAACCGGTCGCCGCGTTCCGCTCTCAGAAAGGCTCTGGCGCGCTCCAGCCGCGCCCGTGCCGCAGTAATATCGAGATTCTGTGCGAGGGCCTTTTCGACCAGCCCTTCAAGCGCCGGATCATCGAAGCCGCGCCACCATTGCTCTTCCGCCCCAGAAGGCGGCCGATACTTGGCTGCATAGGCCTCCGGCATGGAAACGTCCTGCGGCCCGCGCGCTTCCGGAATGGATGCCAGACAGCCTGACAGCAGCAGACAACACAGCACCAACCCTGTGCATCGGCCCATCACGCCCTTGCTCCAAGTGCCTCGCCCTCGTCCACATTGGCGATTTCCTCTTCAAGTCCGGCCAAGTCCATGCTGCGCGGCTTCCCGAAACGGGCAATGCCGAAATAGAAGACGGGCGTCAGAAACAGGGTGAAGATTGCCGCAATACCCAGTCCGCCGAAGATCACCCAGCCGATCGATTCGCGTGCCTCTGCACCCGCTCCGCTTGCCAGAACCAGCGGAAGCGCTCCAAGCACGGTCGAAATCAAAGTCATGGCGATGGGACGAAGCCGGATCGACGCGGCCTCTTCGATCGCGCTGCGCAAATCACGCCCCTGGTGACGCAATTGGTCCGCGAACTCCACGATCAGAACGCCGTTCTTGGCCATCAGACCGATGAGCATCACCAGGCCGATCTGCGAGTAAATGTTGAGCGAAATGCCCGACAAGAAGAGCGATAGGATCGCAGCAGCAAGCGCAAAGGGAATCGTCAGGATCACCACCAATGCGCTGGTGAGCCGCTCGAATTGCGCCACCAGTACAAGGAAGACGATCACGAAGGCAAAGAAGTAGGTCAGCAGCAGATCCCGGGTCGTTTCCTGCAAGGTTTCCGCCTCGCCCTGCAAAACCATGTCGATATTGTCGGCCACGGTCTCGTCGGCGAGCCTGCGAATCTCGGCGACCGCGGCTTCCAGCGCAGTGCCCGGGGCGACGTTTACGTCAAACTCGATCGCTCGGCGCTGTTCGGTGCGGTCAAGCTCGGCCGCGATGCCCTGCTCCGTCAGACTCGTGACATTTGTAAGTGGAACCAGGCGCCCGCCATCGCCCCGCACATACAGGTTTCGCAAATCGTCGGGACTGGTGATCGACACGGCCTCGGAGGTCAGGAAGATTGGCACGGCCTCGTCATCGACATTGAGGTCCGCAATTTCCGTGCCCCCCACCATGGAACGCAGGGTAATCGCCAGGTCGTCGAGATCCACGCCCAGGTCCGCGGCGCTGCGCCGGTCAATCGCGAGAGAAACCTGTGGCTGGGTTGGCTGATAGGAAATGTCCGGATTGGATAGAATGCTGGACTGTGTATCGATAGCCCTCGCCAGTTCCTGCGCCGAAAGATAAATCTCCGGGTAATCCGGGCCGGTTAGCGCGACTTCGAGTTCATCCGTTCCGCCGCCGCCGAAGCTCAAAGTCCCGCGCCCGCTGACATTGACCCGCGAGCCTGGGATATTCTGCATGGGGCCTGTCAATTGGCGAACCACTTCGGTCTGGCTCACGTCGCGTTCACCCCACGGCGCAAGTGTCGCAAAGACCAGAACTCGGTTTGGGTCGTAGCGGCCGACAATGGAAAGCGTGGAACGAACAACGCCGCTTTCCACCAAAGGAGCGAGCTGTGCCTCGATCTCGTCCAGTTCCCGGTCCATGAAGTCGATCCCCACGCCATCGGGGCCGGTCGCAAATATCCGCACCGAGCCGCGATCCTCATCGGGGACAAGTTCGTTTTCGATCGTGCCGTAGAGCAGCGCAGCCATCACGGCGGCGGCGAGCGATCCACCCACCGTTAGCCATGGTCGGTCCAGACATCGGCCAAGGCCCGCTTGATACCATCGGTTGATCTTGCGGCCTTTATCGGAAAGCCAGCCGCTGCTCGAAGCCGAAGTCAGATCCAGGCGTGCGGCAAGGGCTGGAACGAGAGAAAGCGCCACAAATGACGAGATGATCACCGCGATCGCCAGGACGAAGCCGAACTCCCTGAACAATCGCCCGGTTTCGGACGGCAGGAAAGAGATCGGCACGAAGACCGAAACCAGCACAGCCGTCGTCGCAATTACGGCAAAGAAGACCTGGCGCGTTCCAAGCACTGCAGCGGCGCGCTGCGCCATGCCCTTGCCCTGCAGACGCTGCGTGTTTTCGAGCACTACGATCGCATCGTCCACGATCAGTCCCGTCGCCAGCACCAGCGCCAGCAAGGTCAGCAAGTTGATCGAAAAGCCGAGCAGCCAGATTGCCGCAATGACACCAACCAAAGCCACGGGGATCGAGGTCGCGGGAATGATCGTCGTTCTGACCGATCGGAAAAACGCCAGCATCGTGCAAACGACAACGGCGATTGTGAAAAGCAGCGTTATCAGCACTTCGCGCACGGAAATGCGGATGAATTCGGCGTCGTCGGAAATTACGTCGACCGAAATGTCGGAAAACCGCTCGTTCAATCGTTCGACCGTTCGATTGATCGAATCCGAAATTTCGATCGTGTTCGAACTGGCCTGCCTGATCACCCCCAAGCCAATCACGCGCTCGCCATTCAGCCTCACAAAATTGGTCGCGTCGGCCGGCGCGAAATATGTGCGTGCGACATCGCCAATCCGAGTGTTGCCCTGGATAACGACATCCGCCATCAGCGCAGGGTCGCTGGCGCTTGCATCCGCTCTGACCAGCAGTTCCTGAGCGTCCGATCTGAAGCTGCCGATCGGAACGTCGAAGGGTGCGCCCTGCAGCGCAGCAGCCACATCCGATATCGTAAGCTCGAAGCGGCGCAGGCGCTGCGGATCGACGACTACGCGCATCTGGCGCGGACGAGACCCGAACTGATTGATGCTCGCCACGCCCTCCGCCGTCAGCAGCTCGGGAATAATGTCGTTTTCGACGATACTGCTGAGTTCGGCTTCGTCCCGGGAGCTGCTCGAAACAGCGAGCGTCATGATCGAACTCGCCTCGTCATCGGCTTTGACGATCTGAATCTGCTCCACCCGATCAGGGAGGTCGCGGGTTATCTGGCTCACTGCCTCGCGCACATCCGCAGCTGCCGTATCGAGATCGGTACCGGGGTTGAATTCCAGATGGACGCGCGAGTTGTTCTCTTCGCTGGCAGAACTGATCTGGCGAACGCCGGAAACGCGAGCCGCCGCATCTTCCAGAACGCTCGTCACCTCGGCGTCCATCGTTTCTGGCGCAGCGCCGGGCAGCGTAGCGCGCACGGTGACGCGGGGCCGATCGATATTGGGTAATTCGCGCACCTCTACACCGAGGAATGCCGCGATACCGGCGATCACGATCAGGAGATTAAGTACACCGATCAGCAGCGGCCGTTTCACCGCCAGAAGCGGAAGATCGTTCTTTTCCTTCACGCCTCGGGCCCAGGCTCGGCGCCTGCCGCTTCAGCGGAATCCACTTCGATATCCTGCACGTCTTCCTGCCGCGGTTTGACCAGCCTGACCGCCTGGCCTTCTCGCACCTTCTGCACGCCTTCCACAATCACCAGATCGTTTGCGGCCAGTTCAGCCTCTACCAGAGCGCTGCCTTCCCGGCGCGCCGCAATCGTCACGGGCACTCGTTTCGCGGCACCATCGCGCACCACCCACAGATAGGAACCGTCTCCGCCCCAGACGATCGCTTCCTCAGGCACACTGGGAAGAACCCGTCCGCTATCCACGAAAAGCACACGAAAGCTCATCCCAGGGCGCAGCGTGTCGTCCGAATTGTCGATCGCCGTGCGAACGACATAGGTGCGCTGTTCGTCGGAAATCGTCGAATCGGTCGCGATGACCTTGGCCTCGATCATTCGGTCAGGTTCGGAAAATGGCGAGACGGTGACTGCGGACCCCGGCCCCAGACGGCCAAAGGCCGTTTCAGGAGCAGGAAAGTCGACGAACAACGTTTGCCGGCGGTCAAGCTGCGCAATGATCGTATCGGGCGCGATACGATCCCCGACATCGATCTCGGTGAGTCCGATATGGCCTGAAAAGGGAGCCGTTACCGTGCGGTCGGCAAGCGCGGTCTTCGCCTGTTCCAGCTCCACTCTGGCAGAGGCCACAGCAGTCTCGCCTGCTTCGATCTGGCTTTGCGAGATTGCGCCTGTGCCCTCGATCCTGCGATAGCGCGACAGGAGCTGAGATGCCTCGCGAAGGCGCACTTCCGCCGCTTCAACGGACAGGCGCTCACGGCGGCTGTCGAGTTCGACCAGCGGCTGCCCTTTTCTGACATAGCCACCCGCCGAGAAGCGAACGGAACGCACCAGGCCCGCAGCTTCGGGATGCAACTCGGCAGAGATTTCCGCCCGGGAAGAGCCCACGACTTCGACCCGAAGCTGTTGTGGAACCCTTTGCGGCTGTTGGGCGACGACGGCCACTGCTTCGGACCCGCCATCCTCTTCGGAGGCCGCGCAACTGCTCAGCAGAAAACAGGCTGCGACCCAAAATGGGCGGCAAGATATCGATTTACGACTGAGGGGCATGGTGTCGCGCGCTGCGGCTTCTCTTCCTTTACGTCACAATCATGGTAACCGGTTGAAACAGAACTAACCACATCCGAAGTTGCAAACGGGACAATAAGTTTGTCCTGCGTGTGGATGAGAGGTCAGCGATACCGACAATGCAGCGAATGCGGCAGGGCATGCTTTTGCCTATTTGGTGCTACAGACTCTCGATCCGTTCGGGCGTCAGGCGCCCGCGAAGTGCATCAAGCAGGCCGAGCCAGTTTCCTTTCACCCTACCCGGCCGATCGACCCAAGGTTCCGGCCTGAACATCTTGATGTGGTTGGCCACAAGATTTTTGCCGACTAGAATGACGGCAAAATCAATCGGCATCGTGCCCTTGCTAACGAGGTAGAGCGGATTGATCACCTGCGAATAACCCAGCCTCAATCCCGATTCCCGGCCATGTTTGACGCCCATGTGGACCCCGGCGAAGGCAGGCGTTTTGACGATCTTGCCGCGCGGACCGAGCGCCTTGGCGAAATCGAAATCTTCCTGCCAGGCATAGAGGCGCAGCCTTTCGTCAAAACGCAGATCTCCGATGGCGGAGCTGCGATAGGCCATGTTGCACCCATATAGCCCTGGGAGCTCCGAGAAGATTTCGAGCGGAAATGATCGGCGCGCATCGTGAGCCGAAACGATCGCATCGGCTTCGGCCGTATCTATGCCCGTCGTTTGGATACCGTCTGCAAGCACGTCCCCCGTCGCGCCCACGACTTCGGGAAAGGCCGCGAAGAACCGCGCGACATTCTCGACGCTATAGATCGAAGGGATAAAGTCGTCGTCGTAGAACAGAATGATGTCGTATCGGTCGCCGAGGTAATCGAGCGCAGCATTTCTCTGAAACGTCAGGCCCTTGGGAGCGAAAACGGACTTTACGTACTCGTTCTCGACAAAATCTGCCGGTAGGTCATCGGCCGAGACGGTAGAAAAAAGCAGGACGTCCGGCTTGACCGATTGGCGCTCCATACGGCCAATCAGGTCTGCAATCAGATTGGGGCGGCCAAGGCTGGCGATGACGACCGCGACGCTCAACTGCTCATTCATGCGCCGATCGCCCCGCAACCGATGCCGCTGCAAGCACTTCAAATTTATGGCTACGCAGCTGTGGAACCGCCTCGCTTGAAAGATCGGCAAAGACATTACCTTTATTCGTAGGCGACGCGGTACGGGCCGGTCGCAGGCCTTGAAGGCATTTTCGATCAAACAACGTGCCGCTCTTCCATTGCCCCGGATTTGGGCGATGCACCCCAAACTTACAAGAGACGCAGCTCCCCGCCCGCGAGAGACGGCTATGGCCGATGCGCTATTGGCGGAACATTAATTCGATCCTTCGCAGATGTCCCAGTTGAAGACCTTGTCCTTGCGGAGTTTGCGAGTCTTGCCTCATTGTGAGATTGTAATGCGCAAGATCGCGCTTAAATCTAGAGGATAAGACTTTGACAAACGGTGATAAAAAAGAACACTTGCCCGATGGCCACGTGCCATCCGAGGCGCAGTCGCCGCGCGTAACCATTGCCATACCGGTGTACAACGGAGCCAACTTTTTGGCTGACGCCGCGAACTCGGTCTTGCGGCAAACCTTTACCGATCTCGAACTGATCATCGTCGACAATGCCTCGACCGACAAAACCCCTGATATCTGCCGCGAGCTTGCCGAGAAGGACCCGCGTGTTCGCATCTACCGCAATGAGAAGAATCTAGGCGCGGCGCCCAATTACAATCGCGGCCTGGAGCTTGCCCGCGGAACCTATTTCAAATGGATGGCGCATGACGACTGGATCTCCGACAACTATATTGAGGAATGCGCAAACGCCCTGGACCGGTATCCGCAATTCGTAATCGCGCATGGCATTCCGCGCGAAATGCTGGACGCGAATACGCCGTTTCTGGACAGTGAGTTCACGGTTGAACTCTGGGGCAGAGCCGGCCCGGTTGAAAGGTTCGCAAGAGCCATGCGCATGGATCGTACGTGCCACGCGATCTTCGGCCTCATGCGCCGCGATGCGATCGAGAAAACGACTCTGCACCGGCCTTACTACACCTCTGACCGCAACCTCGTGGCCGAGATGGCGCTGTTGGGGCGTTTCCTCTGCGTGCCCGAGGCGATTTTCTACAACCGCAAACATCCCGGTCAGTCGATGGCGCAGTCAAAGAACAGGCTGTTCCTCAACGTCTGGCAGGATACCAGTAATGTGCGCAGCTTTTCGACGATACATCTCAGCCGGCTGAAGCACGCATATGAAATCTGGGGGCGCTATCCCGAGATCGCTTCGCGCTATCACCTGACAAAAGCAAGCGCGGGCTACATGTTCTCTCCGCGCCTGCTAGCGCGCTACGCCGACGAATATGCATGGTCTACAGTGCCACGGCTTTACAGCGTGATCCGCGGCGTCGGACGCAAACTCTACCGCACGATCCGCCCTGCAAAAACCTATTTCGCGGAAGACGGGGAAACGGCGAACACGAACTCTGGAGAAGCCAATTCAAAGGCGGTGCCAGGGGAACAAACTACGCAGGCAGCCACGGCTCCGGCTGTCAATCAGAGCTCCGTTTCCGGCAAGGAAGATGCAGTCACCGGTAGCCGATCCTAGGACGGGCGAAATGGTACCATTGCTGCACGTGCCCATAACATCCAAGCGCTCACGCACTTCGGCGCATTCTGCGGAGCTTCAAAGCAGCGAGGGCTCCGGCCGAGCCACCCAAAAAGTTTGCGGCCAGGTTCAAGGCAGTCGGGTGCCTCCCTTCAATGAGAACCTTCGACGCCTCGATTCCAAGGGCAAGTGCGAAGATGAGAACCATCGGCCAGAGCAGCCTGCCCCCAGGCTGCGCGATTGCGCCGATCAACGCATATCCTATGGGCACGAAGGCAAGGAAATGCAGAAACGCGGCAAAGACATCCTCCGGGCGAATATCCGAAGAAGCAACCCGCAAGCGTACAGGGACCTGCCACCATTGCTCCGGTATTTGCAGATTGCCAGGAGCCAAGAGATTGTCGCGATACGCCGGAGTTAGAACGACGGCCCTTTCGATTGCGCCGTCCCAACCGCGCAGGCCGACGACTTCGTTGCCCAGAGCAAGCCTGTAGCCGTCGTTCCAGGTGCTAAGGGCGTTATCCGGCAGCGGGCTGTCAATCGCGGGCTTCCCGTCAACTTCAACCTGCAATCGCCCCGGTCTCAGCTGAACGAGAAGTTCGATGCTGCGGCCGTTCTCAAAGACTTCAGGGGCAACGAAGGGCGGTTGACCATCCAGCTGCGCATTGTTGCGACGAAGGCGAATAACGAGATCCCGCTGCTCCTGGCCTACGATCAGGTTGTGGGCCAAGTATCCTTGCGACAATGCCAATATTCGTGCCGGGCCGCCTTGGTTCAAAGTCGCGGGCGTGAGCTTCAGGTCGATCGTAAGCCTTCCGGTCTGCTTCGCATCCACAACCCAATCGGGCGAACCTGATGACCGAGCCATGCTGGGCTCTTGGAAAACGAAAGCACCATCTTGCCGCTCCTCAAGTCGATTCTGAACGACTGTGGGCAGATCAAGCCGGAATGGCGCAGTGGCTGCGATCAGGTTAATCGCGATTGCCAGCAGTAGGAGCATTTTTGGTTTCACGCCGTCTCAGCCCTTGCATGCGCCTGTGGCTCGATATTCGGCCATGTGATAAGACTTCCATGATTCATTGTTTCAGCGAGATACAGTGCCTCAATTGACGAGGAATTGTTGAGAAAAATGCCCTATCTGCGTGGCCAGTGCAGGGCAATCGATGGTCTGAGCTTCGGGCTGTAAGTCCTAAGCATAAAGGGGGAAAAAAGGGGTAACCAGTATTCCCTCCAGCATGTCGGCAGTCACGATGCTACACTTGGCGTAACTCGATCTAACTCTCCCCATTCCATTTTCAGTTGGAAGGATCGACGGAGCTGACGCGGCAATGTTCGACGCGATGGCGCAAGGGGAGCAGGGCAAGAGGCGACAATGGATCTTATTAGCGGCGAAAAGAAGATAAAGGTCGGCATTCTGGCCGGTGGGCTGGGTTCACGGTTGGCCGAAGAAACCAGCACACGGCCGAAGCCCATGGTCGAAATCGGCGAAATGCCGATCCTCTGGCACATCATGAAGCTCTATTCGCATTTCGGCTTCAACGATTTCAGTGTCGCGCTCGGATACAAGGGCGAATATATCAAGCGCTGGTTTCGGGATTACTTCAACAATCAAGGGTCAGTGTCGATCAATGTGCGCTCGGGTGAACTCGTCCGGCACGGCCCGGATGCGCTGCCCGACTGGAATGTCGACCTTGTCGATACCGGAATGAATGCCGGCACGGGCGGTCGCATCAAGAAACTGGCGCCCTGGCTGGGAGACACCACCATGCTTGTCACCTGGGGCGACGGCGTGGCCGATATCGACATGCACGAGCTGCTGGCCTTCCACCGCTCTCATGGTTGCCTTGCCACGCTTACCGCCGTTCGTCCGCCAGCCCGTTATGGCCATCTCGAAATGGATGGGGACCGGGTCACGAAATTTTCCGAGAAGCCGCAAATTGGAGAGGGCTGGATCAACGGAGCTTTCTTCGTCCTCGAACCCGGTGTGATGGACTTCATCGAGAACGAGGAAGAGATGTTCGAGCAGGGCCCGCTATCGCGCCTCGCTGAAGAAGGGCAACTGAGGGCATATCACCATCAGTCCTTCTGGCAATGCATGGACACGATGCGCGAGAAGCAGATCCTAAACGACTTATGGCAATCGGGTAATGCACCCTGGAAAATCTGGAAGGATGGATTTGATGAAGATTCTGCTGACGGGGCACCTCGGCTACATTGGGACCGTTCTGGCGCCGAGGCTTCTCGAGCGCGGGCATGACGTTGCAGGCCTGGACAGCGATCTGTTCAGCGATTGCACTTTTGCCGGCGAAGTAACCCATCTGCCCCTGCTGGGCCGCGATGTGCGCGACTTCGTCAAGCAGGAAGACGCGGTCGAACAGCTGACCGGGTTCGACGCCATCATCCACCTCGCCGGGCTCTCGAACGATCCGCTGGGCGATTACCAGCCAGGCCTGACTCAGGAGATCAATGCTGCGGCATCGGTCGACCTTGCCAGGCTTGCCAAGGCCGCCGGCGTGCCGCGCTTCGTATTCGCTTCGTCATGCTCCAACTACGGCGCATCGGGCGATGGCTTCGTGACCGAGCAAGGGGACCTCAATCCCGTCACGCCCTATGGCGTGTCGAAGATGGAATCCGAAGTGGCCATTTCGGCGCTGGCGGACGACGCCTTCAGCCCTACATTCCTGCGTGCCTCGACAGCGTTCGGCGTGTCGCCACGCCTGCGTTTTGATCTGGTCGTCAACAATCTCACGGCATGGGCCTGCGCCACTGGCGACGTAAGGCTGAAGAGCGACGGCAAGCCCTGGCGCCCTCTGGTGCATGTCGAAGATATCGCGACAGCCTATATCGCCACGATCGAGGCGCCGCTGCAGGACGTGCATCTGGGTATTTTCAATGTCGGCCAGACCAGTGAAAACTATCAGATTCACGAAGTCGCCGAAATTGTCCGTTCGGTCGTGACCGGATCGCGCATCACCTTCTCCAACGAGATCGGTGCGGACATCCGCAATTACCGGGTGGACTGCAACCACATCTCGCGCACCCTGCACGGCTTCAAGCCGCAATGGACGGTGCGCCGCGGCGTCGAGCAATTGTACGAAGCGTTTCGCGCATACGGGCTAACCGTCGAAGATTTCGAAGGCCCGCGCTTCAAGCGGATCGATCACATCAGGCACCGTATCGAAAAGGGCGAGATTGACGAGCGCCTCTTTCCTGCAACCCAACCGGCACCGAAGGACGGCCGCGATGCACTTGCAACAGCATAAAGATCTCTCGGTAACCGAAACCGCCTGCCGCTCTTGCGGAAGCAGCACGCTGGTGCCGATACTCAACCTTGGGCGTACGCCATTGGCCGACCGGCTCGTGCGAGCGGAAAAGGCGTCCGAACCGGAACTCACATTCCCGCTGAATGTTGTCTTCTGCCCGGAATGCGCCCTTGTGCAGATCGACGAAACAGTTGCGCCGGAAATCCTCTACACCGACGATTATCCCTATTACTCCTCGATTTCGCCCGACTTGCTGGCTCGGTCGAGGGAGAATGCACTGGCGCGTGCCGCCGAGCGAGGATTGGATTCATCCAGCCTTGTCATCGAACTGGCCAGCAATGACGGCTATCTGCTGAAGAACTACGTTGAGCAGGGCATACCGGTTCTGGGCATCGACCCCGCACAAGGGCCGGCCGCGGACGCCGAAAAGATCGGTGTAAGAACGCTTTGCACGTTCTTCACGGAGCAACTGGCACAGGAAGTCGCAGAGAAATACGGACAGGCCGATGTCATTCACGGCAACAATGTGCTCGCCCACGTCAAGGATACGAACGGCTTCGTTGCAGGGATCCGCAAAGCCCTGAAGGCGGACGGCGTGGCCGTAATCGAAATGCCGCATCTGCTGCCGCTGGTGGAGCATATAGAATTCGACACGATCTATCATGAGCATCACTGCTATTTCTCGCTCACCGCGCTCGACAATCTGTTCCGCAGGCACGGTCTGTTCATCAACCGTGTAGAGCAACTGAGCATTCATGGCGGTTCGCTGCGCATTTTTGCCGAACCCACGGAAAATGTCGGCCCAAGCGTGACCGAATTGCTGGCGCTCGAACGGAAAGTGGGTCTCGACAGTGCCGAATATTTCCGCGAGTTCGCTCAGCGTGTCGATGGGCTAAGGGACAAGCTCATGGCCTTGCTCAAGGGGTTGAAGGCCGAGGGCAAATCCATCGCGGCCTACGGCGCAGCAGCCAAGGGCGCGACCATGATCAATTATTGCGGCATCGATCACGAGATGATCGACTTCGTGGCTGACCTGAACGTCAACAAGCACGGCCGCCTGATGCCCGGAGGAAAGATTCCCATTCGGGCGCCCGAAGCCTTGCTGGAAGAGCGCCCCGATTATGTCCTGATCCTGGCCTGGAATTTCATAGACGAAATCGCAGCGCAGCAGGCCGAGTATCTTGCCGGCGGCGGCAAGTTTATCATTCCCGTTCCCGATCCGAAGGTGCTGTGATGAGCGATTCAGAGTCGATCGTGGCTCCTTCCCCCGGAACGGATGACCTCGTCGAATCCGCCTGGCTCCATTCCTGTCCGAGCTGCGGTTCGCGCGATCTCGAGCTGTTCTATGAAGTCCGGGATATTCCGGCCAATTCCTGCCTGTTGTTCGACGACAGGCAGCAGGCCATCGACTGTCCCAAGAGCAATATCGGCCTGACCTATTGCCGCGAATGCGATTTTGTCTTCAACGCGGAATTCGATGCGCGCCAGATGGAATATTCCGGCCGCTATGAGGAAACGCAGGGTTTCTCACAGACCTTCAGCCGTTTTCATCGTCAGCTTGCCGCCGAAATGATCGAGCGGCACGATCTGCACGAACGCGAAGTGATGGAGGTCGGCTGCGGCAAGGGCGAATTCCTGGTGCTGCTTTCGCAAATGGGCGAAAATCGCGGCGTCGGCGTGGACCCAAGCGCGATACCCGAGCGGTTGGCCGGTATCGACGGAGCGGAACGAGTCACGCTGATTCCAGAATATTTCCTGCCCGAACACTGCCGGACGGAACCCGACTTCCTGTGCTGCAAGATGACACTGGAGCATATCAGCGACACGGCGCAGTTCATCTCCACGATCCGCAAGGGCCTGACTGCAGCCAAAGGAACGGTCGTCTTTTTCCAGGTTCCGGAAGCACACCGGATATTGAGCGAGTGTGCATTTGAAGACATCTATCACGAGCATTGTTCATACTTCACCGGCTACTCGCTTGGCCGTCTTTTCCAATCATGCGGTTTCCGTGTGACGCGCACCGCGCAGGAATATGACGATCAATATCTGACGATTGAGGCGGTAGCCGACGACAGCGCCCAATCCGTCAGCGAGCTCCCGGATCGCGGCAATATGGCGGCACTCGTCTCCAGTTTCCCACAGCGCCTGGCGGAGAAGCGGGAATACTGGCGCACAATGATCAGGGAAGCCAAGGAACGAGGCCAACGTGTTGTTCTGTGGGGGTCAGGCTCCAAGGCAGTCTCTTTATTGACGACGATGGGCGTGAGCGAACTGGTGGACTGTGTGACGGATATCAATCCCAATCGGCAGGGCTATTTCATGCCGGGTACTGGCCATGAAATCGTTTCGCCGTCGGCTCTCGCGGAAATCAAACCGGATCTCGTCATTGCCATGAACCGGATCTACCGAGACGAGATTCAAACCGAGCTCGATGGCCTCGGGATCACTTGCCTGCTTGAATGCCTCTGACCCACATTGCCGGCGGCATTTGCACGGCCGCCAGCTAAGGCGGATGTACTGCGGCAGCGAACGCTGCGCGTGCCCCTCACCCTGCCTGCTTCGATCTCACTATTCAGAAAAGTGACAGGTTGGAGTTGGATTGCGGCCCTGTCTGCACATCACGATCGGACCGAAAAATTTCTTGGAACGCGTGCTATTAGCTTCCGTTGAACCCTAGAGCGGCAATGGGAGCGACACGCATGGCTGATGGGGAAGCTGACTGGTGGAAGGGTGCAATCATCTACCAGATCTATCCCAGGAGCTTTCAGGACCGGTCCGGTAACGGGATCGGCGATCTCAACGGCATTCGGCAAAGGTTGGACTACATCGCCGGCTTGGGCGTGGACGCCATCTGGATATCCCCCTTCGTCAAATCGCCCATGCGCGATTTCGGCTACGATGTGTCAGATTATTTCGCGGTCGATCCGCTGTTCGGCAGTCTCGAAGACTTTCAAGCGTTGATCCGCGAAGCGCATCAGCGCGGCCTGAAAGTGATGATGGATCAGGTGCTGTCACACACCTCAAACGAACATCCCTGGTTTCTGGAGAGCCGCGAAGGCCGAACGAACGCCAAGGCGGACTGGTATGTCTGGGCCGATGCGGCGCCTGGTGGCACTCCGCCCAATAACTGGCTGTCGGTATTCGGGGGCTCGTCCTGGCAGTGGGAGCCGCGCCGCGGACAATACTACCTACACAATTTTCTGCGCGAGCAGCCGGATCTCAATTACCATTGCCCCGAAGTCCAAGAAGCCATTCTGGAAGTTTGCCGTTTCTGGCTGGAAATGGGCGTCGATGGCTTCCGCCTCGACGTCTGCGCCTTCTATTTCCATGATCGCCAATTGCACGATAATCCGCCCGCCGAAGCCGACCTCACCGGTTCGCATTTCCTCTTCAATCCCTACAGCTTGCAGAGCCACATCCACGATATCAGCCAGCCCGAAAATCTGGCTTTCCTCGAAAGGCTGCGCGCCCTGTGTGACGAGCATGACGGACGAGTTCTGCTGGGCGAACTCAACCAGGAAGGCGGCGAACAGCTCCATCACGAATATACCGGGCCACGGCGCCTGCAGCTGGCTTATGGCTATTGGATACTAGGAGCAGACGAGCTCGACGCGGCATCGATACGCCAGATCGCCACGGATTTGCGCTTCGGCCCAGACGATGGCTGGCCTTGCTGGGCACTCGACAATCACGACTTTCACCGCGCCGTCAGCCGGCTTGGATTCGAAGAGGAGCCGGATGCCGCATTGATCATCCTGATTGCTCTGACATGCATGCGCGGTGCCTGCTGCGTCTATCAGGGCAGCGAATTGGGCCTGCCCAATGCGGAGGTCCCCTATGACCAGATCGTCGATCCTTACGGACGCGAATTCTATCCGGCATTTCATGGTCGAGACGGCGCCCGCACACCCATGCCGTGGGACGCGACCAAGACGCACGCAGGCTTCAGTGAGGCGGAGCCATGGCTTCCGGTTACCGAAACCCACAGCAAACTGGCGGTAGCGCAGCAGGAAACCCTCCCCGGCTCCACTCTCAATCGCCTCAAGACGTTCCTCAATTGGCGCAAAGACAAGGCAACGCTTCGTCAAGGCGACATGGAATTTCTCGATCTGCCCGGGAACGTGCTTGGGTTCACGCGAACGCTCGGCGATGAGAGCATATGCTGCCTGTTCAACCTTTCTTCCGATGAAGTTCTGATCGAGCTCTCTGCCGACACGCAGCATGTTCCGATGGAAGGCCATGGCTTCGCCGCGGTGTTCGAAGACAACAGGATAGCGCTGCCCGCTCACGCTGCCTATTTCGGAATCAATCGATGACGAAGCCGGGACGCGAAGCGCTCATCGCAGAAGCGATGCTACGCGATTCCGAGCCGGAACTGCCCACAGCTGAGTGGTGGCGCGGCGCAATATTCTACGAGGTTTACGTGCGCTCCTTCCAGGACACTGACGGAAACGGCGTGGGTGACCTCAAAGGCGTGATAGATCGGCTGGACTACGTCGCCAGCCTGGGCGTCGATGGATTGTGGCTCTCGCCCTTCTATCCCTCGCCGCAAAAAGACTTTGGCTACGACATCACCGATTTCTGCAATGTCGACCCGCACTTCGGCTCGATGGAGGATTTTGTGGTCTTGCGCGAAAGGGCGCATGAGCGCGGGTTGAAGGTGCTGATAGATATTGTGCCCGGCCATACGTCCGATGAGCACCCATGGTTCCTGGAGAGCAGAAGCGGACGAAATTCACCAAAGGCCGACTGGTATATCTGGGCCGACAGCGCTCCGGACGGTGGACCGCCAAACAACTGGCTGAGCAGCTTTGGAGGATCGGCCTGGAAATGGGCCCCAACCCGTTCGCAATACTATTACCATCCGTTTCTCCCCTGCCAGCCGGCACTTAACCTTCGCAATCCGGACGTCATGCAGGCGATGCTGGATGTCTTTCACTTCTGGATGGAATTGGGAGTAGACGGCTTCCGCCTCGATGCCGTGCAATGCCTCTGCTGCGACCCATCGCTCCGTTCCAATCCTCCCTCGCCAACCGGCGAAAGCAACATCATGGTAGGCGGCGGCCCCAACAATCCATTCCGCAAGCAGCTTCATATGTTTGACCGCGACGTCCCGGAAGCGATCCCGGTTTTGGAGAAACTGCGTGACGCAGTCAGCCACTACGATCCGGAGCGGGTCCTGGTGGGGGAACTGGCCGATGTCGACAGTTCGCGCATCGCGGTGAAATATACTGTGCGCGGCAAGCGACTTCACGCCGTATATGATTTCGACCTCATCAATGCCGCACAGTCGATCGAAGAACGGCGCGAAATCTTGAACAATCGCGCACTCTTTATGGGTTCGGGTTGGCTGATGAACGTCTTTGCCAATCACGATTCAATGCGTGCCGTTTCCAACCTGACCGGCTTCGCTGAAGAAGCAGGCTTGCGGGAAAGCGCTGCGAAGCTGCTCCTATTCCTGCAGGCCACATTGCTAGGTGGAGGCATTGTTTTCCAGGGCGAGGAGCTTGGTCTGCCTCAGCCGGAACTGGCATTTGCGGACATTCAGGATCCTTGGGCGACAAACCTTTGGCCGGACTTTCAGGGACGCGACGGGGTGCGCACCCCAATCCCATGGTCCGACAGCAAGGCGAATGCCGGTTTTACCGATGCCAAGAAACCATGGCTTCCCATCCCGCAAGAGCATCGCCAGGTAGCCGTGTCCTTGCAGGAGGAGGACCCGGATTCAGTTCTGAACTTCTTCCGATCCTTGATGCAGTGGCGCGGCAGCGAGCCCATATTGCGATTTGGCAAGGAGAGTATCCACCATAGTGACATCGCGCCAATCATCGCCTTTGACCGCTTTGACGAGCAGAGATGCCTCACCTTCGTGGCGAATGTGGACTTGGAAAGCCGCTGGTTCCCGCTTTGCGAAGGGGACAAATTAATCCAATTGGAAGGCTGCGTCGCTGAGGCGTCCGAACATGGCGTAGAGCTTCCGCCACTTGGGATCGCGGCAATCGAGCGGGCGAACAGTTCTTCGGGCTGAGACTGCCAAATTCTGACTGCCGCTTCATCATCCTCTGGCGAGCCAGCGCATCGGACTGTGACGAACGAGGTGCATGAAGGCCACTCCTGCTACCAGACCCACAATGGTCATCCCCCAGGTATAGATATCGCCTTCACTCAGCTGCCCTTGGTGAAGCAATCGCCACGGCTTGTTGGTCCAGGTGTGGACGAGATAGATGTAGAAGGAGGCTGATGCGACGGCCGAAATGATCCCGACACTGAAGCGCGGCACCTTGATGACAGGAACGAACAGCAGCACGAGAGCGATCAACGCCAGGTATAAGGAGGCCGCCATCCCAAACGAATAAAGGGAGAGCAGGCAAACGATAAAAACACCTGCGAGTATAAGAGTATACTGCGCCTTCTTCATGGGCAATGCGAGGCACATCCCGAGGTAGAACAGCGGCAATGTCGCGAATGGCGCGGTCTGATAGATCGTCAGGCCGTAACTCGGCAAATCCTGCGGCTGATCGAAAAACAGCAGGGGTGCAGTCAGCCTTACTGCAAAGCCGAGCGCGCAGATGGCAATCAAACATAGATACTGGTTGCTCCTGGCCCTGATGCGTCTGACGACCAGAACCTGAAGCAGAAAAACGATCGCAATGACTTTTATCAGGCTGTGCAGATACCAGTAGATGCCCTCGTCCCGGATCATTCCGGGAAAGCTTGGATGATTGACCAAATCGGTCATGAGCATGACATTCGCCCAGGGGATGGGATGGTCCAGAAAGAGGCCCCAAACCACTGTGGCCCAGGTAAAGAGTGCCGTTAATGGAAGCAGATGCGTGATCGACCGGAGCATGTTGGCCGGACGGCCAGATGCAAACATCGAATCCCAATTGGATTTGCAGAACAGATAGCCCGAAATGACCAGCAGAGCACTCGTCGCGCTGTCGCCAATTGACGTCAACGGAGCGTGGATCGCGACAACCAGGGTAATAAACAGAGCGCGCAGGAAGATGATACTCTCGATACGCGCCGTGTGCCTGCTCACCGGACGGCCATGCCGGGAGATTTCGCGCAGGCTCATCGCATGCCATTCGTCGGGAACGGTTCCGACGATTTCCTCAAGGATCATGTAGGCCTGGACGTAGCTCAGACTATCGCCGCCAAGGCTCATGAAGCTCTCATCGGGATCGATATCGTCGCGCTCGAACAATTCGGAAAAGGCCGCGGTGACCTTCTGCAAACAGGGGTTGTCGTCCAATGCGCTCCGTTCGCCCGCAGAGCGTATTTGCGGACCGTTGCTCTCCTGCCGAGCTGAGACGGCCCCCTTGGCAAACACCGGCCCGGCATCTCCCTTCGCACCCTCGTCTTCAATCGATGCCAGGATCGCCTGATAGTCCGGCTTGCCGTTCGTCAGACGAGGAATTTTCTCAAAAGCCAAGGCAATCACGCGGCCGGCAGGCAAATTGAATCGCTGGGCAAGCGTTCTTGCCAGCGTTCGGGCTTCGCCGCTCCCCTCATAGGCGACGACGAGCCTGCGATCGTCTCCGGTGGCAATCGCTGTCCAGCCCATGCGGCCGGCCTCTTGCTCCACCTTCGCAAGTGATATGCGCAAACCGAACAGTTTCAGGAAACGGCTCTTGCGCGCAGTGACGCGATAGATGTCCGGCGCCACCTCTTCGGCTAGGTCGCCCGTGGCAAGCTCTTCAACTTCGTCTCCCCGCGCCAGGTCCTCGCGGGTCTCCGCGTATCCCATCATCACATTGGGGCCACGGTAAGCCAGCTCACCGACATCATCGGCAGGGTCACCTGTCTCTGGGTCGACCAGCCTGAAGGATCCGCCCGGAATAGGCCCTCCTATGCAGTCCGGGTATTCGGACAGCTTATCGGGCGGGACGAATGCCATCCGCGCAGTCGCTTCAGTCGCCCCGTACATCACGAAAAATTGCGCATTCTGCTGCTCGGCGGAGCGATGAACTTTCTCGACCAGCTCCGGAACGAGCTTTCCGCCGGCCTGAGTCATCAGGCGAACCGAATCCGGCAGATCGTCGATCCCTCCCGATGCAAGCAACAGCTCGTAAGTGTAGGGTACGCCGGCAATTGTGGTCGGCTGGCATCGCGCCATCAATTCACGAAATCCCGGGTCGGTCACCGAGCGGTTTGTCAACGCAATACTGCAGCCGCCTGCAAGGCGGGAGTGGAGTACCGACAGACCATAGGAATAGGCGAGCGGCAGCGTCGTGATTGCACGGTCCCGCTCCTCGAGGCCCAGATAGCTGGCGATGGACCGGGCATTGGCGTCGATGTTCGTCACAGAGAGTCTGACCAGTTTGGAACTGCCGGTCGAACCCGAAGTGGAGAGCAGTATCTTGAGCTCAGAATGAAGCTCTCCAACGGGTGTTTCGCTCAATTCCCTCAAACCCGACGATTGCGTCCAGATCAGTTCAGGCCGGTATAATTCGGTCAGCCGCGCAGTATCTTCGGGCTTGCCTGTTGCAAGCAGCAAGACGGCATGTCCGGCACGCAGCGCTCCAAGATAGGCAACGACCGCGGGCAGGCTGTTGTCAGCTTCGATCAATGCGAGGCGCCGCCTGCCGCCTGCGAAACCGGCCTCATCCGCTTGTTGGGCAAGTTCCTGGTACGTGATGCTCTCGCCGGACTCCGTCAGGATCGCGACATTATCGCTGAATCGCTCGAGATCTTCCCAGAAGAACATCCAGTTCGTGACCACTCCGTTTTGAAACGCCAGGCTCGAACGCAACCGATTTTATAGCAACGCAGCCGACTATCCGAACCAAGTATAGAACTTGCTCCTTGCGGTATCTGAGCGACCAAATTTCTGGTTATGGTTAATTTATTGCTGATTAGAGAATTCAAATATTCCAAACAATCTCTACGGACGAAGTACCTCTTTATCGATTTAGACGGCCAACGCGTCGCAAACACCATCAATGGCGAAGCGGGCGCTGCGTACGCCAGCCCTAGACGAAAGCTCTGCTTCGAGTGAGATCGCAGGTTACGAGATCTAACCTTACCATCCCACCCTGACAGTGCGACCCAAATGATGCCCCATCAGAAACGAAAGGATGCGGTTGCTCGGCCTGACTTGTGCGCCTTGCAAAGCAAAAGCGCCGCCGGTCGGCTTCAGTCAGGCCGACAAAGGCAGTCTAGGTATTGAAGCGCAAGACGGGTTTGACCACTTTTCCGCTCTCTCCAGCCGAGATCGCTTCAGCGATATCATCAAACGCGAAGTATTCGATCAGCCTGTCAAAAGGGAACCGGCCGGCAAGATAATGCTCGATCAGTTCGGGAATGAAAGTCTGCGGGTCCGCCCCACCTTCGACTACGCCCCGAACAATGCGCCCGCCACTCATCAAAAAACTGGCTTCCGCCTCGACATTCATACCTGGAGGATAGGCGCCGACGAGAGCCAGTTCGCCACGCGGCCCAAGCGAGGAGATCGCGGCGTTGCAGACGGCAGGGATGCCTGTCGTGTCGATAATATAGTCGAAGCCTGTGGCGCAGCCCGCGGCATTCGCAAACTCGGCTACGCTCCCCTCGTCAGCCTCGAAGCTGTGAGTAGCACCGAGTTGCCGGGCCAGTGCAAGCCGATCCGCCTTGAGGTCGATCGCCACCACAGTCTCTACGCCAGCGATGCCTGCAGCCATAATTGCAGAGAGACCTACCGCGCCCGTGCCGATCACGGCCATGCTGCTGCCGCCACGCGGCTTCAAAACGTTCAGCACACTGCCCGCGCCGGTCTGGATCCCGCAGCCCAATGGCCCCAGGATCTCGAGCGGGACGTCAGCTTCAATTTTCACAACATTGCGCGAATGCGCGATGGCAAAGCTGGCGAAGGATGACTGACCGAAAATGTGGCTATGGACCGGCTTGCCCGCTTCGTCTGTGAGTGCGGTGCTGCCGTCCTGCCGGCCGCCACCAAAATTGAGCGGAAACCAGCTATGGCAATAGGCCGGTTCGTGATCGTCACAGGACGGGCAATGTCCGCAACTGTCGAAGCTCAACACAACCTTGTCGCCCACCGCGAGGCCGGTGACCCCGGGACCGATCGCGTCGACGATACCGGCCCCTTCGTGACCGAGCACGACCGGCTGCGGTATCGGCACATGCCCGTCACGCATTACCATATCGGTGTGACATATGCCGACTGCCGCCAGTGCAATTCGGACTTCGTCTTCCTGCGGTTCTTCGATCGTCAGCGTTTCGATGACGGGAGGAGCGCCGATTTCCCGCTGTACCGCTGCTGTGATTGATTTAGGCATCCTGCTTTTCCCTGAGTTTGCGCAAAGTGAGAAGAGATCGGCTCAATTCCTCATTTGGGCACGCCTGCATCATACTAGCCGCGCCCGATATACGGCATGTTTGTGGCCATGACCGTCATGAACTGGACGTTGGCCGTCAACGGAAGCGAGGCCATGTGCAGAACGGCCTTCGCCACTTCCTGCGTATCGATAACGGGTTCAGATCGGACCTCTCCATCCGCCTGCAGCGCGCCGGCCGCCGCGCCGCCTCCCAGATGGGTTGCCGCATTGCCGATGTCGATCTGGCCGCAGGCGATACCCACGGCGCGCCCGTCTAGCGATGCCGATTTTGTCAGGCCGGTAATCGCATGCTTGGTCGCCGTGTATGCAGCGGAATGCAGCCGCGGCACATGCGCGGAAAGGGAACCATTGTTGATGATGCGTCCGCCTTGCGGTTCCTGATCTTTCATCGCCCGAAAGGCTGCGCGGAGGCACAGGAAGGCTCCCGTCAGATTGACGGCCACCAGCCTGTTCCAATCCTCATCGGCGATCTCGTCGATTCGGGTCGAAGGAAGCGAAAGTCCCGCATTGTTGAACAGCAGATCGATACGGCCGAACTCCCGCACGGTCTTGTCGAATAGGCTGGTGACCGAACCTGCATCGGCCACGTCGGTGGGGCAAACAAGGCTGTGGCCATCGATCGCCTCGGCAGTCTCCTTCAGCGCCTCAGCGCGTCTGCCAGCCAGCACTACGCGCAATCCTGCCTGCCCGAGAGCGATACTGACCGCGCGCCCGATGCCGCTCCCCGCCCCTGTGACGACAGCGACTTGCCCCCCGCTCATGTCACTGGAGTCTTGAGGTCTTCGCCTGCCAGGAAGGCGTCGACATTCGCAATCACGAGATCGGCCATCGCTTGGCGTGTTTCAACGGTGGCGCTTGCGATATGGGGTGTCAGAACTGTGCGGGAAGAACTGCGCAGCGTCTCCGGCACATTGGGCTCGTTGGCGAATACATCGAGCGCGGCGCCCGCGAGATTGCCAGCTTCCAACGCGTCGCATAGGGCCCCTTCATCCACCACTGATCCTCGCGAAATATTCACAAGCACTCCTTCGCTGCCCAACGCCTGCAGAACTTCGGCATCGACCAGGTTGGCGGTTTCGGTATTGGCCGCACAGGCCACTATCAAGATATCGGACCACTGCGCCAAATCACCGATGGCGGAGAAATGCCGGTAGTCAGGCGCCCTCGCAGTGCGCGAAGTATAGCCGACCTCTCCAAACGGCGCGACGCGAGCGGCAATTGCCCGCCCGATCCTGCCAAGCCCGATAATCCCAAAACGCGCACCGCTTACCTTGCGCCCGAGCGCAATATCACCATCCGGCCACTTGCCTTCACGAACATGGGCATCGCCTGCAACGATGCCGCGTCGTAGCGCGATAATCAGGCCCACTGCAAGGTCGGCCACATCTTCGGTCAAAACATCGGGTGTGTTGCTGACTCCTACCGACTGAGCGCTCGCAAGGTCGAGATCGACCTTATCGAAACCGACACCGTTGATTGCAACCAGGCCCAGTGCGGGAAGGCTGCGCATCAGGTCGGGCGGGCACCCGATATGGCCGCCTGTGACTACAATCCGGCAATCCTGAGCATTCCCGGATAGAAAGTCCCTTTGCGCCGCCTCGTCCATTGAAAACCAAGGCACAAGATCAACGCGCTTGGAAAGGCCGCCTTCGAGATAGTCGGAGAACGGGCATAGTTGCAGCGCCAGGGGAAGTTGATCGGCCATTGTTTCAGATCACCGTAGTTATGCCGCCATCGACATAAATCGTCTGGCCATTGATGAAATCGGACGCGGATGATGCAAGGAAGATGGCTGCCCCATGCAGATCTTTCAGGTCGCCCCAGCGGCCTGCCGGCGTGCGCTTCCTGATCCAGGCATCGAATTCGGAATCGGCGACCAAGGCAGCATTCAACGGGGTGTCGAAATATCCTGGCGCAATTGCGTTTATCTGCAGGCCGAACTGAGCCCAGTCCGCGCACATGCCGCGGGTGAAATTCCTGACTGCACCTTTGGCCGCTGTGTAAGGCGCGATGCCGGGGCGAGCGAGTTCACTTTGAACGCTCGCGATATTGATGATCTTGCCGCGCGAACGTTCGATCATGCCTGGCGCCACGGCCTTGCTGACATAATAGAGCCCATCCAAATTCGTCGCCATGAGTTCGCGCCAATCGTCATCGTCGAATTCATGAAGCGGTGCGCGCCTCTGGATACCGGCATTGTTGACCAGGACATCTATTGGCCGCTCTGTTTCGATCTCTGCAATACCGGCATAGACAGAGGCGGCATCGGTGACATCGAAGCAAGACACACTTGCCGAGCCCCCCGATTCACGAATGCCCTCCTCTGCTTCAGCCAGAGCATCGGGTGACCGGCCATTGAGTATGACATGCGCGCCGGCCCTGGAGAGCGCCTGCGCGATGGCACGCCCTATTCCTCGCGTAGAACCGGTGATCAGCGCATTGCGCCCGCTCAGGTCGAATAGCTCGAAGATATTCCCCTCATCCATGGATCGCCTCATACGAAGTGACCGTTCACATGGCAATATGCTGTGGCCGATAAATCTGATTGCGGTGGACAGGCATTTCGCCTGTTCCACAAAGAAACAAACCCACAAACATTAGGCAGGATTGCCGTGCGCCCGCTCGCATGTTAACGGTCCCATGAATTTGGAATGAGGATATGATGCTCGCAGCGATTTGCCACGGCGCCCGCGACCTGCGGATTGAAGAATTCGATCCCGGTGAACTTGCCCCGGATGAGGTGCTCGTAAATGTTGCCTATGGCGGGATTTGCGGTTCGGACCTGCACTATTTCCATCGCGGCGGTGTAGGCGACTTTTCGATTCAGGAACCGATGGTGTTGGGGCACGAGATTTCCGGCAGCGTGGCCGCAATCGGCTCTGCGGTCGAGAATCTGGAGCCTGGCATGCGCGCGGCACTCGATCCCAGCCGCCCCTGCCTCTCCTGTCGCTACTGCCGCGCCGGGCGCTCCAATCTCTGCGTAAATATGAGATTTCTGGGGAGTGCGGCACGCATGCCGCATGTGCAGGGCGGCTTCGCACAGGCATTGGTCCTCCGCCAGGATCAGGTAATTCCAGTGCCTGACGACACCGATCTGCTTGCGCTATCGGTCGCCGAACCGCTGTCCGTGGGGCTGCATGCCGTGAAGCGTGCCGGTAATCTGCAAGGCAAGCGGGTAATCGTGACCGGATCGGGCCCCATCGGCCTGCTGACAGCACGCTCGGCCATACAGGCTGGTGCGGCCTATGTCGTTTCAACCGATATCGAAGATGCCGCACTTGCCGTCGCCCGTGAGCAGATTGGCGTCGATGAAACGGTGAATGTCCAATCGGAGCCCGACGGACTCGCCCGGTTCCTTGAAGACGAAGCCCAGTTCGACGTCGCGCTGGAAGCTTCGGGCGCACCGCAAGCTCTGCACTCTCTATTCAGCGTGCTGCGCAGGGGCGGACGAATCGTTCAATTGGGCATGATGCCGCCTGGAGAAACGTCCCTTCCGATCAATTTGGTGCAAACGCGGGAGATCGAACTGGTGGGCGCATTCCGCGCGCATGACGAATTCCGCTCCGCAGTGGAAATGATCATCAGCGGCAAGATCGACGTTTCTCCAATCCTTTCGGGTACCTATCCCCTCGACCGCGCCGGGGATGCCTTCAATCTTGCGGGCGATCGCAGCAAGGTTGTGAAACTTCATCTCGAAATCGCGGGAGAGCCTGCATGATCACTCGCCGCGCGATCTTCGAAGGCAGCATCAAACCCGGAATGGAAGAAAAGTTCTTTCATGAAGTGGAAACGCGCCTTGCCCCCCTTTGGCAAGCCTTCCCGCACGCTCTTGCCGTCCGGCTTTTCCGCATCGAAGAAAGCGACGATGCGGAGCGTCCGATCTTGATGATTCAGGAAGTCGACTATCCAGACATGGACAAGATGCGCGAAGCTATTACCTCCCCTGCCCGCGATGCCGCTCGTGCCGTGACGATGGAATTGATGGAGATGTTCGACGGGCGCTTTTACCATGTTATCAGCGGAATCGACCGTCTGTCCGGGAAGCATTGATTGGTTTGGAGGGAATGTAGCCAGTGGCGAAGACCGACGAACGGGTGAAGCCATCGCGCCGCCCCACAATTCGCGACGTTTCGCAACTCGCAGGCGTTTCACGAATGACCGTTTCACGCGTCATAAGCGATCCCGATCTGGTTCTGCCGGCAACACGCCAGAAAGTGGCCAGTGCCATCGCCGATCTCGGATATGTTCCTGATCGGGCGGCAGGCAGTCTCGCCAGCCGCAAGACGGGCTTCATAGCCCTGATGCTGCCTACGCTCACCAATGCCAACTTTGCAGCCGTGGCCCACGGGCTGACCGAAGTGCTGCGCGAGGCAAATTACCAACTGCTGATTGCCTATACGGAATACGACATGGCCGAAGAGGAACGGCAATTGCGCAACTTGCTTGCGCGGCGGCCGGAAGCCATCGTTCTGACCGGCGCCACTCACAGCAAGGCGGCAAGCAAACTGCTGCTCTCCGCCGATGTGCCGATCCTCGAGATTGCCGACCTGCCGAACCACCCGATCGGCCATGTTATCGGCTTCTCCAATCAGGAAGTCGGCCGGACTGCTGCACGCTACCTGATAAACAAGGGGTTCACCCGTATCGGAGCCGTTGGCGCCACCGTTGAGGGTGAAGTGCTCGACCATCGCGGCGAAGAGCGCATGCGCGGCTTCGAGGACGAGCTACGCTATGCCGGCCTGTCGACCGATGCAGTGGTGCGTCATGGCAAAGCCCCGCTCAGCTACGATCATGGTGCTGCGGCAATTGGGGTTTTGCTGGACAAGGCTCCCGATTGCGAAGCGGTATTCGCAGTTTCGGATTTATCGGCCGTGGGCGTTTTGATGGAATGCCAGCGGCGCGGAATATCGGTACCGGATCATCTTTCCGTCATCGGGTTCGGCGATTTCGAGATTGGCCGTATCATCAATCCGCCTCTCACCACCATTCACGTCGACTTCAATGGCCTGGGGCAGCGCACCGGCAAGACGATCGTCGAGCTTCTCAAGCGCGGTGTCAGCAGCGAAACGGGGCGTGTCGATGTCGGACTAAGTATTATCGAGCGGAAGTCAGTCAAAGCATGAATCCCAGAATTGCCATGATCGGCGCCGGCACCATGGGTTCGGCAATCGGTTCGCGGTTGCTCGATGAAGGTTGCGCATTGTCCTTCTTTGACGTGGCCGAACAGGCTGGCGCAGATTTGATCGAACGCGGTGGAAATCGGGCAGGCTCCCCTGCCGAAGCAGCCCGTGATGCCGACTTTGTTTTCATCAGCCTGAACAGCGCCGACATCGTGGAAAGCGCAGTGTTCGGGGAAAGCGGCGTCGTTATGAACGGATCTGCGGACAAGCTGTTGATCGACATGTCCAGCATAGATCCAGGACGGACGGCACAAATGGCCGAGCGGCTGAAGGACCAATGCGGCATGGGCTGGGTCGACGCGCCGCTCTCCGGCGGTGCGCCTGCCGCCAAAGAGGGCCGCATGACGCTGATGCTCGGGGGCAGCGAGGCGGACGTCGCACGGGCAGAACCTGTCCTCGCGCTGATTTCGGCCAGGCGCACGCATCTGGGCGCGGCCGGTGCCGGGCAGACCGTGAAACTGGTCAATCAGATCCTATGCGCAGGCCATTTCCTAATCGTGGCCGAAGCCGTGAAATTCGCAGAGTCCCAAGGGATCGATGCCACGCAGATTCCCGAAGCACTGGCCGGTGGACGCGCCGATTCCGCCATCCTGCAGGAATTCATGGGCAAGATGGCCAAGCGCGATTTCACGCCGACAGGCCGAATCGACAATATGCTGAAGGATCTCGAAACGGTTCAGAGCTCTTCATTCTCGACCCGAACGGCCATGCCGGTGACCGGACTCATTACCGAACTGCACCGGATGCTGGTGGCTAGCGGGCTCGGTCCTGCGGACAGTGCCGAGTATATGAAGCTGTTCGACCTGGGACGCGGGTGAGCCTGCGATGTACCGCGCATTGGTGGTGATGGGGCCGAGCGGCAACGGCAAGACCACATTGGGCCGGGCAATCGCCGACCGGCTCGGCTGGCGCTTCATCGAGGGCGACGATCATCACCCCCCGGCCAACGTCGCCAAGATGTCGCGAGGCGAAGCGCTGACCGACGCCGATCGCGAACCGTTCCTGGACTCCATCGGCAAGGCCCTTTCGCAAGGCGACAGCGTGGCCTCCTGCTCGGCCTTGAAACGTGCATATCGTGACCGGCTGACACGAATGGCGGGTCAGCCGGTGCTGTTCATTCTGCCGCAGGTGGATCGCGAAGAACTGCAGCGAAGGATGGAAAGCCGGCCAGGGCACTTCATGCCGCCCAGCATGCTTCGCAGCCAGCTCGATACTTTGGAACTGCCCGGGGAAAACGAGGCCTACCTCAGCCTGGATGGCACGCTCCCCCCCGACACATTCGCAGACCAGGTCGCGCAACACCTGACAACCTAGGAAGCTTGTAACTGCCCGGTTGAGCTGCCAAAGCGACAACCAATGTTAACGGTCACATTGACAAGAGAGGACTGAAAATGGCCAGCACTGAAAATGCCGAAGAAGGGCCTGACGGCGCATGGCCAAGTCTCTCCCGCGGATGGATTCTGGTTGCGCTGCTAGCGCTTGCCTCGGTCGTATCGCAGTTTGACCGGACCGTTATCAATCTGATGGTAGAACCGATCAAAGCAGAGTTCTCCCTCAACGACACCGCCTTCGGCGCGCTGCAATCCATCGCCTTCGGCATCTTCTACGTCATTGCCTGTATCCCGCTTGGACGGGCGGCAGACAATACCAACCGCAAATGGTTGATTGCGATCTGTCTTTTCTTCTGGAGCCTGTTTGCCATGGCCTCCGGCCTGGCCAAGACCTATTGGCATTTGTTCCTGACCCGCATCGGCGTGGCAGTGGGGGAGGCCAGCCTGACACCGGCAGGCCTTTCCATGCTGTCCGACCATTTCCCGCCCGACAAACTCGGCCGGCCTGTTTCGGGCTTCCTGATGAGCGCTCCGGTCGGGCAAGGCCTGGCATTTATCGGCGGTGGCAGCTTGCTGACCGCGCTGACCGGGTCGGAGCTGCTGGAAAGCGGATTGATGGCAGGGCTTGAGCCCTGGCAGGCAGCCTTCATCCTGATCGGCGCACCGGGCGTCCTCCTCGTGCCTCTGTTCCTGCTGCTGCGCGAACCGGTACGGCGGGGCCCGCAACTCGAACAGCTTTCGGCGAAGGAAACCGCTGCACTGATCGGCCGCATGTGGCGCGCACTGATCCCAATGTTCATCGGCTTCGCGATGGTCCTGCTGGTCGCCTATTCGATCGCAATCTGGACCCCGGCCCTGCTCCAGCGCACCTATGGCTGGAATGCCGAACAGGTGGGCTGGGGTTTCGGCCTCGTGCTGATCGTGTTTGGTATGACCGGCGTCATTGTGGCCGGTTTCGCCAGTGACTGGCTCGCCTCGCGGGGGCATCGTGATGCGCCGCTGAAAGTGGCAGGCGCGGGCTTTGCGGTCGCCGGCGTCTCGGGCGTTCTCGCGCCGCTTATGCCCTCCCCCTATCTCGCGCTTCTCCTTCTCGGCGTGACCCTGTTTTTCGGCAATATGCCCTTCCCCTGCGCAGCCACGAGCCTGCAACTGATCGTTCCCAACAGGGCGCGGGCCCAGATCAGTGCCGTCTACGTGACGTTCACAACGCTGGTTGGATTGGGCGTGGGGCCGACCGTTATCGGCGCAATGACCGACTACGTGTTCCAGGATCCGTCACAGATCCGCTATTCCATGTGTGTGGTGATCGGTTGCGCGGTGCCCATCATGGTGGTGATGATGATGCTGGCGCTAAAACCCTATCGGGAGTTCCACGAGGAAGCTCAGGGTTGATCGCGAAGCCCTGCATCATCCCGGGGCTGGCCCGGGATGATGCGGCGGCGCTTTGGCTTAGAGTCTGTCGTCGATCTTCGAGCGCACGAAGCCTTCGGGAAAGTCTTCGACTGCATTGCCGACGATCGTGAAGTCCTTCTTCTTGCCGCCGAACCGGCTTTCCAGCTCCATGTAGCTGTGCGGATCGAACAGGGGCGTCGCGCTCATGCCCATGATCTTGGTCGCGTCTTCCTTCTGACAAGTATAATGGCAACCCTGCTGCGCGTAATTGTGGATGCCGTGCTCCAGCATTCCATCCATTGCCGCTTTCAGTGTGTAATGCATCGTCAGGAAGTTGAAGCCGAGCGGATAGATATCCTCCACGGTCACACCGGGCTTACCGTCGATATCCCGCACGTCGGGGAACATCTTCCAGCCGGGGACCTTGGCAGAGACATACTTGGCATGATCGAGCGTGGAGATGCGCACCACCGTGCTCATCTTCGCACCCATTTCGACCGCGGCCGCCATGCGTTCGCAGCCTTCATCCATTTCCGTTTCGGGATCGGCATTGGTGCGCGCGATCAGGAAACAATCCGTTCCTTCCATCGCGGCAAGTGCGGCACGCACCTTCTCGTAGTACTTTTCGCGCGGCAGGAGACTGGTCGATTCTTCCATGTCGCTGCTGTCTTCCAGCTGAAGCGCCTTGGCCCCGGCTGCGATCATCCGCTTGGTCGAACGGTAGACTGCCAGGGGCCCGCCGAAGCCGTCTTCGATATCTGCGGCAAGAGGGATCGCACTCGTCTGGCTGATCCGGCTGGTGATCCACTCGATATCGGTGAGATTTGAAAAGCCGTAGTCGATGACGCCGTTCATCGCGATCGAGACTTCGCCCCCCGATAGCATCATCGCTTCGAAACCGACCATTTCGACTGCACGCGCAGAGGCGCAGTCATAAACACACGGCGCGACGATGCAGTGGTCGGTGGTTTCGAGCAACTGCTGGAGAGACTTGTTGGCCATCGCTGGTTTTCCTTCGCAAGGCGGCCATCGCCAGCCGAAGGAAGGAACGGCAGCGATGGCCTAGCTGTATCGCACTCGCCTAAGAGGCAAGCGTTTGGATCAGGGCAGACGGATCTTCACACCCATTTTGAAATAGCGGCCAATCGGATCGTAATACACCTGATTGGTAGCGCCTTGTGCACTCGCGGCCAGCGGCGGATCGCTGTTGAGCACATTGTTGATCACGCCGAACACTTCGACCTCGTCCGTCACCTGATAGGCCAGGTTGAAGTCGAGTACGAATGCGGAATCGATCGTGTTGTCGCTCACGCTGTTCGGCGCGGTGATGTCGAAGCCCGGATATTCCGGTCCAACGAACAGCGCCTCCCAGATACCTTCTGAGATGTACTGTCCGTGCAGACCAAGGGAGAGATCGTTCCAATCCCAGCGCACTGTTCCGTCAACGGTCCAGTCCGGCACACCGGTTGCGGTGCCGGGGCGGTAACCGGTCTGGCCCACGCGGTCGACACCGCCGACTGTCAGCTCGAGATAGCGCGTAGCCAGCAGCCTGACGTCGAGCGAGCCCATCGGCCCCGAGAAGGACGTGTAGCCAAGTTCGAAATCGAGGCCGCGCGTATCCTGCTGCGCAATATTGAGCAGCACGTCCTGTACGCTGACGAGCATGTTCGTATTGGGATCACGCTCAACCTGGGCGCACAGTTCGGTCTGGCCCATTTCACAAAGATCGATGATCGTCTGCCCGCCAAGCGAACCGATCGCATCGTCGATGCTGATGTCGAAATAATCGACCGAGAAGTTTAGCCGCTGGCCGAAGCTCGGCCGCGCCGTCAGCACACCGCCAACGGTCCAGGTGTCCGCCTTTTCCGGAGACAGCATCGGGTTTGCACCCTGGAAGCCGTCGATCTGGATCTGGCTGCCGTCGATGGGATCGACAACGGTCGTGCGGCCCAGAGTAACCGGACCGAACAGCTCGGTCAGGTTGGGCGCGCGGATGTCCCGCGAACGCGTGACGCGAAGCCGCATCCAGTCGGTCGGCTCATAGACCGCGCCGAGCTTCCAGGTGGTGACGTCGACGTCGGAATCGCCGGTGGCCGCACTCGAACGGCTATAATGCGTGGTACGCACGGCACCGTTGAGCTCCAGCAGGTTTACGCCCGGCATGTCGGACAGGATCGGTGCGACGGCTTCGAGATAGCCTTCCACCACATCGATCTTGCCTTCGATGGCCTTGCCGTTGAACGACCAGAAGGCGTTGCTTGCCGAAAGCGGATCGGCATCACCTTCCATGGAATCGCTGCGGAATTCCCCACCAGCTGCGACGCGCAGAGCACCGCCCGGCAGTTCGAAGACATCGCCCTGCAAGTTTGCGGCGACCACATGCTGATTGGTAATGGCTGTCTGGAAGCCGTCGGCGAATACCCATGCAGCGGCATCGCTCGAGACATTTCCGCGCCCGAACGGGTTGAGCGGTGCGCAGCCTGCCACGTCATTCGTCGGATCGGCATCCGCGTTCACACGGCATTGCACGCCCGAAGGGGTGTTGACGGCATCGACCGCCAACACGCCGCGCGAGTGCACGTAATTGTTGCGGTAGTCCTGCCGGAAATCGTTGCGGCCATACTGGTAATATGCGTCCCAGTTCCAGCCCGCCCCGAATTCACCTTCCAATGCGGCGACGATGCGGATGGTCTCGTTCTTCGATTCATCGACCGCATTGCCATGGCCGTCCGGGAACGGGCCCTCTTGCTGATAGGCACGCCACAGGCTGACGGATTCGATGGGCTCATCAGCCCCATCCATCAGATCGGCAAGGCCGGATGGCAAGAACGCATTGTCCCGCTGGATCGTGTAGGAGGCGCGCGGCGGCGAGCCCTTAACCAGGCCGTCGACACGACCATAAGAGGCATCGAGGCTGGCCGTGATCGTGTCGCTCAGCTCATAGGAAGCGTGGGCGTAAAGCGTATAGCGCTCCACCTGGGGGATCAGCAGCGTATCGGTGAGAAGGCCGTTATAATCGGAGTCTTCGCCGCCGAGATTCAAGATGTGGGTCACCCCGCCGGTAAGCGCTTCGCCATACTGGAACTGGCGCAGCGTACCGTCGGGATTGAAGGTCGTGCCCTGGAAGGGGCCACCTGCGGGCCCGCCTGAAACGAGGCCGTCCGGGCCCCACCAGCCAAGCTGGGCCGGGCCGCCACGCACAGTGGTGGCATAACCCGGGCCGCCGCCCGGCAGCTGCATTTCATTGGGGCACCAGTCACGCGTGTAGCAATCGCCCATGCCTTCATTGTCGGAATATTCGCCGGCGATCATGAAGTGGCCGCGCCCGTCGGCAAACTCGGTGCCATAGGCGAGAGTGGCGTAATATTCTTCATTGTCGCCCTCTTCGGCGATGCCGTATTGGGCAGTACCGCGCAGGCCCGTGAAGTCACGGTCTAGAATGAAGTTGACCACGCCCGCGACGGCATCCGAACCATAAGCGGCGGAGGCACCGCCAGTCACGATCTCGGTCCGCTCAATCAGGGAGGTCGGGATAAGGTTGATATCGACCGTCCCCTTCTGGGTGGAGGGCACGAAGCGCTTGCCGTCCAGCAGCACCAGCGTACGCTCGCCGCCAAGTCCACGCAGATCGAGAATGCTGGCGCCAATATTGCCGCCCACTGCCTGCTGGGTTGCCGGTGTCACTAGGGGACGGAAAAGGGGCAGTTCGTTCAGAGTGTCGGCAACATTGGTGGATGCGCGCTGGTCGAGCAGATCGCTACCTATAACCGTTACCGGAGTGGGCGCATTCGTTCCGTCACGGGAAATGCGTGAACCGGTTACGACGATCGGCACGTCAGCCGAATCGGCCTGCGCCTCATCTTCCGAAGTTTGCGCCAGGGCAGGATGCGCCAGCGCCAAAATTGAAACAGATGTGATCGCACTCACAATCTGACGATTCGTCCCGAATCGTTGGTTTTCCTTGCTCATTACCGCCTCCCAGGTACAATCATTCGCTATAAATGTGACCGTTATCATAAATGCTCGGCCTGTCAATTGCACCTCGCTCGGGCGAGGCGAAGCTCACCAAAACCGTGGCAAAGAGGTCACGGATACGCCTTGGCGTCGCTGGCCTCGAACTGGCAGGAAGAGCTCTGCGGCCCCGGCGATTGATACTGAAGAGGCCTGGACGGCCGTTTGGAGCCTATGCCCCGGTCACTCGCCGTAAAGGCGGGCCAGCAGGGTTCGCAGTATGGCCAGCTCATGCGACGACAGGGTTCGAGTGAACTCGGCATCGTGCCGAAGCACCAAAGCCCGCAACTCGTCCAGCTTTGCCTGCCCGGCTTCGGTCAGGAATATACCGTAGGAACGCCGATCGCGGGCATCCTTGCGCCGGGTAAGGCATTTGCGCGTTTGCCAGAAATTGATCGTCAGCGTGGCGGCGGGTTTTGACAAACCCAGGATTTCCGCGAGCTGCACCTGCTGCAAACCGGGATTGACGCCCACCACTTCCAGCAGGGAATAACGCAGCGGCGTAATTGATCGATCGCCGACAGCCTCCCCAAAGCCGCTGAAGTCCAGAATGCTCGCCCGGCGTAGCGCAAAGCCGGTCAGTTCGGGCAGCAATCCGTAATCGAGCGATGGATCGAACAAGCCGAGTTTCTTCCTGCGTTGGCCGGCGGGAGCCGGAAGATCGATTGGTTCAGCCATGACCAAGGCGATGTGGCGATAAACCAAGCCGTCTGCAAGCACATGCATGCGCGACGCAATTTGATTATTGGCAATAACGGTTATTGACAATAACTAATATTGCGAAGACTATATCGCGAAAGAATGCAACCCATCCAAATGACATTCCGTGGGAGGAAGCTATGGAACTTCATACGCGCAGATCACATGCAGCTCTGTTCGCTGGAGCTTGCGGAGCGGCCCTGGCCGTTTCGGCACTTGCGCAGCCGGCAATGGCCCAGGAGGAGGAAGCTGCATCAAGCAGCCAGGATAGCGCCAGTGCCTATGATGACGTAATCGTCGTCACGGCCCGCAGGCGCGAGGAAAGCCTGCTTGAAACGCCCGTGGCCGTATCGGCCTTTTCCGCCGAGATGCTTGCCGACCGTCAGATACAGCAGACATCGGATCTGGAACGGATCACGCCGAGCCTGCAGCTCAAGACCGCAGGCCAGCTTTCGGGCAATACGGCCGCGACGGTCGTCTTCATCCGCGGTGTCGGCCAGCTCGATCCCACAGCCGCCGTCGATCCCGGCGTTGGCGTTTATATTGACGAGGTCTATGTCGGCCGCGCGGTCGGCGGAGCGCTGGAGTTCGGCGATATCGCCAGTGTGGAGGTACTGCGTGGACCGCAGGGCACTCTGTTCGGACGCAATACGATCGGCGGCGCAATTCTGGTCCGCACGCGCGAGCCCGAACTGGGCGTCTTCGGCGGCAATGCCCGCTTCAGGGTGGGCCAAGACAATCTCTATGAAGGCTTTGCGGCGCTTAATCTGCCGATCGCCGAAACCATGGCGGCGCGCGTTTCAGGCGGTTTTCGCAAGCGCGACGGGTATGTGACGCGCGCGTTTGACGGGCTCGACCTGGGCGATGACAACGGCTTCACGCTCAACGGCGCGCTGCTGTGGGAAATGTCCCCCGATGTCACGCTGAACTTGCGGGCGGACTACACCAAGCGCGACGAGAACGGTGCGCCCTTCGTGTTCGCCGGCATCAACGAGCAGGCGCCGGTCGCGGCGATCGTCAGCGTGGCCGCGGGCTGCCCCGGCGCGACTATGCCGTTCGTCATCCCCAATACCGATCCACGCTTCGGAGCGCCGAATGTTCCGCTGATCGACGACGCGCGGTGCGCGAATGACTTCCAGGCGAAAGGCGATTTTGTCAATGGCGGCACGGCTGACGTGCTGAGCACATCGGAAGTATGGGGCGTGTCGGGCACACTGGAGGCGGCGCTTTCCGATGCCTTCACGGTCAAATCCATCACCGCCTATCGTTCCACGGATTCGCGCGGCATTCGCGATGCGGACAACACGCCCTTCGTTATGATCACAACCGATGTCGGCAGCAATTCGGAGCAGTTCAGCCAAGAGCTTCAGCTGCAATATGACGCCGGAATCGTGAGCGGCATTCTTGGAGGATACTACTTCAGCGAATCCACTTTCGAACGCGCCACGGTACCTCTGGCCTTCCCGCCTTCCCCGCCGGTGATCAATTCGCTGCTCAATGGCGGTCCGGGTTCACGCGACTTGCAGCTTTCCAACCTCGACACCGATTCCATCGCCGTTTTCGGCGAGCTGTCGGTCAGCCCGACCGAGCAGCTGGAGCTGTCTGGCGGGCTGCGTTACACGCGGGACGAGAAGACGTTTCAGGGCACGGTGTTCAATCTGTTCCCCGCCACCCTTCCCGATCCGGATCCGCTGCCAAGCGCAGCGATTCCCGATGGCGGGCCGCTGTTCATCTATCCGACTCCGTTCGAGGATACATTTACGGCGCTTACCGGTTCGGCGAGCGTCCGGTATTCCTGGACCGACAATGTCAGCACCTATGTCTCCTATGCGCGCAGTTTCAAATCCGGCGGCTTCAACACGCGCTACAATGCGCCCCCACCCGGCTTTGTGCCGGTTCCCTTCGACGAGGAAAACGTCACGAGCTACGAAGTGGGCGCGAAGTTCGACTTTGGCGACGTACGCTTCAACGCCGCCGGCTTCATTGCCGATTACGACAATATTCAGCTCATTTTCCGCCAGGGCGTAGTGCCGTTGCTGTTCAATGCCGGCAAGGCGCGGATCAAGGGCCTTGAAGGTGAGTTCAGCTATCGTTCGCGCGGGCTGATGATTGATGCGTCTGCCAGCGTGCTGGATGACGAGATCCTGACCATCACACCCATTCCCGGTGCGACGGCAACGGTCGCGCCTGGGGACGATCTGCCCTTCACGCCTTCCTTCCAGGGAAGCTTCGGCCTGGGATACGAAATCCTGCTGACCGATTCACTGACGCTGACCCCGCGTTTCGACGGCAGCTACACGTCTGAGGTCACCTTCATCACCGGCAGCGTGCCGGATATCGAAGAGGACGGCTATTTTGTGGGCAACGCCACGCTCTCTTTGGCCGATGAAGACCGCGGGCTGACATTGACCGCGGGCGTGATGAACCTGTTTGACGAGCGTTATCTGGTCCAGGGCAATGCTTCACTTGGAACCCTGGGATACGCAGAAAAAATCTATGCGCGGCCTCGCAATTGGTTTGTACAGGTTTCCGCAGAATTCTGATCGTACATAAAGATGCCAGAGGGCAACTGCGCGGCACATGCCATGCAGTTGCCCTTTCTTTTGCAGCCTTTCCAGATGGTCCATGCATGAATCTTGAGGTGGCAGGCCGTTTATGAGGGGCAGTGTGCGCCTTTGCGCTCTTGTCCAAACTAACGACCATTCGCGGACAGCGTTCGTGCCTCCAGCTTTCCTGTCCCGGCGCTTGCCTCGCCCAGGGCCTCGCCCACCAGGATGAGAGCCGGCCCGTCGCCGACCGCCGTACGCGCGGCCAATGGCAACAGGTCCAGCCGCGTCTTGAAGTGGCGCCGCGAGCCAAGGCTGGCATTCTCGACAAGTGCGACCGGCGTATCCGTTGCCAGCCCGGCCTCGATCAACCTGGCGGAAACCTCTGCAGCGGCAGATTTGCCCATATAGATGGCAAGGGTCGCCTGCCCATCCGCAAGCGACTGCCAATCCAGATCCAGTTCCTCGCCCGCACGGGCGTGGGCCGTCACGAAGGTCAGCTTCCGAGCCAGCCCCCGCAAGGTGAGAGACAGCCCAAGGTCGGCCGCGGCAGCGCTTGCGGCCGTGACGCCCGGACAGATGCGAACGGGAATTCCAGCCTCGCGGCAAGCAGCAATCTCTTCGGTAGCGCGGGCGAAGATCGCCGGGTCCCCGCCCTTGAGGCGAACCACCCGCTCACCTTCCAACGCCGCTTCGACGATCAGCGCGTCGATCGTCTTCTGATCCCTGGAATGCCGCCCGGAGCGTTTCCCGACCGGGACGAGCTGCACATGGCCCGGGACCAGTTCGAGCACGCCCGCCCCCACCAGCGCATCGTGAAAGATCACGCTGGCGGAATTGATCAGCCGCTCCGCCTTGCGGGTCAGCAGATCCGGATCGCCCGGTCCCGCCCCAACCAGCCAGACTTCTCCTGCATCGATCATTGCGCTGCCTCCTGGATTGCGGTTTGCGCTTCTTCGAGAAGACGTGCGAGGATCGGCCGGCACGATCCGCAATTGGTTCCGGCACAAGTGCGTTTGCCAATGGCCGCAACACTGTCTGTGCCTTCGGCGACTGCGGCGAGGATCTGCTGCTCCCCGACATCGTGGCACACGCAGATCGTTGCCCCCATATCCGGCAGGGCTTTGGCTGGACGCCCAGCTAGAAGCTCGGGAATGGTGCCCTGGCCGCTCGCAAATTGGCGTTCCAGCCAGTCCCGCGGAGGCAATTCGCCGCTACGCGTGATGAACAGCGCTGCGCAAACCGCGTCATCTTGCCCGATCACGACTATCCGCCGCATACCTCGCGCTTCGTCCGCCACTTCACTGCGTGTTCCGACTGGCAGCAGGTCCCCGATATCGGCTGCGCCATCCCCCGCCAGCTCATAAAGCCAGCCCCCCGCGATGCGTGCGCGTGTCCAATAGAATGTATCGGGAACGACAATTTCACGCGACAGCAGGAAAGCGCGCCATTCCGGCAGCACAGCTTCGACGGCAGCCGGCGCATCCTTGAAGCCCGGCTGGCCCGAAAGGGGATCGTTGTCGCTGCTCGCCAGGCGTCCGGTCCGCCCGCCCCCACTCATCGCGTCGCTCCAATGCATCGGCGCAAAGATCTGCCCCCGCTTTTGCGCGGAAGACATACTCACGCGAAAAACCGTATCGCCCTGCTTCGTCGATACACGCGCAAGCCCGCCATCGGACAGGCCGTATGCCGCCGCATCGTCTGGATGCACTTCGACCAGCGGCTCGCGCCGATGCACCGATAGTTTCGCACTCAGCCCGGTGCGGGTCATCGTGTGCCACTGATCGCGGTATCTGCCGGTGTTGAGCCGCAAGGGATAGGAAGCGTCCGGTTCCGCCTTCACAAGGGGCCTCGCCGAAACCAGCCGCGCCTTGCCGTCCGGTGTGGGGAACCCGGCCTTGCAAGGATGGAGACCGCCCCACTGGAAGGGCTGCATGTCTTCATAGTCGCGGTCGCTGCATCCGGTCCATGCGGTCAGGTCCAGCAACTTGCCATGTGCCACGGAAAGCGCCGTCATGGCGGCATATTCCCGGAACACCTCTGCCGGGCTCTCAAAAGCAAATGCGTTCCCGAAACCCAGTCTCGAAGCCACCTGGCAAACGATCTGCCAGTCGGGCCGTGCCTCGCCCGGCGCGGAGAACAGGCTGCGCTGGCGGCTGATCCGGCGTTCCGAATTCGTGACCGTGCCTTCCTTTTCCGCCCAGGCCAGAGCAGGCAGGCGGATATGGGCGAAGCGTGCCGTATCGGTCCCGCCGATCACATCGGAGACCACGACATTTGGGCAGCAGGCAAGCGCTTCGCGCACGAACCCGGCATCCGGCATCGAGACGGCGGGATTTGTCGCCATGATCCAGAGGAACTTGATCTGCCCGGAATGAACCGAACGAAACAGGTCGACGGCCTTGAGGCCGGGGCTGGAAGCCACCTGAGGTGAGTTCCAGAAATCGGCCACAGCCACCTGTTCTTCCTTGGAAAATCCAAGATGACAGGCCAGCATTGTCGCGAGGCCGCCGACTTCCCGCCCGCCCATCGCATTGGGCTGCCCGGTGATGCTGAAGGGCCCGGCGCCGTGGCGGTTGATGCGCCCGGTGGCGAGATGCAGATTGATGATCGCATTGCCCTTGTCGGTTCCGCCAACGGACTGGTTCACGCCCTGGCTAAACAGAGTGATCATCCGATCGCGGCCCGCCACCAGCTCCGCTAGCCGATCGAACATGCGCGCAGGGATACCCGGCTCCGATCGTTCGAGAGCGTGCCAAAAGCCGTCAGGCTCGTGGCAATGCGCCTGCAGGAAGGCCGCGTCGGTTCGCCCGCGCCGGCGCATCTCGTTCAGCAGGGCGTTGAACAAAGCAACGTCGCCATCGGGTGCAACGGGGATATGCAGATCGGCGCGTTCGGCGGTCTCGGTCTTGCGCGGATCGATCACGACCAGCTTGGCCCCGCGCCTTTCGCGCGCCCGTTCGATCCGCTGCCAGATCACCGGATGGCACCATGCCGTGTTGGAGCCGACCAGCACGATCAGATCCGCCGCATCCAGATCCTCATAGCTGCAGGGAACGATATCTTCGCCAAAAGCGCGCATATGCGCCGCAACGGCACTGGCCATGCACAACCGCGAATTCGTGTCGATATTGCCGGTGCCGACAAATCCCTTCGCGAGCTTGTTGGCGACGTAGTAATCCTCGGTCAGTAATTGGCCCGAGACGTAGAACGCCACGCTGTCAGGCCCGTATTGTTCCATCGTCTGGCGCATCCGGCCCGCGACTTCGTCCAGCGCATCATCCCAATGGACACGCTCTTCCCCGATCATCGGGTGAAGCAGGCGGCCTTCCAGCCCCACCGTTTCACCTAAGTGCGTGCCTTTGGAACAGAGCGCCCCGCGATTGGCAGGGTGGTCCTTGTCCCCCCTGATCCGCAGGTCCCGTCCAGCCGAAACGCCTGCGGAGACACCGCAGCCAACGCCGCAATAAGGGCAGGTCGTGCGGATCGTCTTCATTGCTGCCGTCAGGCCGCTTCGGGCTTCGGCTTTTCGCCGAGCACGGCCGAGCGAAGAAGATAGATCCGCCCCGCATCGACCTTGAGCGGGATCGTCGGCACGCAGCCTTCGTCCCCGCCCAGCGCTTCGCCGGTCTTGAGCGAGATGTTCCAGTTGTGCAGCGGACAGGCGACCACCGCACCGTGGACGATGCCCTGGCTGAGCGGACCCTGCTTGTGCGGGCATTTGTTGACCAGCGCATAGAAATCGCCGGTCATGGTGTGGAACACGGCGATTTCCTCCCCGCCTTCGACGGGCAGCGTCCGCGCCATGCCCGGTTCAATCTGGTACACCGGGCCGATATCCAGCCAATTGCCGATCATAGCACATCCTCCATCTGCAACGGCCGGACCTCGCCAATATGCGTGTGGAGGTCCTTCCGGTCTCCTCCCGCACGCTGAGCCCAGGGATCGATCTGCGAATATTTCTGGGAAATGCGGAACCGTGCCGCGAGCTTGGCAACCGCGTCCGCTTCATCGAACATGCGCGACTTGACGTAATCCAGCCCCACGCGCTCGACCCATGGCGCCGTGCGCTCCAGATAATGCGCCTCTTCCCGATAGAGCTGGATGAAGGCGGCACATGTCGTCAGCGCTTCTTCTTCCGTCTCCACCTTGCACAGCAGATCGGTAGCGCGGACCTTGATCCCGCCATTGCCACCGACATGCAGTTCGTATCCGCTATCGACACAGACGACGCCGAAATCCTTGATCGTGGCTTCGGCGCAATTGCGCGGGCAGCCCGACACGGCGATCTTGAACTTGTGCGGCATCCAGCTGCCCCAGGTCATACGCTCGATCTTGACGCCCAGCCCCGTGGAATCCTGGGTACCGAAGCGGCACCATTCGCTGCCGACGCAGGTCTTTACCGTACGCAGCGCCTTGCCATAGGCATGGCCGGAAACCATTCCAGCAGCATTCAGATCGGCCCAGATGGCAGGAAGGTCTTCCTTCCTGATCCCGAACAGATCGATCCGCTGCCCACCGGTGACCTTCACCGTGCGGGCCTGATATTTCTCCGCCGCATCGGCGATCGCCCGCAATTCCTTGGGATTGGTGAGCCCGCCCCACATGCGCGGAACCACCGAATAGGTGCCGTCCTTCTGGATGTTCGCATGGAGCCGTTCATTGACGAAGCGGCTCTTCTGATCGTCGACATATTCGCCGGGCCAGGCGCAGAGCAGATAGTAATTGAGCGCCGGGCGGCAGCTGGAACAGCCATCGGGCGTCGTCCAGTGCAGTTCCTGCATGACCTGCGGGATTTCCTTGAGCTCCTTCTCCAGGATCAGCCGGCGCACATCGCTATGGGTGAAGCTGGTGCACTTACACATCGTTTTCGGCCCGCTTTCGACGTCTTCGCCGAGCGTGATTGCCAGCAGGCCTTCGACAAGGTTGGTGCACGATCCGCAGGAAGCCGATGCCTTGCAGGTGGAGCGCACGGCATCCACGCTGTGCGCCCCCGCATCGATGCAGGCCACGACCTTGCCCTTGGATACGCCGTTGCAGCCGCAGATCTCTGCATCGTCCGAAAGGGCGGCAACGGCAGCATTAGGGTCCGCAAGCGCACCCCCGGACGCATAGGCCTGACCGAAAATCAGCGCCTCGCGAATGTCGGAGATGTCCTCCCCCTTCTTCAGCAGGTCGAAATACCAGTTCCCGTCGGCGGTATCGCCATACAGGACCGCACCGATGACTTTGCTGTCTTGCACAACCACGCGCTTGTAGACCCCGCGCGCGGCATCGCGCATCACGATGTCCTCGCTCCCGTCAGAGCCGGAGAAATCGCCTGCCGAAAACAGATCGATGCCCGAAACCTTGAGCTTGGTCGACGTGACGGAGCCCTGATAACCGCTCGGCCGATCGGTCAGCCCGTCCGCCAAGGCCCGGCACATCTCCCATAGCGGGGCGACGAGCCCGTAACAGGCGCCGCGATGCTGCACGCATTCGCCCACCGCCAGCACCGCCGGGTCGGACGTGACCATGTGATCGTCCACCACGATCCCGCGTTCCACCTCCATCCCGGCCGCCTTGGCCAGCGCGACATTGGGGCGAATGCCGACAGCCATCACCACGATATCCGCCGGGATTTCGCGGCCGTCCTTCAGCCTCACGCCGGCGACATGGCCGTCCTTCTCCAGGATCGCTTCCGTATCGGCACTGATCAGGATCGTCTGCCCGCGACGCTCCAGCTCCTCCTTCAGCAGCCAGCCTGCCGCTTCGTCCAGCTGCCGCTCCATCAGCGTGGGCATCAGATGAATGACAGTGACGTTCATGCCGCGCAGCGAAAGGCCGTGTGCCGCCTCCAATCCCAGCAGACCGCCGCCAATGACCACTGCATCGCCGCCTTTTTCGGCTGCGCACAGCATCCGGTCAACATCGTCCAGATCGCGGAATGTCACCACGCCCGGCAGATCCTTACCGGGCACCGGGATGATGAACGGGTCCGATCCGGTCGCGAAGATCAACCGGTCATAAGGTTCCACCCGGCCCGATGCGGAAATGACGGATCTGTTGGCGCAGTCCACATGCTCGACCGGATCCCCCGAAACCAGGGTGATCGCATTGTCTTCATACCAATCCTGGCCGTTGATCACGATTTCTTCGAAGGTCTTTTCGCCCGCGAGAACGGGGGAAAGCATAATCCGGTTGTAGTTGACGCGCGGTTCGGCGCCGAAAATCGTTACGCTATAGCGATCCGGATCGCGCTCCAGCAGTTCCTCCACCGCGCGGCAGCCGGCCATCCCGTTGCCGATCACGACGAGCCGCTCTCGCCCAGCCTTCCTGGCACTCTCCTGGTCGAAGCTCACAGGTGCGTTCACTTGTCTTTTCCTCCAGCCCGCATGGGGCGAAAACGCACGCAAAAAAGCCGCCAAGTCGGGTCCCAAGGACCAAACCAGGCGGCGCCATTGCCACGCTATGATGAATGTTTGCCGGAATGTGCTGCTTCGTCCGCCTATGGACGGCACGATTCCGTTACCGAGTTCGATACCAGATTCGGCCAATGCGCGGCAAGGCCTTTTTGCATTGCAGCATACATGGCCGAATCCGGAAAAGCGGTTACCAGCTCTTATAGGGCAGGAACTTGCCCGACATGGTCACCTGGATCCGATCGCCCTTCGGATCGGGAACGACGTCGATGTCCATGTCGAAATCGATCGCGCTCATAATTCCGTCGCCTGCCTTCTCCTGAACCAGTTCCTTGAAGGCCTCCCCGAAAACGCCGGTAATCTCGTACCAGCGATAGATGCACGGATCGGTCGGCACGACGCGCGGGAAATCCTTCGTCGGAAATTCGGACAGCACCACAGCTGCCTCAGCTGGAAGCTCGAGAAGCTCCACAACCTTATTCGCGGCGTCCGGCAAGAGGCTGTTCATGCCAAGGCAGGCGGAAGTGGTGAAAACCTCGCTCAGACCGGCAGCCGCTGCAATGTCGGACCATCCGATCTGCTTCTCCCGCTTCGCCGAGCGGATCATTTCGGTAACGTCTGCTTTTGTCATCATGGCTGTAACTCCTGCTGAGCCGGGGATGGATTTTCGGCCCCGGAAGGCCGGGTGAGAAGAGAGAGGGCGAGCGCTGCCGCCAGCGCCGCGGCAATCAATTGCCACGTGCGGACCGATCCGCGCTGAAGTAGCGGTACGGGCTGCGGCGAGGCGAGCGACTGGTTCGGCTTCGCCAGATCGACGACGAATTCGGATAGTTCCGCGTATCGGCGGGCCGGGTCGACGGCGACGGCCTTGGCAATCGCAGCATCCATCCAGTCCGGAACATCCGGATTGTGCTGCGTGACCGGAGTGTAAACGAGCTTGCGCTGCGCGGCCCGGCTCGTCGCTGCGGCCACGCGGGGGCCGTAAGGCAATTGGCCCGTGAGCATCTGATAGGCGATCACACCCAGCGAGTAGAGATCGCTTCGCGGGGTCGCCGCATAGCCCAGATAGAGTTCCGGCGCGGAATATTGCATCGTCCCGGCAAAGGCTGAATCGAGCGCCTGCGGGACGAGTTCGTCCAGCCCGGCAACCTGCACCGAACCGAAATCGATGATCTTGAGCCGCCCCTCCCCATCGATCAGCACATTATGCGGGCGCAGATCGCGATGGATCATTTCGCGCCGATGCAGTGCATGCAGCGCACTGGCGAGCTGCCTGACAGTATCCCGCACCGCCGCCAAATCGGGCATCGGATGATCGAGCATCCAGCTGTGGAGGCTTTCTCCTTCGACCAGATCGCTAACCGAAAATGCATGCCTGCGCGCCTGTGCAGGCGGCGGCGCCGAAAGCAGCCCAGGATGGTCGAGGCGCCGCATAGTCCATTCCTCGAGCATGAGAGAGGTCTGCGCGACCGGATCCTGTGCCATTTCCGTCGACAGGACCTTGAGCGCCACCAGCCGGCCACTGTCCGTCTCGCGCGCGCGATAGACATGGCTGCGGCTTCCCGCATGGATGCTCTCGATGATCCGGTAGCCCTCGAACTCCTGCCCCGCTTCCAGCAGGGGAGCCGGAGGAAGAAGTGTCTCGTACCCGATGAGGTCGTCCAGAGCGCCATCGGCCAGCTGATCGACGCGGGCGACCTGTGCCGTCAGATTGTCATCGCTCCCAGCGGCCAGAGCCGCCTCGACGATCGACCAAGCGGCCCCGTCCAGCGTCTGCCCGCTTGAGACGAGCTCCCGGATCGCACCGTCGGAGACGAATTCATGCACGCCGTCGGTAGTGAGAACGAAGATATCGCCCGGCGCGGCAGGCACTTGCCGGTAATCCACTTCGACATGGTGGTTCACACCGATCGCGCGGCCCAGATAGCTCTGACCGCCGCCCAGATAGACACGGTGCGCCTCGGTCAGCACCTGCGCCTCGCTTCCCGATAGATGCAGGACCCGGGCATCGCCGACATGGAAGATATGCGCGTGGCGCCCCTTGAGCACCAGTGCCGTGAACGTGCAGATCAGGCCCTGTTCGCGTTCGCCTTCGGATTCCGGAATACCGTTTGCCCGGCGGTTCTGCGCGAACATCCAGCTGTTCACCGCTGCGATGACGCGTTCCCCGGAGCTGCGCGTGGACCAAGCGGGCGAGGTGCAGAAATAATCGGTCAGGAAGCTCTTCACTGCCGTCTCGGCAGCGGCGGCACCCTGATCGCTGGTGCTGATCCCGTCGGCAATACACACGGCAATGCCCTTGGCAGCCAGATCGGCGCCCTCCGGATGGAGGACGCCGTAAAAATCCTGGTTCTCCGCCTTGGCGCCAGCAGTGGAATACTGGCCGAGCGAAATGGAAAGCCGGCTCTGCATGGCGGTTGGCGCATCGGGAGGGGGCACGTCCGTCACGCCCCCTCCCTTCGCATCGAGACCTGCAGAAGGTCTCAGGCTGCGACCTTGAGTTCGGCGGCCTTGCGGCTCGTCGAAGTCTTGTAATGCGTGCTGTAGAGCATCAGGCCGGTGAAGGTCAGGCCGCCCACCAGATTGCCCAGCACAACCGGGATCTCGTTCCACAACAGATAGTCGGCGATTGTGAAGTTGCCGCCCAGCATCAGGCCGGTGGGGAACAGGAACATGTTCACGATCGAATGTTCGAACACCATGTAGAAGAACAGCATGATCGGCATCCACATGGCCACGACCTTGCCGGTGACGGTGGTGGAAACCTGTGCGCCAACGACACCTGTCGAGACCATCCAGTTGCACAGCATGGCGCGCACGAAGATCGTCAGCCACCCGGCCGCACCGTATTCGGCATAGCCGACTGTCCGGTTCTCCCCGATCACGGCCATGGTCGCGCCTACGGGATTGAGCTCGCCCGCAAAGCCATAGGTCCAGTAGATCGCCATCATCACGGCAGTGGTCAGCGCGCCGGCAAAGTTACCGATGAAGACGAGCCCCCAATTGCGCAGCACGCCGTTCCAGGTACAGCCTGGCCGTTTGTCCCATACTGCCAGGGGGCAGAGCACGAACACGCCGGTCAGCAGGTCGTAGCCGAGCAGGTAAAGCAGGCAGAAGCCCACCGGAAACAGCACGGCGCCTGCCAGAGGCTGCCCCGTCTGGACATTGATCGTAACGGCGAAAGCGGCAGCCAGGGCCAGTGTCGCGCCCGCCATATAGGCGCGGATCAGCGTATCCTTGGTCGACATGAGGATTTTTGATTCCCCGGCATCGACCAGCTTCGTTACAAATTCACTTGGTGCGAGATAGGACATTGCAGTTCCCCTTCATCAAAAGCTGAATTCGGCCTGGAGCCAGAATTTGTCGGTATCGACGCCCACGGTGTCGGCGTTGTAGGCGGCGTATTTCGCCAGCAGGGCGACCGGCCCGATCTTGGTGCCCAGCGAAATGTCGAATTCCTCTCCGAAGTCCGCGCTGCCGATATCGGCTTCGAACTTGTGGTAGGTCGCGCCCAGCTTGAGCGCGGGCAGGCCGGGGACCGAGGACAGGCTGTATCCGGCCGACACGTAGTAATCGCGCAGACCTTCCGGCGGTGTGGTCAGGAACACATCGGCCCAGCCGTTGAAGGCATGCAGCGTGGCCAGCGGCGTCTGGAAGGAAGCTACTCCGCCATCGCTGCCCAGCTCTTCATAGCCGCCCTTCAGGCTGAAGCCCGCGACGCTGACGCCCGCTTCGAGATTGTAGTATTCCGCATCGTAGGGCGTGGGATTGCCGCCCATGTCGGACTGGGCCGCGAAACTTGCCGCGCCATTGATCGAAATGCCAGGGCCGACCGGGAAGGAAACCGATGCCGAGGCACCGAAGGTCTTGCTGGAGAATGCCAGCCGCATGTCGTAGTCGACCAGATAGGCGAAGGCCGAGAGCCTGACGGCCTTCAGGTCTGCCCCGGCATTGAGCAGTACGAAGTCACCGTCGAAATGCTCGTTGGGGCTGTCCGTACCGAAGATTGTGCGCTGGGAAATCGCGTAGGCGGCATCGAGCTTGAGCGGTCCGACTTTCGCTTCGCCGCGAACGGCATCGAAAGTCTGTTCATTATCGCGCCAGCCGACATTCCCAACGAAACGCGCATTGTCGAGGATAGTGCGCTGGCGCCCCACCGTGAGGCCGGAGCCGCCTTTCTTGTAGGCGAGCTGCAACCGGTTGAGTTCGATATTCTCGGGGTCCGCGACGACCGAATATGGCTCCACGCCATTGCCCGGCAATGTGTCGTTATAGTCGTCCACCAGCGCAACCGTGCCCTCGCCTTCCGCCAGCAGCGCAAGCCCGCCGGTCTTGAACTCCCCGCCGAAGCGGATGCGGGCAGTGACGGCGTCGGCGTCCTGCAGGGGGTTGTCCTGGCTCACGCTTTCATAGCGCAGCCGCACGGCCAGCATCGGATCGAACGTGGCATTGTCGCTGACGGCAACCGGATCGCCGGCTTTCGCCATTACAGGGCTGGTGCAGGCAAAGCCCGAAACAGCGGCCAAAACGAGAAACTTCAAACGCATAGATACACCTCCCTTTTCAGGGCGCGCACTGCGCCCTGCCCGTTCTTCAGAACTGGTTCGAGAGGCGAGCGCCGTTGCCCGCCAGGCGCCGGTAAGAACCGGCTATGTCAGTATGTTCGCGGAAACGGCGCCCTTGCCGTTCCGGCCTCCCCCAAGGCGGTCAGGCGGCCTTTGCCGCCGGTCCATGATCGTATTCGGCAAGGAAATGCAGCACTTCCTGCCGATAGGCATAGAATCTCGGATCTTCGAGCAGAGCCTTGCGGTCGCGCGGCCGCGGCAGATCCACATTCAATATCTTGCCGATGGTGGCATGCGGCCCATTGGTCATCATCACGACCCGGTCCGCCAGCAGGATCGCTTCGTCCACATCGTGCGTCACCATGATCGCCGTGACCTTGGTGCGGTTCCAGACTTCGACCAATACGTCCTGTAAGTCCCACCGGGTCAGGCTGTCGAGCATCCCGAAGGGCTCGTCGAGCAGCAGCAAGCGCGGGCTGAGCGCGAATGCGCGCGCAATACCGACCCGTTGGCGCATGCCGTTCGACATTTCCGCCGCGAGTTTCTCCTTGGCGTCGCCCAGCCCGACCCGGTCAAGGTAATAGTCCACGATATCGCGGCGTTCCGCCCGGCTGGCATGGGGATAGACCCGCTCCACACCCAGGGCGACATTATCCCGTGCGGTCAGCCAGGGCATCAGGCTGGGGGCCTGGAACACCACCGCCTTGTCCGGCCCGGCAACATCGACCTGCCGGTTTTCCAGGATGATACCGCCGCCCGATATCTCGTTGAGCCCCGCCGCCATGGTCAGCACAGTCGATTTACCGCATCCCGAATGGCCGATCAGCGAGATGAACTCGCCCTTGTCCATCAGCAGATTGAAATTCTCGACCACCGTCAGCGGCCCCTTGGGCGTGGGATAGATTTTCTGCAGATTGTAGAATTCGAGATAGCGCTGCTCCACCGGACTGCGCGCGGCATCGCGGTAAGCCTGCGGCGGTGGCGCGAGGTCGAGGGGCTCGACATTCGGAAGATCGATCCCGCTTTCGCCGATACTCGCCGCCTCGTCATTCAGCCCGCCGAGATAGGCGACGATGGTTCTACGAAGGGCCTGATAGGCTGCATCGTCATTCAGCGCTTCGCGGTCGCGCGGACGTTTGATGCCCACATCGAAAATCTGGCCGATCCGCGCCGCAGGTGCGGGGGTGAGCACTGCGACGCGGTCGGCCAGCAACAACGCCTCATCCACATCGTTGGTTACCAGGATGATTGTACGCCGTTCCTCCTTGCGGATCCTCTCTATTTCGTCCTGAAGCTTGGCCCGCGTCAGCGCGTCGAGCGCCGAAAGCGGTTCGTCCAGCAACAGGATTTCCGGTTCCATGGCGAGCGCGCGCGCCACTGCCACGCGCTGGCGCATTCCGCCAGAAAGCTGCGCCGGCTTGCGGTCCATGGCATGGCCCAGGCCGACCAGTTCGACCTTCTGCTTTACCAGCGCAGCGCGCTGCGCCTTGGTCTTGTCTTTGTGCACTGCGTCCACGGCCAGGGCGACGTTCTGCTCCACCGTGAGCCAGGGAAACAGCGAATAGGACTGGAAGACGAGGCCGCGATCCTTGCTCGGCCCGTCAATCGGAACGCCCTTCAGCAGGATTTCACCGGCATCGGGTTCCACCAGCCCGGCAATCGCGGAAATCAGCGTGGTCTTTCCGGCACCGGAAAAGCCCAGGATCGCGATGAACTCACCTTCGCGCACTTCAAGGTCGATCCCGGAAAGGACCTCCGTGGTGTCGCCAGCCTTGCCGGAATAGCTCTTGCTGACGCCGTTCAGGGACAGGATCGGCTGCTCGTTCATCGCCGCACGCTCCATCATATCTGGTGGTTCTTGGAGGCCAGCGACTGCAGGCCCATCATGATGCGATCGAGCGCGAAACCGATGAAGCCGATTACGATCACGGCGAACATGATCCGCGCCAGGCTCTGGGAGGAGCCGTTCTGGAACTCGTCCCACACGAATTTGCCGAGGCCGGGATTCTGCGCAAGCATTTCCGCCGCGATCAGCACCATCCAGCCCACTCCGAGCGAAAGGCGCATGCCGGTGAAGATGTAAGGCAAAGAGCTGGGCAGTACGAGCCGGGTCAGCTTGGCGAACCAGCCCAGCTTGAGCACACGCCCAACATTCAGCAGATCCTTGTCGATCGAAGCCGTGCCGACAGCCGTATTGATCAGTGTGGGCCAGAGCGAACACAGCATCACCACCAGGGCGGAGATCACAAAGGCCTTGGGCAGCAGCGGATCGGCGCTGGAGATCATTGCGGAGATCACCATGGTCACGATCGGCAGCCAGGCCAGCGGGCTCACCGGCTTCATGATCTGGACCAGTGGATTGATCGCGGCGTTGACCCGCCGGGAAAGCCCGCAGACCAGACCGATCGGAACTGCAACGATCGTGGCCAGGATAAAACCGAGCGCCACGGTTTCGAGCGAGGTCACGATCTGGTCGAGAAAAGTGGGCGGGCCCGCATATTCGAAATCGCGCACTCCGCCCGGATTGCCCGCAGCGATCGCTGCTTCGTTGCGGGCATCCTGCGCGGCATAAAATTCTGCTTCGGCATCCTTTGCCGCGCTCCATTCGTCATACAGGGCCACACCCTGTTCGGCCACTTCCACCGGCCCGGGCAGTGAGCCCAGCGACGTATCGACCTGCGGCGCAAGCGCAGCCCACAGCCCGACAAAGGCCAGAATTCCGATTACGGGCCAGATCAATTCCTTCGCATAGTCGGCGATCTTGCCCGCCAGCGGATGGGGCGCCTTTTCCGGTTTGGGCGGAGCCTTCGCGGCCGTGCCGGGCTGCGCGGCGGGCGCGGCCTGCCGGTCTGCTCCGGTCTGTTCCGTCTCGTCTATATCCGCAAAGAGCGTGGCCATGAGATACTCCTGTCAATCAACCGGGGCTTGCCGGATCAGCTGCCGCTGACGCCGGAGGCGGTAACCTTCTGCCCCTGCTGGAGGCCGATCTTGAATTTCGCGAGATAGGCGTTGGGTTTCTTTCCGTCATAGACAACGCCGTCGATAAAGCCGCCCTGCTCGCCGCGGAATCCATCCGTATCGGGCACCGATTCCGCCGGGATTATGCCATCTTCGGCCAGCTTGTTTGCCGCGGCGAGATAGAGATCCGGGCGATAGACCGCCTTGGCAGTATCGAAATACCACTGATCGGGCTTGTCTTCGGCGATCTGGCCCCAGCGGCGCATCTGCGTGAGATACCAGATGGCATCGGAATAGAAGGGATAGCCGGCAAACTTGTCGAAGAAGATGTTGAAG
>JAUHYZ010000043.1 GCA_030426245.1 Alphaproteobacteria bacterium | reverse complement strand
CTTGCCTATCGCACTGGTCCACCTTAACTGCAACGGCACGTGTAACACGCGGCGCAAACACGTTTCTGCTTGCCGCACTCAAGGATGACCGGAGATTTCATGGAATTTACTTTCCGCGCAGCAACCGATGAATCGCTTCCCCGCCTTCAGGCGCTGATAGTCGATGAAGGGGCGATCCCTTCCTGGCTGGAACAGTCGGTGCTTCAAGGTGCCGAGGCCGCGCGCTTCACCGGCAAGACCGGGCAGATATTCGAAACCTATGTGGAGCGCGATGGCACGCTGGTGCGGCTTGCGCTGGCCGGTGCCGGCAAACCGCGGGCATCCGATCGCGTCGCCGCGGCAGAGCGGACAGGGGCGGCACTGGCCGCACGCTTTCTGACGTCCGGGGAAACGCAGCTGGCGCTGGATCTCGGCCAGGCGGAATTCTCGCCGGAGACAGCCAGCGCGGTTCTGATCGGGCTGCGCCTGCGGTGCTGGCGGCACGATGCCTATCGTACCAAGCTGAAGGACGAACAGAAGCGTTCGCTCGCAGAGACGATTGTCATCAATGCCCCCGAAGGCACCGAAGCGGCATGGAATGTCGAACAGGCTTTGGCCGAGGGTGTGGAATTCACGCGCGAGCTCGTCACCGAACCGGCGAATATCATCTACCCGGAAAGCTTCGTGGAGCGCTGCAAGGCGCGTTTCGAAGGAACGGACGCGCAGATCAGAGTCCTGGACGAGCGGGAAATGCAGGATCTGGGCATGGGCGCGCTGCTGGGCGTGGCGCAAGGTTCCGTGCGCAAGCCGCGCCTGCTGGCCATCGTCTGGAATGGTGGAAAGCAGGGTGAAGCGCCTGCCGCCTTCGTGGGCAAGGGCGTAACTTTCGATACTGGTGGTATCTCGATCAAGCCTGCCGCGGGCATGGAAGACATGAAGTGGGACATGGGCGGAGCGGGCGCCGTGGCGGGGGCCATGCTGGCCATCGTCAAGCGCAAGGCAAAGGCCAATGTCGTGGGCATTTGCGGGCTGGTGGAGAACATGCCGGACGGCAATGCGCAGCGCCCCGGAGATGTCGTAACCTCCATGTCCGGCCAGACGGTGGAAGTGATCAATACCGATGCCGAAGGGCGGCTGGTCCTGTGCGATGCGCTCAGCTGGGTGCAGCAGGAATACAGCCCCTCCGCAATCATCGATCTGGCGACGCTGACCGGCGCGATGATCGTGGCGCTGGGCCACGAATATGCAGGCCTGTTTTCGAACGAGGATAGTCTGGCAGGCCAGCTGGAAGCCGCCGCCAAGGCCAGCGGAGACAAGCTGTGGCGCATGCCGCTGGGCGCTGCCTATGACAAGCTGATCGACAGCCCGATCGCCGATATGAAGAATGTCGGCCCGCGCTGGGGCGGTTCGATCACAGCGGCGCAGTTCCTGCAGCGCTATATCAACGAGGGCACGCCCTGGGCGCATCTGGACATTGCCGGCATGGCCTGGGCGGACAAGCCCGGCGCCACCTGGGACAAGGGCGCAACCGGCTATGGCGCGCGCTTGCTGGACCGTTACGTGCGCGACAATCTGGAGGGATAAGGCACTTGCCGAATTCCCAGCCTCAAGCAGCGGAGCGTTAGGCCGGGTACTCTGGCCTCAAGCAGCGGAGCGTTAGGCTGAAGAATATGCGCGTCGATTTCTATCAGTTGAGCGGCACGCCTGCAGAAGCAGTGGTTCCCCTGATCGCGCGCGCGACGCGCAAGGAGGGCGAGCGGCTGCTGGCTGTCTCCGGCGATGGCGAGGAACTGACGCGTATCGACGAGGCACTGTGGACGCGTGTGCCGGAAGCTTTTCTGGCGCACGGCATGGCGGGGGCAGCGCATGCCGCACGTCAACCGATCCTGCTTTCCGGAGATTGCGAGGCAGAGAATGGCGCGCGCTACATCGCGCTGGCCGACGGTCTTTGGCGGGATGAGGCAATGAATTTCGATCGCGCCTTTCTGCTTTTTTCCGAAGCGGGATTGGAAGGAGCACGCAATTGCTGGCGGATGCTGGGCCAGCATGAAGATGTAGAGCGCCGGTTTTGGAAACAGGAAGGCGGCAAATGGCGCGAAGGGCCGTGACAAGCGGGCTTTTTGGTTGACCGCATTCCGCTCAGCGAAGAACATCCGGCAAGTAGGAAAACGGGGATTGGAAATGAAGAAGCTGGTATTGCTTGTGTCATGTGCGGCGCTGGCCGCTTGCGGTTCGGAACAGTCGGGAACTTTCCAGACCGAGGATGGCGAAACCGGGACCTACACCGTCGATCAGTCCGACGGCGAAGGCAGCATTTCGGTGAAGACCGATGATGGCGAATTCACGATGCAGTCGGGCGCCGATGTCGATGCCGAGCTTCCAGAAGGCTTCAGCCTCTATCCCGGCGCCACGGTGCTTTCGAACAGCAAGATCAGCCACAGTGAAGGCTCCAATGTCAGCGTGATGATGAGCACCGATGCCACGGCAGAAGAAGTTCTGGCGTTCTACCGCCCGCAGATCTATGCAGCCGGGATCGAGGTCAAAACCGAGTTCAAGAATCAGGGCAGCACGATGATCGGCGGCGATGATGGGGCAGGCAACACCATTGTGCTGAATGTTTCGCCCGGCAATGACGGGATGACAGCCGTGAACTTGGCGCTGAGCAAGGCAAACGGCGAATAGTCTAAAGACCTGCAGGGGCGGCCTGCCGCCTCTCCTGAGCGGCGCCCGATATCCATAGGGCTTGCCCGATAGTGTGGGGGAGGCTAGTGGCGCGCGCAATTTCACACGTTACGTCAATTTCCTGAAGGAATATCTCCGATGGCGGTTACCCGCACTTTCTCGATCATCAAGCCCGATGCCACCAAACGCAACCTGACCGGCGCGGTCACCAAAATGCTGGAAGATGCAGGGCTGCGCGTCGTTGCGTCCAAGCGCATTCACATGAGCAAGGACCAGGCCGAAGGCTTCTACGCAGTTCACAAGGAACGCCCCTTCTTCGGTGAACTGGTAGAGTTCATGACCAGCGGCCCGGTAGTGGTTCAGGTGCTGGAAGGCGAAGATGCCGTGAAGCGCAACCGCGACATCATGGGCGCGACCAATCCCGCCGATGCTGCCGAAGGCACGATCCGCAGGACTTTCGCCGAATCGATCGAGGCCAATTCGGTTCACGGTTCGGACAGCGAAGAGAATGCGAAGATCGAGATCGATTTCTTCTTCAAGCCGGAAGAAATCGTCGGCTAACCCGATCTGCCGTTTCGATAGCGAAGGGCCGTCCGCAAGGGCGGCCTTTTCTGTTTGCGGCATCGGCCCGGGAAGCGGGGAAGGTCAGGCCGGGCCAGGCGCGTTCGACACGAAGTCCGACAGGACCCGCGGATAGAGCTGGTATTCCGCCAGCAGCACGCGCGCGCCCAGTGTGTCGGCTGTATCGCCCGGCAGGATAGGCACCGCGATCTGGCCCAGCGCCGGGCCGTCATCCAGCTCTGGCGTGACGACATGGACCGAGCAGCCGCCATGGCTTTCGCCGGCTTCGATCGCACGCCGATGCGTGTCGAGCCCCTTGAACTTGGGCAGCAGGGCGGGGTGGGTGTTGAGCATCCGGCCTGCCCATTGCTCCACGAAACCCGGGGAGAGCACACGCATATAACCGCAAAGGGCGACACAATCCGCGCCTGCCTTCCGCAGGGCCCGGTCCATTGCCGCATCGTGATCTTCGCGCGCCATGCCCTCGTGGGACAGCGCGAATGTTTCCACGCCTTCGGCCTCGGCAATGCGCAGTCCGCGCGCCTCCGGCTTGTTGCTGGCGACCAGGACGATTTCATAGGGGCAGCCGGAAAGCCGCGAGTGATAGAGCAGGGCCGACATGGTCGTGCCGTTGCCCGAAAGCATCACGGCGACTTTGGCCTTTTCAGGCACGATGCACGGCTTCCCAGGCGGCTTCCGCGCCCCATTTGCCCTTGGGCCCGCGTACCGTGCAGCCACGTTCCCCTTCCACGATCTCGCCGATCTTGAAGGCACGTTCGCCGCGTTCGGCCAATTCGGACTTCACGTCCTTCACCTTGGCGGGTTCGACTGCCAGCACCATGCCGACGCCGCAATTGAAAGTCCGCGCCATTTCGGCCGGATCGATATTGCCCTGTTTTTGCAGGAACTTCATCAGCCGCGGCTGCTTCCATGCATCGGCATCGATTACGGCATGCGCGCCCTTGGGCAGCACACGCGGGACATTTTCCAGCAGCCCGCCGCCGGTGATATGGGCCAGCGCGTCGATCTTGCCTGCGCGGATCGAGGGGAGCACGCTCTGCACATAAATCCGGGTCGGCTCGATCAGCGCTTCGATCAGCAGCCGTTCCTCATCGAACGGGGCGGGCTGCTTCATGCGCCATCCCAGATCGTCGGCAAGGCGCCGCACGAGCGAATAACCGTTGGAATGGACCCCGGAACTGGCCAGGCCCAGCAGCACGTGCCCCGGCGCCACCTTTTCGCCGGTGAGTTGCTGGCCGCGTTCGACGGCCCCCACGCAGAAGCCGCCCAGATCGTAATCGCCGGGGGAATACATGCCGGGCATTTCGGCCGTTTCGCCGCCGATCAGTGCGCAGCCCGCCATGCGGCAGCCTTCGGCGATCCCGCCGATCACGCGTTCGGCAACGCCGTTATCCAGTTTGCCGGTGGCAAAATAATCCAGGAAGAACAGCGGTTCCGCGCCCTGCACGATAAGATCGTTCACGCACATCGCCACCAGATCGATGCCGATCGTGTCGTGCCGGTCATAACCGATGGCAAGCTTGAGTTTCGTGCCGACGCCGTCATTCGCGGCGACCAGCAGCGGATCGGTGTAGCCCGCGGCGCGCGGATCGAAAAAGCCGCCGAAGCCGCCGAGTTCGGAATCCGCGCCGGACCGGGCCGTGGCCTTCACCAGCGGGCCGATCGCCTTGACCAGCGCATTGCCGGCGTCGATCGAGACACCGGCCTGTTCGTATGTATAGGAATTGGGAGGCGGGTTGTTGGACGTCATGGAAATGGGCTTTGGCGCATTCCCGCTTGGATTTCCATGTCCCTTTGGGCAAAAGACGCCCAGTTTCCCCAAATGACCCTTTCATCTTCCTCCTTTCAGCCCCTTGTGCACCGCATCGGCAGCGGCCGGATCGTCTGGCTGGCGGCCTGTGCCGCGCTGATTGCGGCAGTCCCTCTGGGGCAGGCGTTGATCGCGCAAGTGGCTGGAGAGCGCGGGATCGCGCCGGTGGCGAGCAGCGCGGACATCGCGGTGGGCGGGATCGAAGTGAACGTCACCGGCAAGAATTCGCAGGACGCGCGCAAGAACGGCTGGATCGAGGCGCAGCGCAAGGCCTGGGAAAAGCTGGGGGGCCCCAAGGTCAGCGATTCGAATCTGGAAGACATGGTCTCCGCCGTGGTCATAGAGAGCGAGCAGGTTGGTCCGCGGCGCTATATCGCGCGGCTGGGCGTGGTGTTCGACCGGACGCGCGCCGGGGCGCTGATCGGCGGGGGCGATGGCCCGCGCGCCAATTCCGCGCCGATGCTGACCGTGCCGGTACTGCGCGCGGGCGGCACATACACCGTCTATGAAACGCGCAATTTGTGGCAACGCGCCTGGGCGGAGTATCAGACCGGCGCCAGTGCGATCGACTATGTGCGCCCCTCCGGCGCAGGCGCCGATTCGCTGCTGATCAATTACGGCCAGCTCGGGCGGCGCAGCCGCAATTGGTGGCGCAACGTGCTGGACGCATTCGGCGCGGCCGACGTGATCTTCCCGATCGCGCATCTGGAACGGCAATGGCCGGGCGGGCCGGTGGTCGGCACATTCACGGCGCGCTACGGCCCGGACAACAAGCTGATCGAGAGTTTCACCTTGCGGGCCGAAGACGAAGAAGGCGTGCCCGCGATGCTGGAGGAGGCCTTGAACCGCCTCGATTCGATTTATACGCGGGCGCTCGATCGCGGGACCCTGAGGCCCGATCCGACGCTGCGCGCGGACAAGCTGGTGCTCGATCCCACGATTGCTGCGCTGATCGATGCCGAACGGCAGGTTACGCGGGCGGAAGAAGCGGCAGCGGCCGCGGGGCTTGCCGTGCCGGTAGAGATCGAGGGCCTCGAAGGAACCGGAACGCAGGCGGTCACCAGCTTCGTGGTGCAATTCGCAACGCCCGGCGCGGCGGATGTGGATGAAATCGTGGGCATCGTACGCGGCACACCCGGCGTGCGCGGCGCCGGCACAAGCAGTGTCGCCATTGGCGGCGTTTCGGTCATGCGTGTAAGCTATACCGGTGATCTGGGCTCGCTGGCCGAGGCCTTGCGAGCGCGCGGCTTCAGCGTGACACAGGGCGGCAACGCGCTCTCCATCAGCAGGTAGCCGGGGCAGCGATGTCGCAGATTGCCCTCCCATTGCATCCGGGTCCGGGCAGAGGGCCCGCAAGGATCGTGGTCGGTTCGGCCAACGCCCATATTTTCGAGGCGCTGGCCGCCCCCGAAAACTGGCCGTTTCGCACGGCCGTGCTGACGGGGCCCCATCGGTCGGGCAAGTCGCTCATTGCCCGCTGGTTCGAGCAGCAGGGCAAGGGCCGGGCGATAGACGGTGCGGACCGGATCGACGAAACCGAATTGTTCCATCGCTGGAATCGAGCGCAAGAGGACGCCGTGCCCCTTCTGCTGGTGTCGGACGCGGAAAACTGGGAAATTTCCCTGCCCGATCTGAGGTCGCGGCTGGGGGCGGCGCTGCATCTTGAAATCGGCGCATTGGACGACGAAATGGCAGGTAACCTTATCCTTTCGCTGGCCGAACAACGTGGGCTGGCATTGGGAGAAGGGGCGGCAGCCTATCTGGTCCCACGCTGCGAGCGCAGCTTCGCGGGGCTGGAGAGGCTGGTGGACATCATCGACCGGCTCAGCCTCGAGCGGAAACAGCCGGCAACCATGGCGATCTGGCGTGCTGCGCTGGAAGCCACGTTAGGGCCAGAGCAACACAACTTGCTTTAAGGCTGATTTTGGGGAAGAATCGAGGCCAGGATGTTCGAACGATTGGTCAAATATCTGGATTCCGTGCGAGAGCGCGATCCTGCACCGCGTTCCCGCTGGGAAATCCTGCTTTATCCGGGCGTATGGGCGCTCGCCTTTCATCGCGTCGCGCATTGGCTGTTCAAGGGAAATCTGTTCTTCCTTGCGCGGATGGTGAACCATTTTTCGCGGTTTCTGACCGCGATCGATATCCATCCCGGCGCCAGGATCGGGAAGAACTTCTTTATCGATCACGGTTTTACGGTGATTGGCGAGACGGCCGAGATCGGGGACAATGTCACGATCTATCAATGCGTCACATTGGGCGGCACGAACCCCACCAACGGCAAGGCGGGCAAACGCCATCCCACGCTGGAGGACAATGTGATCATCGGTTCGGGCGCGCAGATCATCGGCCCGATCACGATCGGCGAACGGGCCCGGGTGGGCGCCAATGCCGTGGTGACGGACGATGTGCCCGAAGGCGCGACCATGATCGGGCTGAAGGCGCGCTCCACGCTGGTTCCCGCGGAAACCTGGATGCGTGAATTCATTCCCTATGGCACGCCTTGCGACGAACCCTGCGAACCGACCGGCCAGCGGATCGAAATGCTGGAAGCACAGCTCGCCGAGCTAAAGGCGCAGCTGGATGCACTGCAGTCGGCCGGCGGCGAAGATGTAACGGTTTCCAAGCGTAGCGGGACGGATAGCTGATGGCGGCAAATGGGCCGCAGGCATCGAAAGTACTTGCCTTTCCCGGAGCGTTTCCGGGGCGCGGAGTGCAACAAGTGGGCTTCGAACGCGGCGAGTTGATGCGCATCCTCGATCTCTATGGGCGGATGGTCGCAGCCGGCGAATGGCGCGATTACGCGATGGATTTCAACCGCGACATTGCGGTGTTCGCGGCCTTCCGGCGCACGGCTGAATATCCGCAGACCCGGATCGAGAAGCGGCCCGCGCTGCGCAACCGGCAAGGCATGTGGACGCTGTTCGGCGAACAGGGCCAGGTGCTCAAGCGCGGGCATGAACTGGCGGGCGTGCTCGCCCCGATCGAGCGCCGGCTGGTGAAGGTCGTCGACGAATAGGCGCGGATTTTCGCCCTTTTTCACCCCTGCAAAGAAAACGCTTTCCTACACAGGACGATTTCTGATCTAACCTATACGGTTATTTGAAATCGTGAATGTATGATTCGCATCTGCCGGCCTTCCGGGCCGAGGCGGAATGCGTGCCTGTGCCGCCCCCCGGCGGCGGTGCAGGCGCGCGTTCTGCCGGCGCGCCTTTGTCTGCCACCGGGGGCGGCTATTTTGATCCGGCCTTCTGTATCTCGGCCAGGGTGCGCTGAGTCTGTTCCATGCCCGATTGCGGAACGAAATCGTCTTCGCGGTTCGAGATTTCCTTCCAATGCGCGGCGAAGCCTTCCACCGTGCGTTCGTCCGGGGACAGGATTACAGGCGTATTCATCGTCACCCAGGCGGAATGGTATCCGCCGACGCCGCCGCCCACGATGACATTGTTCGGCGCATCCTCGCTGACGAGATAGAGCGCGGCAGGCACGACGTTTTCAGGCGCGAACATCTCGAAAGCCTGTTCGGGAATGATGTCCTCGGTCATGCGCGTGCCGGCCAGCGGGACCAGGGTGTTGACCTTGATATCGTATTTCGCGCCTTCGAGATGGAGCGTCTTGGCAAGGCCGACCAGCCCGGCCTTGGCCGCGCCGTAATTGGCCTGTCCGAAATTGCCGTAGAGCCCCGTGGAACTGGTCGTCATCAACACGCGGCCATAGGATTGTTCACGCATCAAGTCCCAGCACGCCTTGGTCGCATAGGCGGAGCCGAACAGGTGGACCTTGACCACGAATTCGAAATCCTCGGGCTCCATCTTGGCGAAGCTCTTGTCGCGCAGGACGCCGGCATTGTTGATCAGAATATGGATGCCGCCCCATTCTTCCTTGGCCTTGGCGACCATCTCCACCATCTGCTCATATTCGGTGACGGAGGCCCCGTTCGACATCGCTTCGCCGCCGGCCTGCTTGATTTCCTCGACCACTTCCAGCGCGGCATCGCTGTGGCCGGTGCCGTCGCGCGCACCGCCCAGATCGTTGACCACGACCTTTGCCCCGCGCTTGGCAAGTTCGAGTGCATAGGCCCGGCCGAGCCCGCCCCCTGCGCCAGTGACGATGGCCACGCGATCCTTGAACGAAACGGACATTGAAACTCTCCCGACTGGGGTTGGGCGCGCGGAATTGCTGCATTCTCGCATTGCCGTTCCCAATGGGATGGCACGGCTGCAGGCGGGTTTCAACTGCCGGCCTGCTTGACCCGATCAGCCGCCAAGACGGGTTGCAAGATAGTTGTCACATAACAGTCATGAAACCGTCCTAGAGGCGCAACCGAATTGTAATGAACCAGAAATCGTGAAAGATCGCCCAATGAAAAAATACCGTCCCGTTTCCGCTATCGCGATGGCTGCTGCCCTGGGTTGGGCTGTCCCTGCCGCTGCCGAAACGTCCAGCGAAACCGAGGCTTTGCGGGCGGAACTGGCCCAGATGCGGCAGCAGATGGCGGTGATGGCGGATCGCATCGATGTGCTGGAAGGAGAGCTGGAGGCGGCAGACACCAAGGCCGAAGCAGCGGGCGAGGCGGCCATGCAGGCCAGTGCCCAGGCCGCGGCAGCCAGCGAAGCGGCGGCAGAGCCCGCTCCCGTTGCCGAGCTCAGCAAGAATGATGGTGATTGGAGCTTCACGCCTTTCGGCCGATTGCAGGTGGATGCGGGATCGGTGAGTTCGCCGGACGGAGTGAGCGATGCCGGACTGGGCTTCGCCAGTGAAGTGCGCCGCGCCCGGATTGGCGTGCAGGGCGATATTGCCGGCGGGTTCGGTTACAAGATCGAGGTCGATTTCGCGGAAGGCGATGCGGAATTGACCGATGCTCTGCTGACCTATGAGCATAAGGATCTTGAGGTCACGATCGGCCAGCACAACACATTCCAGTCGCTGGAAGAACTCACCAGCAGCCGGTTCCTGTCCTTCATGGAGCGCGCGGCCTTCACCGATGCCTTCGGTTTCGAACGCCGTGTGGGCGTATCGGGGCAGGTCACCAGCGGTGACTTGCTGGTCCAGGCGGGCGTGTTCACCGCTTCCATCGCAGATCTGGGCAGCGACGAAGATAACAGCGTCAGCGTGGATGGCCGCGCGGTCTTTGCGCCCAAGGCGGGCAATGCTCAGCTTCATTTCGGCGGTTCGCTGCATTGGCGCGATTTGAACGATGCGGCCCAGTCGGTGCGATATCGCCAGCGGCCGCATGTCCATTTCACCGATACGCGCTTCATCGATACCAGCGCCATTCCCGCAACGGGCGAATTCGGCGCGGGGCTGGAGGCTGCCGCGATAAGTGGGCCTTTTCATGCGGTTGCGGAAGCCTATTGGCAGTCCGTCAAGCGGCCGATAATGGACCATCCGACCTTCTTCGGCGGCTATGCGGAAATCGGCTATTTCCTGACCGGCGGAGACAGCCGCGGCTATAAGGGCTTCAAGTTTGACCGCACGAAACCCGCCAATCCGGTGGGCGAAGGCGGGCTGGGCGCCCTGCAGGTCAATCTGCGCTACGACTATCTGGATCTCACCGATGGCGGCGTGGTCGGCGGCACGCAGAACGGCTATGCCGTGTCACTGGTCTGGACGCCGACCGACTTCACGCGCTTCCTGATCGATTACGGCCATATGAGCTATGACGATGCCGCGATCCTTTCGGCATCGGGCAGCTCATACGGTGTCGACACATTCGGAATGCGGGCGCAATTCGATTTCTGATTTTGCGGCAACAATTGACAGCGAGTGGTGAGGCCCCGCGATCTGCGGGGCCTCACAGGCCCCGCAATGCCGGCACCAGCTCGTTGAAATGATGGAGCAGGGCGTCGGCGCCCAACGTTTCCGGCGGGGCATCGTGATATCCGAAGCTGAAAATGGCGCAGGGCACCCCGGCCGCTCTTGCAGCGCGCACATCGTAGGATGAATCGCCCACCATCGCGAAGCGGCCATAGCGCTCGCACCGGCGGATCGCTTCTTCGATCATGTCCGGTTCGGGTTTAGAGCGGCCGGGGCCGAGCGTATCGCCGCCCAGGATGCAGGCAAAGCGGGCTGCCATGTCCAGCTCTTCCAGCAGCTTGACCGCGAAGCTCTCCCGCTTGTTGGTCACCACCGCCAATGTGCAGCCGAGCTGGGCAAGCCTGTCCAGCGTATCCAGGCAGCCGGGATAGGGCTGGGTATGGACGGCGATATTCGCCTCGTAATAGCTCTGCTGCAATCTGTGCGCTTCTTCGAACTCGTCTTCAGGCAGCGGCCCGCCGGTCAGGTCGAGTGCGCGCGAGAGCATCAGCCGCGCACCGCCGCCGATCAGCCTGAAGGTTTCCGAAACCGGAATCGCCTCGCGGCCGAACTGCGTGATGGCATGGTTGATCGAAGGGCCGATATCGGGGTTGGAATCGACCAGCGTCCCGTCCAGGTCGAAGCCGACCATCGTGAATGGAAATTCCGTCATCGCGAGGCCCTGTGCCGTGTCTATATGGAAACCGCAATGAAATGATGGCATGGCTTGGCGCATGAGTGATCCAGCATCTCCTGTCGCCGCTATCGTCCTTGCCGCGGGCAAGGGAACCCGCATGAAAAGCGCTTCGCACAAGGTGCTCCACCCGATTGCCGGACGCCCGATGATCGAACATCTGCTGGCCTCGCTGGACGAGCTCGATCCTCAGCGGACGGTTGTGGTGGTGGGCGACGGGCGCGAACAGCTGGAAGGCCAACTGGATGGACGGGCCGAGCTTGCCGTGCAGGAACCTCAGCTGGGTACCGGCCATGCAGTGCAAAAGGCAGAGAGCGCTCTCGCCGGGTTCGATGGCCCCGTACTGATCCTGTATGGCGATGTACCCTTCGTGCGCAGCGAGACCATGCGGACGATGATTTCCCGCCTGGATGCTGACGACGCGCCTGCCGCGGTCGTGCTGGGTTTCGAGCCTGCCGACACGCTGCAATATGGCCGCGTGATCGCCAGTGATGGGCGGATCGAGAAGATGGTCGAGCACAAGGATGCGAATGAGGCGGAGCGCGCCTGCACGCTGTGCAACTCCGGCCTGATGGCTGTGCGCGGGTCCGACCTGTTCGGCCTGCTTGCCCGAGTGGGCAACGATAATGCGCAGGGCGAATATTACCTGCCTGACATTGTAAACCTCGCGCTCGCCGATGGGCGGATTTGCGCCGTGGTGACTGCGGAACAACCGGAAGAGGTCGCCGGGATCAACAGCCGTGGCGAACTGGCGGAAGCGGAAGCGCGCTGGCAGGCGCGCCGCCGCGCCGAAGCGATGGTCGGTGGCGCGACTCTGTTTGCGCCCGAAACGGTGTTCTTTTCCTGGGACACGCATATCGGGCGCGACGTGACGATCGAGCCCAATGTGATCTTCGGCCCCGGTGTCAGTGTGGCGGACAAGGTCACGATCCGCGGATTTTCTCATATCGAAGGGGCCACAATCGCGAGCGGCGTGGAAGTGGGGCCGTTCGCCCGCCTGCGCCCGGGTGCGGAACTGCAGGAAGGCTCCAAGGTCGGCAATTTCGTGGAGATCAAGAAGGCCGTGCTGGGCAAGGGGGCGAAAGCCAACCACCTGACCTATCTGGGCGATGCGGAAATCGGGGCTGGGGCGAATATCGGCGCGGGCACGATCACCTGCAATTATGACGGCTATTTCAAATACAAGACGGTGATCGGGGAGCGGGCCTTTATCGGTTCCAACTCCGCCTTGATCGCACCATTGAAGATCGGCGCGGATGCGATCGTGGCTGCGGGCAGCGCCGTCTCGCGCGATGTGGATGCCGGCGACATGCGGATGGTCCGCGGCGAGCAGCTGGTGAAGCCGGGCTGGGCCGATCGCTTCCATGACGCGATGAAACGCAAGAAGGAAGCGCAGAAGAAAGATTGATCCCGCTTGGGCCGGCGATCGACTAGGCTTGGACGCCGTGCCGGGCCAGGAAGTTCAGCAGCAGCGTATTGAAGGTGCGCGGATCCTCCCAATGGGCGGAGTGGCCGACATTGTCGATGATGTGCAATTCATAGTCGCGGTAATGCTGCACTGCATTTTCCAGCAATGTCGGCGTGATGAACAAGTCCGCACCGCCGCCCAGCACCATGACCGGTGCAGTGATGCGTCCCAGCTCTTCCCAGGTGACGCCGTGGAGTTTGGGCTGCATCAGACTGTTGTCGAAGCGGGCAATGTGTTCCAGCGCTGCCCATCTGGCGGTGCCTTCTGGATCGGCCGCGCGATAGGCCGGGCTCAATTCCACAAAGGTGCTCGGAAATCCGAGCAGGCCCTGTTCCGGAATGACGCCGCGCAGGATTGCCAAATGGTCGGGCTCGTTAATGGCCATCGTGCCGCAGGCGCATGTCATGGAGCGCAGCATGGGGTGCCACTTCACTGCGAAATCGACGAGGTAATGTGCGCCGCCTGCCGTGCCGACGCCGTGGAATTTCTTCACGCCCAATCCGTCCAGCAGCGCCTTGAGATCTTCCGCGCCGGCGCCGGGCGCATCGGGGTCGATCGGGCTCGACCCCCAATGTCCGCGCCGCGAATAGGCGATCACGCGGTATCCTGCTTTCACAAGAACGTCCCACTGCCTTTCCCAGACGCGGGCGCTTCCCGTCATGGCATGCATCAAAACTACGGTTTCACCTTCGCCGCCGCTGTCCAGATAATAGAGTTTTGCATCGCCGACATCCATCAGCCTGCCATCTTCCGGATCGGGAGGAAGTGCGGGATTGGCTGAAGGTGAAGCTGCTCGGCCGGGCGCAGCGCCCGACGCTGCCATTAAGAGCCCGGCCGTGCCTGCGGCACGCGCCAGAAAGCTACGGCGATCGCTCGAAGCAATATCGGACATCTAACTCATCCATTCGTTGTTATTATTTAACATGTGCAGCTTGCCCGCCGGTGCGGCGCTGTCAACCGGAAGCTGGAGCGTCAGGTCAGTTTGCGGTGTTCTTTTCCCGCTCGGCCGCCTCGGCAATCGCCCGATTGCGTTCCAGTGCGGCGGACATCAGCCGGGGATGGGTTATGACCCACATTTCCCCGCGGCGCATTCCCTGCAGCGCGGAATCGGCCACTTCATCGGCGCTGGCCCAATCCTCTTCAAACGTTTCGGCGCGAAATGCCTGTTCATGGATGTCGGGGGCGGAGGCGTCGGAGGGCGAAGCTGCGCGATACTGCTCTTCGCGCTTGGCATAGCCGGTGCCGATATTGGTGCGCACCGGGCCCGGGCAAAGCAATGTGACGCCGATACCGGCACCTTCCGCCTGCAATTCCAGGGCGAGTGTTTCGCCGAAGGCGGCCAGGGCATATTTCGTCGCTCCATAGGCTGCCTGGGCGCGGGTCGGGTAGAAGCTGGAAAGCGATGCGGTGAACAGGATATGGGCGCCGTTCTGGTTGGCCTTGAGAACTGGCAGGAATGCCTCCACCGCATTCACCGCGCCGAACATGTTCACTTCGAACAGCCAGCGCCAGTCCTGCAGTGTCAGATGCTCGATCCCCGCCATGCGCGAGACACCGGCATTGGAGCACAGGATATCGACCGTGCCGAAACGGGCGAGGGCTTCGTCCCGCAATGCCGCAACGCTTGCAGGATCGCGGATGTCGGTCAGAACGGGGAAGGCGCCAAGGTCAAGAGCAGCTTTCTCAAGCGGCTGCGGATCGAAATCCGCCATGACGATCTGCATGCCTTCCGCCTGGAGCCGCCGGGCCAGAGCCAGGCCAATGCCGGATGCGCCGCCGATAACAACGGCGACCTTGCCGGAAAGGTCGTTCATATCCATTGGCGTATGGCCGGTTGCGATCGTTTCCAGCAGCATAGGCCTTCCCCTCACTCCCCGTGCGTAGTCGACTGCCAAGGGTATCCGTTCTTTTCCAGACCGTAAGCTTGCAAAGCAAGTGTTCATTTCGGCCGTTGTAGGCGGGGGATGCGTCTGGATTATGGGGTGTTTTTTTGCGCAACGTGCAATATTCGCTAGGTTCGAATTGTGGTTCCGGTCCGGGCCACGTCCTGCCCGTAACAAGAATTGAGCATATAATCCCATGTGCGGAATAATCGGTATCGTCGGCAAGGAAGCGGTCAGCGACCGGCTGGTCGAAGGTCTCAAGCGAATGGAATATCGCGGTTATGATAGTGCCGGTGTGTGCACGGTGCACCGCGAAGAACTCGTTCGCCGCCGCGCTCCCGGCAAGCTTGTAAATTTGGTTGCCGAGCTTGAAAGCAACTCTGCCCCGGGTACTCTCGGCATAGCGCATACGCGCTGGGCAACCCACGGTGCGCCGACTCAGAACAACGCCCATCCGCACGCGACCCGTGAAGTGGCGATCGTCCACAACGGCATCATCGAGAACTTCCGTTCATTGCGGGAAGAGCTGGCCGGACGCGGCCGCAAGTTCGAGAGCGAGACGGATAGCGAAGTCGTGGCGCATCTGATCTCGGAAGGGATCGAGGCCGGGAAAGATCCCGCTTCGGCCGTTAGCGAAGTCCTGCCAAAGCTGCGCGGTGCCTTCGCCTTGGCGATCGCATTTCGCCAACATCCGGACATGCTGATAGGTGCGCGGCTTGGATCGCCGCTGGTGATCGGTTACGGCGACGGAGAGACCTATCTCGGTTCCGACGCGCTGGCGCTTGCACCGCTTACACAGCGTATCGCCTATCTTGAAGAAGGCGACTGGGCGATCGTGACGCGCGATGGTGCGCAGATTTTCGATAAACAGAACAATCCGGTCGAACGTGAGATCACGACCTCCAATGCGTCTGTCAGCGAGATCGAAAAGGGCAATTACCGCCATCACATGCAGAAGGAGATCTTCGAACAGCCAACGGCGGTGGCGCAGACCTTGCGATCCTATATCCGCCAGCTGGAACGTCAGGTCAGCCTTCCGCAAGTGGATTTCGATCTATCCGAGATCAGCCGCGTGACGATTGTCGCCTGCGGCACGAGTTACTACGCGGCCATGGTTGCGAAATACTGGTTCGAGCATTTCGCTCAGGTCCCAGTCGATATCGATGTGGCGAGCGAGTTCAGATATCGCGATCCGGTCCTGATGGAAGGCGGATTGTCTATATTCATCTCGCAAAGCGGCGAGACGGCCGACACGCTCGCGGCCTTGCGTCATTGCAGAGCGGCGGGGCAGGTGATTGCCGTCGTCGTCAATGTTCCGACCAGCTCGATGGCGCGGGAGGCGGACCTGCTGCTTCCCACCCATGCGGGGCCGGAGATCGGCGTCGCCTCGACCAAGGCATTCACCTGCCAGTTGGCCGTGCTGGCGGCACTGGCCACGCGCATGGCGGTGGTGAAAGGCAGGATGGACCGCGACGAAGAGGCCGACGTGGTTGGGCATTTGCTGGAGGCGCCGGCCAGCCTCAATGCGGCTTTGCTTCATGACGAAGAAATCGCGAACATGGCGCATCTCATCGCGCCGGCACGGGACGTACTCTATATGGGGCGAGGCCCGGATTACGCGCTCGCTATGGAAGGCGCACTGAAATTGAAGGAAATCAGCTACATTCATGCCGAAGGTTATGCATCGGGTGAAATGAAGCATGGGCCTATCGCACTGATTGACGAAGAAGTTCCGGTTATCGTCCTGGCGCCATCCGGTCCGCTGTTCGAAAAGACGGTATCCAATATGCAGGAAGTGCGTGCGCGGGGCGGAAAGATCGTTTTGATATCGGACGCTGCGGGCCTGGCCGAGGCGGGGGAAGGCTGCATGGCGACTATCGAGATGCCCAAGGTTCATCCGCTGATCGCGCCGCTGGTTTATGCCGTTCCGGTGCAATTGCTGGCTTATCATACTGCATGCGTGAAGGGCACCGATGTGGATCAGCCGCGCAACCTGGCGAAATCCGTGACGGTCGAATAGGTCCGTCTCAGGCTTCCTACTGTGCAGCAAGTTTACGCGGCGCTAACCAATCTTCACTATAGGCATCGGCGTGAAAGAAACGCATGCCGATCTTCCGCGTCTGCCGCTCAGGCTGACCAATCTGGCCGTTGTTGGCCTGACCCAGCCTCAGGAAGGTAGCTGGGCGCGGCTTCGCGCGCTGCAATATGCACGGCTTGAAGCAATGTCGGCTTCGCGTTTTCTGGCTCATGCCATTGCCCTGTTCCTTACGCTCAGCATCTTTTTCGAAACCGTTCCGCACTATCTGCTTGCGGGATGGGTGCTCGCTCTCGTTGCGTCCTTGTGGCATGCTTCGCATGTCGACAATGCACTGTGCGATGTCGACCGAAGGGCCATGACACGGGGCGAGTATTTTCGCCATATGGCGGCCGTGGCCCTAGTCGCGGCGGTTTGGGCGGCACCATATTTTCTCTTCATGCCCTATGCCCAGGAAATCGATCACATCGCCTTTTGGGCGCTGACCGCGATGCTGATAACCGGCACTGCGCTGGCGTTTGCATCGACACCCGTCACGACCCTGGTGCTTGCGCTTGTTACAGGTGCTGCAGCGATCACGATGTTCGCGCAGGAAGGGCGTTACGGTTACGCCGCATTGGTTGCCTCATTCTGCGGCCTTGCAATGGGGGGCGCCGTGCGCAACGCGCGCACCTATCTTGCATCGCGCATTGCCGAGGCCGACGTTGCCGAGCAGAGCGAAGTCGTCTCGCTGCTTCTGCGCGAATTCGAAGAGAACGAGGCAGACTGGCTTTGGCAGATTGATACCGCGCGCAAGATACGATCCGCCAGCCCACGTTTCGCCTTTGCGCTTGGCATGGATTTGGAAGAGATCAACGGCAAATCTTTCATCCAGCTGGTCGCCGGATCCGCTTGGGAAACCGGCCAGTTTCCGCCGAGCCTGCATGACCTCGCCGAACGTCTCAAACGCCGCGAGAACTTTTCCAATTTGCTGGTCCAGGTCCTGATCGCCGGGCAAAAGCGCTGGTGGGAACTTTCCGGCACTCCGATGCTGGACGAGAACGGTACTTTTCTGGGATTTCGCGGTGTCGGATCCGACGTCACCGAGCGGCGCGAATCCGACGAGAAGATCGCTTACCTTGCCCGCTATGATACGCTGACCGGGCTTCCCAACCGCCTGATGCTGACGGAAGCGCTGGGTGAGGCCATGCGTTATGCCGCACAGTGGCGTACACGCTGTGCATTCCTGATGATCGATCTCGATCGCTTCAAGGAAGTGAACGATTCCCTCGGGCACCTGGTCGGGGATGAATTGCTCGCGCGCGTTGCTTCGCGGCTTAAGGGCCTGATGAGCGAGAACGAGCTTTGTGGGCGCCTGGGCGGCGATGAATTCGCGGTGGTTATCCGCGATGCATCGGATCGCGGGCGCGTAGACAAAGTCGCGCAATCGATCATCCAGCAGCTTTCGCTTCCCTATGAGGTCGAGCATCACACGCTTTATGTCGGTGCGAGCGTCGGTTCGGCCATCGGCCCGCGCGACGGGGAAGCCGTCGAGACATTGATGCGCAACGCCGACCTTGCGCTTTATCAGGCCAAGGATGAGGGCGGATCGATTCACTGCACCTATCAGCCCGCGCTCCATGCCCATGCTGAGGAAAGGCGTCAGCTGGAACTCTCGCTCCGCCGCGCGCTCGACCGGAATGAATTGAAACTCAATTTCCAGCCCGTTGTGGACGCGCATAGCGAAACGGTCGTCAGCTTCGAGGCGCTGCTGCGCTGGGAAAGCAAGGAGCATGGTTTCGTCAGCCCGGCAAAGTTCATTCCGATCGCGGAAGACACGCTGCTGATCGTTCCGATTGGCGATTGGGTACTGCGTGAGGCCTGCAAGGAGGCATTGAACTGGCCCAGCCATGTCCGCGTGGCAGTCAATGTTTCGGGCAAGCAGCTGCTCGATCCGCAATTCGCGGCCAAGGTCACCAATGCACTTGCCAGCACCGGTCTGCCGGCGCACCGCCTGGAAATCGAGGTCACCGAAAGTATCTTCGTGCGCGACGGGCCCACGGCGCGCGCGACGCTGGAACAGATCATGGATCTGGGATGCAGCGTGGCGCTGGACGATTTCGGTACCGGCTATTCTTCGCTGGGTTATCTCCGGACATTGCGCTTCTCGACCATCAAGATCGACCGCAGTTTCGTGCAGGGTGCCGCTGTCGGGAGTATCGAAAGCCTGGCCATTATTCGCGCTGTCGTCGCGATGGCGGAGAGCCTGGACATGTCGACCACGGCCGAAGGCGTGGAGACTGGCGAGGAAGCGGCGCTGATCCGCGACTTGGGCTGCAACAAGATCCAGGGATATTATTTCGGCCGTCCGATGACGGCGGAAGATGCACTGGGACTGTTCGGCAGCCGGCCCAAGCTTCAGGGCGCCGTAGCCTGAGCAGATGGGTGGGGCAGGCCCGCCCGCACAGCCTCAAGCCTCTGCCAGGCTTCTCACGGCGCTGTCGAACAGAGTATAGCCGTCCGAGCCGCCAAGAACGTCTTCGATTGCGCGTTCGGGATGCGGCATCATTCCCAGGACATTGCCAGCCTGGTTCAGCACACCGGCAATTCCCCGCTGAGAACCGTTGACCGTCTCCAGGTAGCGAAAAGCCACGCGGCCTTCGCCTTCCAGCCGGTCGAGCGTTTCTTCATCGGCGAAATAGTTGCCGTCGTGATGGGCGACGGGCAGGCTGATCTCCTGCCCTGCCTCAAAGCCTGAGGTAAAGAGCGACTGGCTGTTCTCCACGCGCAGAGGCACATCGCGGCAAGTGAAGTTAAGCTGGGCATTTCGCATGAGCGCGCCGGGCAGGAGCCCGCTTTCTGTGAGAACCTGAAAGCCGTTGCACACGCCCAGAACCGGCACACCGCGCTCCGCCTGCTCGATCACGGCCCGCATCACGGGCGACCTTGAAGCAATGGCGCCGCAGCGAAGATAGTCGCCGTAGGAGAAACCGCCAGGCACGGCGATGAAATCTAGCCCTTCCGGCAAGGCGGAATCGCCGTGCCACACACGCAAGGCAGGGGCGCCGGAAACATGCTCCAGTGCCACCGCCATGTCCCGGTCGCAATTGGAGCCCGGAAAGGTGATGACGGCGGAACGGAAAGCCATGCTTACGCCCTTTCGATGCGGTAATTTTCGATTACCATATTGGCCAGCAGCTTGCGGCACATTTCGTCGAGCGCCTCGTCGGTTACATTCTCGTCGACATCGAGTTCGATCAACCTTCCGGCCCGAACGTCATTGATCCCCGAGAATCCCAAGCCGTCCAGCGCATGATGGATTGCGCGGCCCTGCGGGTCGAGCACACCTGGCTTGAGGCTGACATGGATTTGTACCTTCATCGGCTGGCCTTTGAGTGTCGGAAAATGGACTCGCGGGCGCAGC
>JAUHYZ010000088.1 GCA_030426245.1 Alphaproteobacteria bacterium | reverse complement strand
CTGCTTATGAAAAAGGTGGCTTGAGCGAGGAAGAGAAAAAGCTGGTGCGCGAGCGGGACTGGATCGGGATGATCCATTACGGCGTGATCTTCTTCATGCTGGAGAAGCTCGGCGCGGTAACCGGCATCGGCAATATCGACATTTATGCCGCGATGAAGGGGCTGAGCGTCCCGGAATTCCAGAAGACGCGCAACGCCCAGATCAATTACGGCGTGGCCGGCAAGGAAGATTAAGGGCGGACCCGCACGAGACTTGGGAGTTTCAACCCGTCCGGTCGGCATTGCCGACCGGGCGCGTTTCGCATTGTGCGGATGTTTTTGCAGACACTGCCCCGCCCGAGGCTGTGCTATTCCACGCCGAAGTTTGTGATTACTGCAATGTCCCGAGCTGGCTCACCGGCAATAATTCGGGATTGATCTGAAATCGTATTCCCTCAAAGATGCTCATCGGGGATCCACTGGGACGAGCGGGGAATACCATGCATCGCAGGGCAGCCTTTCTCTTGGCGTTTTCGGCGCTTTCCGCCGAATCGCTTGCTCTGCCTCGGCCTGTTGCAGCCGCACCGCTTCCCAGCAGCCAGGAACGCAATCTCAGGGCCGGGTTCGTTGCCGGATCGAGCCAGGCGGCGGCGGCTTACAAGCGACAGGCCGATCAGAAGCTAATCAGCCTCAGGGAAGAGATCGTCTCGGCCGAGAACCGGATCGCTCAGCTTGAGCGGGAAAACCGGTCCTTGCAGCAGACCGCTGGCCGCGAGTCCGATCGCTTGCAGGGTGAAATCGATAAGCTGAGCAGCGAAAAGGCGGATCTCGAGCTGCAATGGACCGAGCGGCTGGCCGAGAAGGACGAGCAGTTCGCGCGCGATTTGCAGATGCTGCTGCGGGTGAGCGACGACCTGACGAGCACGCCGGAGGGCCGGGAGGCGCTGGCGCGTTACAATGCAGGCGGGCCCGGTTCGTACGAGGCGGCCAATCTGGTGCTGCATAAGCTCGCGGCGGAACGCCAGGCCTCGCGCGAGCGTATGCTGGCGGCGCAGGCGGAGCAGGACCGGCTGGATCAGGCCGCGGACCTGCGGCAGATCGCCACGCTCGGCTATGACGCGCTGGGCAAGGGACGCAGCACCACCGATGTCGCCATCGCGCAATATGAGGCGGTGGTGAATTTGGCGGGCGAATATGGCGACTGGATCACGCTGGCCGAGCTCTACCGCAACGGCAATTATCTGGATCGGGCACTGGCCGCCGCGCAGCAGGCCGAAGGCATGGCGGATACGGACGCCCGGCATGTCGATGCGCTGGTCGCGCAAAGCGATGCCTATTTCCTGCAAGCGTTGAATGTCGAAGGGCTGCGCAATTTCGAAGCGGGCAGCGAGCAGCTGGTCACTGCAATTCGCGAAAATGCTGCGCGGAAGAACGAACCGAAGCCGGGTGCGGAGGTGGATTCGCTCACGGGCCTCGATGCCACACTCGGCCAGTTTGGCAGCATGTTGAGCGGGTTGGGCAAAATGGTGGCCCTGTTCGAAATGCCGCCGGAGATTGCTCTCGCTTCCGAAAAGCTGGCCGAAGCGGAACGATTTGTTTCCAGTGACGGAACCCGGGCCAATCGTCTGGCTCTTGCCGTAATTGCGCTTCGGCAAGGGGAAGTGCTCCAGCTTCAGCAAAATGCGGACCTCGCCATCTTCGCCCAGTCGAAGATGGAAGAGGTCAAAGAGTTCGTCACCACGGTTATTCCTCAGGCGATGCAGGCCAAGCAGGAAGGGGAGGAAGCGTATAAGCGCTTCGAGGCGGCCGCCGGCCTCCGCATGAAAGCTGTCATGGGCGGTATGGAAGATTGGCAGGAAACGCAGACCGGTGCGTCCAAAGCGGCGGAGGAAAAATTCCGGGCTGCCCATACGATCTATTCCGCTCTGCTCGCACAGGAACCGGATTCGCTGCCCCTCATGCGGGGCATTGCCGCATGTGAAGAGGAACTGGCGGAAAGCTTGAAAGTCCTGGACCGCAAGGATGAGGCGGAGGACTGGCTGACAAGCGCGCAAGAGCGGCGTCTCGCTTTGCGCCAATTCGATCCCAGTTCGACCTTGCTCAAGATGGAACTGGGTTTCAATCACCTGCAGCTTGGAGAGCTCTATCCCAAGGAATCGAGCGAAGCGAAGATCGAGCAATTCTTGCAAGCCTATCACCTGGCGGAAGAATTGCTGCAGGCGGATCCGAACTCTGCGCTTAATTGGCGGCTGATGGGCAAGGCGAAAGCCATGCTTGCAGGGGCCAAGGCAGAGGGCTTCGCCTGGGAGGATGTGGTCGCCCATTACGAGGATATGAGAGGCCGCGAGCTGCTCGCTCCCGTCGATGAGCAGGCCCTTGCCGTGGCCAAGTTGTCGAGGCTGACGAACTAGGGAATGGCTACCGCAGCGGTCATACTCTGGTCCCATGCCGCAGACGAAGCGCGCGGCGCGGTGATCGCCGACCAGCTCATCTCTTACGACCTCGATATCTGGTGGGAACGGCTTGGCGATCCGGAAAAGCCATCGGCGGATCGCGAAGGGGTCGTCCAGAATCAGCGCTGCGAACTGTTTCTGCTGTCCGAGGCGGCGCTTGCAAACGTGGAAAGCGGCCTGCTGAAGGAAGCGGAACGCGCCGCCGCGAGGGGCAGCGCCATTCTGGCGCGGCTGGACGAGGTGGCCGTTCCCGAAAGCCTGCAATCGGTAACCTGTTACGACATTCGCGGCTGGCGTTCCCACCCCACCGGGTGGCGGCGCCTGCTGGCCGGCAATGTCTTCATGCGCGATCTGGTGAGCGCGGTGCGCTACAAGCTTGCCGGGCGCGATCCTCCGCCTCCGGCCGCGCCGCGCAAGATGCTGCTGCGCCAGCTTGCATTGCTGCTGCCTTTCGGCGCGGCGCTATTCGCCTTCGTGGCCGGGGCACTCGATTTCTACCGCAACGCCGGCCTGGACGCGATGGCCGGGCCGCAAGAGGCCGCCGCATGGGAAGCGCGCGCTGCGGGCTCCTGCGACGATCTGAGGGCGTATCTCGCCGAATATCCGGGAGGAGCCTATAGCGGGGAGGCGCGCGACCTGCTGGATGGACGCAAGACCGAAAGCCGCATTTCCGAACAGCGGTCCGAGCGGCCGATCGACCTTTACGAGCCTGCCGGCATGGCCGATCCTTCAGCAACCCGCGCGGCGGCAGTGGCGGATGCACTCGGCCGGGCGCAGGAAAGCGCGCATACCAGTTGCCAGCGCATGGCGGATGCCACGCAGGCGGTGCTGATCGGCGCGGAGATTCTCGAACCGGATTACAGCTGCCACACGGTTTCGGGCGGCATGGTCTGCTCGCTCGATGCCGGGGCCAATTGCATCCTGTCCGAAGAGGTGGAGACGGCAGTCGAGATCTGCGGCGGCGAATAGAGCGCAATCCGCGCGCAATCACCGCATTTGACATCGCGCAAAGATTGTATGCGCCGCTTACAATAATCTGGGTTGACTGAGTCCGGAGTTGCGCGCCTCTTTGCGCGGGGCTTCAATGGGAGAGAAGTCATGGCCGAGATTGTCGGCGGATTCGCTGTTTCGCACACGCCCACCATCGCCTTCGCGCATGACGAGGGCAAATATGACGATCCGGTCTGGGCGCCGATCTTCAAGGGGTTCGAACCGGTCAAGCAATGGCTGGCCGAAAAGAAGCCCGATGTGATCCTGTATATCTACAACGATCACATGACG
>JAUHYZ010000042.1 GCA_030426245.1 Alphaproteobacteria bacterium | reverse complement strand
TCGATAGAGCGACCATCGGAGAAAACCAGAAGAACAGCGGCAGCACGCCCACGCCATAGGCAGCAAGCGAAACCGTGCCGAAAGTGGCAGCAAGGCTCATGAGCAGCAGCGAACCGAAGGTGCGCCCTCCCTGTTCAAGCGAACCCGGGATCGCCAGGCTGAGCGCGAGGCGGAAATGCTTGCCGTCGGGAATGAAATCCCGCCGTTTGAGATGCAACGCGGAATGCCCGCTCATCATGTGATGCAGAACGACCGCAAAGGCGCAGATACGGGCGGTAACGGTCGCCATCGCAGCCCCAGCCACGCCCCATCCCTGCCAGTTTCCGCCCACCGGCGCGGTTCCGAAAATCAGCAGCGGATCCAGCGCGATGTTCAGCAGCACTGCCGCGACCGAGACCTTCATGGCGAAACGCACTTCGCCTGCGGATTGCAGCATTGCCTGGCAGGCCAGGAAGGCGAACATCGGGGTGATGCCCAGATAGGTGATTGTCAGATATTGCCAGCTAAGGTCGAATACCTGCTCTTCCACGCCGATCAGCCGCAGGGTCCAGGGCGCCAGCAGGAAGCCGCAACCGGCGAAGCATAGGCCGACCGCAAGGACCATCAGCAGGGTCTGGGCTGCGACATGGCCGGATGCTTCGGTTTTCCCGGCGCCGACATTCTGGGCAATCAGCACGGCGCCCGCGATCGACAGGCCTGAACCGAAGGACAAAAGCACGCTGAACAAGGCGCTGCCGGCGGCTATGGCAGCAATGGATTCTGCGCCTAGCCTGCCGACGAACCAGGCATTGACGATCTGATGGACGGATTGGGCCAGGCTGGCGAAGGCGATCGGCCATGCGACACGAAGGAGCACGCCCGGGAGCGGCCCTTCCGTCATCGAAACACTGTGTGTTCTGGTCGCCAAGCCCCCCTCCGTCGGGGAGGGTTAATCGGGCCGCAAATTAATTACCACTTAAATTGTTAGCTAGCTCAGTCTTTCGCGGCCTTGCATCGCTCGATCGCTTCCAGCGTCACCTGGCGGGCTTCTTCCAGGCCGCCCCAGCTGCCGATACGGACCCATTTTTCGTCTTCCAGGTCCTTGTAGTGCGTGAAGAAGTGCTCGATCTGCTGGAACACGATTTCCGGCAGATCGTCCTTGCCGCGCACATGCTGGTAATAGGGGAAGGTCGTGTCCACGGGCACGCAGACCAGCTTTTCGTCGCCGCCATGCTCGTCTTCCAGGTTAAGCACCGCGATCGGGCGCGCGCGCACCACACAGCCGGGAATGAACGGGCTGCGGGCCACGACCAGCGCATCCAGCGGGTCGCCGTCGGGCGACAAGGTGTGCGGCACGAAGCCGTAATTCGCCGGGTAGCGCATCGGGGTGTGAAGGATGCGATCGACAAACAGGGCGCCCGATGCCTTGTCGAATTCGTATTTCACCGGTTCGCCGCCGGTCGGCACTTCGACCACGACATTGAGGCTGTCGGGCGGGTTGTCGCCCGTGGGAATCAGTTCGATCTGCATGGGATTTCTTTTCGCAATTCCTTGGCTCGGCCCTGCCTGCGGGGCCAGACGTTGCGGCATTCTCTCCGATGGGCGCTTATGCGCCTCATTGTGTTGTTTCGGCGGGCGCTTAGCGCAGCCTGCCAGACTTGGCGAGGGCTAATGCCCGAGTTCGGTTACGATACGCTTAACCAAAACCGCCACGGAGAGTTCCTTGGGGAATTGCCTATGGCTGCGCAGCGGCCTAAATGCCGCGCGCAATGTCCAAGATCGTAACTCCCCAGCCCATCAGAGGCACTCAGGATATCTTCGGCCCAGAGGCCGAAGCTTTCGCCCATGTCGTCGAAACCTTCGAACGCGTGCGCAAGCTCTATCGCTTCCGCCGCGTTGAGATGCCGGTTTTCGAAAAGACCGAAGTCTTCTCGCGTTCGCTGGGCGAAACCACCGATGTCGTTTCGAAAGAGATGTACTCTTTCGATGATCGCGGCGGGGAATCGCTCACTCTGCGCCCGGAGTTCACGGCCGGGATCGCGCGTGCCTATCTCACCGATGGCTGGCAGCAATATGCGCCGCTCAAGGTGGCGACGCATGGCCCCCTGTTCCGCTATGAAAGGCCGCAAAAGGGCAGGTACCGCCAATTCCATCAAATCGATGCGGAAATCATCGGCGCGGCCGAACCGCAGGCGGATGTCGAACTGCTGGTCATGGCGGATCAGCTGCTCAAGGAACTGGGCATTGCCGAAGGTGTGACGCTGCAGCTCAATACGCTGGGCGATGCCGACAGCCGCGATTCCTGGCGTGTGGCGCTGGTGGCCTATTTCCAGTCTGTGCGGGGCGAATTGTCGGAAGACAGCAAGGAGCGGCTGGAACGCAATCCCTTGCGCATCCTCGACAGCAAGGATCCGCGCGACAAGGCATTCCTGGCCGAAGCGCCGCAGGTGGACGATTATCTGACCGATCATGCGCGCGAGTTTTTCGGCAAGGTGACCGAAGGGCTGGATGCTGCCGGCGTCGAGTGGACGCGCCTGCCGGCCTTGGTGCGCGGGCTCGACTATTACCGCCACACCGCCTTCGAATTCGTCACGGACCGGCTGGGTTCGCAAGGGACAGTGCTGGGCGGCGGACGTTATGACGGGCTGATGGAAAGCCTGGGCGGTGCGCCTACGCCGGCGGTCGGTTGGGCCGCCGGGATCGAACGTCTGGCCATGCTGGTTCAGGGCACCGAAGACGATACCGCCGAAGTGCTGGTCGTGGTGGAAGACGATACGGTTCTGCAGGACGGCATGGGAGTGACCGCAGCGCTGCGCCGCGTCGGCATCGCGGCGGATCTGCTGGCGACGGGCTCCGCGCGCAAGCGGTTCGACAAGGCCGTGAAGCAGAAGCCGCGGGCCATTCTCGCACTTACGGCGGATGGCGGGTCGACCGCGCATCGCTTGAGGATCGACGGGGCCGACGAGGTCGCGATCGAAGGCGCGCTTGCAGGCTATGACTGGCGCGGCCCGGCCGGGGCATGACCATCCCCGAAGAGCGGCTGGCGCAGATCGCGCAGCGCTTTGCCGAACTGGAAGCGCGGCTCGCTTCGGGGACGCTTGAAGGCGAGGCCTTCGTTGCGGCCAGCCGCGATTATGCCGAGCTGGAGCCGGTTGCGAAGGTGGCGGAGCAGGTTCGCACGATGCGCGGCGAATTGGCCGAGCTCCAACAGCTTGATGATCCCGATCCCGAAATGCGCGTCCTGGCGGAAGAGGAAGTGGCGCGGCTGAAGGCCGAACTGCCCGATGCGGAACGGCAGCTGGCCGTTGCGATGCTGCCGCGCGACGCCGCGGACAGCCGCCCGGCCATGCTGGAAATCCGCGCCGGTACGGGCGGGGACGAGGCTGCTTTGTTCGCCGCCGACCTCTTCCGGATGTATGAAGCCTATGCGTCCGAACAGGGCTGGCGGGTCGAAACGGTCAGCATGAATGCGTCCGACATTGGCGGCTTCAAGGAAATCGTGGCGAATGTCACCGGCAATGGGGTGTTCGCAAAGCTCAAATTCGAAAGCGGCGTGCACCGGGTGCAGCGCGTGCCGGTTACCGAAAGCGGCGGACGGATCCATACGTCGGCGGCAACCGTGGCAGTGCTGCCCGAACCATCCGAAGTCGACGTCCAGATTGCCGATGGCGATCTCAAGATCGATATTTACCGGGCAAGCGGCGCAGGCGGACAGCATGTGAACACCACGGACAGCGCGGTGCGGATCACCCATCTGCCCAGCGGGATCGTGGTGACCCAGCAGGACGAACGCAGCCAGCACAAGAACCGCGCCAAGGCGATGCAGGTGCTGCGCGCCCGGCTGTATGAAAAGATGCGGGACGAAGCGCAGGGCGAAGAGGCGGAGGCGCGCAAGGCCATGGTCGGTTCGGGCGACCGGTCGGAGCGGATCCGGACCTACAATTTCCCGCAGGGCCGGGTCACCGATCATCGTATCGGCCTGACCTTGCACAAATTGCCCGAGGTGCTTCAAGGTCCGGGCCTCGGCGAACTCATCGACGCGCTGATCGCAGAGGACGAGGCCAAGCGCCTCGCTGCATTGGGGGCGTAATTGGAAGAAGGCGGCGTCACTGTGGCGCAGGCGCTTCGCGATGCCGCCAGCAGCCTGGAAGCGGCAAGCGATACCGCCCGGCTCGATGCGGAGCTGCTGATGGCCGCGGCGCTCGGCGTCACGCGGTCGGAATTGCTGCTGAGGCATATGGCGGATGCGCCGCCGCCAGGTTTCGCCGGTCTGCTCGCCCGGCGGCAGGCGCAGGAACCGGTTGCCTATATCATCGGCCGGCAGGAATTTTACGGCCGGGTCTTCGCCGTCTCCCCTGCGGTGCTCATACCGCGCGCCGACAGTGAATGCGTCGTGCAGGCCGCGCTGGATGCCTGCGCGGATTGGCCGGCGGGGCCGCGGCGCGTGCTGGATTGCGGGGTCGGTTCGGGCGCGCTGCTGCTGACGCTGCTGGCGGAGAGGCCGGAGGCGCAAGGGATCGGGATCGACCGTTCTGCAGCCGCCGCCGAAGTCGCCCGCACCAACGCCGAAGCGCTCGGCCTGCGGAAGCGCGCGCAGATACTGAAGCGTGACTGGAACGATGCGCACTGGCGCGAGGGGCTGGGGGGCTTCGATCTCGTTCTCGCCAATCCGCCCTATGTCGAAGACAATGCGCAGCTTGCGCCCTCTGTCCGCGGTTTCGAACCGGCTCAGGCCCTGTTTGCGGGCGTGGAAGGGCTGGACGATTACCGCATTCTCCTCCCCCAACTGGCCGAATTGTTGTGGGAAAATGGCCTAATCGTGCTCGAAATCGGGACCAATCAGGCCGATGCCGTGCGTGAAATTGCGCGAAGTGCCGGATTTGTAAGCGAATTACGAAAGGATCTGGGTGGGCGCCCGCGTGCCTTGATTCTCAGATTAGGGCTTGGCAAGGGCGATTGAAGCGGTTAGGCAACATGCAGGGCCAGCAGTTGGACGGGATTTCCTGACTGCGAGGCCTTGCTCCTACATATGCGTTTGGCGCCGCGGGCCAGCCTGCGGACTGCATGTAGATGAAGGGGGCCTGGGACCGCGAGCACGCCGACAGGTGCAGCTCGATATAGGGGTCATGCGACCACCGGACATCTTGATGGACGGCGGTTCAAGCTGAGGAAGTTCATTCCCTTGAGTAACAATCGCAGTAACAATCGTCGCCGCGGACGTGGCAATAACCGTTCGCAAGGTGGCAATCAGCTCAACCGGATCGACAGCCGCGCGCGTGGCAATGCGCCGCAGATGCTCGAAAAATACCGGAAGCTCGCCCATGATGCGTCGCTCAACGGCGATCGCGTCCAGTCCGAGTATTATCTGCAATTCGCCGATCACTATTTCCGGGTCGTCGCCGACACGAAAGCCTCGAAGGACGATGCGCGCGCGCGCCGCGAGGCGGAGCGCGACCAGTCCGACAATTCCGGGGACGACGATACGCAAGGCGAACGCAGCCAGAAGCGTGGCCGCGACCGGCAGGACGAAACTGGCGAAGCCCAGAATGCCGAACAGGCAGGCAATGGCGATGCTTCGGACGAATCCGATTCTTCGGAAACCCAGTCCGCCCGCGGCAGCCGCGCCAAGCCGCGCCGTACCCGCCGGGATCGCCAGCCGGATACGTCCAATGACGATGATGAGGGTGGGCTCGACCCTTCGACGCTTCCCCCTGCGATTGCGCGGGATGACGATGGCGAAGAGGAGCCCAAGGAAGAAAAGCCCCGCCGTCAGCGCCGCCCGCGTACGCGCAGCAGCGACGATGACGAGACGCTTCAGGCAGTAAACTGAGCTGGCGAGGCGGCTGACGCCGCTTGACCCTGCCTTTACGGTCTGAGCGCGGCTCAGGGCCCGTTTCCGCTCCATGAAGCAATCATGCTTGCGCCGGTTGGTGGCGCAGGCCACATGGCGTTGCCATGCCATCCGCATCCCTGATTCTGGAACGTGCCGCCGCCTATCCGCGGCTGACGGCGCTCTGTTTGGGGATCGTTGCCGCCCTGGGATTTCAACCTCTCGGTCTTTGGCCGGTGGCGCTATTGGGGCTGGGCGGCTTCGCCTTGCTTCTGGCGCGGGCCGGGGGATACCGGCAGGCAGCCTTGCTTGGCTGGCTGTTCGGCGTGGCGCATTTCACTTTCGCCAATAACTGGATTGCCACGGCCTTTTCCTATCAGGCCAATATGCCGGCGATATTGGGCTGGCTGGCGGTTCCGCTGTTGTCCCTCTATCTCGCGGTCTATCCCGCGCTTGCCGCGCTGCTGGGATGGTGGATTGCCGGCAGGCGCGGCGGCTGGCCGCTTGTGCTGGCGCTCGCCGGAGCCTGGACAGTGGCGGAGTGGCTGCGCGCCTGGGTCTTTACCGGCTATGCCTGGGATCCTCTGGGTGTCATCCTGCTTGGCGGCTATCAGCGGCCAGGCATAGCCTTGCTGGCCCCGTGGCTGGGAACATATGCGCTTTCGGCCCTGGCGGTGCTGCTGGGCGGGGCATGCGCGCTGCTGATTGTAAAGCGGCGCTTCATCCCGCTGGGCATTGTTGCCGTGCTGGCTACCGCCGGAATGTTCGCCGCACCGCTGGGCGGGCAGCAGGCCGGCACACTGCGTTTCACGCTGGTACAGCCCGATATACGGCAGGATGTGCTCAACGAACCGGCCCTGTTCGATCGCAAGTTCCGCAAGATTGCGTCCTTCACCCTGCCGCAAGATCCGGAAGAGAGACGCCTCGTCCTGTGGCCGGAATCGGGCATCACCGAGTATCTCGCGGATGGCTATCCCCAGCGATACTATGATTGGAACAACGTGCTGGCCGACCCGGCTCGCACGCGTATGCGCATCGCCAGGGTGATCGGCCCTTCCAGCGTCCTGCTGACAGGCACCAACGAACTCGAAATAGAAAACGATCGGGCAGTCGGCGCGCGCAATTCGGTTATGGCCGTGAACGGCGAGGCCGAGCTCATTGGCAAATATGCCAAGGCGCATCTGGTGCCCTATGGCGAATATCTGCCGATGCGCTGGCTGCTGGAGCCATTGGGGGCCACGCGGCTTGTTCCCGGTACGATCGATTTTCTGCCCGGCCCCGGTCCGCGTACGCTGGACTTGGGCGCCTGGGGCAAGGCGGGGATCCAGATCTGCTACGAGATCGTCTTTTCAGGGGAAGTCGTCGATCCCGCCAATCGGCCCGACTATATATTCAACCCTTCCAATGACGGCTGGTTCGGATCTTTCGGCCCGCCGCAGCATTTGGCGCAGGCGCGGCTGCGCGCGATCGAGGAAGGCCTGCCGGTGCTGCGCTCCACCACAACCGGGATCAGTGCCGTGATCGACGCGCATGGCGTCGTGCGCGATGCCGTGCCGATGCATCAGGCGCGCCGCGTGGAAGGCTTTGTGCCGCCGGCGCTGCCGCCCACACTGTTTGCGCGCCTGGGCAATTGGCTGCCGCTTGCCTGGGCGGCGTTTCTTCTGCTGGCCGGCCTGTGGCTGCGCCGCCGCGCTGCCTAGGCGGTGCGTAGAGCTTGATTAGCTGACGTAATGGGCAGTGGTCTTTTCGGCCACTTCTTCCGCCGTCACGCCCGGTGCCAGCTCGACAAGCTTGAACGGGCTTTCATGGTCCGGCCTCTGGAAGACGCACAGATCGGTCACGATCATGTCGACCACATTCTTGCCCGTCAGCGGCAGGGAGCATTGGGGAATGAATTTCGGATCGCCGTTTTTCGAAACGTGTTCCATCACCACGATGATCTTTTTCACGCCGGCGACCAGGTCCATGGCGCCGCCCATGCCCTTCACCATCTTGCCGGGGATCATCCAGTTCGCGATGTCCCCGTCTTCGGAAACTTCCATCGCGCCCAGCACGGTCAGGTCGATATGCCCGCCGCGGATCATCGCAAAGCTGGCGGCACTGTCGAAATAGGCCGAATGGGGCAGTTCGCTGATTGTTTGCTTGCCGGCATTGATCAGGTCGGCATCGACTTCGTCGGGATAGGGGAACGGCCCGATCCCCAGCATGCCGTTTTCCGACTGCAGCGTGACCTCCACCCCGTTTGGAATGTGGTTCGCCACCAGCGTGGGGATGCCGATGCCCAGATTGACGTAATATCCGTCTTCCAGCTCCTGCGCGGCGCGCGCGGCCATTTGGTTGCGGGTCCAGCCCTTATGCTCGGTTTCGTTGGTCGCCATCAGGCTGCCTCCCTTTCGCGGGTGGTCGTGAATTCGATCTTCTTGTCATACGGCGCGCCGACGATCATCCGCTGGACGTAGACGCCGGGCAGATGGATGCAATCGGGCTCGAGGCTCCCGGTTGGGACGATCTCCTCCACTTCGACGATGCAGATCTTCCCGCAGGTTGCGGCCGGAAGGTTGAAATTGCGTGCCGTCTTGCGGAAGACGAGGTTACCGGTCTCATCGGCTTTCCACGCCTTGACGATGGCCAGGTCGGCGAAAATTCCGCGTTCGAGGATGTACTCCTCGCCGTCGAACTCCTTCACTTCCTTGCCCTCGGCGACTGCCGTGCCCACGCCGGTCTTGGTGTAGAAGCCGGGAATGCCCGCGCCGCCGGCCCGCATGCGTTCCGCCAGCGTACCCTGCGGGCAGAACTCCACTTCCAGTTCGCCGGCCAGATATTGCCGCTCGAATTCCTTGTTCTCGCCGACATAGGAACTGATCATCTTCTTGACCTGCTTGGTGCGCAGCAGCTTGCCGATCCCCTCATTGTCGATGCCGGCATTGTTGCTGACGAAGGTCAGATCCTTCACGCCGCTGTCCTGGATGGCTTCCAGCAGGCGTTCCGGCAGACCGCACAGGCCGAAGCCGCCCGAAGCGATCAGAAGGCCGTCGCTCAGCACGCCGTCAAGGGCCGCCGCGGCATCGGGAAAAAGCTTTTTCATTGAGGCTCCTGTCTGGTTTGAGGCAGGCAAATTCGGATCGGTGTTGCATCGCACATAACCGGTGCTTCCGTCGTTGTCATCACGTTGCGGTATGCAATCACGGCGTCGGAAATGCGTGTTGCGCATGCTCAGCCGGCCAGCGCAGTTTGGGTGCAGCGCAATATAGTATCATCTGCAACGAAGTGGACAGCGGCAAACCGCCGATGAAATATCATTAAATATCAGTACTAAAAACAGTAGTTCGATAATTTGCAACATAGATTGCAAAGGTTGCAACATAAAAAAGCGCCTTCGCACTTGCACAAATCGGGCTCAGCAGGCATATCGAAACTGCCTTTCAGGCATCCTCTCCCAAAACTTCTATGGCCCGGCCGGCAACGGTCGGGCCTTTTTTCTGACCTCCGTCGATTTCGTTTCCGACTTCTGGCGATTTCAGCCGCGCCGACCCCCTTTTCGCTCTTTTGAGCAATTGGCGGTTTGCAATCATGGTGGGCGCTTCCTAGCTTCTCCGGACGACATATCGGACAAGGTAGAGGAGCGCCAAGCGCATGGCCGAACCAGAAGCAACTGAAGTGGAAGAAGGAACGGTCAGGCTCCAGGTTGCGGCTGCCAGGCAGGAAGAAAGCGGCAGCGGCATAGCCCGCATGCCCAGATCGGTCTTCTCGAAGCTGGGCATCACCGAAGGCGACGTGGTGGAAGTTACCGGCAAGCGGACCACAGCCGCGCTTGCAGTGCCCGCCTATGAAGAGGATCAGGCACTCGATGTCGTCAGGCTGGACGGGCTGCAGCGCGGCAATGCCGAAGCCGGCTCGGGCGAGCATGTCACCGTCAAACGCGGCGAATCCAAGCCGGCAACCCGCGTGGTGTTCGCGCCGGCGCAGCGTGAAATGCGCCTGCAGGGCCCGACCGAGGCCCTGAAGAGAAACTTTTTCAGACGGCCGCTTGTCGCGGGCGATCTTGTCGCCACGCATGGTCAGCAGCCGGTCCGCGACGTTCCTCCCGAAGTCCGCCGGATGTTCGGCGCTCAGCCTTATGCGCTTACCGAAATTCGTCTGTCGGTGGTCTCCACCGTGCCCAAGGGCATCGTCCATATAGACGAGAATACCGAAGTCGAACTGCGCGCTGAATTCGAAGAACCGCGCGATGGGCGCGGATCCGTCAATTACGACGATGTCGGCGGCATGAGCGACACGATCCGCCAGCTTCAGGAAATGGTGGAACTGCCCCTGCGCTATCCGGAACTGTTCACCCGGTTGGGGGTCGATCCGCCAAAGGGCGTGCTGCTTCACGGCCCGCCCGGCACCGGCAAAACCCGGCTTGCCCAGGCCGTGGCAAACGAAAGCGATGCCGAATTCTTCACCATCAACGGGCCGGAGATCATGGGTTCGGCCTATGGCGAGAGCGAATCCCGCTTGCGCGAAGTGTTCGAAGAGGCAGCCCGGGTCGCCCCGGCAATCGTCTTCATCGACGAAATCGATTCGATTGCGCCCAAGCGCGACAAGGTGCCCGGCGAAGCAGAAAAGCGGCTGGTCGCCCAGCTGCTGACCTTGATGGACGGCTTGGACGCAAGGGCTAACCTTGTGGTGATTGCCGCGACCAACCGGCCCGATGCGATCGACGAGGCGCTTCGCCGCCCGGGCCGCTTCGACCGCGAGATCGTGATCGGCGTTCCCGACGAGAAGGGGCGGCGCGAAATTCTGGCGATCCACACGCGCGGCATGCCGCTGGGCGAAGGGGTCGATCTGACGGAGCTGGCGCGGACCACGCACGGATTCGTCGGTGCCGACATTGCCGCCCTGGCGCGCGAAGCGGCGATCGAATCCGTGCGCCGGATCATGCCGAAGATCGATCTGGAAGCGCGCACGATTCCGCCCGAAGTGCTGGAAACTCTGTGCGTGGAACGCAGAGACTTCGTCGAGGCACTGAAGCGCGTGCAACCTAGCGCCATGCGCGAAGTCATGGTCCAGGCACCCACGGTTGGCTGGTCCGACATTGGCGGGCTGGGCGAAGCGCAGGAGCGGCTGCGCGAAGGCGTGGAGCTGCCGCTCAAGAATCCGCAAGCCTTTCACCGCCTGGGCATCAGGCCGGCCAAGGGTTTCCTGCTCTTCGGCCCGCCGGGTACAGGCAAGACCTTGCTGGCCAAGGCGGTTGCCAAGGAAGCGGAAGCCAATTTCATCTCGATCAAGAGCAGCGATCTGCTGTCCAAGTGGTTCGGCGAGAGCGAACAGCAGATTTCGCGCCTCTTCGCCCGGGCCCGCCAGGTCGCACCATGCGTGGTTTTCATCGACGAGATCGACAGCCTGGTGCCCGCACGCGGATCAGGGACGGCCGAACCGCAAGTGACCGCGCGGGTGGTCAACACCATTCTGGCCGAGCTGGACGGGATGGAAGAATTGCAGTCGATCGTGGTGATCGGTGCAACGAACCGTCCGACGCTGGTCGATCCGGCGCTGCTCCGCCCCGGCCGCTTTGACGAGCTGGTCTATGTCGGTACGCCCGATCTGCCGGGCCGCGAGCATATCCTGAAGATTCACACGCGCGACATGCCGCTGGCGGGCGATGTCGATCTGGCAGACATCGCCAAGCAGACCGACCGCTTCACCGGGGCCGATCTGGAGGATGTCGTGCGGCGTGCAGGCCTGGTGGCGATCCGCCGCGACGGAGTGGGCGTCGACAAGGTGACCGGCGCGGACTTCGCGGAGGCGCTGGAGGATTCGCGCGCGACCGTCACGGCGCAGATGGAAACCGAATATGCCAAGATGAAGGGCGAGCTGAAAAAGCGCGCTGCCGAAGTCAATCCGATCGGCTTCCTGCACGAAGGCATGCTGGAATCGACGCGCGACAAGAAACACGAATAGCCGTAGCCGGCCAGGCGCCGCCTATTTCTTCATCGCGGCCGCAGCGGCGGCCAGTTCGGCCGGCGTATCGACGGGTGCCAGGCGGTGCCGCACGAGCGCTTCGGGCTGGTTCTGCCTGATCCAATCGAGCATCTGTTCGCGGATTTCGCAGCGCAGTTCCCAGGCGGTGGGCGAATCCTTCGCCGTCATCAGCATGCGAACTTCCATCGCTTCAGGCGTGGCTTCGATCACCTGCATGTTCTGAACGTCGCGGTCCCATTTGGGGTTCTCGTCGATCAGCTTTTCGTAATGGGCGCGCAGCGGCGCCACATCGGTCGTCGGATCGAGATAGAGGTGAACCGGGGCGATGATCTGCGCGCCCACCCGGGTCCAGTTCTCGAATGTTTCTTCCAGGAATTTGGACATCGGAACGATCAGCCGGCGCCGGTCCCAGATGCGTACGACGACATAGGTTGTGCGGATATCTTCGATCCAGCCCCATTCCCCGTCCATGATCACGACGTCGTCGATATTGATCGGCTCGGTCAGCGCCATCTGCAATCCGCCGATGAGCGATTTGAGCGCGGGCTGAGCCGCTGCGCCCACTGCCAGGCCGGCCAGGCCCGCGGACGCCATCAGCGTCACGCCGACATCCCGCACGCCTGGGATCGAGAGCAGCATCAGGCCGATCGTCACGAAGATGATCAAGAAGCTCGCAATCCGGGAGAAGATCGCCAGGCGTGTGCGCTTCCTGCGTGCATCGCGATTGTCCGGATGGGACATGTCGGTGTGCATTTCCATCGCATTGATGAGCGTGTGAAGCACGGCGAGCGCGATCCACCCTATCAGCGCAGGCATTACGAAACCCGCCAGCTTGTCCCAGATCGTGGCCAATGCGGGAATTTCGCGCGCGGCCAGCGCAAGCGCCAGAGCGATCAGGGAATAACGCGTGGGCCGCGCAAGTTTCCTGACCAGCAGATCGTCGCTCGGGCTTTCGCTCGCCCTGGAAATGCGCAGCAGGATGCGGAAGAAAATACGATGGATGAGCAGCGCCAGACCAACCGCAACAACAGTAGTGATGATTGCCGTCAAGGACTGACCGATCCAATCCGGAAGGAGATCCACGAAACGGCGGTAGGTTTCGGCCATGAATGGAACCTATGCCTGCGCGACAATGGGTTCAACCGCTTCTGCGCCTAATCCCCCTATTCGGCGATTGGAATGGCTATGCTCACCCGGGCGCCATCATCCCCGAAGCGCCTTTCGATGCTGCCCTGCAGCTGCCGTGCGGCGCTGTCTATCAACTGGCTGCCGAAACCCTTTTCCTCCGCTGCTACGATACCGCTCGGGCAATGCTCCGCCCATTCCAGCAGGATCTTGCCGTCGCTGCGCTGCCAATCGACCTTGATCGTTCCCCCTTGCGACCACGCGCCGTATTTGACGGCATTCGTGGTCAGCTCGTGAAGGACGAGGCCGAGCGGCGTCACTTGCTTGGAAGTAATGGAAACGTCGGGTCCGTCGATCTCCAGGACGGTTTCCGCCCCGCGATGCGGGGCCAGCGTCGTTTCAATGAGCTTGCGCAGATCGGCCTGCTGATGGCCTAGAGTGCCCTGTGTGACTTCATGCGCCGTCAGCAGTGCATGAATGCGCTGGGCGATGCTTTCCACCACGTCGCGCGCATCAGGATCGTTCCTGCCGCTCATCCGCACGATCGCCAGGATCACCGCGAAGAGGTTCTTGACCCGGTGATTGAGCTCCCGCGCCAGCAATTCGGCCCGGTCGTTGGCATCGGCCAGTTGCTGGGCATGCGCCTCCAATGCCGCCGCGCGCGCCGCACGCGTGACCTGCCAATAGGCCAGCGCCAGCGCGGCCAGCAGCATCACCAGCAGCATGGCCAGCAAGGGCAGCACGCGGGCCTCCACGGCGGCGGCATCGTCGGTCGCCTTCTGGAGTATCTCGGTCTCCAGGCGTTCCATATCGGTCAGCGCCCGGCGGAGCCGCGCCATCGTATCCTGGCCTTCATCGGTCAGAATCTGGCGCTGGGCCGCGATCAGCTCGCCGCGCGCGATCTGGGCTACCGACTGATCCAGCTCTTCGAATTTCGCATCGCCCAGCCGCCTGATGTCGGCCAGCAAGTCGGCCTGACGCTGGGACACGGACTCTCCGATCAGTTCGGTCAGTTCGTCGATAGAGTCTTCATACCGCTCGCGCGCCGTCCGGTACGGATCGAGATAGCGCTGATCCAGCGTGATGTAATAGCCGCGCTGCCCGGTTTCGGCATTGATCACCGCGCGGCCGATATCGCGCAATACCAGCAGGATATCGTTGGTCCGGCGGACCTGTTCGCGTTCCTTGCGTTCGGCCTCGACCGTGTTGAAAATCAGCACGACAGAGCCGACCAGCGCAATGCCGAGCAGTGTCAGCAGTGTCAGATTGACCAGCGGCAGAGCCAGTATCCGCCGGCCGATTGATGCCTTGCTCAATGCGCAGCCCCCCAGCTGGAACCGGTTCCTATCTCTACCCCCAGCGGAACGTCCAGGGCAACCGCCGGCTGTGCGGCCCCGGCCATCACGCGTTCGATCACCGGCGTGGCGGCTTCGACATCGCCCTCGGGCAATTCGAACACCAGTTCGTCATGCACTTGCAGCAGCATGCGCACATCGTGCAGCCCTTCTGCCTCCAGCTCAGGGACCATCCGCACCATTGCCCGCTTGATGATATCGGCACTGGTCCCCTGGATCGGCGCATTGATGGCCGCGCGTTCGCTGCCGGCGCGTTCGGTGCCATTGCCGGAATTGATCCGCGGGAACCATGTCTTGCGGCCGAACAGCGTCTCGGAATAGCCGCGCTCGCGTACGCTTTCGAGCGTGGAGTGGATATATTGCTGGATGCCGGGGAAGCGTTCGAAATAGCGGTCGATCATGGCCTGCGCCTCATCCGCTTCGACGCCCAGTCGCCCGGCCAGGCCCCAGCGGCTGATGCCGTAAAGGATCGCAAAGTTGATCGTTTTGGCGCGGGCGCGCGTGTCGCGGTTGACCTCGCCGAATAGCTCTTCGGCGGTGCGCGCGTGAATGTCTTCGCCTTTCTCGAATGCGGCCTTCAGCTCCGGCACATTGGCCATATGCGCGGCCAGCCGCAATTCGATCTGGCTGTAATCGGCAGCCAGCAGGACATTGCCGGGTTCCGACACGAAGGCGTCGCGGATTTGGCGGCCGATTTGGGTGCGGATGGGAATGTTCTGCAGGTTGGGATCGGTCGAGGAAAGACGCCCGGTTTGCGCTCCCACCAGGCTGTAACTGGTATGGACGCGGCCGGTATCGGGGTTGATCGCAGCCTGCAGGGCATCGGTATAGGTGCTCTTCAGCTTCGTCAGCTGGCGCCATTCCAGCACCTTGTTGGCGATCTGAGCCCCTTCGCCGGCCAGCCTTTCCAGAATGCTCTGATCGGTCGAGTATTGGCCGCTCTTGCCTTTGCGCCCGCCCTTATGGCCGAGCTTGTCGAACAGCACTTCGCCCAGCTGCTTGGGGCTGCCGATGGTGAATTCCCCGCCGCCCAGCTGGTGGATTTCCTTTTCCAGCGCGCCGACCTGTACGGAAACCTCGCCCGAGAGGCGCGCAAGCTGCTCGCGGTCGACCTTGATGCCGTGGCGCTCCATCGATGCGACCACCGGGATCAGCGGGCGGTCCACACGCTCATAGATGCGGGTTCCGCCTTCCTCGGCCAGGCGCGGCTTCAGCAGCTTGTAGAGCCGCCATGTCACATCGGCGTCTTCCGCGGCATATTCGGTGGCGCGCTCCAGCGGGACTTCGGCGAAAGAGATCGCCTTCTTGCCGGTGCCGCAGACATCCTTGAAGGCGAGGGGCGTGTGGCCGAGATGGCGCTGCGAAAGCTCGTCCATTCCGTGCCCGCCCATCCCGGTTTCGCTGCGCCCGGCATCCAGCGCGAAGCTCATGATCATCGTGTCGTCGATCGGCGAAGTTGCGATCCCGCCTACGCATTCGCCCGCCCGGGCGAGCACGTTGAGATCGTATTTGATATTCTGCCCCACCTTCAGCACCGCGTCGCTTTCCAGCAGCGGCTTCAGGCGGCTGAGCGCATCTTCCGGCGCGATCTGCTCAGGCTTTTCGGAGAGCAGATCCGTCCCGCCATGGCCAAGCGGGATATAGCAGGCATCGTTCGCGCCCAGCGCCAGGCTGATGCCGACCAGCTCCGCCTGGATCGCGTCGAGCGAACTGGTCTCCGTATCCACGGCCACCAGCCTGGCGGCGAAGGCGCGTTCTATCCATCGCTCCAGGGCCTCGATGGTCTGGACGCATTCATAGGCGCTGCGGTCGATGGCAGGTAGTTCCGGCGGCGGCTGGCGGTTGCCTTCGGGCGAGGCAGGCGCGCCCTTATTGTCCGCCTTGGCGGGATTGAGATCGGTTGCCCGGGCCGGGCTGCCATTGCCGGCATCCAGCCGCTTCAGCAGGCTCAGAAAGCCGTGCGTGCGCAGAAATTCGATGAGCGGTTCGCGCGGGATCTCGTTCAGCTCGAAATCCTCGAGCGGCACCGGCAATGTGCAATCCTGCTTCAATTCCACCAGCACCCGGCTCAGGCGCGCCATTTCGGCCTCGTCGATCAACCTCTCGCGCATCTTGGAAGGTTTCATGCCTTCTGCCGCGGCCAGCGTGCTTTCCAGATCGCCATATTCCTGGATCAGCTTGGTTGCCGTCTTGGGGCCAATTCCGCGAATACCGGGAATATTGTCGACCGAATCACCCATCAGGGCGAGCACATCGCCCACCTTTTCAGGCTCGACGCCGAACTTTTCCGCAACTTCTTCTGTGGCGATGCGCTGGCTTTTCATCGTATCCAGCATGTCGATCGTGGCGCCGGTTTCCTGATCGGGACCGACCAGCTGCATCAGATCCTTGTCCGACGAAACGATCGTCACATCCCAGCCGCTCTTCGTCGCGGCCCGGGCATAGCTGGCGATCAGATCGTCGGCCTCGAAGCCTTCTTCCTCTATGCAGGCCAGGCTGAATGCCCGCGTTGCATCGCGGATCAACGGGAATTGCGGCACCAGGTCTTCGGGCGGCGGCGGCCGGTTCGCCTTGTATTCCGAATAGATGTCATTGCGGAAGGATTTGCCCGATTTATCCAGGATTACCGCCAGATGCGTGGGTCCGTCCGCCTTGTGCAGATCGTCGGCAAGCTTCCACAGCATGGTGGTATATCCATAGACCGCCCCCACCGGCGTCCCTTCGGGATTGGTGAGCGGAGGGAGGCGGTGATAGGCGCGGAAAATATAGGACGAGCCATCGACCAGATAGAGGTGTTTCTTGCCTGACATATCAGGGTGGTAGCAGCGGCTGCGGTGCAGGTCAGCCGGATTCGTCCCACAATGCAACAATGCCTGACCGGTGTGATTTTTGGCACTCTTGGGCGCTTGTGGGCTCTGCAAGGAGGACAATTCGCATTTGAAGCAACTGCTTCCGATGCCTAACACGCTTGCATCGCCATGATTTGGACATTATTTGTCCGCGCTGAAGCCTGTTTGAGACTGCAGGCTTTGCGTTCGGCGATGTGCCGCGCGTATTTTACTCGCTGTTCAAGGATTACTATTCATGCGCAAGATCATTCTCGTCGCCGCTGCTGCCGGCGCCGCTCTGGCCCTCGCGGGCTGCCAGGAAGCTGCTGAAGAACCGGCTGCGGAAGAAGAAATGATGGCTGAAGAAGCCGTCGAAGCGCCGATGGAAGAAGCTGCTGATGCAACCGAAGAAGCCGCTGAAGCGACTGAAGAAGCCGCTGACGAAATGGCTGAAGAAGCAACTGAAGAAGAAGCTCCGGCTGAATAATCTTCGCTTCTCGATAGAATCTGAAAGGGCGTGGTCCGGGGGACCGCGCCCTTTTTGTTTGCGTGGCAGCCGCGCGCCTTCAGGCGGGGCAAGGCTGCGCTGCCTATTGGGGTAATCGGGCCATGGGCCCTAGGCTCTTTCAGGTGGACGTCTTCGCGCCTCTAGCGCGATCCGCCCGCAGCGGAGCCATAGGTGGCTTTCACCCAGACGGCCGAAGGCTGAGTATAGCCGTCATAAACGGCCCGCGCGATAGAGGCGATGCGCGCTTCGCGGTTCCTGCGGGTGCCCTGGCCGGTGACATAGATCGCCACTGCAATCGTGCGCCCGTCCGGCGCGGTGAGGAAGCCGACATCGCTGGACGTGTTGTTGAGTGATCCGGTCTTGTGCGCAACCAGCACGTCGCTGGGCATTTGCGCGGGGATACGGCGCGTGCCCGTGCGGCAACGTTCCATCGTCTCGATCAGCAGGTCGCGGCTCGACGCGCTTAGCCATTTGCCTTCGTAAAGGCCCTTCAGCAGCTTCGTCATCGCCAGCGGCGTTGCGGAATCGCGGATATCGATGAAGCTGGCGGGATCGACTTCGCCGTCGTCGCGCACCAACGTGGCAATGTCGCGATTGATGCTGAATTCCTTGATCCCGGCGCGCCGGGCCCAGTCATTGACCGCTTCCGGGCCGCCGACGACTGCCAGGATGGCATCGGTTGCGGGGTTGCTGCTGCGGGTCAGCATCAATTCGATCAGCTGGCTGGCGGGGAGCGCCTGTCCCGGCGTGACGGGCGCCACCTTGGTCGAAAACGCCTTGGAGCGCAGCGGCATCATCAGCGGGAATCTTTGGTCCAGCGTCCAGCGCCCCTTGTCCACGCCTTCAAGGAAGGTGGCCGCGATGGCGATCTTGCTGGTGCTGGCCATCGGGAAGCGCTGATCCCCCAGGATCGCGATCTGTTCGCCGGTGGAAAGATCGATCGCCGCCACGCCGATCCGGCCTTTCTCGCCATTGGCGACCACGCTGATATGGCGTTCCAGCGGGCTGGAATAGGTGGCCTGCAGGGTTGCCGGTTTGCGCAGCTCCGTGCCCAGGATCTTGTCGAAACTGGCTTCCAGCGTTTCGGCGCCGACCTGGACCGGCGCGAGCGGCCCTGCGCCAAGCGTAAGTGCTGCAAACAGCGATCCGAGTTTCTTGAAAGCCATGGCCCCACCCTACTCAAAACAAGCTTTGCAAAAGATGAATGAGCGCAGGCGCGGCAGCAAGCGGTGAGATGCCAACCGTCGACGAGCCGAGTCCCTGGATGGGACGAGCCGTTGGAAGGGCGGGATGCAGGCCGGCAAATCGCGCTGCCACGGTCCATAGCAAAAGGGCCGGGATTTCTCCCGGCCCTTCGCATTTCGGTTCGGAAACCTGGGTGGAACGGGCGAATTAGAAGCCCATGCCGCCCATGCCGCCCATGCCGCCCATATCGGGCATGGCCGGGGCTGCCGACTTGTCTTCGGGCAGCTCGCTGATGGCCGCTTCGGTGGTGATCAGCAGGCCGGCAACCGATGCTGCATCCTGCAGCGCGGCGCGCACGACCTTGGTCGGATCGATCACACCGGCCTTGACCAGATCTTCATAGACGTCGGTCTGGGCGTTGAAGCCGAGGTTCTCGTCCTTGGAGTCCAGCAGCTTGCCGGAAATGACTGCACCGTCATGGCCGGCATTCTCGGCAATCTGACGGACCGGGCCATACAGTGCCTTGCGCACGATATCGATACCGCGGGTCTGATCGTCATTCTCGCCGGTCAGGCCTTCCAGCGCGGCCGTTGCATAAAGCAGGGCCGTACCGCCGCCAGGAACGATGCCTTCTTCCACGGCTGCGCGGGTTGCGTGCAGCGCGTCGTCGACACGGTCCTTGCGTTCCTTCACTTCGACTTCGCTGGCGCCGCCAACCTTGATTACGGCAACACCGCCGGCCAGCTTGGCCAGGCGTTCCTGCAGCTTTTCACGGTCATAGTCGGAGGTCGTGGTTTCGATCTGCGAACGGATCTGTTCCACACGTGCCTTGATGTCTTCGGCATTGCCCGCGCCATCGACGATGGTGGTGTTGTCCTTGTCGATGGTGACGGTCTTGGCTTCGCCGAGCATGCCCAGCGTAACCGTTTCCAGCTTGATGCCCAGGTCTTCGCTGATCATCTCGCCCGAGGTCAGGATGGAGATGTCCTGCAGCATGGCCTTGCGGCGATCGCCGAAGCCCGGAGCCTTGACGGCCGCGACCTTCAGGCCGCCGCGCAGCTTGTTGACCACCAGAGTGGCCAGGGCTTCGCCTTCGATATCCTCGGCGATGATCAGGAGCGGACGGCCCGACTGAACGACAGCTTCCAGAATGGGGAGCATCGACTGCAGGCTGGTAAGCTTCTTCTCGTGGATCAGGATGTAGGGATTTTCCAGTTCCACGGTCATCTTTTCGGGATTGGTCACGAAATAGGGCGAAAGATAGCCGCGGTCGAACTGCATGCCTTCAACGACATCGAGTTCGAATTCGAGGCCCTTGGCCTCTTCCACGGTGATCACGCCTTCTTTGCCGACCTTATCCATGGCTTCGGCGATCTTTTCGCCGACTTCCTTGTCGCCATTGGCGGAGATGATCCCGACCTGGGCGATTTCCTGCGAACCGGAAACGTCCTTGGAACGGGCCTGCAGGTTTTCGACGACCTTGGCCACGGCCTGGTCGATACCGCGCTTCAGATCCATCGGGTTCATGCCGGCGGAGACCGACTTCATGCCTTCGCGCACGATCGACTGCGCCAGCACCGTTGCGGTGGTGGTGCCGTCACCGGCGAGATCGTTGGTCTTCGAAGCGACTTCGCGCAGCATCTGCGCGCCCATGTTCTCGAACTTGTCCTTCAGTTCGATTTCCTTGGCGACGGAAACGCCGTCCTTGGTGATGCGGGGAGCGCCGAAGCTCTTGTCGATCACGACGTTGCGGCCCTTGGGGCCCAGCGTAACCTTTACCGCATTGGCGAGCGTGTCGACGCCCTTGAGGATGCGTTCGCGCGCGTCGCGCGAAAATTTCACGTCCTTGGCAGCCATTGTTCAATACCTCTCTTGAGAAATTCGTGAGTGGATAAAAGCGGATGCGATCAGGCGATGACGCCCAGAAGATCGCTTTCCTTCATGATCAGCAGTTCTTCACCGTCGATCTTGACTTCGGTGCCGGACCACTTGCCGAAAAGCACGCGGTCGCCGGCCTTGACGTCGAGGGGGATGCGATCGCCATCGTCGTCGCG
>JAUHYZ010000041.1 GCA_030426245.1 Alphaproteobacteria bacterium | reverse complement strand
ATCCCGATCTGGCCTGGCATATCGCGCAGAGCCTGATCCTCGACGAATTCGACATGACGATCATGAACAATATGGATGTCGATCACGGCTGCACCGTGCCGCTGTCCATGATCTTCGGCGAGCCGGAGGAATGGCCCTGCAAGGTCATCCCGATGCCGGTGAACGTGGTGACCTATCCCCCGCCCTCGGGCAGCCGCTGCTTCGCCCTGGGCGACAGCATCCGCGCGGCGGTGGAAAGCTTCCCCGAAGACCTCAACGTCCATGTCTGGGGTACGGGCGGCATGAGCCACCAGCTCCAGGGCCCCCGGGCCGGCCTGATCAACAAGGAATTCGATCTCGACTTCATCGACCGGCTGATCAACGATCCCGAAGGCCTCAGCAAGATGCAGCATATCGAATATCTGCGCGAATCCGGCTCCGAGGGAATCGAGCTGGTGATGTGGCTGATCATGCGCGGCGCGCTGGAAGGCAAGGTGAAGGATCTTTACACCTTCTATCACATCCCGGCATCCAACACCGCACTGGGGGCCTTGATCCTCCAGCCGGAAGACACCGCAGGCGAAGCGCTGGAGCCGCGCAAGGTGATGAGCGGCCACAGCCTTTCCGAAGCCTGATCCAAGCGAAGGGCGCCTGCCAAAGCGCGAGGCGCCCTTCCCATTTCGACGAATTGAACGACAAGGAGAGAACCCATGCGCATAGCCCTCGCGGGTGCCGGTGCTTTCGGTGAAAAGCACCTCGACGGCCTCAAGAATATCGACGGCGTCGAAATCGCTTCGGTCATTTCCCGCCGCGCCGAACAGGCCGCGGAAGTCGCCGCCAAATACGGCGCCGATCATTCGGGGACGGAGCTTTCCGAAGCGCTGGAGCGCGACGATGTCGATGCCGTGATCCTGTGCACGCCCACGCAAATGCATGCCGAACAGGCGATCGCCTGCATGGATGCGGGCAAGCACGTCCAGGTGGAAATCCCGCTGTCGGACAGCTGGGCCGATGCCCAGGCGGTGGTGAAGAAGAGCCAGGAAACCGGCCTTGTCTGCATGGTCGGCCATACAAGGCGCTTCAATCCCAGCCATCAATTCGTGAAGAACCGCATCGATGCGGGCGAGTTCAACATCCAGGCGATGGATGTCGAAACCTTCTTCTTCCGCCGCAAGAACATGAACGCCAAGGGCGAGCCGCGCAGCTGGACGGACCACCTGCTGTGGCACCACAGCGCGCATACGATCGATATCTTCCAGTACATGACCGGCAGCAAGGTGATCACCGCCAATGCCATCCAGGGGCCCAAGCATCCGGAGCTGGGCATCGCGATGGACATGTCGATCCAGCTCAAGACCGAAGCGGGCCAGATCCTCACCCTTGCCCTCTCGTTCAACAATGACGGGCCGCTGGGCACTTTCTTCCGCTATATCGGCGATACGGCGACCTATATTGCGCGGTACGACGATCTGGTGACGGGCAAGGAAGAGGAGATCGATCTTTCCGGCGTTGCCATCTCCAACAATGGCATCGAGCTGCAGGACCGCGAATTCATCTCCGCGATCCAGGAAGGGCGCGAGCCCAACAGCTCGGTCGCATCGGTGCTCGATTGCTACCGCGTGATCGGCGAGCTGGCGGACAGCCTGGAAGCGCAGGACGGGTGGTCGTAAGCTCATGATGCGAACGATCAACGGCAAACAGGTAGAGCCCATCGGGCTGGGCTGCATGAACGGCGTGTGGGCCTATTGGCCGCGGCCCAGCGACGATGAATATATCGCGCTGTTCCGCCATGCGCTGGACATCGGGTACAACCATTTCGACACCGCCAATATGTACGGCAAGGGCAAGAGCGAGACCCTGCTGGGCGAAGCGATCGGCAAGCGGCGGAACGAATATTTCCTCGCCTCCAAGGTCGGCATCGTGGTGGAAGGGCCGCAGCGCGGCGTGAACTGCCACCCCGACTATATCGCCCAGTCGCTGGATGAGAGCCTGAAGCGGCTGCAGACCGATCACCTCGATCTGTTTTATATGCACCGCTTCGATCCCAAGGTTCCGATCGCGGATTCGGTGGGCGCAATGGCCCGCGCGATCGAAGCGGGCAAGATCGGCGCCTATGGCGTTTCGGAATGGAATGCCGATCATATCCGCGAAGCGCATGCGGTTCATCCGATGGCGGCAGTGCAGCCGGAATATTCGCTGTGGTCGCGCAATGTGGAACTGGGCGTGCTCGATGCCTGCAAGGATCTGGGCATCGCGCTGGTCGCGTTCTCCCCCGTGGCGCGCGGCGCGCTGTGCGGGGAACTGCACGATCCCTCCGTGTTCCAGGAAGGCGACATTCGCGGCGGCATGCCGCGTTTCAATGAAGAGAACTGGCCGAAGAATCTGGAGCTGATCAAGCAGTTCGAAGCGCTTGCCGCCGATGCCGGCATCACGCCGGCGCAGCTGGCGCTGACCTGGATCCTCTCGCGCGGCGATTTCTGCCACGCGATCCCGGGCACGACCAGCCGCGAACATTTGGAAGAAAACTTCGCCGCCTGCTATCTGGGCGTATCGGATGCGGTGCTGGAACAGGCGGGCGAGCTGATCAATCAGCAGACCGTTCACGGCCATCGCTATCACTCGGCAATCCTGCCGACGATCGATACCGAGGATTTCGACTAGGGCGCCGCCATCGCGCCGCCCTGGATCGAAGCGCTGGCGAGGACACTGCTAATGGCATCAGGGCAAATGGCTCATGGCGGCAATATTCGTGCGCAGATCGGCTATACGCGCGAAACGGGCAAGCGCCCCTTTTTCTACGCCAATGCGCATGAGAAGGACTATGTCCCGCTCGCGCCGGTCGAGATGGACATCCGCGACGCGCGGGCCATGGATTGCTCGCTCGACCGCGAAGGCTTCACCCTGGTGCAGCACAAAAGCGCGCTGGCGGACCTCACCGATATGGATGCGGTCGCCAGAGTGCATGCTGGCGAGATTGCCGATCTGCTGGAGCAGGTCAGCGGGGCGGATCATGTCGCGATGACGCCGGGCGGCATCCTGCGCTATTCGGAGCGTTCGGGGAAGACCGGCAGCACGGACAATTCGCATCCCGCGCGTTTCGCCCATGTCGACATGTCGCACTCGGCCGCGGCGGAAGCGCGGGCGAAAACCGCGCCTGGCCCGGAGATTACAGGGGGCAGGCGGGTCGCCCGCAGCGCGCAATATAATGTCTGGCGCGTGCTCACCCCGCCGCCGCAGGACGTGCCGCTGGCGCTGTGTGCCTGGCCCAGCGTGAGCGACGAGGATCTGATCGATTGCCTGGCGATCTTCGATCCGCCGGACGGGTCGCCCGAATGGAGCTTCGGCAATTACGTGATCCGCTACAATCCGGAGCACCGCTGGCATTATTATTCGAACATGACGCCGGATGAGGCGATCGTCTTCAAGACCAGCGAAAGCGATCCGGACCGTGCGCAGCTGATGCCGCATGGCGCCGTCGACAATCCTCTGGCAGGAGGCGATGCGCCCGCGCGGATGAGCCTGGAAATGCGGGGAACCTGCTATTGGTTTGAATAAAGGCGGCCGCCAGGTCAGCCTTCCTTGAATTATCTCATTGGGAGAACGGTATATGAAGATTGCAGTTTTGGGTGCCAGCGGCCGCGCCGGTTCGGAAATCGTCAAGGAACTGGCCGCGCGCGGCCATGATGTACTCGCCATCGCGCGCAATCCCGATGCCATTCCCGCGGCAGAGGGAATCACGGCCAAGGCCGGCGATGCATCGGATTCCGCCGCTCTGGCCGAACTGATCAAGGGAAGCGATGCCGTGATCAGCGCGCTGAAGTTCAACATCTCCCCCAAGCCGCTGCTCGCCGCGCTCAAACAGGCAGGCGTCGGCCGCTTGCTGGTGACGGGCGGCGCGGCCAGCCTGAAGGACGAAAATGGGGAACGGCTGATCGATACGGACGTCATGCCGGAAAGCTGGAAGCCGATCGCCCAGGAAGGCATCGATTTCTTCTACGAATTGCGGGAAGAGAAGGAAATCGACTGGGTGTTCTTCTCACCCGCGTTCAATTTCATCGAAGGCCCGCGCACCGGCAAGTTCCGCCTGGGCAACGAGCATCTGATCAGGGACGAAAATGGCGACAGCAAGATCACCTTTGCCGATTATGCCATTGCCATGGCCGACGAGGTGGAAAGCCACGCCCATAGCCGTGAGCGCTTCACCATAGCCTATTGATGGGGCCTGCCGGTGCGCACGCCGCGCGCGCCGGCCACCGCCTGCATTGGGTGGGGAGCGGTCAGGCAGCCTTGCTTGTGCAAGGTGTCGCAAGCAGGCGTCCAACTCACTCGTGCTTCGGTTGCTGCGTCATACCGTGCCTGCGTCTTATGCGGCTCAGCGCTGGCGGCGTGATACCGAGATAGGCGGCAATATCCATTTGGCTGAGAGATGGTGCGCGCGGTGCCACTTCTTTGAGATAAAGCAGGTAGCGTTCCTCTGCACTAAGGCAGAGCAATTCGTATTCACGCCTTTCCTTGCGCCTAGCGAGATCGGCCAGGATCTCGATTACCTCCTGCGCTGACGACAGATCTTCCGCGGCGGCGCTGCGGAGCATGCTATAGGGTACAGCCCGCACAATGCTTTCTTCGACTGCCTGAACGCCGAAGCTGCAACGTCCGTCACTTGTAAGTGCCGTCATGCTGCCGATCGCCATCCCAGGCGTGAGTATGGTTTTGATCTGCTCGCGCCCGTCGGCGCCCAAATATGACGCTTTGAGCAAACCGGCCTTTACGAAGTAGACGAAGTCACTCCGATCTCCCTGCACGAACAGGTTTTCGCCGACAGCGCAGGTCAAGTCCCTTCCATGTTCGGAAATGATCGCATCGAGCATCGCACTTAACCCGGGTTAATTACGCCTACCTTCTGACCTGTCATCTGCAAGGTATGGAACACACACTCAAGCATATCGTCATCACCGGTGGAACCTCCGGTGTCGGCAGAGAACTCGTAAAGCTTCTTGCCGGTTCACACCAGCTGACCGTTATCGGCAGGCGAACATGGCGCAGCGAAAGCTTGCTCGCCGACTTTCCTGAAATTGGCTTTGTCGATGCAGACCTGGCTGAGCCCGGCGGCACGCAAAAGGTGCGCGATGCGATCCCGGCCGGGCCGCTGCATGGCCTCATCAACTGTGCAGCGGTTCAGTATACCACGCATTTTATCGCCAGGGATTTCGATATCGCAACGATCAGGCGAGAAGTCGCCTTGAACCTAACCGCGCCAGCCGAACTGATAGCTCTTTTCCTGCCGGATCTGCTGCAGCAGGATGAATCCTATATTCTCAACATCAATTCGGGGCTCGCAATCGTGCCCAAGGCCGATTCCGCCGTTTATTGCGGGACAAAGGCCGCGCTGGATAGTTTGTCGCGATCTCTTCGGGCGCAGCTTTCCGGTACGCAGGTCAAAGTTCTTCAAGCATTCCTGCCCGTGGTCGATACGCCGATGACCGCCGGGCGCGGAGGTGCAAAGCTCTGCGCGGAACAAGCCGCAAGTGCGATCTTTGCCGGCATCTCTGCCCGGCAGGAGGAAACCGACATTGGCAAGGTTCGCTTCCTGCGGATGATCCATCGCTGGGCCCCGGGCCTCGCGCGGAAGATCATGCTGAACAGCCACGATTAGGTCCATTCTATGCGGAATTGGACGGAGGAAAGCCCCATGCTTCGCAATTTGGTCAATCTTGCTTCTTCGCATCCCGTGGCGATGTTGCTTGCGCTTAGCCTGATGGCACTCGCAATTCAGGTCTTGGTCGATCTGGTGTTGGGTGACACGGCGGAATATTTCAACGCCGCACGAGTCTTCATGGCCTGGAAAGAGCTTCTTTCAGGCGGCGATCCGCAAGCCATATCTTTCCTGGCCGGCCAGGAAAAACTTGGTCCGATGGCCCTTCCTGCTGGAACCGCAATCCTCTTCCTACAGCCAATTCTGTATGGCGGACTGATCTTTCTGGGCATCAGGCTGGTCCAACGTTTCCTATGAGACGTCGATACGTTCGCCATCGTCTCTTTGTTAGGTGCTTCAGCGTCTGCTTCGGGCAGTTAGCGGTGCAACCACACAGCTCCGCGCATTCGATCGCACATGGCAGCCCCTAGACGGCAGACATGCCGCTGCTATCCTCGCAGGCGGACGGGGATAGAGGAGGCAATATATGTGTGAGCAGACAGACCTTGCGCGCTGGGCCAAGAGCGGCCTCAACCGGCGCCAGTTTTCCGCGATGGGCGTGGCGGCGGGCATTGCCGCCTGCGCCCCGGCCGAAGAAGCGCAGGGCGAGACTTCGGGCCTTTCCGAAAGCGACGTGACCTTCGCGACCGAAGACGGCACGATGGACGCCTTCTTCGTCCATCCGGCCGGCGGCAGTGCGCCCGGCGTGATCCTGTGGCCCGACATTGCCGGCCTGCGCCCCGCCAAGAAGGCCATGGCCCGGCGGCTGGCGGATGCCGGCTATGCCGTGCTGGCCGTCAATCCCTATTACCGCGACACGCCTGCCCCTCAGTTCGAAGATTTTGCCGATTTCGCCGGCAGCGGCGGCTTCCAGAAAGTCGGCCCCTGGCGCGGCAAGCTGGACCATGAAGCGATCACCCGCGATGCCAGGGCGATCGTCGCCTGGCTGGACGCGCAGGACGCGGTCGACAGTGACAAGGGCATCGGCGCGCAGGGCTATTGCATGACCGGCTCCTTCGCGATCCGCAGCGTGGCCGCCGATCCCGCTCGCGTACAGGCTGCCGGATCCTTCCATGGCGGCGGGCTCGTGACGGACGAGCCGACCAGTCCGCACAGATTGCTGACGCCATCGGCGCATTATCTGATCGCGATCGCCCAGAATGACGATGCCAAGGCGCCCGATGACAAGACCGTGCTGCGCGAAACCGCCGAGGAAAAAGGCGTGCCCGCAGAGATCGAAGTCTATGCCGGCGATCACGGCTGGTGCGTGCTGGATTCGCCTTCCTATAATCAGGCCGAAGCCGACCGCGCGTGGGAACGCCTGCTGGCGACCTATTCCGAAGCGCTCTGACGCGCCCCGTTCCGCAATAAGCACGCTCCGCAATAACAATGCCCCGGCTGCGCGGTTCGCACGGCCGGGGCATTTCGTGTCCTTGTTCGTTTAGGGCCTTCCTAGGCTAGACCACTTTCTTTCCGGCCACGAAGCCGAGGATGAGGAACAGTGCGACCAGGGCGAGGCCAATGAAGAACAGTATCTTCGCGATACCGGCTGCAGCGCCTGCAATGCCGCCGAAGCCGAAGAGTGCGGCCACCAGCGCCACAATCAGAAAAATCAGGGCCCATTTGAACATATTTCGTCTCCTTCATCCGCTCCCGCTGTCAGCCCTATCAATGGCCGGGGGCCGATGCGGTTCCGACAAAGCCGAAGCGCTGCGGCCAATGCGGCATGGCTGACGGCCGCTTCACCGACTCATTTGCGTGGATATTCGGCTTGACATTACTAACCGTTGTGGTTATTGAAGCGCCCATTCTGTAACCTCAGCAGGATGCGGATCGGGGGCGGCATGGCCGGCTGAACCCGCTTCCATATGTCCCATTATGGGACAATCGCGGCTGGCGCATATTGCGTCAGGGAGGCGGCTTCATTCGCCGGCTCCGCCTGCTGCTTCTCCCCTGACGGGTCACCTCAGCCCGGAAGGATAGAGAACAGCAGAAGCCTGCAGACACTGGATGTGGCGCGGCGTTTCAGCCGCAGGGATTAAGGGAGCAATGCGAGCCCGCTCCTTTTGTCCCAGGCCGGTGGCGGGAGATAGGGCCGAACCTGTGCGCGGATAGAGCGGAAACTTAGGAACGCACCGGTCAGTCGCAAACACTTCCATCCGCCCGCCTGACCTGACGCTCTGTGGGCCTTCCGGCCCCGGCGCCAGCCGCGCGATCCGTTTCTTCCCTCTGGCGTTATGGTCCGGGTTCGCCGCCGGATGATCGGGTGTGTCTGCCCCCTATCGTCATTCCCGTGCCCCTTGGTCATCCCGGACTTGTTCCGGGATCCCGCTCTCTTATGCCGACAAGTAAAAAGCTGGACCCCGCCGCAGGCCCGGGGTGACTTGGTGCAAACGTCCGCTCACGACCCATTGCGGACAACGGGACTATGACAGTCTGACGCGCGCAGATTTAGTACTTCGTCTTTGTCTGCAATACCTCCAGTTTGCGGCTGTAGCGGCGCGCTCCCCACAGCAATGGAATTCTTTGGATGTCCCGGTCGGCCAAATGCCGCAGTGTCCCCATCCGATTGCTAGGTTATATCCCCGGTGGGCTAGATGCGGCCAGAAAATCAAGTTGATGGCGGCTAATTCACCCGCTGAGACCTTCAGGGAGCAAACTTCAAGCATTGACGAATGATTTGTTACGGAACATTTGGTAGCAATGATCTAAAAGGAAAAATGCGTGGGGATACGATCTAAGCTACGAAAGTTGCTAGGTGTGCCGAGCACAGAAGAAATGCTGGCTCTGCACGAGGTTAACCTGCTTGCGACAGCCCACGCCTTCGATTTGTGGAAGAACGGTGAGCGTGCCACTTCGGCGCGTGCGTTAGATGATCTATTTTTTGCAGTTGTCAGAATCTTAGAGCCTAGTTTGTTCATAGAGGCTGGTGCAAAAAAGGCCGAAGCATCCTTTCGCGTCCGCGAAATGTCCAAAGACATTCGAATTGTCGCATTCGAAGCGAGCCCAGAAAATTTCAAGAAGTTTTCTGCGGAGCTCGCATTTGAATCCAACAATATTGAGTACATTCATGCTGCTGTCAGTGATAAACCCGGCTCTGTAATATTCTATAATGTGACAGAAATCAGGGGGGAAAAGGTTTGGAATAACTTCGGTGCAAGCAGTATCCTTCAACGCAAAGATTCTGGCTCGAAGTTCACCGAGGTAACTGTTCCAGCATTTACATTAGACAGCCAATTTGCTGAATCAGAGAGATGCGTTCTTTGGATCGATGTTGAGGGTGCTAATGAGCAAGTCATTGTGGGAGGTCGGAACGTTTTGGCTCGCGCAGATGCGGTGCTTATTGAAACCTCATACGAACCAATATGGGACGGTGAGTGGACCGCTGCAAAGGTTATTGCCGAACTTTTCGATTTAGGTCTGATTCCTGTTGCAAGGGATTTCGAATATAGAAGAAATTTCAATATTTTGTTCGTACGGCGCAGCTTATTCCTCAATAATGTAAACCTGTGCACTCAACTAGAGCATTATCATAGTGTTCTGGCAAAGCGTCAATTTCAGAATACGTGAATTCGTAATGCCATACAGTTGTACTTTTTGTGAACCGTCGCCAAAATTGCTCGAACGCAAGAAATAGGCGCCTATATCTTTGTCTGAGTATATTATGGATTACGGCCTCGACGTGAAGTTAAAACGGGCGTTATTAGGTTAGCGCTTTTGCGCATCTGGCATTACAATAAGCGCTCTATTTGTCATGAAGTCACCTTGTGTGTGGCGGATATGATTGCCAATACGATCCTGAATTATCGCCTGATAGAATTCTAACTTGCTTCTGTGGCAGATCATGTATTTGGAGGCTGCGACAATTGATGCGCGATCTACGACCGCAAAAACAGCTAGCGAAGGATTTGCGCGTAAATAATCATGAACTGCGAGGGTAAGCCCAGGATAGTAAGGATGCATTACATCATCCATGCAAATTATAGCACTGTCACTCATGCATTTGTGACTTATCATTAAGTCATGCATTACACCGTTGTAGCTGTGGTCGCCGTCGATATGAATGAAACGTGCAGGTACGCCCATTTCCTGCCTCAACTTCCACGGACCATGATCTATCGATGATCCCTTCTTTTCGATCACGCGAGATTTATCTATCCCAAATCGGTCTAGATTGGCTCTAAAACGATCGATTTGATGGTCATCGGGATGTCGGAATGTGTCGAGCGCGAAAAGTTTCTCACCCGGCTCGGATGCAAGCGCCATCAGCACGAACATGCGGCCCTCAAATACGCCGATTTCCATTACGGGACCATTTATACCGGACTCGGTTTGGGCCTCGATTAACAATGCCACCACTTGAGCCGAAATGGTTGATGACATGCCCTTGATGGTCGAAATGCCGTTGGCAATGTAATCTCGGACGGTTTGTCTGGATATGCCTTCCATTCTGCCTCCACAACAGGGTTAGCGAGCAGTCGTTCCTTTACACATAGCCTTCCTATTTTGGCTACAAGAACCACGTCCCAAAATTCGGCGAGTATGACGAGTATGACGTTGAAGCAAAGCCGCCTCTTTCGGCCTTCACACTTAAATTCAGTGCTTTGAGCAACGGCACGGCATACGGTGAAGGAAAGTTTAGGCTGACCGAGCAGGAGACGGTCGAAAATCTACCCCTTTGAACTTGAACCTGAAGTCCACTTCCCACCCGCTGCGGACATTCGGGGGCGCCCGGCACGCAAAAGCGCCAGACGCAAAAAGGGGCAGCCACACCCCATGCGGCCGCCCCTCCTTCGGCTTGCACCTGCGCCGAAGCTTTTAGCCCCAGACTTCCTTTGCCACGTCCACGACCAGGCCGATCTTGTCGGACTGCTGCTGCACCGAAATGTCGTTGCCGTGCACGGTGGAGGCGAACCCGCATTGCGGGCTCAGCGCCAGCTGATCGAGCGGGGCGAACTTCGCCGCCTCTTCGATTCGGCGCTTGATCTCGTCCTTCGTTTCCAGCTCGCCCAGCTTGGTGGTGACCAGGCCCAGCACCGCGGTCTTGCCGCGCGGAAGGAAGCGTAGCGGCGCGAAATCGCCCGAACGCGGATCGTCATATTCGAGGAAGAAGGCATCGATATCGAGTTCGTTGAACATAATCTCGGCCACCGGCTCATAGCCGCCTTCGGCCGCCCAGCTGGAGCGGAAATTGCCGCGGCACAGATGGATGGCGCGCAGCATGTCGTGCGGCGCATCGCGGAAGGCCGCGTTGATCAGCGCGGCATAGGCGCGCGGGGTCTCGTCCGGGTCGACGCCGCGATTGCGCGCATTCTCGCGCTGCTGATCGTCGCACAGATAGGCCAGGTTGGTATCGTCGAACTGCAGGTAACGGCAACCGGCCTGGGCCAGGCTTGCGACTTCCGCGCGGTAGGCGGCGGCCACGTCATCGAAGAACTCGTCCAGATCGGGATAGACATCCTCGGGGATGCCTTCGCGCCCGGCGCGGAAATGCAGCATGGTGGGCGAAGGGATCGTGACCTTGGGCGTTTCATGCGTGACGCTGGCCAGGAAATGGAAATCGCGCTGCTGGATCGGCTTCACGTGGCGGATCTTGCCTTCCACCACCATCCGCGGCGGGGCGAAATGCACGTCCTTGCCTGCGGCGTTCTGGAAGGCCACTTCCATGCCGCCTTCTTCGGCCACGCCGTCCAGCTGAAGCAGGAAATCGGTGTGGAAGAAGGTGCGGCGGTATTCGCCGTCGGCAATCGCCTTCAGCCCCAGGCTCTCCTGATAGGCGGCGGCCTTGCGGATCGCATTGTCTTCGACCTCGCGCAGCACCTCGGCGCTCATTTCCCCCTTGGCATGCGCTGTGCGCGCTTCCACCAGGCTCTGCGGCCGCAGCAGGGAGCCGACATGATCGGCGCGGGAGGGCAGCTGATTGACGAAGTCTTCGCGTAGTTGCGTGTTTGTCTGTGCCATATTGTTCCTCGTAAGATTGCGGGCTGCCGGGGCAGCCAGTGTATGGCCCGGCCAAATTTTCGGATTTGCCGGCCAGGTTGTTTCGTTCGGGCTGAATGCAGGGTGCCTTAAGTCCCTGCGGCGCTAAGCCTGCTCCGCCTTGCGGAATGCCTCGCCCTTTTGGGTTCGAGGTTCCGCGGTGCGCATCGCACTCCAGATTTTCGTTGTGAGTTCCTTGCCGGGCACCGCGACCGGCGGGGAAGGATCGAAGCCGGCCTGGGTCAGCAGTTCCAGCATTTGTTCGTCGGAGAAGCCCAGGCGCACATGCGCATGCTGGCGCCGCAGTTCTTCCCTTTCGTGATAGGCATAGTCGGCGATCACGATGCGGCCGCCCGCGCGGCAGACCCGCGCCGCTTCCTGCAGCACGGCCGCGGGTTCATGCGCATAGTGCAGTACGTGATGGAACACGATCGTGTCGAAGCTCTCCGCGCGGAACGGCAGCGCGCCGAAATCGCCCTGCACTAGTTCCCATTCTTCGGAAGGCAGCTTGTGCAGACGGGCGCGGGCGATACGCAGCATTTCCGGGCTCTTGTCCAGCGCGACCACATGATCCGCCAATTCGGACAGCACTTCGGCGATTCTGCCGGTGCCCGTGCCGATATCCAGCAGCTGGCCGGCGCCCTGCTTCTTGCCGATTGCGCGGATCAGGGCGTCTTCCACCTTGGAGGCAGGGCCCAGCATGCCGCGCAGCATGTCCCACTCTTCCGCGTGGCTGGCGAAATATTCTTCCGCCGCGCTTTCGCGGTTGGCACGGATCGCGGCCAGATGGCGCCGGTCTTCCGCGCAGCGTTCGGCAAAGGCGGGATCGCTTTCTTCCGCCGCGCTCAACAATTCGGCCACGGCGGCTTCCAGCCGATGGGGGGAGCGCCGGGAAATGGTCTGGCGCAGAAAGGTCCAGCTGCCTTCGCGCCGCCGCTCCGCCAGGCCGGCTTCGCACAGAATGCCGATATGGCGCGAAACGCGCGGCTGGCTCTGGCCCAGGATCTGCGCAACTTCACCCACTGCCAGCTCCAGATCGGCAAGCAGGCGCATGATCCGCAAACGGGTCGGATCGGCCAAGGCGCGGGTGATCGATTCGATCTTCATGACATGCACATATAACGATATCTTTATATCGTCAACCAGGTAAGCTCGTATCGAGCCATATCAGATTGACAATGTCTGCTTGACCGGACTCGGCGCCTGATCTTAGGCATTGAAAGCTGGGCCCTGGGCACTTCTGCGGCGTTCGGGCATTTTCGCGCCGCGGCGCCGGCGGCATGGTGGCAGGTGTCAGAGATTTCGCGGCAAGCGAAGCGATGGGGAGAGGATTGGTATGCGTTTCGGACTATGCGTGGTCTTGGGGGCGGCCCTGGCATTGTCGGCCTGCGGCAAGGAAAGCGGTGCCGGGGATGTCGATGGCGCGCTGATCGCATCGCCGCCTGAAGGCGAATGGCTGAGCTATGGCCGCGACTATGCGGAGCAGCGTTTCAGCCCGCTCGACCAGATCGATACGACAAATGTCAGCCAGCTTGGTCTGGCCTGGTATGCCGATCTCGATACGGCGCGCGGCCAGGAGGGCACGCCCCTGGTGATCGACGGCGTGATCTATCACTCCACGGCGTGGAGCAAGGTAAAGGCCTTCGACGCGAAGACCGGCAATTCGCTGTGGGAATACGATCCCCAGGTCCCCGGCGAAACGGCAGTGAAGGCCTGCTGCGACGTTGTGAATCGCGGGCTCGCCGCCTGGGGCGACAAGCTGTTTATCGGCACGCTGGACGGGCGCCTGGTCGCGCTGGACCGGGCAACGGGCACCGAGATATGGTCGACAGTAACGGTCGATCAGAGCAAGCCCTATACGATCACCGGCGCGCCCCGTGTCGTCGACGGCAAAGTGCTGATCGGCAATGGCGGCGCCGAATATGGCGTGCGCGGCTATGTCACGGCCTATGATGCCGATACGGGCGAACAGCTCTGGCGCTTCTACACCATTCCCGGCGCCCCCGAAGAAGCCGAGGACGAGCCTGAATATCTCGCCCGGGCACGCGAGACCTGGAACGGTGAGTTCTGGAAAAATGGCGGCGGCGGCACGGCGTGGGACGCTATGGCCTATGACCCGGAGCTCGATCTGCTCTATATCGGCGTCGGCAATGGCGCCCCCTGGAACCAGGCCTATCGCTCGCCCGGCGGCGGCGACAATCTGTACCTCTCCTCGATCGTGGCGATCCGGCCCGATAGCGGCGAATATGTCTGGCATTACCAGACGACGCCGGGGGAGACCTGGGACTACACTGCCACCCAGCACATCATGCTGGCCGATCTCGAAATAGAGGGGCAGCAACGCAAGGTGCTGATGCAGGCGCCGAAGAACGGCTTTTTCTATGTGCTGGACCGGGAAACGGGCGAGCTGATCTCTGCCGACAATTACGTACCGCAAAGCTGGACGACCGGCATCGATATGGAAACCGGCCGCCCGATCGAAGTTGCCGAAGCCCGCTACGACAAGACCGGCAAGCCCTATATCGGCACGCCGGGCCCAGGCGGCGGCCATAGCTGGCAGCCGATGGCGTTCCATCCCGATGCCGGGCTGGTCTATATCCCGGCGATCCTTTCCGCCTTCCCCTTCATTCCGGAGGAAAATTGGGAAGCGGATATGCAGCGCGGGCTCAATGTCGGGATCGACATGGGCGCAGGCGCGATGCCGGCAGACCTGAAAGTGCGCGAAGATGCGGCCAGGGCCACCAAGGGCGCACTGATCGCATGGGATCCGGTGGCGCAGAAGGAACGCTGGCGTGTATCGCATCCGGCGCCGTGGAATGGCGGCGTGCTCGCCACTGCCGGAGGTCTGGTCTTCCAGGGCGATGCCGGCGGCAATCTGGTGGCCCACAGCGCAATGAGCGGCAACGAGCTGTGGTCTTTCCATGCGCAGACCGGGATCCTGGCCCCGCCGATCACTTTCACGGTGGATGGGCAGCAACATATCGCCCTGCTGGTGGGCTATGGCGGCGTGTGGCCGCTTTCGCCCAGTGGCGTGATTGGGGAACAGGCGGGTGCGAAGCCCAATATCTCGCGCCTGCTGGTGTTCAAGCTGGGCGGAGAAGCGGAGCTGCCGCCTGCACCGCCGCTGAACCGCCGCCCGCTCGATCCGCCGCCCTTCCGCGGGACGGAGCAGCAGGTGAAGAGCGGCGCCTATGACTATGCCCGTTATTGCGGCGGGTGCCACGGCGATGCCGCGATCGGTTCCACCGTTCTGCCGGATCTGCGCCGCAGCGCGGTGCTGGAAAGCCGCCAGGCCTGGCAGACGATCGCGCATGACGGCGCCTTGAAGGATAACGGGATGGTCAGCTTCGCGCCGTCGCTGGACGAAGAGGAGATCGAGAATATCCGCCAATATGTCATCAAACGCGCCAATGAGGATCGGGCGCTGGAAATGCTGGCGCGCACAGGAGGCGCGTGATCGGGTTGGCAGGCCTGGATCATGCCGGGAAACTTGCGGCTGGGCCGTGCGTTTTCCGGGCATATTTGGATTCGACATGCCATCGCGCAGATTGCTATAGAATATAGCAGACAGAATTCGGCGGATGGGCAGGGCCCGGAAGGGAACGGCCGCAGCCGAATGGAGCGATCCAACTGCCAGCGAAGTGATTCACCGGGAAAGGACCTGAGATGAACGAAGTGACCACCATCGACCGCACGCAGCGCAGCTATTCCAAGGCCGCGCAGGAATTTCTGGCCCGCAAGCCGCAGCTCTTCATCAACGGCGAATGGACCGATTCGTCGCATGATGCGGTGATCGATGTCGAAGATCCGTCCAACGGCAAGATCGTCGGCCATGTGGTCGATGCCTCGGACAAGGATGTGGACCGCGCCGTCGCCGCCGCCCGCGCGGCTTTCGATGACAATCGCTGGTACGGCCTGGCGCCGATCGAGCGGGAACGCACCATGCACCGCCTGGCCGATCTGCTGGAGCGCGAGGCGGACCTGCTGGCCGAGCTGGAGGCGATCGACAATGGCAAGCCCAAGGGCATGGCCGGCGCGGTGGACGTGCCCGGCGCCGTCAGCCAGATCCGCTTCATGGCCGGCTGGGCTTCCAAGTCCGGCGGCCAGACCCTGCCGCCTTATACGATGCCCACCGGTTCCGTCTTCAGCTATACGGTGAAGGAACCGGTCGGCGTGTGCGCGCAGATCGTGCCGTGGAACTTCCCGCTGCTGATGGCCTGCCTCAAGATCGCACCGGCGCTCGCGGCGGGCTGCTGCACCGTGCTCAAACCGGCCGAGCAGACCAGCCTTACCGCGCTGAAGCTGGCAGATCTGGTGCAGGAAGCCGGCTTCCCGGACGGCGTTGTCAACATCATCACCGGCAACGGCCACACCGCCGGAGACCGGATGGTGAAGCATCCCGATGTCGACAAGATCGCCTTTACCGGCTCGACCGAGATCGGCAAGGTCATCAACAAGAACGCCACCGACACGATGAAGCGCGTGACGCTGGAGCTGGGCGGGAAGAGCCCGGTCGTCGTCATGCCCGATGTCGATGTGGAAGCCACCGCGCCGGGCGTGGCCGGGGGCATCTTCTTCAATGCGGGCCAGGTCTGCGTGGCCGGTTCGCGCCTGTTCGCGCACAAGTCCATCTTCGACGACGTGCTGGAAGGCATGAGCCAGACGGCATCCTTCTGGGCGCCGCGCGCCAGCCTCGATCCCGATGCCCATATGGGGCCGCTGGTCTCCGAAGAGCAGTATAACCGCGTGATGGGCTATATCGATGCGGGCAAGCGCGATGGCGCCAGCGTGGTGATGGGCGGCGACAGCCCGGCAAGCGACGGCGGCTATTACGTGAACCCCACGATCCTGGCCGATGTGAACCCGCAGATGAGCGTGGTGCGCGAAGAGATCTTCGGGCCCGTCGTCGTCGCGCAGCGTTTCGACGATCTGGACGAGGTCGCCAAGATGGCGAACGATACGTGCTACGGCCTTGGCGCGGGCATCTGGACCCGGGACGTCGCAGCGATGCACAAGCTTGCCTCCAAGATCAAATCGGGCACGGTGTGGGGCAATTGCCACGGCGTGATTGACACGGCGCTGCCTTTCGGCGGTTACAAGGAATCGGGCATCGGCCGCGAACAGGGTATCCAGGGGCTCGACGCCTATCAGGAAACCAAGACGGTCATCGTCCAGCTCTAAGCCGGATTGCCGGGCGAATTCGCGGGCCCATTGCTTGCCAGATCAGGCAGGGGCCCGCAGGTTCCGGCATGGAGCGATAAAGAAAAGAACTGCAATCACGGGGAAGAGCCCAAAGTGCCCATCGATCTATCTAAGATCCGCGCCATCGACGTTCACGTCCATGCGGAAATTTCATGCCACGATCCGGAAGACCCGGTGATGGGCCAGTTCTTCGATGCGGCTTCCGCCTATTTCAAGGCGCCGCGCGAACGCCCCAAGATGCCGGAAATCGTGGAGCTCTACCGCGAAAGCAATATCGCCTTCTGCCTGTTCACCGTGGATGCGGAAAGCGGCATGGGCGCCAAGCGGGTGAGCAATTACGAAGTGGCCGAAATGGCCGCCAAGAATGACGATATCTGCATGGCCTTTGCCAGTATCGATCCGCACAAGGGCAAATTTGGCGCGCGCGAAGCCCGCGACCTGATCGAGAATTACGGGGTCAAGGGTTTCAAGTTCCACCACATCGCGCAGAACTGCCACCCGGCCGATCACATGGGCTATCCCATTTACGAGGTGATCAACGAATACAAGCTGCCCGCGATCTTCCATACCGGCCATTCGGGCATGGGCACGGGGATGCGCGGCGGCGGCGGCATGCGGCTGAAATATGGCGAGCCGATGCTGGTGGACGATGTCGCGGTGGACTTCCCCGACATGAAGATCATCCTGGCCCATCCCAGCTGGCCGTGGGTGGATGAAAGCCTTTCCATGGCATTGCACAAGACCAATGTTTACATCGACTTGTCCGGCTGGAGCCCGCGCTATTTCGCGCCGCAGATCATCCAGTACGCGAACACCCAGCTGAAGCATAAGATGCTGTTCGGCACGGACTTCCCGCTGATCCATCCGGACAAGTGGATGAAGGCGGCGGCCGATGTCGGCTTCAAGGATGAAGTGATGCCGCTGATCATGAAGGAGAACGCGGCCAAGGTTCTGGGTATCGAGTGATGCGTCCATGAGCCTGGCCGGAAGCCATATTGCCGTTACCGGGGCATCCTCGGGCATCGGGCTCGCCACGGCGCAATTGCTCGCCCGGCGCGGGGCGAAGGTCTCGCTGATCGCGCGGCGCAAGGAAGCGCTGGAGGAAGCGGCGGGGCATATCGGAAAGCATGCGGCGGGCTTTTGCGCCGATGTGGGCGACAAGGATCAGCTTGAGGCGGCGCTGGACGCAGCGGCGGCGCATTTCGGCCCGGTCACCGGCCTGTTCGCCAATGCCGGCGCCACGGGCGGCTTCACACCGGCCGTGGAATTCCCCGCCGATAGGTTCGAAGAAACGATCAGAGTCAATCTCACCAGCGTCTTCTGGGCAATCCAGAAGGTGCTGCCCGCAATGATCGAAGCGCGCAAGGGTGCGATCCTGGTGACGGGCAGCCTGGGGAGCAAGCGCGGCATGGCGATGAACCCGGCCTATGTCGCCTCCAAGCATGGCGTGCTCGGCCTGGTCCGGGCGATCGCGGTGGAGATGGCGCCGCACGGCATCCGCGCCAATTGCGTCCTTCCCGGTTTCATCAGGACCGAAGCGCTGGAGCGTATTCCGGCGGAGCAGCGCAGCCAGATCGAAAGCCGGGTCCCGCAGCGGCGCATGGGCAGCGCGGATGAATTGGCGGAGGTGGCAGCCTTTCTGCTATCCGATGCGGCGAGTCATGTGACCGGGCAGGATTGGGCCGTGGATGGCGGCGTGCTCGAATCGATTGAAGTTTGAAAGAATTGGGAGAACGAACATGCGCGCATGGATGATGCCGGCCGGTACGGACAGTTTCGAAAAGCTCTATCAGGAAACCTTGCCGGATCCCGAACCGGGGCCGGGCGAAGTGCTCATCCGCGTAAAGGCGTGCTCCATAAACTACCGCGATTTCGCAGTGGCGCGCGGCGTCTATATGGGCGGCCCGCTGAAGGAGGCCGCTGTCCCGCTTTCCGATGGCGCCGGCGAAGTCGCTGCCGTGGGCGAAGGCGTGACGCAGTTCAAGCCGGGCGACAAGGTCCAAAGCTCCTTCTTCATGACCTGGGTGGACGGTCCGCCCGCCGGCGGCCCGGCGCTGGGCGACGGCCAGAATCCCGGAATGCTGGCCGAATATGTCGTTCTGCCCGAATGCGGCGTGGTGCCGATGGCCGAGTCGCTGGACTATGCCCAGGCGTCCTGCATGCCCTGTGCGGGCGTGACCGCCTGGAACGCGCTGTATGAAGGGCCGCGCGCCCTGCTTCCCGGCAACAGGGTGCTGGTGCTGGGCAGCGGCGGCGTCTCCATGCTGGGAATGCAGCTGGCGCTGGCCGGCGGCTGCGAGGTGATCGCCACGTCTTCCTCTGACGAGAAGCTCGAGCGGATCAAGGGCCTCGGCGCGGCGCATGGCGTCAACTACAAGAAGATCCCCGAGTGGGGGCCGCATATCGCCGAGACTTTCGGCGGCGTTGACAAGGTCATAGAAGTCGGCGGGTCGGGCACGGCGGCGCAGAGCATGGCGGCGCTGCGTATGCTGGGCGAATGTGCGATGATCGGCGTGCTCGATCCCGAAGGCGGGCCCAACACACGCGGGCTGATGCTCTCGGCCGGCCTGATGCGCGGGATCTTCGTGGGCTCCGTGGCGATGGCGCGGCGCCTCAATGCCGCAGTCGATGTCAATGGGATCAAGCCCCTGATCGGCAAGGCGTTTTCCTTCGATCAGGCGAAGGAAGCCTATGCCCATGCCTGGGGGCCGGACAGCTTTGCCAAGACCGTGATCGAGCTGGGATGAACCGGCACCGATAAATTGAACATGTTAAATTAAATTGCCAATTTTGACACGGGTCAATGGAGCTGAGCGGCCGGCTGACGTAATTTCGAAACTCGGGGCGCAGTGCCGCGCAGGCGCGCATTTCGCCAAGTGATTGAGAAGTTCGCCTGCGCCGTTTCGGCGCGAAAGGAGAGGTGGTTCCATGTGGGAAGTTCGGGTCAGCCCCAGCGGCAATTTCGACAACGGTGCCCGGGAGTACAAGCATATCAAGGTGGAACCCATGGCCGCCGCCATGGGCGCCGAAGTGGTTGGCGTGCGCTTTTCCGAGCTGAACGACGAAGGCTTTGCCGAGCTGCAGGACGCGCTGTGGCGGCACAAGATGCTGTTCGCGCGGGATCAGCATCTGAGCCATGCGGAACACTATGAATTCTCGCAGCGCTGGGGTCCGTTCGGCGTCGATGCCTATACCAAGGGCACGCCCGGCTTTCCCGATCTGCATCCGCTGATCAAGGAAGCCGATACCAGCGCGGCGGCCGTGTTTGGCGGCGGCTGGCACACCGATTCACCGTTTCTGGAAAAGCCGCCCAGCGTCACCATCCTGCGGAGCGTGGAATCCCCGCCCTATGGCGGAGACACTACCTGGGCCAATTGCGCGCTCGCCTTCCAGAAGCTCAGCCCGGCCTACCGCGAAATGCTGCGCCCGCTGAAGGTCCACATGTCAGCGGCGAATAACTACGCCACGCAGCAGAAGCTGCTGGGCGATGCGATCCCCTTTGCCAATATGGACGAATTCAAGGCCGGCATTGCGGGCCAGTTCCACCCGTTGGTGCGCAAGCATCCGGTGACCGGCGAGGAATCGCTGTTTGTGGACGAGAACTATTCAACCGGGATCGAAGGCATGACCACGTTCGAGGCCAAGCCGATCCTGGATTATCTGGTCAGCCATATTTTGCAGCATGCCTTTACCTGCCGCCTGCGTTGGCAGGACGGCACCGTGGCGATGTGGGACAACCGGCTGGTGCTGCACCTGGGGCCGAACGATTATGACGGGTTCCGGCGCGAGATGTACCGCACGACGGTGGAAGGAGAGGTCCCCATTCCCGCAGATGGCGCGCCTTTGCCGGAGGAGGAGCCTGCCTTCGCTCCGGGCCAGCATCTCTATCCGGTGGCCCAAGCGTCCTGACAAGGCGGCGCGATACGGGCGGCTGGCCCGCGCGTGAAGTCAGTCAGCGAAGAAATTGAGCTCGAGAAGAACGTTGTTGGGGTCCGCCGTGAAGATCTGCCGCAGATTGATCGCGGCAACGAGGTTTTCCTCGTATTCGGCACCCATTTCGTCGAGCCGCTCTTTCACAATCTCATAGCCGTGGCATTTCAGCGCGACATGGTGAAGCGCGCCGGTCAATTGCCCGGGCTGCACTTCCCGGTCATAGGCGCGGGGGCAATCCACCGAGTTGATATGGATGATCGCGCGGTCTTGCGCGTCGAACATCCAGGTGGCGTTCTGGGGCGTCAGCGGCGGCGGGGCATCGCGGCGTTCCAGGCCGAGCAGCTCGCCATAGAAACGGGCTGTTTCGTCCATGCGGTCGGTAATGATATTCACATGGTCGAGTGCTTCGACATTCATGCGGACTCTCCTTTTTCTCGAGAAGGATTTTCCCTTGCAGCCT
>JAUHYZ010000040.1 GCA_030426245.1 Alphaproteobacteria bacterium | reverse complement strand
TAGTCGGCATTGAGCACCAATGCGGGGCAGCTCTCAAGCCTGCGTGTGGGATCGTCTTCCGCCTTGCGGAATTGCGCTGCCCGTTCGATCAGTTCGGCTTTGAACACGTTCCTGTGTCCTCCCTGATGAATGCAAGGGAGCATTTGCCTGAAAAAGCGTCAAGCCTGTTACAATTCACGAATCCACAGGATTATTGCCGAGTCGCGCAATTGGCTTAGAATTTTCTGCAAATGATCGTCACGCGTTTCGCCCCCAGCCCCAACGGCCCGCTCCATCTCGGCCACGCCTTTTCGGCGATCGCCGCGCATGACCTCGCGGCTCGCGGCAATGGCCGGTTTCTGCTGCGGATCGAGGATATTGATGGCGCACGCAGCCGGCCGGAACTGGCCGAAGAGTTCCGCCGCGACCTTGCCTGGCTCGGCCTGGAATGGATGGAAGTGCCGCCGCAATCCACTCGCATCGCTGCATATCAGGCGGCGGCGGAGCGGCTGAAGCAAGCCGGATTGCTTTATCCCTGTATCTGCACCCGGGCCGAAATTGCCGCTGCGGCAGTGCAGGACGGGGCGGAAGGGCCGCTCTATCCCGGAACCTGCAAGGGCCGGCACATCGACCTTTCAGGGCCGGTGGCCTGGCGGATCGACATGGAAGCGGCAATGGCGCGCGCCGGACCGCTGGAATGGACGGACGAGGTGGCGGGGGTGCAGTTCGCACGGCCGGATCTGTTCGGCGACGTCGTTCTGCTGCGCAAGGAAGCCCCGGCCAGCTATCATCTTGCCGCCACGTTGGACGATGCGGCCGATGGAATCACGCTGGTCACGCGCGGGGCCGATCTGTTCGCTTCCAGCCATGTTCACCGGCTGCTGCAGGCGCTGCTCGATCTGCCAGTGCCGCATTGGCACCACCATGCGCTGCTGCTCGATGAACAAGGGAGGAAACTCGCCAAGCGGCGCGGTTCGCCTTCCCTCGCCGATCGCCGCCTTGCCGGGGAGGATGGGGCGGCGCTTGCCGCGGCTCTGCGTGCCGGGAAGCTGCCCGCTGGCATTTCGCTGGGCGAAGGAGTAGAGACGTATCCATGAACACAGTTCTTTTCATAATTCTGATCGGCCTGATGATCATGGTCGTCATTTCGCTCGTGCGCGGGATCATCGCCTTCCTGCAGACCACCCGGCAGGATATCGACGCCGGCGGTGACGGGAATGTGCGCGATTTGCAGCTGATGCAGAACAAGATGATGTTCGCCCGGATCAAGTATCAGGGGCTGGCAGTTGCAGTGGTTGCCATTCTCCTGATGATGAACCGCTAGCGACTCCTTCCACGAGCCGTTACAACGTCCTTTGCTGCAACTGCGAAGGAGCGTGAGCCATGAAGCAAATCGGTGTGATCGGCGCGGGCCAGATGGGCTCGGGCATTGCCCAGACCGCCGCCCAGCAGGGCGTAACCGTGATGCTTGCCGATATCGAGCTTGCGCTGGCCGAAAAAGCGAAGGCGAAAATTGAGAAGGTTCTGACCCGGCTGGTCGAGCGTGAGAAGATCGCGGCTGCCGATGCAGAGGCCGCGCTCGCCAAGATTACGCCGGTTGCCGATTACGCGCCGATGGCCGAGGCCGGGCTGATCGTTGAGGCGGCGACCGAACGGGAAGACATCAAGCGGAAGATTTTCGAAAATGCGGGCAAGGTGCTGGGCAGCGAAGCGATTCTGGCCAGCAACACCAGTTCCATCCCGATTACCCGCATGGCCACGGCCGCACCCGATCCGGCGCGTTTCATCGGCCTGCATTTCTTCAATCCCGTGCCCGTTATGCAGCTGATCGAAGTAATTCCCGGCCTCGCCACCAGCGAAGACACGATCGCCCGCACGCGCGCCTTTGCCGAGAGCCTGGGCAAGGAAGTGGTGATGAGCGAGGACGAGCCGGGCTTCGTGGTCAACCGGATCCTGCTGCCGATGATCAACGAAGCGGTCTTCGTGCTGGGGCAGGGCACGGCCAATGTCGCCGATATCGACAAGGGCGCGCGGCTGGGCCTCAATCATCCCATGGGGCCGCTGCAGCTGGCCGATTTTATCGGGCTCGATACCTGTCTGGAAATCGTGAAGGTCATCTTTGCCTCGACCGGCGATTCGAAATATCGCCCGGCACCGCTGCTGGCCAAATATGTCGACGCCGGCTGGCTCGGCCGCAAGACGGGCCGCGGATTCTACGACTATTCGGGCGAGGAGCCGGTTCCCACGCGGTAATTGCGCCGGGCCTGCGCGCCTTTCTTTAAAATTGCTGGTTCGAAATGGGCAGGGCCGTGAGCGCGAAGGCGAACAGCGCGACCACGATCGCCAGGATCAGCAGGCTCAGTTCCGTGATGAAGATGCTGGCCGGCCTGCGTTCCGTTTGCGCGGGCAGTTCCACTGCAGCTTCGGCCTGCGCTTCGGGCAGGTCCTGCGCGGCCGCCTGGTCCGCCGGGCTTCGCAGCAAGGATGCACTGACCGATGCCCGGGAAACGAGCTTCTCGAACCGGCAGCCGAACCGGCCTTCCATGGTCCACATCACTTCCGCGCCGATCGTTCCGGCTTCCGGCAGTTCGAGTTCGAAGCGGTCGCCGATGCTGAGCGGCGCATTGGTTTCCAGCATCAGGCCCGCTTCGGACAAGTCGTGAATGATTGCCCTGGTGGCCTGCTGGTTGAGATCGGCCGGAACGCCCAGGCGCAGCTTGCGCCGCTTCGCCTGGCGTTGTTCTCCGGTGTCCTGGAGGCCGTCCTGCTCAGGATTTTCGGTAACTATCTCTGCCAGAATAGGATGCATGCCCGCCCTTCCTCAGGCGGCATGTTCCCCAAGAACGATTAAGATTTTGTTTGGATTTGGCGGGCGGTCCGAAATTCAGTTCGGCGGTTCGACGTGAACGATGATTTCGTTCTGGATCGGCCCCAATTCACTGGCACGGCTATCGCTGTCTTGCTGAACGTTGGTTTCGGCCTCGGCCACGTAGTCGTCTTCTTCCCGGTATTCGCGTTCGGGCCGGGGATCGAAACCCCTGGCATCCAGACCTGCCGGATCGAGGCCGCGCGTATCGTCGATCAGATCGGCATCGCTCATGAATTCCGCATTGTCTTGGTCTGAATAGACTTCCCGCCGCTCTTCGGAGCTCTCACGGAATTCTTCGGAATTCTCTTCCTGCCCGGAACCGTTCTGCGTGCCGAGGCCGGCCTGCGTCTGGGAAAGAATGCCCCCATTGTCTTCACTGCCGACGAATACGTTCACGCCAATCAGCGTGATTGCGGCAAATGCAATGGCCATGCGGCTGGTTTTGGAAAACGTATGATCCATGCCGCAAGAACTAGCGTGAGTTAGTTAACGGTCAGTAGACGAAAATTTCCGCTTTAATTCGTATAGTATTTCAAGCGCTTCGCGCGGACTCAGCGCATCCACATCAAGCGATTGCAGCTCTTTTTGAAGTAGATCGGACGAATCTTCTTGCACTTCCTCCGCTGCGGCGGCGAAGAGCGGCAGGTCGCCGAGCCCGGCAGCCAGCCCGCCGGTTTCCGCGCGGCCCCGTTCGAGCCTTTCGAGCACGGATTTGGCACGCGCGACCACCTTTTCCGGAACGCCCGCCAGGCGGGCAACCGCCAGTCCATAGGATTGGTCGGCGGGGCCGGTTGCAAGCTCGTGCAGCAGAACGAGATCGCCTTTCCACTCGCGGGCGCGCACATGATGGAGCGAAAGCGCCTCGCAGCTTTCCGCCAGGCGCGCCAGCTCGTGATAGTGAGTCGCGAACAGACAGCGGCAACGGATCGTTTCATGCACCGATTCCACCACTGCCCAGGCCAGAGCCAACCCGTCATAGGTCGACGTGCCGCGCCCCACTTCGTCCAGGATCACGAAGCTGCGTTCGCTGGCCTGCATCAGGATGGCGGCAGTCTCGACCATTTCGACCATGAAGGTGGACCTGCCGCGTGCGAGATTGTCCGACGCGCCTACGCGGCTGAACAGCCGGTCCACCAGGCCGATCGTGGCCGCTTCTGCCGGAACGTATCCGCCGGCCTGCGCCAGCAGCACGATCAGTGCGTTCTGCCGCAGGAAGGTGGACTTGCCGCCCATATTGGGACCGCCGATCAGCCACAGGCGGTTGTCGGGGGCCAGCGTGCAATCATTGGCCACGAAGCGCTCACCGGCGCTGGCCAGTGCCGCCTCGACGACCGGATGGCGCCCGCCCTTGATGTCCAGCGATTGGCTTTCGGAGATGTCCGGGCGGCACCAATTGCCATCGGCCGCACGTTCCGCCTGGCCGGCCGCAACGTCGATCCGGGCCAGAGCCGCGGCGGTTGCGGCAATCGCCTCGCGCGCAGCGGCGACTGCGCCGGTCAGTTCTTCGAAATGCGCCTCTTCCGCGGCCAGCGCATGGCCCCCGGCCTCGGCGATCCGGCTGGCTTCCTCATGCAGCTGCAGAGAATTGAAACGCACGGCATTGGCCATGGTCTGGCGGTGGGTGAAACCGCTATCGGCAGCCATCAGCTTGTCGCCATGCTTGGCCGGAACTTCGATGAAATAGCCGAGCACGCCATTATGCTTGATCTTGAGCGCGGTGACCCCGGTCTCTTCACGGTAGCGGGCCTCCATCGCCGCGATGGCGCGCCGGGCATTGCCGGAAACGCCGCGCAGCTCGTCCAGGGCGGCATCGTATCCTTCGGCGATGAAGCCGCCCTGGCTGCGTTCCGTGGGCGGGGAAGGGACGAGGGCGCGGCTCAGCAGGTCCACCAGCGCGCCATGTCCGCCCAGCGCGGGCAGCAGGCTTTCCAGCAAGGCAGGGCGGTCCTGCGGCCGTTCCAGCCGCTCCCGGATACGCTGCGCTTCGCCCAGCCCATCGCGCACCTGGCCCAGGTCGCGGGGCGAACCGCGTCCGGCCACGATCCGGCCCAGAGCCCGGCCGATATCGGGTGCACTGCGCAGCACCTCCCGCAAGTCGGCACGCAGCAGCGGATCATCGTGGAAAAAGCGCACCAGCGCCAGGCGCGCTTCGATCGCTTCTTTCGAAGTCAGCGGTGCGGAGAGGTCCTCGGCCAGCTGGCGCGCGCCGGCCCCGGTCACGCAGCGGTCGATCGCGGCGATCAGGCTGCCTTGCCTGCCGCCCTGCTGGCTGGCGAGAATCTCAAGGCTGGCGCGGGTGGCCTCGTCCATCGCAAGCCGCTCTGTGCCGCTGCGCAGAACCGGCGGCAGCAGGAAGGGCAGCGTGCCCCGCCCGACATGTTCGAGATAGGCGATCAGCCCGCCCGCCGCCGCCAGCATGGCGCGCGAAAACTCGCCGAATGCGTCCAGTGCCGCCACTTCATGCAAGCGCTTCAGCCGCGCTTCGCCGTCATCGCTGCCAAACTGGCTGCGCGCGCGCCGGATGGCGCCGGCGGGGGCCATGTCCCATTCCTCGGGCGCAACGATCTCGCTTGCGCCCAGCCGGGCGAGCGCCGCGCTCATCGCATCGCCCGCGCATTCTTCCAGCTCCATTCGCCCGGTCGAAATGTCGCACGATGCGATGCCGATGGTTCCGCGCAGATCGCATATGGCGGCCAGCACATTGGACCGTCGCGGTTCCAGCAGCGCCTCTTCGGTCAGCGTGCCGGCGGTAACGAAGCGCACGATGTCGCGCTTCACCAGTGCCTTGGAGGATGGCGTTCCCTCCCTCTTGGCGCGCTCCTTCGCCTCTTCCGGGCTCTCCACCTGTTCGGCAATTGCCACCCGGCAACCCGCGCGGATCAGCCGCGCGAGATAGCTTTCCGCCGAATGCACCGGGACACCGCACATCGGCACGGGCGTGCCGCCATGCTCCCCGCGGCTGGTCAGCGCGATATCCAGGATCTGGCTGGCCGCCTGCGCATCGTCGAAGAACAGTTCGAAGAAATCGCCCATGCGATAGAACAGCAGGCAGTCGCCCGCTTCCGCCTTGAGCGCGAAATACTGCTCCATCATCGGGGTTGCGCTACCGGCCATCGTTTTACTGGGTTAACCGGCAAATCGCTGATTCGGGAGGGCAGTTGCTGCAGCTTTCCCCTATCGCGTCGCTGCCGGGCAGGTTACTGCCTTTTCGATACCCAGGAGGATAGGCTTGTCCGACGAAGACAATCAGAGTTTCACGACCCGCGAGGCATTATTCTACCACGAGACGATCCGCCCCGGGAAAATCGAGATCGTTCCATCGAAACCAGTGGCGACCCAGCGCGATCTCTCGCTGGCCTATTCGCCGGGCGTGGCTGCGCCGGTCAAGGCGATCGCCGAAGATCCTTCGCTGGCCGCCAAATACACCGCACGCTCCAACATGGTGGCGGTAATTTCCAACGGCACGGCCATTCTGGGTCTGGGCAATTTGGGGGCGCTTGCCTCCAAGCCGGTGATGGAAGGCAAGTCGGTGCTGTTCAAGCGCTTCGCCGATGTCGATTCGATCGATATCGAACTGGACACCGAAGACCCGGACGCATTCATCAATGCCGTCGCGCTGATGGAGCCGAGCTTCGGCGGCATCAATCTTGAGGATATCAAGGCGCCGGAATGCTTCATTATCGAGCAGACCCTGCGCGAGCGGATGAATATCCCTGTCATGCATGACGATCAGCACGGCACGGCGATCATTGCCGCCGCCGGTCTGATCAATGCCTGCCACCTGACCGGGCGGGATCTCAAACATGCCAAGATGGTGGTCAATGGCGCGGGCGCTTCCGCGATCGCCTGCACCGCGCTGATCAAGGCAATGGGCATCCCGCATGAGAACGTCACCATGTGCGACCGTTCGGGCGTGATCTATCGCGGGCGCGAGCACGATATCGATCAGTGGAAGAGCGCGCATGCGATCGATACGCAGGCACGCACGCTGGAAGAGGCGCTGAAAGGGGCGGACATTTTCCTCGGCCTTTCGGCAGGCGGTGCGCTAAAGCCGGAATGGGTGAAGGATATGGCGGACAAGCCGATCATCTTCGCCATGGCCAATCCCGATCCGGAGATCACGCCGCCCGATGCCAAGGCGGTGCGCCCCGATGCGATTATCGCCACCGGCCGCTCCGACTATCCCAACCAGGTCAACAATGTGCTGGGCTTCCCCTTCATCTTCCGCGGCGCGCTGGATGTGCAGGCAACTGCGATCAACGAGGAAATGAAGATCGCCGCGGCTGAAGCGATCGCCGCCCTGGCGCGCGAAAGCGTGCCGGAAGAGGTCGCTGCCGCCTATGGCATGAATCAGAGCTTCGGCACTGAATATATCATTCCCGCACCGTTCGATCCCCGCCTGATGGAGCGGGTTTCCGCCGCGGTCGCCAAGGCGGCGATGGATACCGGCGTGGCGAAGAAGCCGATCGAGGATTTCGAGGCCTACAGTCACAGCCTGAAGGCACGGCTCAACCCCACAACCTCGGTCCTGACGCAGGTCTATGCCGATGCGAAGGAAAACCCCAAGCGGGTGATCTTTGCCGAGGCGGAAGAGGACGTGGCCTTGCGCGCCGCGATCCAGTTCAGCGATTTCGGCTATGGCACGCCCGTGCTTGTGGGCCGCACCCAGGCAGTGCGGGACAAGCTGATCGAACTCGGCGTGAGCAATCCCGACGCCTATGAGATCCAGAACTCGGTCGATTCCGATCTGGTCCCCGCCATGGTCGACTATCTTTACAGGCGGCTGCAGCGGCGCGGCTATACGGAGCGCGACGCGAGGCGGATCGTCAACCAGGACCGCAACGTCTTCGCGTCCTTGCTGCTCGCGCTCGATCACGGCGATGCGATGATTTCGGGCCTGACGCGTCCTTTCGCCCAGACCATGCGCGAAGTGCAGCTGGTGCTGGATCACAAGCCGGATGCGATCCCCTTCGGCATCCATATGATGATCGGCAAGAACAACACCGCCTTCCTGGCCGATACGACGATCAATGAGCGGCCCGGTGCCGAAGCCCTTGCCCATATCGCGGAACAGACCGCTGCCGTGGCCCGCCGGCTGGGGCATGAACCGCGCGTGGCTTTCTTGTCCTATTCGACTTTCGGCAATCCTTCGGGGCGCTGGCTGGAAAGCATCCGCGATGCGGTCCACATCCTGGACGAGCGCCAGCCCAATTTCGAATATGAAGGCGAAATGGGCCCCGATGCCGCGCTCAACCCCAAGGTGATGGAGCTCTATCCCTTCAGCCGCCTTTCAGCGCCTGCCAATGTGCTGATCATGCCCGGCCTGCAATCGGCCAACCTCTCGGCCAAGCTGCTACGCGAACTGGGCGGCAATGCCACGATCGGGCCGATGCTGCTGGGGATGGAAAAGCCCGTGCAGATCGCGCCGATGACGGCGATTGCGCCCGACGTGCTGACATTGGCCGTGCTCGCTGCCGCAGGCGTCGTGCGATAGGCAAAGCAGGCGAGAGAGGGCAGGGCGGCACTGATCGCCGCCCCGCTCCTCCTTTCGTCATCCCTCAGAAGCGGGTGCTCAGCCCCACATTGATCGAGCGGCCTCGCCCGGGAACCGGCCGCAGAACGCCGGTGGCCTTGTAATCGCCCAGCGAGACACCGCCCAGCGGCAGATCGTAAGCGGTATCCAGCAGGTTTTCCGCTTCCACGCTTAGGCGCACACCGGCCAGCGTATAGGCGGCGCTCAGATTGACCAGCGCGTAATCGTCTGTGGTGGGCTCGTTGCGGGTCGCGTCGAGCCGGGTCTTTTCCTGGACCCATTCCAGCTCCGCGCCGAGCTCCAGCTTGCCGTGGCGGTGGTCGAGCGCAATCCGGGTGTCGAGCGGCATCTGGCGATAGAGCGGGCCGTTATCGGCCAGATTGTTGCCTTCCAGCCAGGATAGCGAAGCGGTTAGCCAGGTGCCGTCCTCACCCGCACCTTTCGCCAGCCGGAGCGCGCCGGAAAGATCGACGCCGTAGAATTCGGCTTCCTGGTTCGCGAATTGCAGCTGCACGAAAGGTGTATCCATGCCCATCATGTCTTTCAGGACCTGCACGAAACGGGCATCGATATAGTCGTTCACATGGGTGTAGTGAGGCGCGATCCTGAGCGACCAGCCGCGCGCCTGGTCGCCCAGGTCGAGCGCTGCGCTGACCGTATCGGCCCGCTCCGGTTCCAGATCCAGATTGCCGACATAGCCGTTGCCGTCTCCGTACCAGCCGATCATGCGGCTTGCCATCGAGCCGCGGCCCCAGCTGTAGCGTTCATAAAGATTGGGCGAGCGGGCCTTGTGGGCATATCCCAGCTCCAGCGTCGCCAATGCCGAGGCACGCCAGGTCAGCACGGCAGAAGCGCTCCAATTGTTGTCGGGGCGCTTGTGCTCGGCAGCGTTGAAGGCTGCGGCAGCCATCACATCGGCCATCTGCATCATGCCGGTGCCATAAGGCTGGACATCGCCCGTATCCATTTCCACCCGGTCGTAACGCGCGCCGATCACGCTCGTCAGATTGCCGCTCCAACTCGCTTCCCACTCGCCATAGGCACCGAAGCGGTCCCGCGTCCCTTCGTTGATGTTCACGAAGGTATCGGGCCCCATCATCATGTTGCCGGGCACGGGCGGCCAATAATCGTTCAGCCATTGGTGATGATACTCGCCGCCGAGCCTTAATGTGTCGCGCGCCGACACCGGCAGTTCCAGCTTGGCCGATGTGTCGAAGCTGTGCACTTCGGTGTTCATCGGCATGGCGCCCGGAAGCTTGTCTTCCAGGAAATTCATCACGTGATCGGTGTCGCGATAGGCCGCCGCCAGGTCCAGGGTTCCCCAATCGAAGGCGCCATTATAGCTGGCATTCACGAACCAGCTCTTATTGTCGACCATGTCCATATATTGGTTCACGAACCCCTCGTAGGGAGAGAACTGGAAACCGCCCTTGATCTGGACCAGGCTGGCCCCTGTCCGATAGGCCAGAGCCAGGGCATGGTCGGTCTTGGCATATTCGGTGGACCGGACCAGTCCGTCATCGCCGCCGCCTTCATACTGGTCCGACTGGGTGTAGGATCCGGTATAGGTTGCACTCAGCTTGCTGCCGGCAACGGTCAGTTTCACGCCGCCGCCGAAACCGTCACCATTGGAGCGATAGAAGCTGGACGCCTCGCCCGTGATCAGCATCGCACCGCTTTCGGAAAAGACGGGCGGCGTGCTCTCCACGGAAATGATGCCGCCGATATTGTCGCCCCCCGCACTGACCGGCGCGACGCCGGTGAGCAGGCGGATGGAGGCTACCGTCTGCGGGTCCGTATAGGATAACGGCGAATTCATGTCGTTGGGGCACGCCATGTCGATCACCTGCCCGTCGACCAGCACCGTGATCCGTTGTTCGGAAAGGCCGCGAATGGCAGGCATGGAAGAGAAGCCGCCGCCGGTTGCGGCGCTGACCCCCGGCAGATCTGCCAGCAGGCTGGCCGTGTCGCTGGTGCTGGCCTGCTTGCGGGCAAGATCGTCGCGGACGATCACTGTGTCGGCAAGCTTTGCCCTGACGACGATGTTGCTGGTGTCGAGCGTTTCGGCATTCTCTCGCGCTGCCTCGCGGGCCTGTGGCTCCGCCTGATCCTGGGCGAAAGCGGTGGTGGTAAGGGCGAATGGAGCGAGGCAGCAGCCAGCCGCGAGCGCGCCGCGAAATGCGATAAGTCCGGTATTCATTGGATATGTCCCGTTTCCTCCCATGCGCAGGAGGGTGAGCCTGAGGGTTTCCGCCGCCATTTTTTCTCGGCAGCGGCGAGCAAGGAAGGCACGCCGATTGGCGCGCCGGTCGATCAGGCTGTGGCGGGCGGCCCGCGTAAGGGTGGCGTGGCGTAGCGGCTGCGGCGCAGCGCCGGGGCGATCAGAGGCGCGAAGCCGAGCAGCAGCAGGAAGGCCAGAGCGGCGGCGAGCTGGATCGGATCGGCACCGCCCAGCGCATGCATGGAAAGCGTTGCATAGGGGCAACCGCCGGACGCAGCCTGGCCGTCATCTTGCGTGTTCTCGCCATGGATCGGCACGGCAATCTGCCGCACATTGCCGCCCTGGGCATCGCAGATGGTCAGCGTGAGAACGGACGTGCCCGAATCGATCATATAGCCTGCGGGTACGAGCGCCTTGAGGCACAGCGCCGCAGCCAACAGCAAGGCGGCAAGCCCGCGATGCCTGAGCATGAAGGTCCGGATCCCGTCCATTGGGCGGGGCCTATAGTTGGTCCAAATCCGCTTGTCAGCCGCAATCTTCGCGGTGATGCGCGGCGTCATATCGCGGCCGTTCAGCCGAGTGAGGCATAGACTCCGTAAGCACTCGTGGCGCTCAGCGCGATGCCCGCCAGGATCAGCATCACCTTGGTGGAAAAATGCTTGGCCGCAAGGGCGCCAAAGGGCGCGGCCGCCATACCGCCCAGCAGGAATCCCAGTGTCGGCCCGGCCAGATCGGCTACGCCCAGGTGCCAGATGAAGGCGGCGGAAATGGTCAGCGTCAGGAAGAATTCCACGGCATTGACTGTGCCGATGACCTTGCGCGGTTCGGCGCCCTGAACCAGCAGGTTGGACGTCACCACCGGGCCCCATCCGCCTCCGCCCGCGGCATCCAGGAAACCGCCCAGCAGGCCCAGCGGCATGACATGTCTGGGGCTGCGCGGTTTGGGCGGATACATCAGGCCGCGTATCAGCAGATAGAGGCCGATCAGCGTCAGATAGGCCAGCACGAAGGGCCGGATGATGGAGGCATCGATCGAAGTCAGCAGATAGGCACCGGCCACACCGCCGATGATACCGGGAACCAGCAGCCGGAAGAACAGCCGCTTTTCGATATTGCCGTGATAGAGGTGGCTGACCGCCGAAGTGGCGGTCGTAAAGCATTCGACCACATGCACGCGCTGCGAAGCAATGGCCGGGGGCACGCCCATGATACCCACCAGCAGCATGTTGGAAATGACGCCGAAGGCCATGCCCAGCGCGCCGTCCACCAATTGCGCGGCGAAACCCACTGCAATGAAGGGCAGCAATGCGCCAAGATCGAAGCTAGAAAAGTCCATGGCGCCTGCGCAGATATGCTGTTTCGCGCAGGAGATGCGCAGCAGTTGCGCGCCTTGAAAAGATAGATTTTCTTCTGTGCCTGGCAGGCCGCGAATTATTTGCGCCGGTAACGGAAATACCAGACTTCGTGGCCCCATTTGCGGGCCTTTGCCTCATAGCGCGTTTCGCTCCATCCGCCGGGGCGCTTCTGCCAGCTTTGCGGCCCTTCGGTCAGCCATTCGAACTGGCCGGTAACGGGGTGGATATGGCGCTGCATCACCATCAGCGCGTGACGCAGATAGACCGGATGATCGGTGCCGAAGCGGAATTCGCCGCCGGGTTTCAGCTTGGCCGCGATCAGTTCCAGCGGGCCGTCATTCATCATCCGGCGCTTGGCATGGCGCGCCTTAGGCCAGGGATCGGGGTGGAGCAGATAGACGAAGGACAAGGCGCCGTCAGGCACCCGCTGCAGTACGCCCAGCGCGTCGCCCAGATGCAGCCGCACATTGGTAAGGTTCAGATCGCGCACATGCTGCAACGCGCCGACAACACCGTTCAGGAAAGGCTCCGCGCCGATAAAGGCATGATCCGGCAGCATGTCCGCCCGGTAGGCCAGATGTTCGCCCGCGCCGATGCCGATCTCGAAATGCAGCGGCGCTGCATGGCCGAACAGTCCCTCGGCCGTGATGGGCCCTTCTTCGGGCACGCTTATCTGCGGCAGCAGCTTGTCGACCAGCTCCTGCTGGCCCTTGCGCAGCTTGCGCCCCTGAGAGCGGCCATAGAGCCGGCCCAGAGTGGTGGGATCGCCTTGTTTGTATGCGGACATGCGCGCCCGCTAGAACCAGCAAGTGCCGCTTGTCCAGAGCGGCATGGGGTTGAGGTTCAATACAGAGTGCGGGTAGGGCGCCGGGCATGGAACAATTGTCGCAACTTTTCGCCGAGCAACCCCCTTGGGCCCAATCGCTGATCGGCCTGGTGCTGCTGGCGCTGCTGGCGATGGCCGTCAATTTCGTCATCAAGCGGGTGCTGCTGAAGGCCGCCGCGCCGTTTCTGGACACGCGCAGCCAGACGGCGGACAAGGCCGCCGCGCGCCTGGCCAATATCGTGCCGGCCTGGATCATCTCGCGCGGGATAGTCGCGGTTCCGCATCTGCCGGTCCAGGTGGTGACGGTTGTCTCCAATGTGGCCACCGCTTCCATCGTTCTGTCCGTCGCGATGGCGATGAGCGGCGGGCTCAACTACGTGGACGAGCTCTACCGCCGCCGCCCGGATTCCAACAGCCGCCCGATCAAGGGCTACATTCAGGTCCTCAAGATCGCGATCTACTGCGCCGCAGCGATCCTGATGGTGGCGGTGCTGATCGAACAGTCACCGCTGCTGCTGCTATCGGGCCTTGGCGCCATGGCCGCCGTGTTGCTGCTGGTGTTCAAGGACACGATCCTGTCGCTGGTCGCTTCCATCCAGCTCACTTCCAACGACATGCTGCGGGTGGGCGACTGGATCGAAATGCCGTCGATGAATGCGGACGGCGATGTCATCGATATCGCGCTGCACACCGTGAAAGTGCAGAATTTCGACAAGACGATCACGACGATCCCGACCTACAAGCTGATTGCCGAAAGCTTCCGCAACTGGCGCGGAATGCGCGATGCCGGCGGCCGCAGGATCAAACGCGCATTCCAGATCGACCAGAATTCGATCCGGTTTCTGGGTGAAGACGAGATCAAGCACTTGCACCGCTTCCACCTGCTGGACGATTACCTCGCCCGCAAGGAAGAGGAGATCCGCAAATGGAACGAGAGCGAGCTTTCGGGCGATAGCGATGCAGTCAATTCGCGGCGCATCACCAATATCGGTACCCTGCGCGCCTATCTGATCGCCTATCTCAAGAGCCACGGCCGCGTCACCCAGAATATGACCTTGCTGGTGCGCCAGCTTCCACCGACGCCGCAGGGCCTGCCGCTGCAGGTCTATTGCTTCACCAATACGACGAACTGGCCTGAATATGAGGGCATCCAGTCCGACATTTTCGACCATATTCTGGCGATCCTGCCGGAATTCGGCCTGCGGGTTTTCCAGGAGCCGAGCGGGCTGGATCTAAAGGAGCTTGGCAGCCGGGCGGCTGACCGAGATACTGCCTAAACCGGGGACGCAACGAAAAACCGCCCCGAAGCGATGCTCCGGAGCGGTTTCCGATCCCCCTCGATCTAAACTGGATCAGGCAGCTTCGGCCTTTTCGTCCGGATCGCGCAGCACATAGCCGCGGCCCCACACGGTTTCGATGTAGTTCTCGCCCGCGCAGGCATGGCTCAGCTTCTTGCGCAGCTTGCAGATGAACACGTCGATAATCTTGAGTTCGGGTTCGTCCATGCCGCCATATAGGTGGTTGAGGAACATTTCCTTGGTCAGCGTGGTACCCTTGCGGAGCGAAAGCAGCTCCAGCATGGCATATTCCTTGCCCGTCAGATGGACCCGGGCGCCGTCGACTTCCACGGTCTTGGCGTCGAGGTTCACTGCGAGCCTGCCGGTACGGATGATCGACTGCGAATGCCCTTTGGAACGGCGCACAACCGCATGGATGCGGGCAACCAGCTCTTCGCGGTGGAAGGGCTTGGTCACATAATCGTCCGCGCCGAAGCCGAAGCTGCGGATCTTGGAATCCATTTCGGCGATGCCTGACAGGATGAGAACCGGCGTCTGCACCTTGGCCACGCGCAGCTTCTTCAGCACGTCGTAACCATGCATATCGGGCAGGTTCAAATCGAGCAGGATGATGTCGTAGTCATACAGCTTACCAAGGTCCAAACCTTCCTCACCCAGGTCCGTCGTATAGACGTTGAAACCTTCAGTGGTGAGCATCAGCTCGATCGCCTTGGCCGTTGTCGGCTCGTCCTCAATCAAAAGAACACGCATGGGAGCCCCCCTTTTGTTGCCCCGAATTCCCAGCCGGTAACCACCCGGAAAGGTGAGTTGACCTGCATTAACCACACGAACTCTCAACGAAAAAGGTTAATTTACTGTGAACCTTTGGAAATGGGGTGCAGCAGAGTCTTTATTGTCACACCTCATCTCACGCCTTCGAGCTTCTTCTGCCGCCGGCGCTGCACCGAAGAACCGATGCCGATCGCCTCGCGATATTTGGCGACCGTGCGCCGCGCCAGATCGAAACCTTTTTCGCGCAGCAGTTCGACCAGAGTGTCGTCGGACAGGATATTGCCCGGCTCTTCGCCCTCTATCAGGGCGCGGATTTGCGCTTTCACCGCTTCTGCCGAGACGGAACCCTCGCCCGCCGCAGAGGCGACGCCGGAAGTGAAGAAATATTTGAGTTCGAAGGTTCCGCGTTCGCAATGCAGATATTTGTTGGACGTGACGCGGCTGACCGTCGATTCATGCATTTCGATCGCCTCGGCCACGGCCTTCAGCGTCAGCGGGCGCAATTCCGAGACGCCGCGCCGGAAGAAGCCTTCCTGCTGTTTGACGATCTCCGCCGTCACTTTGAGGATAGTTTTCTGGCGCTGGTCCATCGCCTTGACCAGCCAGTTCGCATCCGCGAGCTTTTCGTTGAGCCAGGCTTTCGAAGCGCGGTCCTGGCAGCCGGCGCGCAGCTCGATCAGATAGGATCTGCTGACGACCAGCCGCGGCAAGGTCGCCTGGTTGAGCGCAATGTCCCAGCCGCCGCCTTTCCCCTCGGAGCTCGCAGCGCGCACCAGCACATCCGGCACGACCGGTTCGTTCGTGTCGTTGCCGAAGATCATGCCGGGCTTCGGATTGTAGCTCCTGAGCTCGGAGAGCATGTCCACGAAATCCTCGTCGTCGACTTCGCATATCCGCTTGAGCTGCGGGAAGCTGCCCTTGGCCAGGAGGTCGAGATTGTCGAGCAGCCGTGCCATGCAAGGATCGTAGCGGTCCGCCTCCTGCGCCTGCAGCGCGAGACATTCCGAAAGGCTGCGCGCGCCGACTCCCGTCGGGTCGAGCGACTGGACAGCGGCCAATCCGGCTTCGACCTGGTTGAGGGTTGCGCCAAGCTCCAGCGCGATTTCGCGCAAGGGCACCGCAAGATAGCCTGCGTCGTCGAGCAGCCCGATAATGTGCCGCGCGATGAACGCCGTCTCCGTGTCCAGCGATGCTGTGCCGATCTGCGCAGCGAGATGCTGAGCCAGCGTTTCGCCCGATGCGCTGCGTTCCTCTATGCCGGGGCCTTCGGCGCCGGAGGAGGCGAGGGAGCCGCCCAATTCCAGAACGGCACCGTCGCCCGTTTCGCGGTCATGCCCCAACGCTTCGGGATCGAGATCGAAGGGCGCGTCTTCCTCTCCATGCCCTTCGCGCATCAGCAGGTCGGATTCGGCGGCGTTGTCCGCCTCGGCAGGCGGTTCATCCGCGGCCGGCCCCGGCGCGTCGCCCGGATCGGCCGAATCGTCGTGCAGTTCCAGAAGAGGATTTGTTTCCAGCGCCTGTTCGATAAAGGCTTCGAGTTCGAGATTGGAAAGCGCCAGCAGCTTGATGGCTTGCTGCAGTTGCGGTGTCATCACCAGCGACTGCGTCTGCCTCAGGTCAAGACGTGGCCCCAAAGCCATTATGCGTTCGTTCCATATCCGCGCATGCGGCCCCGCCGCTTCGCAACCGGCCCTCTGCCTTGCGCATGAGCGCAAGGTTTGCCCGGAACGCCCAAGATCATAGCGTAAAGCTTTCGCCCAGATAGAGGCGGCGGACATTCTCGTCCGCGACAAGGTCTTGCGGATTGCCGGCGAACAGGACCTGGCCGCCATAGATGATGCAGGCGCGGTCCACGATATCCAGCGTTTCGCGGACATTGTGATCGGTAATCAGCACGCCGATGCCACGCTCTTTCAGGTCTATCACCAGATGGCGGATGTCCTGGATCGAAAGCGGGTCGATCCCGGCAAAGGGTTCGTCCAGCAACATGATGCTGGGATTGGCGGCCAGTGCGCGGGCAATCTCGCAGCGGCGGCGTTCGCCCCCGGAAAGGGCCATGGCCGGGCTTGCGCGCAGGCTTTCCAGACCGAATTCGTCGAGCAGGCGATTGAGCTCCGCTTCGCGCGTGTCCGCGTCGGGTTCGATCATTTCCAGCACGCAGGCGATATTCTGTTCCACGGTCATCCCCCGAAAGATCGAGGTTTCCTGCGGCAGATAACCCAGGCCCAGGATCGCGCGGCGATACATCGGCAGGTTCGTGACATCTTCCCCATCCATAAGGATTCGCCCGCTATCCGGGCGCACCAGCCCCATGACGGAATAGAAACAGGTGGTCTTCCCGGCACCGTTCGGCCCCAGCAGGCCGACGACTTCGCCCTTGCCCACCGAAAGGGAAATATCGGTGAGTACGGCCCGCTTGTCATAGCTCTTGGCGATCGAAATCACTTCCAGGCCACCCTGGGGAATCGGCGGGGCGGCGTTCTTGGGCGCTTCGGCAATTGCCTCTGCAAGGGTTTCCGTATCGGGCAAGGTTTCGTCTAGTTCTGTCATCGGACACGCTTCTATCACGGGTTATCGGGCAGAAAACCCTCATATTTCTTCAATTGGCAAGATTCCTGCATGGCGATTCCCATTTCTGAATAATTCACCAGCTTGAAGGAATGGTTAGCATGCTTGATTGCTAGGCAAAGTGATGGAATAAGAATCGGCAAATAGACAGATAAGGAGAGGGCGCATGGATAAGGCGCTGGGGAATCTGATCGGCAAGAACGAAGCAGGCAGTCCGCGCAGCACCGCTGGTGCCCGCCTCGATTGGCGGCGCAAGATGAGCGACCATATCGCTTACGCTTTGTTGGCCTATACCGGCCTCCAGATATTCGTGACGATGTCGGCGCTCAAGACAACCAGCGGCTCCATCATGCCGTATTTCGCGTTGGTCATTCTGGTTGCGGCAATCATTCCGGGCTGCCGCCTGTTCGAGAAGCGCTGGGAAGTGCTGAGCGATGAAGAAGCTGCCGACCCTGCCTTTGCCTCGCAGTTCCGGCGGGACCGCATGCTCGTGTGGATCGCGGCGCTCGGTCTTCCCTTCCTGATCACCGGAGTTCTGAAGGGTCTCGCCTTCATCATCTGACCATCCGGGCTGGCATGGTCCGTCCCCTGCCGCTAGGGCGGGGCCGATAAGTAATGCTGCCTGGATATTTTCATGATTGATGCCGAAAAAGCCCTGGCACGGTGTGCCGCGGCGATCGATTTTGCTTTGGAAGCGGGGGCGGATGCCGCCGATGCGGTGGCGATCGGATCGTCTTCCGAAGAAGTCCAGATTCGTCTGGGCAAGCTGGAAGATGTCGGGCGCTCCGAAAGCGAGGAGATTTCCCTCAGGGTCTTTTCCGGCCAGCGATCGGCTTCCATTCATGCCACCGATATGAGCGACGCCGCCCTGGCGGAACTCGCAATCCGTGCCGTGGCGATGGCGAAGGCCGCACCGAAAGACGAATTTGCCGGCCTCGCCCCGAAAGAGCTGCTGGCGCAGGGGCCATTCGAGGATCTCGATCTGGAAGACCCGGAAGAGCCGGCGCCGGAAGTGCTGCGCCGCCTGGCCGAGGAAACCGAAGATGCCGCGCGCGCGGTAGAGGGCGTAACCAACAGCGAAGGCGGCGGGGCGGGGTTCGGCCGCTCATCCGTGGCGCTGGCGACCAGCGACGGCTTTGCGGGCGCTTATTCGGCCACCAGCATCAGCCTGTCGGCCAGCGTCATTGCCGGCAGCGGCGGCAAGATGCAGCGCGATCACGAATATCGCACTGCGCGCCATGCCGGGGACCTGCTTTCGCCGGCCGAGATCGGCCGCGTCGCGGGTGAACGCACTGTCGCCCGGCTTGAACCGGGCAGGATGCCCAGCAAGCAGATGCCGGTCGTGTTCGATCCGCGCGTGGGCAATTCGCTGCTCGGCCATCTGGTGGGTGCGATGTCCGGCCCTTCGATTGCCCGGCGCGGCAGTTTCCTGCTCGGGCGCCTGGACGAGGAGCTGTTCCCCAAGGATCTGAGGATTGTCGAGGAACCCCACCGCAAGCGCGGCCTGCGTTCGCGCCCCTTCGACGGGGAAGGCTTGCCGACCACCCAGCGCGCTCTGGTCGAAAACGGGCGCCTTACCGGCTGGCTCACCAATGCGTCCTGCGCGCGGCAGCTCGGCATTGGCCTCACCGGTCATGCCTCGCGCGGCTCCGGCGGGTCGCCCGGCGTTTCGACGGCCAACATCCTGCTGCAGGCCGGAACGCTCTCCCGCAGCGAGTTGATTGCTGATATCGAAGACGGGGTGCTGGTGACCGAGCTGTTCGGCCAGGGCGTCAATGGCGTGACCGGCGATTACAGCCGCGGCGCATCGGGCTTCCGCATCGTCAAGGGCGAGATTGCAGGGCCGGTTGCCGAATTCACGGTGGCGGGAAATCTGCTCGACATGTTTGCGCATATGACAGCGGCCGACGATCTGGATATCCATCGGGCCGTCGATGTGCCAACCTTGCGCGTGGACGGGATGACGGTTGCCGGTGAATAGGGAGGCTTAGAAGAAGGATGCGCTCGCTTGCCGCTTCGCTGAGTATCCTTCTGTTGCTCTTGGCGGTGCCTGTGCACGCATTGGTTCCTGGTATCGCGCAGGAAGAGCCCTCGCCGGCGCCTGCACCTGCGGTTCAACCCACGATCGAGGCGGAGCAGGATGCCGGGTCGGACGCCCGCATCGAAGAACGGATCAACGGCATCTTTGCCGAGATCCCGCGGCTGGCGAATGTCTCCGCCCATGTGAGCGAAGGTGTCGTCACACTTTCTGGCAGCGTTGCGGAACCAGAAGATATCGCCCGTGCGGAGGCGATAGCCGGGCGGGTCACCGGGGTGGTGACGGTCGAGAATGCGGTCGAGCGCGATCTGTCCGTGGGGCAGAGCTTGGCAGGTATCGGTGCCTTGTCGGGCAAGATCGACGCTTTCGTCCGGATGCTGCCCCTGCTTGGAGCGGCGGCATTGGTGGCGTTTGCGATCGGGGCGATCGGCTATGGGCTCGCCGCGCTCACAGGCCTGTGGCAACGCGTCGCAGCCAATTACTTCCTGGCGGAGCTGATCGCTTCGGCCATCCGCTTCATCTTCGTGGTCGGCGGGATCGTGGTTGCGCTCGACATGCTCGGGGCCAGTACATTGCTCGGCGCCGTGCTGGGCGGTGCCGGCGTGATCGGTATCGCCCTGGGCTTTGCCATGCGCGATACGGTGGAGAATTACGTCGCTTCGCTGATGCTGTCCTTGCGGCAACCTTTCCGCCCGAATGACTGGGTGGTGATCGAAAACCATGAAGGCCGCGTGATCCGCCTGACGAGCCGGGCGACGATCCTCATGACGCTGGACGGCAATCACCTCCGCATACCCAATTCCACGGTCTTCAAGGCGGTTATTCTCAACTACACGCGCAATCCGCAGCGCCGCTTCGATTTCAAGCTGGGCATCGACGCGGATGACGATCCCGATGCAGGCCGGCATGTCGGTGTCGACACGCTGGCCGCGCTCGATTTCGTGCTCAAGGCGCCGGAACCGCAGGCGCGCGTTGTGGAAGTCGGCGATTCCAATATCGTGATAGAATATCTCGGCTGGATCGATCAGCGCGAAACCGATTGGTACAAGGCGCATAGCCGCGCGATCGCGGCCGTGAAGCGCGCTTTGGAAGGGGCAGGCTTCTCCATTCCCGAGCCGATCTACCGTCTGCGCTTCGATGCTGCCGCACCGCCGGAGGCCGCGCTGGTGGAAACGGTGGAGGCCAAGGCGGCGGCCGCGCCGCAACCGCAACCCGCGCGCTTGCCGCCTGAAGTGCCGGAGGAAACGCAGGAAACCACGCCCGAAGACGAAATTGCGCGCATGGTGGACGAAGAACGCGCCAGCACGAGCAATGAAAAGGATCTGCTCGATCCCAGGCGTCCGGTGGAATAGGGCGGCTGGCAATCAGCTTTCTTGGCTGTCGACCAGTTTCCGCCGCCAGGGCCCCTTCAGGAACCAGAACAGGCAGATCGGCGTCCCCAGCAGGCTTCCGAAAGTATAGCTCCACCAAACGCCGAGCGGCCCGTAATCCGTAAACAATCCGATGCCCCAGGCGAATGGTAGCTGGAAGCCATATTGCATGACCAGCGCAATGGTCATGGATTGCTTCGGACTGCCGGCTCCGCGGAACACCCCTCTGAAGGCATGAGTGAAAGCCATGATGCCCATGAAAGGATAAAGCGCCCAGCCGAACTGAACGGCTTCGTCGATCACTGCCGTTTCGCCCGGCGCGAACAAAGCGTAGATCTCGCGAATAAAGGGCAGGTGCAGCATGCCGATGACGGTGAAGCCGATGAAGGACAGCCAGCCGGAAACGCGCGCGGCCTGCTCTGCCC
>JAUHYZ010000039.1 GCA_030426245.1 Alphaproteobacteria bacterium | reverse complement strand
CCGTCAGCTGGCCGAAGAGAAGGAAGCCGTGGAACAGTTCGGTTCGTCGGATTCGGGCGCATCGCTCGGCGACATCCTGGGCGAAGCTCTGAAGAAGCAGGGCGACTGATCGCCTGACACGGGGCTTTGGCCCTTGGGAAATTGCAGGCCCGCTTGCTCGATGGAGCAGGCGGGCCTTTCCTATGGGGCCGCCACCCCCTATCCTTGGGGCATGAAAGCGCACTGCCAATGCGGAAACCTGTCGGCCGATATCGCGGATGATGCACAGGCCATGACGGTGCTGTGCCACTGCAAGGATTGCCAGCGCCGCAGCGGTTCCCCCTTCGGCACGGTGGCCTATTTCCCCGCCGAGGCCGTGACCATTTCCGGGGAGGCACGCGAATATACTCGCTCGACCGATACCGGCGCGCATTTCACCAATGGCTTCTGCCCGGAATGCGGCACCACGCTTTACGCCAAGGCGGAGAAATATCCCGGCATTGTGGGCATCACGGCAGGCGCAATAGCCGATCCGGACTTTCCGCCCCCTGCCCGCTCGGTCTACGAGCAAAGCCGCCATCACTGGGTAATCCTGCCCAATACCATGCCGCGCCACCCGCGCGGGAGAGACAGTTAGATATGCCCCTGCAAGTCCACCAGTTCCCCTGCCTGTCCGACAATTACGGATTCCTGCTCCACGATCCCGAGAGCGGCGAGACGACCTGCATCGATACGCCCGATGCGCAGGAATATCTGCGCCAGGCGGAAGCCAAGGGATGGCGCATCACCCAGATCTGGAACACGCATTGGCATGCGGACCATGCAGGCGGAAACGAGGCCATCAAGGCGGCAACAGGCTGCACGATCACTGCGCCCGCCGGCGATGCCCCCAAGATCGCAGGCGTGGACCGCACGGTATCGCAGGGCGACACGGCGATGCTGGGGAATTGTACTGCCCATGTCATCGATGTCGGAGGGCACACCAACGGCCATATTGCCTATCACCTGCCGGAGGCGGCCATCGCCTTTGTCGGGGATTCGCTTTTCGCCCTGGGCTGCGGCCGGATGTTCGAGGGCACACCGCCCCAATTCTGGGCGAGCCTTTCGCGGCTGAAGGCACTGCCCGCGGATACGAAGCTCTATTGCGCGCACGAATACACCGCCGCCAACGCCAAATTCGCGCTGCATGCGGATCCGGACAATGCGGCGCTGCAGGACTATGCCCGCGAAATCACCGCCAGGCGCGCAGCCAGCGAGCCGACCGTTCCCACTGTGCTTTCCCTGGAACTGGAGACCAACCCCTTCCTGCGCGCCGACGATCCGGCGATGCAGGCACGTTGGGGCGGCAGCGAGCCTTCGGAAACCTTTGCGGCGCTCAGAGCTGCGAAGGACAGCTTCTAGGCGAAAGGCTCCAACCCGCGATCAAACGGCCAGCGGTCAATAGGCGGCAGTGAAACGCCCACGCGGATAGTTCTCCTGCTCCAGCTCGTTGACCATGGCGATCGCATAGTCGGCATAGCTGATCTTGCTTTCGCCCTGTTCGTCGGTGAGCAGCGTGTTCTCACCAAGCCGAAAGGCACCGATGCGTGGCCCAACGAAGAAGTTCATCGCCGGTGAAAAGAACGTCCAATTGAGCTCATACTCTTCACGCAGATCGTTCAGAAAATCGATCGCCGGCTTGACCACCGGCTTGATCGCTTCGGGGAATCCGGGCTGGTCATAGAGCATCACGCCGTCCGCATTGTAGAGGCTGGCCGCTCCGCCAGTGACCAGCAAGCGATCAACGCCTGCCTTCTTGAGGCCGGTGATGAAAGTGGAGGCAGGGATGTCGAAATGAACTGCGCTGATGACCGCGTCCACGCCCTGCACCAGCTGTGCCAGTGCATCGGGATCCGACACATCGCCGACTTTGGGTTTCACACCCTCACCTTGAGGCAAAGTCTCGGCAGTCCGCCCAATGGCGATCACTTCATGCCCGCGCGACAGGAGTTCCTTGGTAATCTCGGATCCGGCTTTTCCGCTTGCGCCAAGCACTGCAACTTTCATCCTGCGATCTCCCGGAATTCTTCCAACAAAGCCCGGCTTCTCATGCAGAATACTTAGCACCGCAAGCATTTCCTGAACGCCGCAACAAAAAACCCCCGCACAAGGGCGGGGGTCTGTTTCCGATCAATCGGAGTGTGAAGTCAGATGCTGGAGATCGTCTTGTCGACGAGTTCCTTGTCGGCCGCGGCATCATGCTTCTCGGCAATCAAGCCGCGAGCAGCCGCGGCGGCTGCATCGGCAGCCTTGGCGCGCAGATCTTCCACTGCGGCGCGCTCCGCTGCTGCAATCTTTTCCTCGGCCATCTTTTCCCGGCGGGCGATCAGCGCAGTCGCATCTTCTTTCGCCTTCTTGACGATGGCTTTCGCCTCGTCCTCGGCAGCGGCCTTGAGTTCGGCAGCATGCTTGTCGGCGCTCTTCACCTTCTTCTCGTATTCGGCCTTGAGCTTTTCGGCTTCCTGGCGAAGCTCCGCCGCTTCGTCGAGCATCGTCTTGATGCCCGCGATCTTGCGGTCCAGCGCGGCACCGATCAGGGCCGGCACACGCAGCCAAATCATGATCAGGATGAGGGTGAGCATCGAGAGCCCGACCCAGAAGCCCGGTGTCAGCCAGAGCGGAGCCCCGCCGCCGTGATCGGCGGCAGCACCGTGAGCGAGGAACAGCAGATCAGCCATTTGCGAATACCGCCTTTACCGATGCCTGCGATTCCGCCGCAGTCACTTTTGCGCCGGAAACCTTGCCGACGATTTCCTGGGCAGCCTCTGCAGCCACGCTTTCCAGACTGGCCATTGCCTCGGCGCGTGCCTTGGCAAGATTGGCTTCGGCTTCGGCAGCGCGTTCCGCAATGGCGGCATCGGCCTTGGCCACGCGCTTTTCGGCATCGCTGGCCGATTTGGCCTTGGCGTCGGCGGCAATGGTCTGCGCTGCGGCCCGGGCTTCCTCATCGGCAAGCCGCGCCTTTTCTTCGGCAGCGTCCGCCTGCGTCCTGGCCTTTTCGGCCGCGGCCAGATCGTCGGAAATCCGCTTGTTACGGTCTTCCACAACGCCTTCGATCTTGGGCAGCATGCTCTTGGCAATGCCGAAATAGATGATGGCGAGCACCAGCAGCAGCCAGAACCACTGCGACTGGTAGACAAGCATGAGCTGGTTAATCTGGGGCATGAGACCGTTCGGCTATCAGATTTTCACACTTCCGGCCGGCGCGTCAAAGCGCCGAACCGGTACGAATGTATGTCAATCAGACTGCGTAGAGAATGATCATGGCCACCGCGAATGCGATCAGGCCGAGAAGTTCAGCAGCAGCGAAGCCGATGAACAGGCGGCCCTGCTGGCCGTCGGCAGCACCGGGATTGCGCAGCGCGCCCTGAAGGAACGAGCCGAACACAAAGCCCACACCGGCAGAGGCAACGCCAACGCCAATTGCCGCGAGACCGGCGCCAATCACCTTTGCAGCTTCGAGATCCATGACAAATACTCCTTGGAAAACTGGTTTTAAAAAACTTCAAGAACTCAGTGCAGATGCACCGCATCGTTGATGTAAAGCGAGGCAAGCAGCGCGAACACATAGGCCTGAATACCGCAGACCAGCAGTTCAAGCGCGTTGACGCCGACAATGAAAACGAAACTGATTGCCGAAATGGCATAGCCCACTGCCGTGCCCGAAGTGATCCCGTTGACAATGAAGTTGCCGAACACGTCGAGCAGGATGTGCCCGGCGATCATCGCAACGAACAGTCGCAGCGCGAGGCTAAACGGGCGCACCATGAAGGAAACGAATTCGATCGGCACGATCAGCGGCAACATCACCTTGGGCGTGCCATGCGGCACGAACAGGCTGAAGAAATGCAGGCCATGCTTCCAGAAGCCGACGATCAGCACGATCGCAAAGCTCATGATCGCCATAAGGCCGGTGATCGTGAACTGGCTCGTCACCGTGAACGGGTGCGGCCCAACGACCGACAGCGGCAGCATGCCGAGATAATTCGAGAAAATGATGAAAACGAAGATCGTGAAGATCCAGGGGATATAGGCGCGTCCTTCCTTGCCGATGGAACTGATCGCCATCCCGCTGATGAATTCCACGAAGCCTTCCACCGCAGCCTGCCAGCGGCCGGGAATGATCTGACGCTTCAATCCGCCCCACATGAACAGCGTGATCGAGCCGAGCACGATCAGCATCCACAGCGCCGAATTGGTGAAGACGAACGGACTACCGTCGATCGCACCCGAAATTCCACTGATCTGGAATTGGTGCATTGGGTCGATCTTGCTCTCGGCCGCCACGCGTAACCCCTTTTAATCCCTAGAACTTACGCGCCTATTCCGCGCGTTCACGAGAAATCCGCCAAATTTGCACGAAGCCGGCAATGATCCCGAGGAACAGCATCGCCAGCATCGCCTTGGGCCGCGTACCGAGCAACTGATCTGCCGCGAAGCCGATGAAAAGGCCCCCCAATGGAGCCCCGATCAGCGCGGACAAGACCCGGTTTCCCTGGGACACGCCCTTCCCGGTAAAGACATTGCGGACCTGCTTGGTCGCGGTCCGTTCCGCCTCTGTGCGATGTGCCGCCGCGAGCCGTTCTTCGAGCGAAGTCAGCCGAGGGTCTTCATCACCACCGGGAGCCTTTTCGTTATCATCCGCAATCATGTCGATTCATCCTCAACCATCTGGGAAAACCGCCATGAAAGCGGGCAATCCCGCCAAGGCGCGCCCCCCTTAGGCGGGGGGTTCCTACGAGTCAACCGCTTGTCAGAAGAGCGCCGTGCGAGCGAGGTTTCGATCCGCTTGGAGCGCCCTCATCGAAGGCGGAAAAGAGGCAAAAACCCGGCGCTGAAATCCGGGGAGAAAAGACAGAGATTTACGGGCAGCGCGGATCGCGTTCCGGCGGAGCGCTGGTGCGCGTATTGATGCTGCCATCGGGCGCTTCGTATTTTTCGCCCGGCTTGGTGCGCGCGATGTTGAGACAGCCAGCCGTGAAAGCGTATTCCTGCAGCGTGGCATTCGCCGCCTGCGCCTTTTCCGCATAGACTGCGCGGCGCTTGATATTGATGTCCTTCACCAGCGCTTCCAACGAAGGGCTGGAGGAGCCGACGATCATCAGATAGCCGTCCATCTTCTCGGCAACCTGGCCGGCCTGGCGCGCGGCATCATAGGCTGGATCGCGCTGGGCAAGCGCAGGCACGGCAATGCCGGCCAGCGTCACGGCGCCCAGGGTGCCCGCGATGGCAAGGCGAGTGCGTTTCATTCGGTTCATTGCTTGTCCCATCAGAAAATATCCGCGTTCTCTTCAATCGTGTTCTCGGCGTCGGCCGCCAAACGGTAAATCACTTCCTGCGTGATGTTGATATTGAGCTCGATCACAATCGGCTTGTCCGGGGCGGTCACTGAAATGCACCCCGGCAGAGCCAGCAGCCCCAATACCGCAATCACTGTCTTCGCCGCCCCCGCAGGCCCCATTTTCGCAAGCTCCATAGGCGCCTTATGCGCCGTGCGCGCAGGGGAGGTCAATTTCATTGGCTTCATGGCAGTGCTCCGCTTTCTGGAGGCTGAATGGGTGCTTCATCCAAGGGCAGCTCTTCCGGCTCGACTTCAGGCGGCAGGGACAGCGTGGGATTGATGGTCCGCCGGCCTTGCGAATCCAGCAGGCCGATCTCGCGCGGATCGCGCACATATGCGGGATCGTACATGGAATGGATGGCTGTAATCAGCTTGTAGAACGGCGCGTGGATATTGATGTTGAAGCGGATCGGCAGGCTGGCAAGCTGCTTGGTCACGAAATTGCGTTTGGCGCTTTCGCCCTGTCTGATCCCGTCGAAGCGCACTCTGGTAACGATCTCGCCGGTCAGCGACCCGTCGAGAAGTATCTCCATTTCCCGGTAATCGAGCGATTTGAGAGCATCGAAGGCGAAATTCGCCATGGTGGAGAGATCCTCATAAGTCAGCTCTCCGACGTAAGAGAGATTGCCCCCTGGCGGACGCGATTGCAGGCGGCCTTGTTCGATCCGGCCGCCATTCTCGTCGAACACCAGCGGCACCGTGCCGTCGAACAGGCCCGTCGCAGCGATATTGGCGAGGTCCATCCGCTGCACGAACTGACTGGCATCCACCGCTTCCAGCCGAAGCGTGTAGCGCCGCGTCTCCGCCTCGGCCAGGCGCGTGCGCGTCGGCTCCAGCACCAGCGTCCCGCCGATGAAGGGCCAGCGTCCGCCATGGATGACCATCAGATAGTCGGCATCCAGCTCGTAGACCAGTTCCCCTTCATCGACTTCGATGCCGGGATTGAAGGAATGGATCCTCAGCCGCTGACGGGGCGCAGTGACCAGACCCAGCAGGTCGGTGAATTCGATTGTGCCCGAAACCCCTTCGACCGGCCCGAAGGCGGCCGCAAAATCGAAACTGTCAGTCGTGAAGCGGCCGGTGCTGGTCACTTCCTCCGCATTCCAGTCGATCCGTCCGGTTCCGCGCACTGTACCGTCCGCATTGGCCACCACGCCCAGGGCCAGCTTGGTCAGCGTATCGGGCTGCAGGTCCTCGTCGAACACCAGTTCTTCCACATCGAGATCGGCAAAACCGGTGCCGGTGCCCAGATCATGGACGATATGCGCCTGGGTCACCGCCCGGTCGCTTTCCGGTTCGCGCAGAAGGGCATCCGCGGCGATACGGTTGTCTTCCAGCGTCAGGGCGGCGTCATGGGCGATCAGCGGTTCGAACCGGTCAAGGGCTTCGCGATCCTCCACGCGCAGCGAACCGCCGGTCAGTTCCAGCCGGCCATCGGCGTATTGCCAGTTGCCGGCGGCATCCAGAATGTCGAGCGGCACCGCGAAGAGGCGCATGTCCGCGCCGGAGAATTCTCCTCTAAGCCCGCTATCGATTTGGGCTTCGAGTTCGCTCAGCTGGAAACGCGTTGCGCTTTCCGGCGGCCCCAATGTGATGTCGACATCGCGCACCGTCATGGCGCCGGGCCATGCCAGACCGACTGCCCCGCTACGCAGCGCGATCTGCGTTTCCCCAAGACGGCCAGCCAGATCGAGCTGCGGCGTGCCCGCTGCAATGCGCGTTCCTGCACCATCGCTGCGCAGAATGGCGCCGCCCGAAGGCGGGCAAAGTTCAAGCTCGCGCTTTTCGAGAGTGAGGCTGGCCAAGGTCAGGCTGCCGAAAGACACATCGGTGCATTCGCGCCAGACGGAAAGGCCGCTATCCGCCGACCAGTCTCCCGTGATAGGCAGGCGCAGGACCTGCGCGCTTCCGCCGGGGATCGCTCCGCTTGCGATTGCATTGCCGCGAAAGCCGATCGTTCCGGCAGCGGATCGCTCGATCTGCAATTCGGGAACCGAGAGGCTTCCGCCCTGCGCCGAATATTCCGCCATGCGCAAACGCAACACGGCATCGCTCGTCCCGCCGCGATTTTCCATCCTGCCCGAGATCTGCGGCAGACCGCGCCCGCCCGTCGTGAAGCTGCCCGAGAAACGCGGCGCGTCGCCGCTCGATGAAAACTGGAAGCGGGAAATCGACAGCAACGTCGATCCACTGGACCCGCGCAGGCTTGCCTGGGGGACAACCGCGCTGAGCACCTGCCCGGTCTTGCGCATCGTAACGTTGGCGGCGAGCGAACTGCCCCGCCCTTCCCGCGCAAGCGCGCTGCGGATCTGCGTGAGCATCGGCCCCAGCAACGTGCCCGAAGTCGCTTCGGCAACATTGCCCAGGGTAGAAAAGAGAGCCGGCCCGGGACGCAGCCCGGCACCCTCGATATCCGTCTCTATCTCGAGCTTCTCGAAACCTTCGCTCGATCTCGCCGAACCTTCGATCGAAAGCCTTCCCAGCGCCAAATCGGGCGTGTCCACGCCTTGCACCGCCAGCTCATAACTCGCCGTCAGTGCTTCCTTACGCCAATCGAACTGGGAGGATCCCGATACCGCCTCGACCCGGTTGCCTTCAATGGCCAGAGCGCCGCCCGCAAGGCCCGCATCGCCTTCGAAGCCGGCAAGATTGCGATCGACCCGGATCTGCAGATTGAGCCCCGCATCACGCAGCGAGACGCCCTGTTCCAGACAATCGAGCGACGCCAGCCGCAAGGGTCCGGAAAAGCCGGGACGTTCCGCGTCAATCGTCACTTCGCCGAACAGGGTCGCGTTCTGCGCATTGCATCCTTCGAAAGAAAGCTGCGGCGCGTTCACGGCCAGGATGCCTGAAAAGCCGCCGCGAAGATGCCCGTTCCCCTGCGCCTTGGCGCCAACCGGACCGAAATCCGTTTCGATCAGCGCCCGGGCGTCGTCCAGGACCAGCTCCATATCGGGAAACATGAAAGGCTCTGCCGAAGGCTGTTCGAACAAGAGTGAATCAATCGAGCCGAAACTGAGCTCCCCGTCGCGGTAGCTGCCATAGAGCCGAGGCTTTTCCAGAATCACCCTGCCGATCCCGAAGAAGGGGAAGCGGGGGACGAGGCGGATTTCTGCGCGCTCTATGGTTAGATCCGGGCGGGCAGGATCGCCGATAACGATCTGGCTGACGATCTGGCGGCGCGGACCGATACGGTCGATCGTATAGGTTGCCTCCAGCCCCATATCCTCAAGCTGACTGGCAATCAGGTCATCGGCGAGTTCCTCGCGCGAGAACCAGACATAGGCGGCGATCGCTAGCAGAATGAGCGCCAGAATCCCAAAAATCCAGCAGCCCAGCCGACGGCGCGAGCCGAGCCGGGGAGCCGTATCGGCGTGATCTTCGGTCTGCTCCGCCATCGGTCTCACACTTGCGCAGATGCACGGCTAAAGGCAATGCATAGTATGTGTAACGCGCTGGCGCGGGGGAAGTTGCCTTGGCGGAGAAAACCGGGACGGAATCCGCCAGCGATGTCTCGCGGCGGGACACAGCCGGGCATCGCGCTCGTCTGAGAAAGAGGCTGCTGGACGGCGGATCCGAAGCGCTGGCCGATCACGAGGTCCTGGAATATCTGCTGATGACTGCGCGTCCGCGCGTGGACACGAAACCCATCGCCAAATCCCTTATCCGGCGGTTCGGTTCGCTTGCCGGGGTGCTCAATGCGGACCCGACCTCGCTGGCCGATCACCCGCAAATGGGAGAAACCAGTGCTGCCGCGCTGAAGATCGTGGCAATGGCTGCACGCCGCCTGGCCCGCCAGGAAGTCCGGCAGAAGCCGGTGCTTGGCAGCTGGCAGGCGCTGCTCGACTATCTTCAGATCGACATGGCGCATCTGACGGTGGAGCGCGTGCGGGTGCTCTATCTCAATGCTCAAAACATCCTGATCCATGACGAGCATGTGGGCGACGGTTCCATCGATGAAGCCGCAATCCACCCGCGCGAAGTGATTCGCAGAGCGCTCGATCTGGGCGCTACCGCATTGATCCTGGTGCACAACCATCCGAGCGGTTCGCCCGAGCCAAGCCGTGCCGACATCCAGATAACCAACCGTATTGCCGAAGCTGGGCGCCTTCTGGGCATCACCGTACACGATCATATCGTGATCGGGCGCGAAGGCCATGTCTCACTGAGGGCCAAGGGGCTGATTTGATCAAGGCCTGAATTGGCTTACGGCTGCAGCGCAGGAGCCGTTACGCGTTCAGCGCCTCTTCGGCCTGCGCCATGTAGCCGCGCGTAATCGGCAGGCTATCGCGCTTGCGCACATATTGCAGCTGGAAGTTGCACATGCCGCCATTCTCGAAAGCAGCCGTGGAGCCGGACAGATAGAAGGTCCACAGGCGGAAGAAGCGTTCGTCATACATCGCAACGATCTCGTCGCGATGATCCATGCAGCGGCGATACCATTCACGCAGCGTCTTGGCGTAATGGAAGCGCAATATCTCCACATCGGTTACGGCAAGGCGGACCTTTTCGCTCGCGGCAACCGTCTCGCTCAGCGCCGGGATATAGCCGCCGGGAAAGATATATTTGTCGGTAAAGGCGTCCGTGTAACTCGGCCCGTCCAGACGGCCGATCGTATGCAGCAGCATCACGCCGTTTTCCTTGAGAAGCCGTGCGCAATTGCGGAAGAAGGCCGTGTATTGCGGCACGCCGACATGTTCGAACATGCCGACCGAAACGATCCGGTCGAAGCTTTCGCCGCGTTTCGCCAGATCGCGGTAATCGACCAATTCGAAACGCACCTTGTCCGCAACGCCGGCGGCCTCCGCTCTTTTCCGGGCGAGCGCCAGCTGCTCCTCGCTCAGCGTAATACCCAGAACCTCCGCTTGCGTCTTGCGCGCCAGATAGATCGCCATGCCGCCCCAGCCGCATCCGATATCGAGCACGCGCTGCCTTGCCGACAGATTCATCTTGGACGCTATATGCGCCAGTTTGGCTTCCTGCGCTTCGCCCAGCGTCATATTGTCGCTGGGCCAATAGGCGCAGCTATACTGCATATGCTCCTGATCGAGCATCAGTTCGTAAAGCGCGTTGCCGATATCGTAGTGATGGGAAACGTTGCGCTTGGAACTGCCCGGCTTATTGAACGAGCGGACCATGAAGGCAATCCGGTCGCGCGCAGTGCGCAGCAGGCCCGGCTCACCCAGATCGATGCCTTCTTCCCACGGCCGGTTCGACTGGACCAGCTGGACGAACTGCATGACATCGCCCCGTTCGATGACGATGCGCCCATCCATATAGGCTTCACCGGCACCGAGGCGCGGATTGCTTATGACGTCGCGCGGTACCCGCCGGTCGGTGAAACGGATCGCAATTTCGGGATAGCCCGGCGCCGCGCTGCCGAAAGACACATGGCGGCCATCGGCATGGGTGACTTCAAGCACCCCCCTCTTGATCGTCCGCTTCAACATGGCGTCTAGCAATTTCGCGCTCATCGTCAGCGTCATAATCAAAATGGATTTGCCTTGCCAAGCCCATCTCTTACCCTTGCCTTGGAAGGCCCACAGCCCTAGCGGCTCTGTCGAGACACAATCACCCACCCACAACCGGAGTCGAAAATGGTCCCCCGTTACGCCCGCCCTGCCATGACCGCGATCTGGGAACCGGAATCGAAGTTCCGTATCTGGTTCGAGATCGAGGCGCATGCGACCGAGAAGCTGGGCGAGCTGGGCGTCGTGCCCAAAAGCGCGGCCAAGGCCTTGTGGGACTGGTACGCGACCGACCCTGAGATCGACGTCGCCGCAATCGATGCGATCGAAGCGGTGACCAAGCACGATGTGATCGCATTCCTGACCTGGGTGGCCGAACAGGTGGGCGAGGAAGCGCGCTTCATGCACCAGGGCATGACGAGCTCTGACGTGCTCGACACGACACTGGCCGTCCAGCTATCCCGCGCGGCGGACATTCTGCTGGAAGATCTCGACCAATTGCTCGCCGCGCTGAAGCGCCGGGCCGAAGAGCATAAATACACCGCTACAATCGGGCGCAGCCACGGCATCCACGCCGAACCCACGACCTTCGGACTGAAGCTGGCCCAGGCCTATGCCGAGTTCGACCGCTGCAAGGCCCGGCTGGAAGCGGCGCGCGCGGAAATCGCCACCTGCGCCATTTCGGGGGCCGTCGGCACATTCGCCAATATCGATCCCGCGGTTGAAGAGCATGTGGCCGAAAAGCTCGGCCTGACGCCCGAGCCTATTTCAACCCAGGTTATCCCGCGCGACCGCCATGCAATGTTCTTTTCCGTGCTGGCGGTCATCGCCAGTTCGATGGAGCGGCTCGCGGTCGAAATCCGCCATTTGCAGCGCACCGAAGTTCTGGAGGCAGAGGAATATTTCTCGCCCGGCCAGAAAGGCTCGAGCGCGATGCCGCATAAACGCAATCCCGTGCTGACCGAAAACCTCACCGGACAGGCGCGCGTGATCAGAGGGTTCGCGATGCCTGCCCTTGAGAATGTGGCGCTGTGGCACGAACGGGACATCTCCCACAGCTCGGTAGAGCGCTATATCGGCCCCGATGCCACGATCGCGCTCGATTTCTCACTCGCTAGGCTAACCGGCGTGATCGACAAACTGCTGGTCTATCCCGAGCGGATGCAAAAGAACTTGGACAAGATGGGCGGCCTGGTCCACTCGCAGCGCGTGCTGCTGGCTCTGACACAGGCCGGTGTCAGCAGAGAAGACGCCTATGCGCTAGTTCAGCGCAATGCGATGAAGGTCTGGGAATCGGACGGGGAACTCTCCCTGCTCGAACTCCTCAAGGCGGACGAAGCCGTGACAGCGGCATTGAGCGCGGAAGAAATCGAAGAAAAATTCGACCTGGATTATCACTTCAAGCAGGTCGATCGGATATTCAGCCGCGTCTTAGGATGACTTGCGTACTTCCCTTGAGTGGGCAAGCAGCTTAGCATCGCGGCCAGTTAGGGCGGAAAGGAGCACGCAGAAATGCAAATCATCCGCACAATCGTCTGGGTTATCGTTGCGATTGTCATGTTGGTTTTCTCGTTCAACAACTGGGAAACCGTCGAGGTCAAGATCTGGGAAAACCTGGTGCTGGAAACGAAGATACCGGCACTGGTGATCGTCTCCTTTCTGCTGGGCCTGCTGCCGGTCTGGCTGCTGCACACCGGCACGCGCTGGCGCCTCAATCGCCGAATTCAGTCGCTGGAGACTGCCGTCCGCAATGCCGTTGCCTCGGATCATGCCGAGGACAAGCCTGCGAATGAAACCACGCCTGCGCTGCAAGCCAAAGAGAATGAGGACAAGTGAGCAACCCGATCTATCTCGCGCTCGACCTTCCCCAACTCGATGCTGCGAAAGCTCTGGCCACAAAGGTCAAGGCGCATATTGGCGGCCTGAAGCTGGGGCTCGAGTTCTTTTGCGCGCACGGCCATCACGGCGTGCATGAAATCGCGCATCTGGGATTGCCGATTTTCCTCGATCTCAAACTGCACGACATACCCAATACGGTGGCCGGCGCGATGCAGGCGATCCACGTGCTGGAACCGGCGATCGTCACAGTCCATGCCAGTGGCGGCAGGGCGATGATGGAAGACGCCAAGGCGGCTGCCAGCGAACATACCAAGGTGGTGGGCGTCACCATGCTGACCAGCATGGATAAGAGAGATCTGACACAGACCGGCGTTGGCGGGGATGCCCACGATCAGGTCATGCGGCTCGCCGAATTGTCCAAACAGGCCGGTCTGGACGGCATCGTGTGTTCCGGCAGGGAAGTCGGCGCGGTGCACAAGCAATGGAAGGACGGGTTCTTCGTCGTTCCCGGTTTGCGTCCCGAAGGCAATCACGCTGCCGATCAGAAGCGCGTGGTGACGCCGCGTCAGGCCCGCGACGACGGAGCGAGTGCCCTGGTGATCGGCCGCCCGATCAGCCGCGCAGACGATCCGGTGGCGGCTGCAAGGGCGATCGAAGCCACGCTTTAGCTCCCAAAGGGTACGCCCGGCCTAGAGCTGATCCTCATAGTCGATCGGGTCGGCGTCGTAGAATTCGTCCCACTTGGCCTCTTCCTTGCGGACGCGATCTTCCTGTTCCATTTCGCGCTGAGCCCTTGCCGCATCCTGCATCATCCCGATGGCATTGGACTGCGCGGTCGCCAGGCTGCCGTCCACACCGTCGCCCGGCCAGCCAGCTGCTGTCGATCCGTGGGAGCGCGCTTCGTCATAGAGGCGGCCGACCAGTGTGGAATCCACTTTCTCGATCACGGCAAAGCGGAAGAATTTATGCGCCATTCCTGCCGCGGCGCCATCGCTGACCGCGCCGCCTGAACAATTGACGGAAACCTTGGTTTGCCGCTCGTCCTCGCTCCAGGGCGCCAGGCCGATCTTGCAGGTGCGATTGGCATGCGACGTCGTGCCGTTCCAGCTCACGCTATCCCGTCCGTTGCCGGATGACGTGAATTGCATCGTCCCGACGAAGCTTTGTCCGTCCCGCATCAAGTCGGCATGGCTCAGCCGTTCGTAGGCCTCGGCAACCGGCATGGTATAAACATCGGCAGGCCGCCGATCGACGAAGAAATAAAAGCACGCGGCGGCAATCGCGGCCAGCACTCCTGCGGCTAGAAGTTTCATGTGTCCCCCCGGAAATCGTGCTGTGTGGGCAAACATTACCTGATCAAGGTAAAGCATTTCCTGCCATCGCAGCCTTCCGCCGGAGCCGCCTTTGCCGTAACGGAGAAGATTATGGCTGCGACCAGAATCAAGATCTGCGGAGTGACGACGCCCGATGCGCTGGACGCATCCATCGCGGCGGGCGCCGATTATGTGGGTTTCAACTTCTATCCCCCATCCCCGCGCTACGTTACGACGGCAGAAGCGGCCGCGCTCGGCGCGAGAGCCGGATCGATGATCGAGACGGTGGGCGTGTTCGTCGATGCTGACGACCATACGATTGCCGAAGGCGTTGCGGCGGGCAAGCTCGACATCGTCCAGCTGCACGGCTCCGAAACGCCCGAACGCGTGGCCAATGTGAAAATCCGCCACGGCCTGCCCGTGTGGAAGGTGCTGCCCGTCACGGCGGCCAAGGATGTCGGCATGGCCAGCGCCTACCAGCACGTGGCCGATTTTATCCTGTTCGACGCGAAGACGCCCAAAGGCGCGCTTCCGGGCGGCATGGGGCTGGCCTTCGACTGGACCCTGCTGGCCCATTATCACGGGGCAACGCCCTGGGGCATGGCGGGCGGGCTCGACCCAGCAAATGTGGCCGAAGCGATCATGACCACCCATACTCAGATGGTGGATACCTCGTCAGGCGTGGAAAGCTCCCCGGGCGTGAAGGATGTGGACAAGATCGCGGCCTTCTGCAAAGCGGTTCGGCAATGTTGATACCGGCCCTTTCCGCCGCACGCATCGGGATACGATGGCGCTGACCGCTTCAGGAAACTGCTCGAAGCGAAGGCCTAACTGTATCTGAAAGAATTACGACATGACCGACCAATCCGCCCTGCCCAATTCACTTTCCAATTCCCTGCCCAACTCCTTGCGCAGCCAGCCCGACGAGCGCGGCCATTTCGGCCAGTTCGGCGGCCGTTACGTCGCCGAGACGCTGATGCCCCTGATCCTGGAGCTGGAGAAGGAATATCGCGCCGCCAAGGAAGACCCGGAATTCAAGCGCGAATTCGAAGCGCTGCTGAAGCATTATGTCGGGCGCCCCAGCCCGATGTATTTCGCCGAACGGCTGACGGAGCATCTCCGCGCCGATCTGCCCGAAGGCAAAGGCCCCAAGATCTACTTCAAGCGCGAGGAACTGAACCACACCGGCGCGCACAAGATCAACAATTGCATCGGCCAGATCCTGCTGGCCAAGCGCATGGGCAAGACGCGGATCATCGCCGAAACCGGCGCGGGGCAGCATGGCGTGGCCACCGCCACGGTCGCCGCGCGCTTCGGCCTGCCCTGCGTGATCTTCATGGGCGCCAAGGATGTGGAGCGGCAGAAGCCCAACGTGTTCCGCATGAAGCTGCTGGGCGCGGAAGTCCGCCCTGTGACGGCCGGTGCGGAAACGCTGAAGGATGCCATGAACGAGGCGCTGCGGGACTGGGTCGCCAATGTGCATGACACGTTCTACATCATCGGCACCGCCGCAGGCCCGCATCCCTATCCGGAGCTGGTGCGCGATTTCCAGAGCGTAATCGGCACGGAATCGCGCGAACAGATCATGGAGGCCGAAGGCCGTCTGCCCGATCTGCTGGTTGCATCCGTGGGCGGCGGTTCCAACGCGATCGGCCTGTTCCATCCCTTCCTGGACGACGCGGATGTGGCGATGATCGGCACCGAAGCGGCGGGCCTCGGCATGGATACCAAGAAGCACGCCGCCAGCCTGGCGGGCGGCAGCCCGGGCGTGCTGCATGGCAACAAGACCTACCTGCTGCAGGACGAGGACGGGCAGATTACCGAAGCCCATTCGATCAGCGCGGGGCTGGATTATCCCGGGATCGGCCCGGAGCATAGCTGGCTGCATGAAAGCGGACGCGTAAGTTACGTGCCCATCACCGATGCCGAAGCGCTGGAAGCCTTCCAGCTATGCTGCAAGACCGAAGGGATCATTCCCGCGCTGGAAAGCGCCCACGCGCTGGCCGTTCTGCCCAAGATCGCCGGCAACTATGACAGCGACAAGATCGTGATCGTCAATGTCTCGGGCCGCGGCGACAAGGACATCTTCACCGTCGCAGAAGCTCTGGGAGAGGAGATGTGACCAGCCATTGCTGCGAAATGATGCGCAGAAACGTAGAAATGGTCTGTGACCAACACCCGGATCGTCACGACTGCCCAGATTGTCTCATCGATTTTCAGGCCCAGTCCAACAATTATGGGATCATGATCCATGATGGAGGGTCATCCATGGTCGCAATCAAATTTTGTCCATGGTGCGGCACCGAACTTCCAGCGGGGGCTTTGGCATGACCCGCTTCGACACAGCATTCGCCAAGGGCCCCGCGCTCGTCTGCTTCATCACTGCCGGTGACGGGGACACTGCGGCCAATCTGGACGCGCTGGTGGAAGGCGGCGCCGATGTGATCGAGCTGGGCATGCCCTTCACCGATCCGATGGCGGACGGCCCCGCGATCCAGGAAGCCAATCTGCGCGCGCTGGGCAAAGGCACAAAGACGGCCGACGTCCTGCAGATCGCTGCGGATTTCCGCGCGCGTCATCCGGAAGTGCCGCTGGTGCTGATGGGCTATGCCAATCCGATGGTCCATCGCGGCGCGGAGTGGTTCGCCGCCGAAGCCGCCAAGGCCGGAGTGGACGGTGTGATCTGCGTCGATCTGGCGCCGGAGGAGGATGCCGATCTGGGCCCGATGCTGCGCGCAGAAGGCGTCTCCATGATCCGTCTCGCCACGCCCACCACCGATGCCAGGCGTTTGCCTGCCGTGCTCGATCACGCAGGCGGGTTCCTCTATTACGTCTCCGTCGCCGGGATCACCGGCAAGCAGCAGGCCGCGCTCGATACGATCGAGGAGGCGGTCTCGCGCCTGAAGCAATCGACCGATCTGCCCGTGGCCGTGGGTTTCGGCGTACGCACGCCCGAACAGGCCGAGGCGATCGCCCGCGTAGCGGACGGTGTCGTGGTCGGCTCCGCACTGGTGGAAATCGTGGGAAAGCATGGAGATAAAGCCGCCGAACCGCTCAGGGAACTGACCTCGGCCCTTGCCAAGGCGGTCCATAATGCCCGAAAGGTGGCTGCATGAGCTGGCTATCCCGCGTCCGCAATGCGCTGCCCTTCGGTCACAAGCGCGAATCCCCCGACAATCTATGGGTCAAATGCCCCAGTTGCGGGGAAATGCTGTTCACCAAGGATTACGAGGCGAACCTGACGGTCTGCCCGATATGCAACCATCACGGCCGGATCGGCGCCGATGAGCGGCTGGCGCAACTGATGGACCGGGGCTTCAAGCTGCTGCCGCAGCCCAAGGTGAAGATGGATCCGCTGCGCTTCCGCGATTCCAAACGCTATTCGGACAGGCTCAAGGCCGCCCGCGCCAAAACGCCCCATGCCGACGCCTTCAGCTCCGCCTATGGCATGATCGCCAAGCGCAAGGCCGTGGTGGGCGTGCAGGACTTCAACTTCATGGGCGGATCGATGGGCATGGCCGTGGGCGCTGCCTTCTGCGCCGGTGCCCAGAAGGCGATCAAGGAACGCTGCGCCTATATCGTCGTAACCGCTGCCGGCGGCGCCCGCATGCAGGAAGGCATCCTGTCGCTGATGCAGATGCCCAAGGCGACTGTGATGACCCGGCGCCTGAAGGAAGCCGGGCTGCCTTACATCGTGGTGCTGACCGATCCGACCACGGGCGGCGTCACTGCCAGCTATGCCATGCTGGGCGATGTACACATTGCCGAGCCGGGCGCATTGATCGGCTTTGCCGGGCAGCGCGTGATTCAGGATACGATCCGCGAGAAATTGCCCGACGGTTTCCAGCGCGCAGAATATCTGCATGAGCACGGGATGGTGGACATGGTCGTGGAGCGAAAGGACCTCCGCGACACGCTCGCACAGTTGCTCGACTATCTCAGTCCCGCCAAGGCGGCGTGACGCTCAAACGGACGACCACAGGACATGCCAGATTTCGCCACCTCGGACGACCCGATGGTCCAGCGCGAACTTGACCGTCTGGCCGCCCTGTCGCTGCCGCAAGGCCGCTTCGGCCTGGAAACGATCCGCGAGATTCTCTCCCGTCTGGGCGATCCGCAGAAGAGCCTGCCACCGACTTTCCATGTCGCGGGGACGAATGGTAAGGGTTCGACCTGCGCCTATCTGCGATCCATGCTGGAGACGCAGGGGCTGACCGTTCACACCGCCACCAAGCCCCATCTGGTGCGGTATAACGAGCGGATCCGGATCGCCGGCAAGCTGATCGACGATGCCTTCCTGGCCGCCTTGCTGAAGGAAGTGCTGGACCAGAGCGAGGATCTGAACCCGAGCTTCTTCGAAGTGACCACGGCGGCGACCTTCCTGGCCTTTTCCCGCATTCCCGCCGATGCCTGCGTGATCGAGGTCGGCCTGGGCGGCCGCTTCGATGCGACCAATGTGCTGGAGCGGCCGGTGTCCTGCGGCATCGCCTCTCTCGGCATCGATCACGAAGCGTTCCTGCTGCGCGAAGACCCGGCAGCCCCGGACCACCCGCTGGCACGCATCGCCTTCGAGAAAGTTCATATCGCCCGGCGCGATTGCCCGCTGGTCACCCAATCCTATCCGCCCGAACCGACGGCGGAGATCGTCAAACATGCGCGGGCCGTGGGGGCCACCGTGGCGATGCGCGGGCAGGAATGGGACGCGCATGCCGATACGGCGATCCATTACCGCGACGAAGCGGGCGAGCTGGAATTGCCGCTGCCCCAGCTTTACGGCAAGCACCAGGCGGACAATGTCGCGCTGGCGGTGGCCATGCTGCGCCACCAGACCACGATCCAGGTCACGCCCGAGGCAATGGCCGCAGGCATTCGCGCCACCAGCTGGCCCGCCCGCCTGCAATCGCTGGCCAGGGGCCCGATCACCGAAATCGTGCCCGGCGCGGAGTTCATCCTCGATGGCGGGCACAATCCCGATGCCGCCCAGGCGATTGCGCGCACGCTGGCCGACAGGCCCAAGCTCAACCTGGTGATGGCGATGATGTCCAACCGCCCGGTCGCCGAGTTCCTGCAGCCCATTGCCCCGTTTGTGGAGCGGCTATGGGCCGTGCCGCTGCTGGACCATGACGGGCACGACCCGCGCGAGATCAGCCATGTCGCGCGCGAACTGGGCATCGCTCCGGCCGAGCATTCGGAAAACGTCCAGCAGGCGCTAAAGCGGCTCGTCGCGCGAATCGAAGCCGATGGCGACGGCCGGCCGCAGACGGTGCTGATCTGCGGTTCGCTCTACCTCGCCGGCGAAGTGCTGAAGCTGAATGACGAGATTCCGCAATAGCTCGCCATTCGCCTGCCTCGCCGCGGCATTGCCTTGCCTTCCCGGCGAGGGCGAATCAACCATTCACGATTTCAAAGAACCATATAGGTTCAAACAGATTCGCTTTATGTAGGAAAGCGGTTTTTTCGAAGAATTGAAATTTTCTTCGTCAGGCTGTCCCGGCCGCGCCGGGAACGGTGAAACCGCCGCCCGGAATGCGTGAGCGGCGGACCCATTCGATGCCGCATAACGCCACCGCGACGAAACCGATCGCGGTGGTCAGCAGGAACACCTGATAATATCCCTGATCCTCGATCATCTTGCCCAGCGCGCCGCGCCCCAACGTGCCGACCAGCAATGTGAGGGAGGACAGCAGCGCATATTGCACCGCGCTGTATCCCTTGGACACGATGGATGAGAGATAGGCGACGAAGGCCGCCCCGGCGATGCCGACCGCGATATTCTCTCCCGCGATCGCCATCATCAGCTTGGCCAGCCGCGCCTCCCCGCCCAGATGGGTAATCAGCCAGGTGAAGCCCGACAGATCCGCCACCAGCTGCATGCGCGCGCCGCCCACCGCCAGATCGGCATAGAGCAGATTGGTCAGCGCCGCGATCAGGGCGCCCAGCGTGAGCGTTGCCATGCGGCCGATCAGCGTCATCAGCGTGCCGCCCAGCGCCAGGCCCAGCATCAGCGCGCCGACGCCGAAGAATTTGGAGGCGACCGCCACTTCGTCATTCGAATATTGGAGCTCGCCCAGATAGAATGGATAGGCAAAGCTTCCCCAGATCGAATCCGTGATGCGGTAAGTCAGCACCAGCCCCAGCACGATGATCGCCGCCCAGCCCAGTCGCCCGACAATGTCCGTCAGCGGATGGATCAGCGCGCGGTATCCATGATCGACCAGGGAATCGAACCCGCGCGGCGCGGGTGCCTGATGGCTCAGCACATAGTCTCCGCGCTTCTGCAGCTGCACCAGCAGCACCGCGATCAGGGCGGGCACAACCACTGTGGCGATGACGATCAGTGGACCCTGCGTGGCAATGAAGGCGACCGAATCCGGCCGCGCTTCCGGATCGTTGGAAAGCGAGCGGACCATGAACACACCGACCGTGATCAGCGCCCACCCCCACAGCAGGGCGACCGCGCCCAGTGCCAGGGCGCGTACGCGCGGCTGCAGCTCCCCTGCCGCGCGCAGATGGGCGAACTCCTCCTTGTCCTTCTGCGCTGCGTCGACCGTCTCGTTCGTATCCGGTGCAAACAGGCTCAGAAAGCCGATCCCCGCCATGATCGCGCCCATCACGGCATAGACCTGCGGCCAGCCGATACGCGCGGCCATGAACAGGGCAAGCGCCCCGCCCACCAGCGCCGCGATGCGGTATCCCATCTGGTACACGGTGGAGAGCATGTCGATCGTCGCGGTCTCGTCCGCCACATCCACGCGCCAGGCATCGATCACCACATCCTGCGTGGCCGAGGCGAAAGCACCGATTCCCGCCAGCAGCGAAAACCAGCCGAGCGAGGTCAGCGGGTTGAGCGTAGAAAGCACCAGCAGGATCGCGCCCATCGCCAGCTGCGCCGTCACGATCCATTGCTTGCGCCGCCCGAGCCGCGAGACCATCGGAATGTTCACCCGGTCCAGCAGCGGCGACCAGAGAAATTTGAAAGCATAGGCCAGGCCGATCAGCGAGAAGACGCCCATCGTCTCCAGATCCACCTCGGCCTCCGTCAGCCAGGCATAGAGCGTGCCCAGCAGCAGCGCATAGGGTAGCCCGGCGGCAAAACCGAAGATCGCCATATAGCCTGTCTTGGGATGGCCCAGTGCGGCAATCATCCTGCGCCAGCGGGGCTTCTTCGCGGATTCTTCGGCAGTCGCCATCCTTGTTCCTTCACTCGCTCCCCTGGCGCGCGCGAGATTAGCTTTCACCGCGGCTTTGGGAAGTCTGGTGATTACGCGCATCAACAGCTATGCGCGCGCGATGCCGGATAAAGAGAAACCCGAAGGCGAACGGATCGCCAAGCTGCTGGCCCGCGCTGGCGTGGCCAGCCGCCGCGAAGTGGA
>JAUHYZ010000038.1 GCA_030426245.1 Alphaproteobacteria bacterium | reverse complement strand
GGTCAAGACCAGTTTCGCCGAATGCAACTGGGCGAACGGGATTTCCACCCGTCCGACCTTCTTGTCTTCAACTGCGATCACATCGCCTTCGATACCGGCGAGATCGCCCTTCACCGTCTTGCGCGGCTTGCCATCGCTGCCCGTGACCGGTTCTGTCAGCGCGATCCGCACTTCGTGCCCGGCCCATTCCGCAAAATCCTTCTTGCGGGTCAGCGGGCGGTCGATGCCCGGCGAACTGACTTCAAGGCGATAGGCGCCTTCCACCAGAACTTCCCCAGCCTCTTCCAGCGCGTCGATCGCGTCGGATATTCTGTGCGATAGCGCGGCGCATTGTTCGATCACCAACTGGCCCGTTGCCGGATCCTCGGCCATGATCTGCAGCGCCTTTTCCCCGCCATTCTCGGTCGGGCCGGCTTCGGCACCAATGATCTTCACGCGCACGAGCTCGAACCCCAGGGCTTTCGCCTCGGGCTCGATCACTTCTGTAAGGCGCGCAATATCCGCCATCCCAACTCCATAATGCCGCATTGCCATGACAACGTGATTTCGCGCCCGGCCCCCTGCGGCGCCAGCGTCCAAACCTTGAATAACAATGTCGGGATGACGCTCAGATAGGCGCGCAACCCCTAAATTGCAAGCCTATTCGGCACGATCGCGGCGGCCCCTGGCACATATCCGGGGTGGATTACTTGCGCGCGCCTGCTAGAGGCGCCCCCATGCGCTCTATCGACGATATCCGCGAAGAATACGAGTTCCTAGAAGGCGACGAACGCTACCGCCTGCTGATCGAGCTCGGGCGGGAGCTGGATCCCATGCCCGATGCGCTGAAAACCGATGCCACGCAGGTACGCGGCTGTTCGGCAAGCGTGTGGGTCTACCCCACCGAGCAGGACGGCGCGCTGCATTTTCTGGCCGACAGCAATGCCGCGATAACCAAGGGCATCGTCGCGCTTGTCCTCTCCGCCGTACAGGATAAACCCGCCAAGGAAGTTGCTGCCATGGATATCACGGCCGCGCTCGAGCCCTTCGACCTCAGAAACCAGCTCAGCTCCAACCGCACGCAGGGCGTACCCAACATGATTGCCCTGGTCCAGGCGCACGCAGCGCGGATCAGCGAGAACGATTGAGTCCCCGGCCGTCAGGCGTTTGCAGAGCGCCGAAAAGGAAAGTGAGGCTCCTAACTGCGCAACTGCGCAATGCCGGCCCGCTCCTGCCGTTTCAGATCCGCCTTCAACGCAGCAGGATCGCGCACGAAGACGAAACCGAAGCTGACGCCGCCTTCCTTCGAAACCGTCGCGTGGTGGAGCTTGTGAGCCTGCACCAGGCGCTTGGCATAGCCGCTTTTGGGCACCCAGCGGAAATAGCGCTGATGAACCAGCCCGTCATGCACCAGCGTGTAGATGATGCCGTATCCAAGGATGCCCAGCCCGATCCAGGTGCCGGGCCACCACGCGGCATCGCCCATCACCAGCGGACTGCCCAGCGCGAACATCGAAATACTCATCGCCGCGCCGACGATCGCATAAAGATCGTTCTTTTCCAGCAGCTTGTCGTGCGGCTCGTGATGATCGCGATGCCACGCCCAGCCAAATCCATGCATGATGTATTTGTGGCTCGCCCAGGCGACCCACTCCATGGCGAGAATTGTGGCCAAAACGATCAGAGAGGGGATCAACCATTCCATGCGCCCCTAAATACGCTCTTTGGGCGACTAAAGACAGCCCCTCTTGCATTGCTCCGCTGCGGGCGTAAGGCGCAGCCATGGCAAGCAAACCACGCACATTGTACGAAAAGATCTGGGATGCCCATCTGGTGGAACGCCGCGAGGATGGCACCTGCCTGATCTATATCGACCGGCATCTGGTCCACGAAGTCACCAGCCCGCAGGCTTTCGAGGCGCTGCGCTTGTCGGGCCGCAAGGTCCGCCGGCCGGAGCTGACGCTGGCCGTGCCCGACCACAATCTGCCCACCACCGCGCGGCTCGACGAAAAGGGGCACCGCATTCCCATCGCGGACCCGCAAAGCGCACAGCAGCTCGCCGCGCTGGAGAGCAACGCGCCGGAATTCGGCATCCGCTATTTCGGCGCGACCGACATTCATCAGGGCATCGTGCATGTGGTCGGCCCCGAGCTCGGCTTTTCGCTGCCCGGCGCAACCATCGTCTGCGGCGATAGCCACACCTCCTGCCATGGCGGGATCGGCGCGCTCGCTTTCGGGATCGGCACCAGCGAAGTGGAACATGTGCTCGCCAGCCAGACGCTGTTGCTGACTCAGTCCAAGACCATGGAAGTGCGCGTGGAAGGGGAACTGTCCCCCGGCGTGACGCCCAAGGATCTGATCCTGCATATCATCGGCACGATCGGCACGGCCGGCGGGACCGGCCATGTGATCGAATATCGCGGCAAGGTGTTCGAGGAAATGAGCATCGAAGGCCGCCTGACCGTTTGCAACATGTCGATCGAAGGCGGCGCGCGTGCCGGCCTGGTCGCGCCCGACGAAAAAACATTCGCCTATCTCAAGGGCCGCGAATATGCGCCCAAGGGCGAGGATTGGGACCGCGCGGTCGCCTATTGGAAGACGCTGAAAACCGACGAGGGAGCCAGCTTCGACAAGAGCGTCGTGATCGATGCCGCCACGGTCGAACCGACCGTGACCTGGGGCACAAGCCCGGAAGACACGGTTTCGATCGGCGGCGAGGTTCCTGCGCCCGAAAGCTTTGCCGACCCGTCCAAGCAGAAGGCCGCCCAGGCCAGCCTGAATTATATGGGACTGCAGCCGGGCCAGAAAATGTCCGATATCGAAGTGCAGAATGTGTTCATCGGATCGTGCACCAACAGCCGCATAGAGGATCTGCGCGCCGCCGCGGAAGTGCTGAAAGGACGCAGCAAGGCACCCGGTGTCAAATGGGCCATCGTCGTTCCCGGATCTGGACTGGTGAAAAAGCAGGCCGAAGAAGAGGGGCTGGACAAGATATTCATCGAAGCCGGCCTGGAATGGCGCGAACCCGGCTGCTCGGCCTGTCTGGGCATGAATCCGGACAAGGTCCCGCCTGAGGAACGCTGCGCCTCCACCAGCAACCGCAATTTCGTGGGCCGCCAGGGCCCGGGGGCGAGAACGCACCTGGTCAGCCCGGCCATGGCGGCTGCGGCCGCCGTTACCGGCAAGCTCACCGACGTGCGGGAACTTCGCTGAACCTTACGCTGTCTGAGCTTGCATGCTATGCAGCCCCATCACAATGAGATGAGTCATGAGCGACGATAATTCCAAGAATGTTGGCAAGACTGCCGCTTTCGCCGCCGGAGCAGCCATCGGTTCCGCCGCACTGGCCGCCGCCCTGCTTTACGGCAAGGTGCGCAAACCCAAGCCCGCGGAAGAGCGCTTCGTCCCTCCCCATCCCGAAGATGCGCCGGAGACCGACTGATGGATCCCGTGCGGGAAGTGGAAGGCCGCGCCTATCCGTTCGGGCTGAAGAATGTCGACACGGACATCATCATCCCTGCCCATTGGCTCAAGACGATCAGCCGCGAAGGGCTTGGCGAAGGCGCTTTCGAGGCGCTGCGCAAGGATGAAAACAACGTGTTCGACCGCCCGGAATTCGCCGGGGCGCCGATCATCGTTGCAGGGGACAATTTCGGCTGCGGTTCCAGCCGCGAACATGCCGCCTGGGCCCTGCTGGACATGGGTGTGAAGGCCGTGATCGCGCCGTCCTTCTCCGACATTTTTTCCGGCAATGCGTTCAAGAACGGCATTTTGACGGTGGCCCTGCCGCAGGAGGCGATCGACCGGCTGATGGAAGTCGCCGAAACCGATCCGATCTCCATCGACCTGGAGAATCAAACGGTCACCACCCCTTTCCAGGACCGCTTCACTTTCGAAATCGATCCCTTCCGCAAGCACTGCCTGATGGAAGGGCTGGACGAGGTCGGCCTGACCCTGGAACGCGATTCCGCAATCGCCGGATATGAAGCGCGTCAGACCGGCGAAATGCCCTGGTATGCCAAGGGCACGGCGCTCAGCGCATAAATACTGGCGTGCCCCTGTCTGCTTAAGCTTGCAGCGGCCTGCGCCCGCCGGTAGTTCCATTGCAGAGTTCAGTTCACGTCTTTCCAGTTCAAGAGGCCGAGATGACCGATTTCAGCGACCGCGAGCGCGGTGAAGAAGCCAAATATGTAATGGATGCGGACACAGCATTCCGCGTCACTGCCAGGCGGGACCGCCTTCTGGGCCATTGGGCCGCAGAGAAGATGGGCCTGAGCGCCGAAGAGACCGAATCCTACGCCAAGGAAGTGATTCAGTCGAACTTCGAAGAAGCGGGCGACGAGGATGTCATCCGCAAGGTTCTGGGCGATCTGACATCCGCCGGCGTGGATGTCGATGAAGCAGGCGTCCGCGCCGCTCTGGAAGAAAAGTCGATCGAGGCACGCCGCCAGCTGATGGGCGGCGTCTGAGCCGCGGCGAAAGGAATTTTGACGACATGCCTATGGCAGCCGAAGATATTGCCGAAATCATCAAATCCGCCCTGCCCGATGCCGAGGTCGAAATTACCGACCTGGCAGGGGACGGGGATCACTATGCAGCCCGCGTAACCTCTTCCGAATTCGCCGGAAAGAGCCGGGTTCAGCAGCACAAGCTGGTCTATGAAGCGCTGGGCGAGAGAATGGGCGGCGCGCTGCATGCCTTGCAACTGACCACCGCCGTTCCCAATTGATGGTCTGAGAACAACTTTTCGCACCAGATTGATTGGGGCCCCACCATGTCCGATGCCAACACCCGCATTACCGAAATCGTCAATTCGAACGACGTCGTGCTGTTCATGAAGGGCACGCCGCTCTTCCCGCAATGCGGCTTTTCCAGCCGCGCAATCGCGATACTGGAACATTGCGGCGTGGCCTATGACAGTTTCGACGTGCTGCAGGACATGGAAATCCGCCAGGGTATCAAGTCCTATTCCGACTGGCCGACGATCCCCCAGCTCTATGTGAAGGGCGAATTCGTGGGCGGCAGCGACATCATGATGGAAATGTACGAAGCCGGCGAATTGCAGCAGCTGATGCAGGAAAAGGCCGTCGCCAAGGCGTCCTGAAGCGCCCCGCGAAATCCCGTACAATCAAACATCGGCCTCCCCGTCTGCTCCGGGGGGCGATCCCGCTTTGAAACCGCAAGCCGCCCGCACGGCCGGAAACTGACCGCTCCGTTGCCGGAGCGGTCAGAATCAGGATTTTATTTTTTTGGTTTTTTGAGGCGGGACCGGGAGACCGGGGTTTTGGGGGAACGGGGGGCCGGTCCCGCCTCAATTCGAAGACATAAAGTACCCAGGAGAATAGGTACGCCCATTACGATGCAACGGCCGTGCCAGTTTTGACGTTTCGAGCATTTCTGCAGGATACGATGGTTCGCGACAGGTTAACGCTATCCATTGTGTAAGAAATTCCGACGGAAAACGCGTTTTTTCGCTAAGGCAGGAACCTTGATGCGGCGCAAAGACGCGATTACCGATCTGCCTGAAAAGAGTATCGAGATGCGCCCCGGCGCATTCGCAAAGAGGACACCCGAATGAGCAAATATGACGAACTCGCCAAGACCTTGAAGGCCAAGCTTGCCGAACTGATCGACCGCGCGGAAATTATCGAGGACGATCTGCGGCATCCGCTCGACGCCGATTCCGAGGAACAGGCAGTCGATCTGGCCGATGACGAGGCGCTCGCCGGAGTGGACGATGTGCTGCGCAAGGAAATCGCCGATACGCGCAACGCGCTCGGTCGGATTGCCAACGGCACCTATGGCACCTGCGCCAATTGCGGTGCGGAAATCAGCGAAAACCGTCTGGAAGCCCTGCCGACGGCAACCCTCTGCATCAATTGCGCCTGAACCGAAGCACCTGATCCGACCAGGCCGGGCAGGTCATGCCCAGGCCGCGCGCTCCAGCGCGGCCGCCGTCTCCAGCGGCATTTCCACGGGCGTGTTGTGCCCGCAGGCCAGCTCCTCATAGCGCCAGAGCGGATCCTCCCGGATACGCTCGACCGTGCGGTGCGGGAAGACGACCGTGCCGGGGCCGGTTGCCTTGATGAAGGTCTTGGCCCTGATCCGCTCGCGCGCGCCGGTCAGCTGCAGGGGCTCGATGAAACTGCCGGTGGGATGCGGCGTCATCCGTTCCTTGATCCATGATCGTATCGGCTCGGGATAGTCGTCCCCCACGCCTTCGCCCAGCGGCATCACTTGGGGCAGTCCTTCCGTATCGCGCCCGAAATAGGAAAAATGGCTTTGCCCGTTCAAAGGCAGCGCACCATCGATCACGACGAAGGAATCCACAGTGCCTTCGGGCAATTCTTCGGCCACACCGGAGATCACCGTGCCGGCATAGGAATGCCCGGCCAGAGTGATCCCGGCTCCATCCAGCCCTTCCCAGTGGATGCAATTGACCACGTCGCGCATATGGGTGGTCAGATCCACATCGAAGCGGGCGAGATGCGAACGCTCGCCCAGCCCGCTCAGCGTCGGTGTCCACACCTCGTGCCCCCGTGCCCGCAGCTGCTGCGCCACCATCTTCCAGATCCACCCGCCGCTATAGGCCCCGTGGACCAGCACGAAGCGGCACCTGCGATCATCCTGCAGCTTTTCCCGCGCGACCGCCGCGGAGGGCAGCAGGCCCGCCAGAGGCAGCATCATGGCGCCGAGCGCGGTCCGGCGGCTTGCGCCGGACAAGCTTGGTGCATCGCGGTGATCCGTTGAACTGTCTTTCATGCAGCCCTCCCATTGCGCCCATTGCCCGGCGCCGGCTGTCGGTTTTGTTTTCGCACGCTCAAGTAGCGCGAAGCGCGGTAGCGTAGAAAATTTGGCACGCTCAAGTAGCGCGAAGCGCGGTAGCGCAGAAAAATGCCGCACACGGCTTCAAAAATTCGATCCTGTAGCGCGTCGATTATCCGCTGGACCGCTCCAAGGATAATCGACTCCATTGCTCCACGCAAAAGTAAACCGAGCAAAGCGAGGGACTTTTGCGTGAACATTTGGCGCGCCCGGCAGGACTGTCCTCGCCCTGCGGGCTCGTTCATCTGCGCGCCTGCGGCGCTTCGATTCCGAACCTAAGGCCCGAGCCCGCTCGAACGGACCAAAACTGACACCCCATCAAATGGGATGTCTGTTTTGGCGCGCCCGGCAGGACTCGAACCTGCAACTCCAAGCTTAGAAGGCTCGTGCTCTATCCAGTTGAACTACGGGCGCGTCGGCGCCGCCATAACGCATCGCGCCAAAAAGTGGACCCCGGTTTTTCAACATGGGCCCGCGGTGAATCCGCATATGCTTTGCCGATCGCGCAAATCGGGTTACGTCCCGCAAATGGACGGGCATCTTCAACGGATCGAAGGCAAGGCGGTAGAGCGCACGCATTTCCGCTATCTCGCCTATATAATGGCCGCCTTCGTGGCGATCCTGCTGCTTTCCAACGTCATCGGCGCCTCTAAACCCTCTTACGTCACGCTGCCCGGCGGCACCGAGTGGTCCTTCGGCGCAGGCGTGCTGTTCTTCCCGATCAGCTACATCATCGGCGACGTGCTGACCGAAGTATACGGCTATGCCCAGGCGCGGCGCGTGATCTGGACGGGCTTTGCCGCGCTGATCTTCATGGCCTTCATGGCCTGGGTGGTCGTTTCCCTGCCGCCGGCGGAAGGCTGGCCGGGGCAGGAAGCCTACGAGTTCGTCTTCGGCAATAGCTGGCGGATCGTGCTGGCTTCGATGATTGCCTTCTGGGCGGGCGAATTCGCCAACAGCTTCGTGCTCGCCAAGATGAAGCTGATTACCGGCGGACGCTTCCTGTGGATGCGCACGATCGGTTCGACGGTGGTCGGCCAGGGGCTGGACAGCCTGATCTTCTATCCGCTGGCATTCTACGGGCTGGCGGGCTGGCCGCCGGAATTGCTGTGGCAAGTCGTTATCTCCCAATGGCTGATCAAAACGGTCTGGGAAGCGGTGCTGACCCCGGTGACCTATCTGGCGGTGGGCTTCCTGAAGCGGCGCGAAGGCGTGGAGGTGTTCGACAGCGAAACGGACTTCTCCCCCTTCGCCAAGGCAGGCGGCACCATCTAGAAGCGGGCGGCCAAAGCCTCTATCGACTGCCCGGCCATGGCGCTTGACCGCATCACCCTTTGCGCATTCCGCAACCACCGCGCGACCCGCATCGATGGGACAGCGCATTTCAACCTGCTGGTGGGCGAGAACGGCGCGGGCAAGACAAACGTGCTCGAGGCGATCTCCCTCTTCGCCCCAGGGCGGGGCCTGCGCCGGGCACCGCTCGCCGAAATGGCCGGCAGCGCAGGCGCCGGCGGTTTTGCCGTGAGCGCTCAGCTCGATTGCGGCGAAGGCGCGGAGCCGGTGCAGATGGGCACCGGCACCGATGCCGCGCAGCCCGGCAGGCGCCTGGTCCATATCAACGAGGCGCAGACAAGCGCCGTCAGCCTGGGCGAATGGCTGGCGATCGGCTGGCTGACCCCGGCGATGGACCGGCTGTTTGCCGACAGCGCCGGGACGCGGCGGCGCTATATGGACCGCCTCACCCTGGCGCTCGACCCTGCCCATGCCAGGCGGGCCACCCGCTTCGAAGCCGCCTTGCGGGAGCGTAACCGCCTGCTCTCCGATCCCGCCCTGCCCGATGCCCGCTGGTTCGACGCGGCGGAGGCGCAGCTGTCCGAAGCGGGCGCCGCTTTGGCCCAGGGCCGCGCCATGCTGGTGGAGCGGCTTTCGGCCGAATTGGCGAACCTGCCGGAAGAACCCTTCGCCCGCCCCGGCCTGAGCTACGCGCCCGGCGGCCCGCTGGATGCCAGAGAGCTGGCGGCCGTTCTGCGTGAGAACCGCCAGCGCGATCTGGCGGCGCAGCGCACGCTGATCGGCGCCCAGCGCGACGAACTGGAGGTCGTCATGGCCGGCAAGCGCCAGCCGGCCGCGCTGTGCTCCACCGGCGAGCAGAAGGCGATGCTGATCGCGATCACGCTGGCCCATGCGGAACTGGCCGCAGGGGGGCGTCCCGGCTTGCTGCTGCTGGACGAAGTGGCGGCCCATCTCGATCCGGTGCGCCGCGCCGCCCTGTTTGACCGGCTGCGCCGCGGCAAGGCGCAGGTCTGGCTGACCGGAACGGAGCTGGCCCCCTTTGCCGAGATCGAGCGGGAAGCCTCGGTCTGGAGAGTGGCAGGCGGAGAAGTGGAAAGACTGGACTAGCGCGGGCCGAATGCACGGTTTGCTTCGACTCGCACTATCGCGATGTTCCGGTTGATTAACCGGATAGCGTTACGATGTCAAGATATTTTTACCGATACGGTTATTATTGTTCACGCTCATCGCTTTCGTCGGGCAGCGCCTGCGCGACATTGTCCGCCGTTGCCGCCACCAGTTCCTCGATCCCGCGCGCGGTCGGGTGGATCTTGTCATCCTGCATCAGGTCGGGCTTGTCATAGACCGGTTCCAGGAAGAACGGCACCAGCGCCGCGCCATATTCTGCGGCGAGTTCGGGATAGAGCATGTCGAAGGATTGCTGGAAATTCGCGCCCAGATTGGGCGGCGCGCGCATGCCCATCAGCAGCGTGGGAATCTCGCGCCGCTGCAGTTCTTCCAGAATGGCGGAAAGATTGGCTCTCGTCTCTTCGGGCGGGATGCTGCGTAAGAGGTCGTTCCCGCCCAGCTCCACGATCACCAGGTCCGGCACCTGCGGCTGATTGTCCAGCGTAAAGGCCAGCCGCTGCAAGCCTGCCGCGCTGGTATCGCCCGAAACGCCGGCATTGGTGACCAGCGCATTGATCCCCCGGGCGCGCAGGCTGGCCTCCAGCCTGGCAGGATAGCTCTCGCCGTCTTCCAGCCCGTAACCGGCGAACAGACTGTCCCCGAAGGCCAGGATGTGCTGCTCCGGCCCGATGATCGGGACCCCGTCCGCAATCGCCTGCGTTTCGGCAGGCTCAGGCTCCGGCGCTTCCCCTCCGCAGGCCGCCAGTGCCATGCCGAAAACGCAAATCAGCGATAACCTCAACCAATGCATGCTCAAGCTCCTTGCTCTTGACATGCTCCCTATGCCATCGCCGGTTTGTGACAAGCCCCATAAATACCGAATCCCGCAACGCCATCCAGGCGAGCAATCTCACCCTTTCGCTCGGCCAGGGTCCGGCAACGGTGGAAATCCTGCGCGGGATCGACCTGACCGTGCGCAATGGCGAGACACTCGCCCTGCTCGGCCCTTCGGGTTCGGGCAAGAGCTCGCTGATGGCTGTGCTATCCGGGCTCGAGCGGGCAAGCGGAGGCACGCTGTCAGTCGCGGGGCAGGATTTCGCCTCGCTGAGCGAAGACGATCTGGCCGCCGCGCGGCGCGGACGGATCGGGATCGTGCTGCAGGCCTTCCACCTGCTGCCGACCATGACTGCGCAGGAAAACGTCGCCACGCCGATGGAGCTTGCCGGGGAAGCCGATGCGTGGCCGCGTGCGCAGGCAGAGCTGGAAGCGGTCGGGCTGGGCCACCGCCTGACGCATTACCCCACCCAGCTTTCCGGCGGGGAGCAGCAGCGCGTGGCGATTGCCCGCGCCACTGCCCCGCGCCCCCAGCTGATTTTCGCCGACGAACCGACCGGCAATCTGGACGCGGCCACGGGCCATGAGATCGTGGAACTGCTCTTCGCCCGCCGCGCCGAAACCGATGCAACGCTGGTGATCATCACCCACGATCCGGAACTGGCCGAACGCTGCGACCGCGTCGTCACACTCGCGGATGGCCTGATCGCCAGCGACAGCGCCGCACCGTGAACCGCAGCCTGCCATGGCGCACCGCCTGGGCGATTGCCCGGCGCGATCTCAACCGGCGCTTCAGGGGTTTGCGCCTGCTGCTGGTCTGCCTCTTCCTGGGCGTGGGCGCGCTGGCGGCAATCGGCACGCTGACCGGCGCGATCCGGGGCGAGATCGAGCGCAATGGGCAGGAAATCCTGGGCGGCGATCTGGAGGTGGAAGTGTGGCAGCGCCCGCCGAGCGCCGAGGAACTTGCCCTGTTCGAGGAAATCGGCCGCGTATCGGGCGGCCTCAGGATGCAGGCCAATGCCAGCGCCGGCAGCGGAGAGGAGAGCCTGACCGCGCCGGTCGAGCTCAAGGCAGTGGACGCCAACTGGCCGCTTTATGGCCGTTTCACCCTCCAGAGCGGGCGGGAGGCAGGCGCGCCGCAAGGCAACCAGGCATGGCTGGCCGAAGGCGCGGCGCAACGCCTGGGCATCGAACCGGGCGATCCCTTCCGCATCGGCACCGCCGAGCTGACCGTGGGCGGCATCATCGAGGAAGAGCCCGACCGGCTGAGCGAAGGCTTCGCGCTGGGCCCGACGATCATCGTGGCGGACCATATCCCCGCCGAGGCCGGGCTTACCGCGCCGGGCGCGATGTATGAAAGCAAATACCGTATCGCGCTGGACGGCGGGGGCAGCCCGGACATTGCCGTCGAGCGGATCGAGGACGCGTTCCCTTCCGCCGGGTTCGATTTCCGCACGGCGGACCGCGCCTCCCCCGGTGCGGACCGTTTCGTCTCGCGCATGGGCGATTTTCTGGTGCTGGTCGGCCTGGCCGCACTGGTCATTGCCGGGATCGGGATCGGCGGGGGTGTATCCTCCTATCTCGAGGCACGGCGCAGCAGCATCGCGACGCTGAAGATCCTGGGCGCGACCAGCGGCGACATTGCCCGGATCTACGCATTGCAGCTGGGCGCGGCATCGCTGGCAGGCGCGGTGGCCGGGCTGGCCGCCGGCGTGGCAATCACGCCGCTGCTCGGCTACGCGCTCGGCAGCCTGCTCCCGGTCGATCCGGGGCTGGTCATCGATCCCCCCGCCCTGCTGCGCGCGGCGGCCTTCGGCCTGCTGGTGGCGCTGATCTTTGCCGCGCCGCCGCTCGTGAGGGCGCGGAGCTTTCCGGCGATGACGATCATGCGCGCCCGCGTCTCCCCGCTGGCGATGCAATGGCGCGATGCCCTGATCCCGGTGGGCGGGGGCTTGCTGGGAATTGTCGCTCTGGTCCTGATCGGCGCGGCCCAGCCATTGCTGAGCGCGGGCTTCCTGGCCGGCGCCGCGCTGCTGCTGGGCCTGCTGGCCCTGCTGGGCCTGGCGATCCGCAAGGCCGCCGCACGCGCGCCCCGCTTGCGCAGCACCATGCTGCGCATCGCCATCGCCAATCTCCACCGCCCCGGGGCGCAGACCGGTGCGCTCGTCACCGCGCTGGGTTTCGGGCTGGCCGCATTCGTCCTGCTGGCGGCGATCGAGACCAGCATCGAGGCGAATATCCAGCGCACCCTGCCGCGCGAGGCACCGAATTACTTCGTGCTCGACATTCCGCGCGACCGGATCGGGGAATTCGAAATGCTGGTGAAGGAAGAACGCGCAGAAGCGACGATCCGCAGCGTCCCCACCCTGCGCGGGCGGATCCTGGCCTATGGGCCGGAGGATTCGATGATCCGCGTCGCCGATCTGGAAGAGATTCCGGAAGGCGCCTGGCCGCTGCGCGGCGAACGCGGGCTGACCTATTCGGACACTGTGCCCGAAGGCAACAGCCTGACCCAAGGCGAGTGGTGGAGCGTGGATTACGAAGGCGAACCGCTGGTTTCGATCGACGAGGAACTGGCCGAAGCGCTGGACCTGCAGCTGGGCGACTACCTGACCATCGGCCTGCTGGGGGTGGAGCGCAGCGCGCGCATCACCAGCTTCCGCCGGATCGACTGGGATTCCATGGGTTTCAATTTCATCCTGGTCTTCTCGCCCAACGCCATTGCCGATGCGCCGCATAATCTGGCAGCGACGGTCGATCTGCCCGGCAGCACCGATAGCGGGCCGCTGCTGCGCCAGCTGGTGCGCAATTTCCCCTCCAGCTCGGTGATCGAGATCGGGCAGGTTCTGACCGCAGCGCGCACGATCCTGCGGCAGGTGGGCAATGCCGTGCTGGCGGCGGCTTCCGTGGCCGTGCTGGCAGGCATCGCGGTTCTGCTGGGTGCGATTGCCGCGGCGCGCGCCAGCCGTCTTTACGACAATGTGGTGCTGCGCGTGCTGGGCGCCAGCCGCAGCCAGCTGCTGTGGTTGCAACTCGCCGAATATGGCGTGCTTGCCCTGCTGCTGGCCGGGGTGGCGCTGGCGCTCGGCGGAGCGGCGGCCTGGGGCATCATCGTCTATCTCTTCGAGTTCGACTGGCTGCCGGACTGGCCGCGCGTGATCGCCGTTCTGGGCGGCGGCCTGGCGCTGGTTCTGGGGTTTGCCCTGGCCGGTTCGCTGCCGCTGTTGCGGGCGAAACCGGCCCAGGTCCTGCGCGAGCTTTAGCTGAACACTTCCGCCGTGCCCCGGCCCTTCGGATCTTCGCCGAAGCGGTTCGGCCCCGGCGTGCCGTCAAGGAACATGATCACGAGGAACGCGATCGAAACAAGGAAGCCCACCAGCGGGATGAAGGACAGCACGATAACGCCCAGATACCACCAGCCCGACATGTCGCGATCGTGCAGACGGCGGACCGTCACCGCGATCCCCGGAATGAGCACGAACAGCCACCAGATCAGCATCACGATCCCGACACCGCCGAAGAACATGGAGAAGACGGCGAAGGGGTTGGCGAACTCGTTGGCGGCCAGGCCGCTCATCGCGGCCCCGGTCGACATCATGATCGTGAACAGAACGCCCATCACGATCACGTTGAGCAACACGAACATCCAGTATTCCATCCGCCGCGAACGGCCCGAGAAATCGGCGTAACGCCTGAACGGCATCAGCATCCATTCCATCGTCTATCCCCTCTTGCTGAACTGCGTTGAATCTGCAGGCCGGCAAAGCGACCACATTTTTGCCTCGCAGGCAAGAAAAAGGGGGGCGCGAAGCCCCCCTTCAAATTCCCCCCGGAAATTCAGCACGCCGAACGGGCGATTACCACCTGAAACGGGCCGTAACCCCGTAAGTGCGCGGCTGGTTGGGATAGCCGGAAATCGACAGCGGCTGAGCCACGGAATCGAAGGTGGAAAGCAGATACCGGTTGTCCGTCAGGTTGCGGCCCCAGACCGCCAGCTCCAACCCGTTCTCCATCGCATAGGTGATCGAAGCGTCCACTTCGTTGACCTCGCGGGTGAACTGCGCGGCAGCGGCAATCGCGGCATCCACGCCCTGGCCCAGGAAGCCGGGCAGGCCGTCATTGATCTGCACTTCGGATTCGTGCCGGTAATTGGCGTTCAGGATCACATTGTCGCCATTGGCCAGCTCGTGATCGTACTGTCCGCCCAGCACCACGGTCCATTCGGGAATGCCTGCCGGGGTCTTGCCCGAAAGGTCGCCCACGGCGGAGAGCAGGAATTCGTCATAGACCGGGTCGAGATAGGTCACGCCCAGGCCCATGGTGAAACCGGGCACCAGTTCTGCCTGCCCTTCGAATTCCACGCCGAAAGTCGACTGCTTGCCGGCATTGTTCAGCTGGAAACCGCCACCGGTAAAGATGTTGGACTGGAACCCTTTGATCTCCTGATCGAAGACCGCGAGATTGGCTGAAACGCCATCCCAGTTACCCTTTGCGCCCACTTCGATGACGCGCGATTCCTCAGGTTCGGCAAAGCGCGTGCCATAGGCCTGATTGACCTGGATCAGCCCTGCACTGCCCAACGCCGCCATGTCGGCCGCGAAGGGGCGGCTATCGCGCGAGAGGTTGACGGAGGCCGCCTTGAAGCCGGTCGCATAGCTGGCATAGACGTTGACGTTCGGAGTGACGTCGTAGGCCAGGCGAATGGTATAGGAAAAATCGTTGTCCGAAACCTTGCCGTCTTCCACCGAATTGGGAACGTCCAGGAAAGGCGGCAGGAACTGCAGCGCGCTGAGCGGCGCAAGCGGGTTTGCGGCCGGATTGTTCTCATTGGCATCGGCAAAGGCCATCACGGCCGCGTCGATCGCCGCAAATGCCGCCGGATTGGATCCGGCAAAGCCTGCGATTTCGGCCGGCGTTGCCGAACGGTCGAGCATCAGCGCACTACCGACCTGAGCGGCCAGCCCGCCTTGATACAGCAGCATATTGCGGAACGGCGCATAGGCCGGGTTGTCCAGATCGATGCTGGAGAACACGTCGGAACTGTCGATGGACGCGCCGTAGGTCTTGCTGTCATGCGTGTAGTTGCCGCCCAGGGTCAGCGTCAGCCCCTGGGCAATCTCGAAATCGACCTGCCCGAAGATGGACAACGCTTCGCTATCGAGCATGAACATCTCGTCGGTGCCCGATCCGGGCGTGTAGAACGTGCCCAGATATTTCGTGGGATCGCCTTCATAGGCACCGAAAGCGCCTTCCAGGGTGGGAATATCCAGCGCACCGCCTGTGAGGCCCTGGATTAGCGCAGAGGCATAGGGCCGCGCCTGCTGCCCCCACAGGAGCCCGCCTGTCTGATCGACATTCTCGTTGATGTAGAACGCGCCCAGCAGCACGCTGAAGACATCGGCAAACTGCGCCGAGGCCCGGAATTCCTGCGTGAATGTGTCGATCGAGATGTCGGCCGAAAGCGGATAGATGATATCCGCGCTGGAAAAGTCCGCATCCTGCGCCGTCACCGTATTGCCCTTGCGGTAGGCGGTGATGGACATCAACTGCAAGACGCCCAGATTATAGTCGACTTCGCCCGAAAAACCGTAATTCTCGATCTCGTTGGTCGAATTGAAATTGTTGTAGACCACGCCCGCGAAGGGATCGTCCGGATCGGGCACTTGTCCGCCCAGCAGATTGATGACGTCGCTCGCGGATGAGCGCTGCAGATTGACGGCGCCGCAGCAATTCTCGTCGATCTTGTCGTAATCGGCGATCAGCCGGACCTTCAGCTGCGCATCCGGTTCGAACAGCATCTGACCGCGCACGAACCAGCGATTGCGTTCGTTCGTGGTGTCGCCCGTGCCCAGATCGCGGTTGTAGCCGTCCCGCCTGTTATAGCCGCCGGCAAAGCTCGCTGCGATCGTGTCCGAAACCGGGCCGGTCAGATAGCCCTTCAGCACCACAGCGTCGTAGTTGCCGTAAGTCGCCTCGACATTTCCGCCAGTGTAGAATTGCGGTTCCTCCGTGACGATGGAAATAACGCCGGCAGAGGCGTTCTTGCCGAACAGGGTCGATTGCGGCCCGCGCAGAACTTCGACGCGCTGCAGATTGGGCAGGTCGCTCAGCTGCGCGGAAGTGCGGCTGCGATAGACGCCGTCCACGAATACGCCCACGGACGGTTCGATACCGGCATTGTTCGCACCGTTGCCAAAGCCGCGAATGATGAAATTGGTGCCGGCGGCATTCTGCAACTGCGTGACCTTCATCGAAGGCACGATCGACTGCAGATCCTTGAGATCGCGAATGGCAGCGCGCTCGATCTGCTCGCCCGTCGCCACCGAAACGGCAACCGGCGTATCCTGCAGCGTCTGTTCGCGCTTGGTGGCGGTGACGACGATGAAGTTCCCCTCACCCTCCTCTTCCACGTAATCGCCGGCAGGCATTGCCAGCTCTTCTTCGGGTTCCTGCGCCAGTGCCGCCGAAGGCAGCCCCATTGCAAGGCTGGCGGCGCTGACAAACAGCGTGCGGCGAAAGGTGCCGGTGCGACCTGTGGCACTTTTACTCATGGAAAGCTCCATCGCTTTTCTATCGGGAGAAACATGGCCGCGCAGCCGATTGCGACTGCAGCCAGGCATCCCGATCTCCTTGCATCTTTATAAATGCGAGATGGTAACCACACAATTAACAACACTTTAGATCAGGTTTTATTCAACAACTTTGTCGCTACGGAATGGCCGGAAACAATAACAAGGCTTGCCGCAATGCAGCATTGCGTATAGGGGCGCGCGAAGCCGCAAAACGGCGATTTTGTCCGCGATGGACTCCCACCAGACAAACCAGCGAAAGGCTGCCTCATGTCCGGCACAAAGGCCCTGCGTAACATTGCGATCATCGCGCATGTGGACCACGGCAAAACCACGCTGGTGGACCAGCTGTTCCGTCAATCCGGCACATTCCGCGACAATCAGCGCGTGGAAGAAAGAGCCATGGATTCCAATGACTTGGAAAAAGAGCGCGGGATCACCATCCTGGCCAAATGCACCAGCGTGGAATGGCCCGGCGACGCAGGCCCCACCCGCATCAACATCGTGGACACGCCCGGTCACGCTGATTTCGGCGGCGAGGTGGAGCGTATCCTGTCCATGGTCGACGGGGTGATCCTGCTGGTCGACGCGGCGGAAGGCCCGATGCCGCAGACCAAATTCGTTACCGGAAAGGCGCTCGCCCTCGGCCTCAAGCCGATCGTGGTGGTCAACAAGATCGACCGCCCCGATGCCCGCGCTTCCGAAGTGCTGGACGAAGTGTTCGACCTGTTCGTGGCGCTGGACGCCGATGACGAGCAACTGGACTTCCCCACCCTCTATGCCTCTGGCCGCGCCGGCTATGCGGGCTTGACCGAGGATGTGCGCGAAGGCGATCTCTCCGTGCTGTTCGACACGATCGTCAGCCACGTGCCCCCGCCGCACGAGGTGGAAGAGAACGCGCCCTTCACATTCCTCGCCACCCTGCTGGACCGCGACAACTTCCTGGGCCGCATCCTCACCGGCCGCGTGCAAACGGGCATTCTGAAGCTGAACCAGCCGATCCATGCGCTCGACGCGAACGGCAAGGTCGTGGAGACCGGCCGCGCGACGAAGATCATGGCCTTTCGCGGGCTGGAACGCGTGCCCGTGGAAGAGGCCCATGCGGGCGACATCATCAGCCTTGCCGGCCTGACAGTCGCCACCGTGGCCAACACCATCGCCGACACCTCCGTCTCCACCCCGATCGCGGCACAGCCGATCGACCCGCCCACGCTGTCCATGCGCTTTGCCGTCAATGACAGCCCGATGGCCGGCCGCGAAGGCGACAAGGTGACCAGCCGCATGATCCGCGACCGCCTGACGCGCGAAGCGGAAAGCAATGTGGCCATCCGCGTCACTGAAAGCGACGACAAGGACAGCTTCGAAGTCGCCGGGCGCGGCGAACTGCAGTTGGGCGTGCTGATCGAAACGATGCGCCGCGAAGGCTTCGAGCTGGGCATTTCCCGCCCGCGCGTGCTCTACCGCGAGGAAGACGGGCAGCGCACCGAACCTTACGAAAGCGTCGTGATCGATGTGGACGACGAATATTCGGGCACGGTGATCGACAAGATGGCGCTGCGCAAGGCGGAGATGACCGACATGCGCCAGTCCGGCGGGGGCAAGACCCGTATCACCTTCTCTGCGCCCAGCCGCGGGCTGATCGGCTATCACGGCGAATTCCTGTCCGACACGCGCGGCACCGGGATCATGAACCGGGTTTTCGAGAAATACGGGCCTTACAAGGGCCCGATCGAGGGCCGCCAGAACGGCGTGCTGATCTCCATGGTGACGGGCGAGGCCGTGGGCTACGCGCTCAATGCGCTGGAAGACCGCGGCATCCTGTTCGTCAAGCCGCAGGACAAGGTCTATGAAGGCATGATCATCGGCGAGAACGCGAAGCCCGACGATCTCGAAGTCAATCCGATGAAGAGCAAGCAGCTCACCAATTTCCGCTCCACCGGCAAGGACGATGCGATCCGCCTGACCCCGGCCACGATCATGAGTCTGGAACAGGCCATCGCCTATATCGACGATGACGAGATGGTGGAGGTGACGCCCAAGAGCATCCGCCTGCGCAAGGCGATCCTGGACCCGCATGAACGCAAAAAGGCGAAGCGCAGGGAAGCGGCCTGAGGCTGCTGCCTGACGCGGTAACAAGCCGCGTCAGGCTGCTTCCCGGCAAAGCCCAGTGCGCGCGCGGGCAAAGGCCTCGGCCAGATCGCCGGAAGCGCCATCGGCGCGCATGGCCTTGATCGCCGCTTCGAGTTCGGCGGCCATGGTCCCGACTTCCTGCTCGCCGAACATGGCGGCTGATCCCGACAATTTATGCGCGAGCCGTTCCAGCTCCGCCAACTGGTCGTCGCCGGGATCAGGAAGCCCGTCGAAACACAGGCCCAGCTGCGCGATCACATCCTGTTTGAACGCGTTGTAGCGCGGCCGCAAAGCCTCGACGCTGGAGGAAGTCCCCTTCGAACCATCCTGGTCCCGCCGCTTGGGAAGCCAAGTCTCGAAAATGCCGGCGAGTTTGTCCATTCGCACAGGTTTGGCCAGATGCGCCTGCATTCCGGCATTCAGGCACTCTTCCACATCGCTGGCATATACGCTCGCCGTTAACGCGATGATCGGCAATTCCCGATCCGAAAAGCCCAGACTGCGCAGAGTGCGGGTGGCACCTAGGCCGTCCATTCTCGGCATCTGAATATCCATGAACACCAATGCGTAAGGCGTTCCGGCCGAAGCTGCCTGCTCTACCTTCTCCACCGCCGCAACCCCGTCGCCGGCAATGTCGAACGGGTAGCCCGCCTTTTCTATCAGCGATCCGATCAGCAACTGATTGATGTCGTGATCCTCCACCACAAGGATCCGGCGCTTGTCCGCGCATCCTTGCTCGGGCGTTCGGCGATTGACGGGGCGGGCCTGCTTCTCGGGCTCCGCGGCCTCCACTGGCGCGTAGGGGATTTCCAGGTAGAATGCCGAACCGCGTCCAAGTTCGCTCGACACGGTAAGGCGCCCACCCATCAGCCTGGCAAGCCGCTGGCTGATCGCTAGGCCAAGGCCTGTTCCGCCATATTTCCGGGCGGTCGAGCTGTCTGCCTGGGCGAATTCGTCGAAAATCATTGTTTGCCGGTCGGCCGCAATGCCGATGCCGGTGTCTGACACCGCGATCTGCAACACTTGACCGTGCACGGCTTCGCTCAATTCGGCGCGCATGCTGATCGTGCCCGTATCGGTAAACTTGATCGCATTGCCGACAAGGTTCGAGAGGATCTGGCGAATACGCAGCTTGTCGCCTTCAACGCCCCCGCCAAGCCGCTCGTCAATGGCGACTTCTATCCCGAGTCCTTTCTTGAACGCAGCGGCGCGCATCAGGCGGGCCGTACCATCCACCGTCTCGCGCAGGTCGATCGGCTCGTTGACGATCGCAAGCTGACCGGCCTCGATCTTCGAGAAGTCCAGAATATCGTCGATCAGCGCCACCATGGAGCGCCCGGAATCGGAGATTAGCTCTGCATATTGGCGCTGCTGATCGTCGAGCTCGCTGTCCAGCAGAAGGTCCGCGAAGCCCAGAACACCATTCATCGGTGTACGAATTTCATGGCTCATATTGGCAAGGAAGCTGGCCTTTGCGTTGCTGGCCGTTTCGGCGGCGTCGCGCGCGCGGCGAAGCTGCTTTTCCAGCTCAACCCGCTCGGTGACGTCGCGAATGGAGGCAACCGCAAGCTCGGGAAGCTGCGTTTCGGCATTTCGAACCAGCTGGACGCTCGATTCATGCCAGCGCCAGCCCTTTTGCCGATGCTGGACCCGGTAGACGAGCAAAGTTCGCTCCAGCTTGCCGGCGAACATCTCCGCATAGGCTTGCCTGATCGTATCGAGATGCTCTTCATCGATCGGGATCTTCACGGTCACGCCCGTGACTTCCTCCGGCGTGTAGCCGCTCAGTTCCTCGATCGCCGGCGAAGCGTAAGTACACACACCGTCTGGATTGGTTTCGATGATCGCGTCGGTCGTATAATCGGCCAGGCGCTTGTACTGGCTCTTCTGCCGCTCGAGTTCCTCGCGTGCTTCCACCAGCAGGGTGACGTTGTGCACCACGCCGACAAAGCCCAGGATGGTGCCATCGCCGGACCGCTCCGGCGTTGCCCGCGCCAGGACCCAGGTGGTCGATCCATCGGGCTTCAGAAAACGGAACTGAGCGCGAAAATCGCCGCCAATTTCGACCGTTTCCGACCACATCCGGACGACGTCCGCCGTATCTTCGGGATGGAGCGCCGAAGCCCAGCCCGGCCCCAGGGCCTGCTCGCGTGTCATTCCCGCCAGATCTAACCAGGACTTGTTCACGTAGGTGCAGTCGCCCGAGAGCGAAGTCCTGAAGATTCCGGCCGGCGAAAAATCGGCGAGCGTCTGGAAGAGGTTCCTGCTCTTGTTCAGCTCTTCCTGCGCCACCCGCGCCTCGGTCACATCCCGGATATTGCCGATCGTGCCCTGAAAACTGCCGTCTGCACCCCTCAGCGCCCGCACATGCACTTCGACATGCCTGATCGCACCATCGGCACGCTCGAAACTTTGTTGCAGGGCCAGCTCGTCCACTTCGCCCTCGATCAGCGGAGGATACTGGACGCGCGATTTCTCATAGTCTTCCGGTATGAGATGCGCGGTTGTCAGTTCGCCCAGGCTGTTCTTGATGGTGTAGCCCGTCAGATCTTCCCATGCGGGATTCAGGAACGTCCAGCGCCCTTCCGCATCGGTGCGGAACACGATCTCTCCGATATTGTTGAGGATCGATTCCACATAGTCCCGGCTTTCCTTGAGCCGGGCCCTCAGGCGATCGCGCGTTGCGAGCGCCGAGGCAACCGGCACTGCACTGGCGAAGGTGCACAGAAGAAAGACCTGAAGAACGATGACCTTTTCATGCAGCTCGCCGCGAACAAGATGGATCGGTCCATGCTCGGCCCAGGTTGCAACGGTCGCAATCACGGCAACGAC
>JAUHYZ010000005.1 GCA_030426245.1 Alphaproteobacteria bacterium | reverse complement strand
GCTTGCCGGCAAGGCTTCGGGCCTTCGCCGAAGCACAAGGCCCCTTCGTCTAGCGGTCAGGACGCGGCCCTCTCACGGCTGAAACACGGGTTCGATTCCCGTAGGGGTCACCAAATTCGCTTCCCAGCACATGCCATAACGGCTCAAGATTGGCTGTTTTCCTGTAGTTTTTGTGATATAGTCGTCCCAATCGGACTGGCTCAATATCACTGCATACCACCAATTTGATGGTATTTCTGATGGCAGATCCTGGTCACTGTATTGGAGGTACCATCATGGGCCTGAGAACCGGATTATCGGTAACGGCGATCAAAGCAGCTAAGGGTCAAGATAAGCCCTATAAACTCACCGATGGTGACGGACTGTTCCTGCTCGTGACACCGAATGGTAGCCGCTACTGGCGGATGAACTATCGCTATCTCGGCAAACAGAAGACGCTGGCTTTTGGCGTGTGGCCGGAAGTGGGACTGGCCGATGCGCGCGAGAAGCGCGATGCGGCGCGCAAGGTTCTCGCGCGCGGCGACGATCCTTCTGAGACAATCAGGCTGGAAAATCTCTCGGCGAGCATCGCGGCGGCGAATAGCTTCAAGGCCGTTGCCGACGAATGGCTGGTGAAGATGGAGCGCGAGGGCCGCTCGCCCGTCACGATTAAGAAGCTGCGCTGGCTCCTGGATTTCATCAATGCTTCGATAGGCAGGCGGCCTATTGCGTCCATTTCTGCGCAGGAACTGCTGGTGATGCTCCGCAAGATGGAAGCCAAGGGCCGCTATGAGACGGCCAAGCGCCTGCGCAGCACCTGTAGCCAGATATTCCGCTATGCCATCGCCACCGCGCGCGCCGAGCGCGATATCGCTGCCGATCTACGTGGCGCGCTCATTGCGCCGCAGCCTGTCCATCGGGCGGCTATCACCGACGTTGTGGGAGCAGGCGCGCTGCTGCGCGCGATCGACGCCTTTGAGGGCCATCCCAACACCAAGATCGCGCTGCAACTGCTGCCGCATGTGTTTGTGCGGCCCGGCGAGCTGCGTTTTGCCGAATGGGCGGACTTCGATCTCGACAAAGGCATCTGGACCATTCCGCCGTACAAGACCAAGATGCGCAAAGTGCATAGCATCCCCCTCTCCTCTCAAGTCATCGAGATAGTGGGACGGATCGAACATGATGCCAGTTACAGCCGCTACCTGTTCCCATCACTGCGCTCGGTTGACCGACCAATGTCGGAGAACACGATCAACGCCGCGCTGCGCCGCATGGGCTATGCCCAGGACGAAATGACGGGCCATGGCTTCAGGGCGATGGCGGCGACATTGCTCAACGAAATGGGGCTATGGCATGCTGATGCGATCGAGCGCCAACTCGCTCATAGCGACAACAATGCGGTGCGCCGTGCCTATGCGCGTGGCGAATATTGGGACGAGCGGGTCAAGATGATGCGATACTGGTCGGACTATCTTGATGGCCTGCGCAGCGGCGGCAAGCTGGTGCAGGGTAAGTTTGGGAAAAAGCCTGCCACCAGACAAGCCTGATCATCCTGCCTTCTGCTCGCGTCCATAGCGCATGGGATCGGCGATCCAGCGGTTGATTTCGGATTCATACCATCCCGCGCCGTGGATGCTGATCTGTATTTGGCGCGGGAACGTCCCTTCGGAAATCTTGCGATAGAGAGTGGAGCGCGAGAGGCCAGTGCGGGACAGGACAGTCTTGAGACGCAGGATGCGGTCGGCATTGGTCATTGGGGGTACCTCTATTCAGTACGGTTGTCGTGCTCCCCTCTGGCATAGAATGGGCAGGCCCAATCCGCTGCACAAGAGCCTTTCCGGTGCATGCAGGTACCATCGCATGCAAGGCGGCAAATACAGGCGAACGGCGACGGCTGCGAGGAAACGCATAGGGAAGCGTGCGGACGGCGATGCTAGCGAAGCCACGGTGATGGTGCTGTCTCGCTTTTGATCGAAGCTGTTGCAGGTCCGCCACATTCAGCGGTGACACATGCGTAAAATGCCGTCGCTATGAGCGGATTTTTGCTGATGATTCGCTTGTGATCCTGATCGTGCAGCTCGCTTCCTTCCCGTTCCTGACTGCACGTTTGCGGCATTGGGTGATGGTCTTGTCATTGTCCTGCCAGAGCCGATAGGCTGAGATGATGTCGTGCCATTGCTCCGGGTTGGCACTTTCCAACATCCGCGCGCCTGCCTCGCCCATCGGCAACCCGATTGTTTGTGCTGCCATGCGCTCTGGCCAATGCCAGCTTGTCGGTGCAGATCGCGCGATCATGCCGGGGAGGAATGACCAGAGCAGGATACCGGCGAGCAAGCCGCCACCCGCCACCCAAACGAGGTGGCGGCGCTGCTCGTCGGCGGTGCGCGCATGACTGACGATCTGGCGGATATCGGCTGTTGCTGTGTCGAGCCGTTCGCGCACTTCAATCTGCGCGGCATGATCGCTGACTCGTGCTGCCTGGGATGCGGCCTCAATGCGTTTGGCGAGGGCTTCCGGTGTCATGTCGAGCGCGGGGCTGGCGGCCATGTCCTTGAGGGTTCTGGCACTTGCCTTCATGTGCAGCGCCATCTGCCCGAGGGTTTCGCTATAGTCGGGGCTGTCCAGATTGTCGTTCTGGGCGGCAAGTCCTTCGATCGCCCGGCGCAGCAGCGCGACCTCGCCACGTAGGGCGTCAAATGCCTGTGTCGGGCTGAGCGGCTCGCTCTGTGAGGTGATATGGTGATCCATCGATGGGCCTTTCTACATTCCTATTCCCATGCCCCGCCCCAGACTTCGTCCGATGCTGGCTTCAAGCTCGCGCGATATACGGTCGTAAGCGCGCGTGCCGGGCATCAGCCCGAGAGCCTGACGACGGTTGCTGAGGATCGAGTCGAGCTGGGCATCTCGCACCAGCTCCTTCGCCATATAATCCTGCGCGTCGCGCATCCGGTCGAAGCGGCGGTGGTCGCCATTGCGCCAGGCAGCATCCGCCTCTTTGCCGAGCTTCTGCCAGCGTTCGACGAAGCGGTCGGCGCGCAACTCGGGGTTGGTGCGCAGTTCCTTTTCGAGCTGCATCGCATTGATCGCGCGCTGGGTGCGCCCGGCGGATGCTTCCTTCACAAGCGCGGGGTCACCCTTGTAGGCGCGTTCGATGTCCTGTGACGCCTTGGGTTCGAGACGATCGAGCGCATCGCGTGTCTTCTCGAGCTGGCTCCGCTGGTGCGGGAGCGCGGGAAGCCCTTTCTCCCGCATCGCGCCGACCGCATCGACGGCGCGGGCGTGACGCTGCACTGCGCGAGCAAAGATGGTGCGATCCTGACCGACCGATGGAGCATCATGCACCTTCGGTGTCGAGGGCACAAAGCCGTCGAACATACCGCGCTCCGGCGACTGTGCGGGACCAAGCTTCAGCCCATCGAAAATGCTGCGCGCTTTTTCCACTCCGGTGCGCGCGATTTCGGCAACGCGCTCGCGGAAGCTGATACCGCGCCGCTCGGCGAACGCGCGTGCCGGGTCAAGCTTGGCGTAATCGCTGGCCATATCTTTGGCGCGCTCGCGCGACAGGGTATGAACCAGTTTCGACTGATCCCGAAAATCGTCGCGGCCATAGTGCAGCGCCATGCCTTCACGGTGACGGGACATGGCGACATAGGCCCCGTGGCTGTCCATGCCGGGTGTGGCGAGGATGTGCGCCCGATCCACGGTCATGCCCTGCGCCTTGTGAATCGTGGCGGCATAGCCATGATCGATATGGGCGTAGTCCTTCAGGTCGAAGGCGACGCTGCGCCCGTCATCGGTGCGGACGGTCATGTTTTGCCGATCAACCTGCTCGATAGTGCCGAGCGTGCCGTTCTTCACGTCCAGTCCGCGCTCGTTGCGCAGGAACATGATGCGGTCGTTCTCGGCAAAATTCCGATCACCGCGCTCGACCTTTAGATGAATGTCATTACCCAGTTCGCCATTTCTGCGCAGCTTATCGCGCGCGGCTTCGTTGAGTGCCTTCGCCTCGTCATTGGTGTGGGTGAGAATGATGCGGCTTTCATCCGGCGCGGCGATGCGCTCGCGGTCCCAACGATCGATCAGCTCACCGCGCGCTGCCTCGCGCGTATCGGTGGCATGGACCATGCCATGATCCCGATAGGCATGAATGGCCTCGCCGGTCCTGCCGGTCGCCAGATGCCGGGTGGCGTCGCGTTGCCAGTCCTCATGCTGGCGGCGCACCTCGGTGATCTCAACGCCGCCATGCTGTTCGTGGATCGCCCGGAAGGCTGCACCCGCCTCGATCGCCTGCAACTGTTGCGGATCACCGACCAGCACGATCTTTGCGCCCGCCTCCTGGGCATGGCTGAGCACCCGCTCCATCTGGCGCGTGCCGACCATGCCCGCCTCATCGATCACCAGCACATCGCGGGACGTGAGCAATTCACGGCCCTGGCCCCACTGGTGCTCAAGGCTTGCAATGGTGCGCGATGCGATGCCCGAACCGTTCTCAAGCCCTTCGGCGGCGATGCCGGATAGTGCGGCGCCGCGAACGGTGAAGCCCGCGCCTTCCCATGCCTCGCTCGCAACACCCAGCATCGCACTCTTGCCGGTGCCAGCATAGCCGACGACGATGCTCAAATCCTTGGGGCTGGTCACATGATCGAATGCATCACGCTGTTCGCCGGAAAGGACGAGCCCATGCGTTTCCGCCTGCGCGAGGGCAGCAGCTTTGCTCTCCGCATCGACACGATGGCGTTCACGCTCCGCCATCAATTCGCTGGCGCGTTGCAACCGCTGTTCGGTGTCGATCATCTCGCGCGAAGTGAAGCGATCTTCACCGTGCCCGTCCTTGCCGAGCGCAATCAGGTCGGACGATCCGCGAACAGCGCTCATCACGCTGTCGAACTGCTCCTTGCCGTCCGAATGTCGATGCACGAAAATCGCAAGGTCGCGGCTTGTGAATGTCGCCTGTTGGTGGGTGATCGCGTTCAAGGCGACGCGCGGCTCTGCGATTATACGCTCGCCATTCCGCTGGGCGATTTCGCGATGCTCTTCGATCCGTTCGGATTGCAGACCTTCGTGAGCCAAGCGCGATGCGGCGGGGCCGATCTTGTCCTGTGGCTCCAGCTCGATGCCCTGCGCTTGCAATGAGCGGTGATCGACGCGCGCATCAATGTCGAGTTCGGCCAGCCGGGTATTCACATGATCGGCCCAATGTTCGCGCCACTGCTCGATCTGGGAAGTCGCGTTCCACTCGCGCACCTTTGCGCCGAAACTGTCCTCGCCAATCTCCCGCATCGTGAGCATCACATGGGCGTGCGGCTTGGCGAGACCATCGGCACCGATATCCCAATGCACATTGAGGTCGGCGATCATGCCCTTATCGACGAACTTGGTCTGGACGAAATCGCAGGCAAGCTCGATGCCCTGCTGCTGGTTCAGCTCGCGCGGGATCGCGAACTCGACCTCGCGGGCCAGTTGCGCATCCTTGCGCAGCTCGGTCGCCTCGACCGCGTTCCACAGCTGTTCGCGGTCGCCAAGATGTTCCGGCGCGTTCTCCGGCAACATAACTTCGCTATGCACGACGCCCGATTTGTTGGTGAAGTCATGGTCACGGTCGAGCCGCTCGTCATGCAATCGTTCGCCCGCGCGATAGGCAGCGGCGGCAACAGCGCTGCGTCCGCTCGATCGCCCGATCACCTTTGCGCTGAAGTGAAAAATTGCCATGACGGCAATCCATCTACACGACAGAAGCCGCGTCGGAACGACGTATAAGCGCGCCCTCTCTCGAAAAATTCTCGCTCGGGACTGCTGCGTTCCAGACTGTCCCGACACCGATACAGCCAAAGGCAACCGCCCGAATTATGATCGCACCATCACCTCAAGATGGAGATCAGCATGCGCAAACCACGGGATTTTGATTCGGAACTCCAGGCCCTTGCGGACAAGGCGAAGCAACTCAAGGAACGCCGCGTACAGCAGTTTGGTGAGTTGGTGATTGCTACCGGCGCGGGTGATACCGATGCGGAAACGCTGGCTGGTGCATTGCTGGTCATTGCCGAAACAGAGGATGCCGCGCGAAAGGAGAGCTGGCGCAAGCGCGGCGCGGCCTTCTTTCACAGCAAGGCGCGTGGTCGAACTGCGGGAAATGATCGCGACAACGGCGGCACTGCGTCGCACGACAGCGGCGCGGTATCGGCTTGAGGCACGAAAGGCACGAACCGACATGCGTGAATGGCAGGTCCAACGTCGCCAACGGACGCGGCAACTGATCGAACTGGGCGGTCTGGTCGTGAAAGCCGGTCTGGTTGAACTCACCGAGGATGATCGGGCAATACTGCTGGGAGCATTTCTGGCGGTCGCGGCGAAACTGCAAGGCGAGGAACGCGAACAGGCGATTACACTGTGGAAGCGAAAAGGAAAACGGGCATTTGAGAATGGTCGATAATCTCGAACGAGCTTCTGCAATTATCGAAATGATTGATCCATTAGGCAAATCGCGCATATTAAGGGATTATCCAATAAGCGATTGACAAGTATATACCGGCGAAAATCTTATGATTCCGGTTTAAGGTGTCGAAATGCTCGAGCGCGCTATACCCCACCGTTCGCGCGCTCAGACTTTTTCCAGAGCTATGGCGATGCCTTGCCCAACACCGATGCACATGGCCGAGAGGGAGCGCTTACCCTTGACCTGCGCGAGTTCGAGCGCTGCGGTTCCGGTGATGCGCGCGCCCGACATGCCGAGCGGATGGCCTAATGCAATCGCGCCGCCATTGCGATTGACGCGCGGATCGTCGTCGGCGATGCCCAGCATGCGCATGCTGGCGAGAGCCTGCGCCGCGAAGGCCTCGTTGAATTCGAACACGTCGAAATCGTCCGCGCCAAGGCTCAGCCGCGACATCAGGCGCTGCGCGGCGGGAGCCGGGCCAATGCCCATGATGCGCGGCGGAACCCCCGCAGCGGCCCCGCCAAGGATGCGCGCGATTGGCGTGAGGCCATGCGCTTTGACTGCGGACTCGCTGGCGATGATGAGCGCCGCGGCGCCGTCGTTCACACCGGAGGAATTGCCAGCGGTAATGCTCCCCGCTTCCCCGAACAGAGGCTTCAGCCGCGCCAGCGCCGCCTCATCCGTATCGGCACGGGGATGTTCGTCCCGCGTCACAGAAACGGGATCGCCTTTACGCCGGGGGATGGACACCGGGACAATCTCTTCGGCGAGCCTGCCGCTTTCAATCGCGGCGGCTGCCTTTCGCTGGCTCCCGAGGGCAAAGCCATCCTGATCTTCGCGCGAAACGCCAAAATCCGTGGCCACATTCTCCGCGGTTTGCGGCATCGAGGCCGTGCCATAGGCCTTGTCCATCGCGGGATTGACGAAACGCCAGCCAATGGTCGTATCATAAACCGAATTCTCCCGCGTGAAAGCGCTCGCCGCCTTGGGCATCACGAACGGCGCGCGGCTCATGCTCTCCACGCCCCCAGCGATCATCAGATCGGCTTCTCCGGCGCGGATCGCCCGTGCTGCCGTCACTATCGCGTCCATGCCCGATCCGCACAGGCGATTGATCGTCGTACCGCTCACCCCGACCGGCAATCCGGCGAGCAGCAGCGCCATGCGCGCGACATTGCGGTTGTCCTCGCCCGCCTGGTTGGCGCAACCAAGGATGACGTCATCCACCGCTCCCCAGTCCACGGACGGATTGCGCTCCACCAGCGCCCTTAGCGGTATCGCGGCCAGATCATCCGCACGAACGCTCGAAAGCGCACCGCCATAACGACCGACCGGCGTGCGCACATAATCGCAGATGAAAACTGGATGCATGGTCAGAGCTCCGGCACGACAAGATCGGTGACCTCGCCACTCCGCCTCAGTTCGGCGCCCGTCAGCGATTGCAACTCGTCAAAAGAGATAGTGGCCAGCTTCTCGCGCAATAGGAAATGGCCGCCCTCGATATCGACGACCGCGAGGCTGGTGTAGACGCGCGTGACGCAGCCCACGCCGGTCAGCGGCAGGGTGCATCGCGAAACCAGCTTCGGTTCGCCTTTCTTGGTCGTATGGGTGGTGAGCACGGCAACCCGCTTTGCGCCATGAACCAGGTCCATCGCTCCGCCCACGGCGGGAACGCCTTTCGGCCCGGTCGACCAGTTGGCCAGATCGCCATTCTCCGCCACCTGATAGGCGCCGAGGATCGCCGCATCGAGATGCCCGCCGCGCACCATGGCGAAACTGTCGGCATGATGGAAAAAGGCCGCACCGGGCTTCAGCGTGATCGCCTTCTTGCCCGCGTTGATCAGGTCCCAGTCCTCTTGCCCCGGCGGCGGGGCCTCGCCAAAGCCGAGCACGCCGTTTTCGGTGTGGAAAATGGCTTCGCGCCCGGGCGGCTGGAACCGCGCGACCATTTCGGGAAAGCCGATGCCGAGATTGATATAGTCGCCGTCTTCAATATCCTGTGCCGCCCGCCAGGCGATCTGCGCGTTCGAAAGCTCCTGCCTCATGGAAAGCGCGCCACCGCCCGGTTGAGATCCTCTTCCTGGGCCGGGTCCGGCACCTCCACAAGAGCATCGACGAAAATTCCCGGCGTCACGATCGTTTCCGGCTCAATCTCACCTGCCGGCACGATCTTGCGCACCTGAACAATGCTATGCGCGGCTGCCATCGCCATGAGGGGATTGAAGTTGCGCGCCGCCATGCGATAGGTGAGGTTGCCCTGCGTATCGGCGATGTCGGCTTTGATCAGCGCAAAGTCCGCCTTCAGCCAGCGCTCCTGCACATAGCGTTTACCGTCGAACTCCGCTTCGGGCTTGCCTTGCGCCAGTTGCGTGCCCACCGAGGCGGGCGTGTAGAAGGCCGGTATCCCAGCTCCGCCCGCCCGGATGCGCTCCGCCAGCGTTCCTTGCGGAACCAGTTCCAAATCGATCTCGCCCCGCTCATAGCTTTGTGTGAAAGCACGAGCATCGGCCGAGCGTGGGAACGAGCAGATCATCTTGCGCACCAGACCATGCTCTATCATCGCGGCAAGGCCCACATGTCCATTGCCCGCATTGTTGTTGATGACCGTCAGATCACGTGGGCTCCTCGTCGCCAGCGCCCGAGCAATCAGTGCGTGTATCAGCTCGATCGGTGCGCCCGATCCGCCAAACCCGCCAATCATCACAGTTGCTCCGTCCGTTATCGGGGCAACAGCACAGGCCAGTTCTGATACAATCTTGTTCATATGGCCTGACAGCCCGCACGGATTGTGCCGTGCTTCCTTTGCAGAATGTTCGCGCTCATGCCGTACACCGGCCGACGAATGTCACGAGGTCGGAAGAAAAACGGTGAGGCCGCTCCAGGAACGGTGCATGGCCGGTCTTTTCATATATTATCAGCTCTGCGCCGGGTATCGTATCGCGCGAATATTCGGCCATCGCCATCGTGTTGATGGGATCTTCGGTTCCGTGAATGACCAGAACCGGACACCCAATGGATTTGCATATGGCTTCATAGTCGGCTTCTCTGCCGCTCATACTGCGTCTTACGTGGGCTGGTGTGAGCATGTTGGATGCGACCATCATTTGGGCCAGTTCCCCATCCAGCGTGCCCTTGGTGCAGGAGGCCCAAAGGTTCACGACGGAGGCGACATTCCGGTCGAGACGGTCATCGTGCATTTCAGCGAGCTTCGGGAGGCCTGGGCCGAAACAGTCGGGCCTGCCGCAGGTGGTTGCACTGACAAGGACGATCCCGGCGATTCTATCCGTTCCATGATGTTTGGCATAGTCCATTACAACACGCCCGGCATATGACCAGACGACCACAATGGGGGGGCGGGTACATGCTGCATCGATAACCGCCGCGAGTTCATCGGCCCAACGCTCGCCCTCGCAATAATATTCGGGATCGGCCGGCTTCGCAGATTCTCCGTGCCCTCGCAGATCATATGCAATCAGACTGTGTCGGGCCAAAGCTTGATCGGCAATTTGGGACACCCAGCAAAGATGAGATTGCGAATAGCCGTGAATGAACAAAATTTCCTGCGCTTCCGGCTGGTCGGAAGCCCACCACTTGATGGAGATATCCACGCCATCGGGCGTTTCGATAACTAGACGTTCAGGTTCGCGGCCAAAAATCATCTGGATCCCATAATCAATGTGAAATGTGTTTGCCCTGCCTGCGGATCGGGCGGCGAAACCGCAATGCGCACCTGCGAATACACCTTATCCGCCATATGAATTGGTATCGGCAGGGGCGCGCCGGTAGGAATGTGGCAATGACATGAGGGATGCTGACAATGCAGGGGCTTCAAGGTTCTATGGCGCAAATACCCGGTAGCCGGGTGGTTTTCGACAGGTTCGACGGATATCTGTTGCGAAGGGAGTTGAAGCATCTCGGCATATCCAACCCGCTCTTCGTGGCGACTGCCGCTCAGGGGGAAGTGCTGCGCCACGAACTGGACCGGCTCGATGTCAGTGGCATGGCCTTGTTCTGCGAGGCGGCGATGCATACGCCGGTCGGTGTCACGGAAAAATGCATGACTGTGGTTGAAGAACGCAGCCATGACGGAGTGATCGCATTCGGCGGCGGTTCGGCTATCGGCCTCGCCAAGGCAGTCGCTGTCAGAACCGAATTGCCGCAGATCGCCATTCCTACCAGTTTCGCCGGTTCAGAAATGACCAACATATTGGGGGAGACAAACGATGGCGGAAAAACGACCCGCCGATCGCCCTCCATACAACCCGAGACGGTGATCTACGATGATCGCTTTTACGAGAGCATGCCGCTGGATTTCGCTATGACGAGCGGCCTCAATGCGCTCGCGCATTCGGTTGAAGCATTATATGCGCCAGACGGCCTGCCAGCCATCCATGCCATCGCGCTCGATTCCGTCCGCTCCCTGATGAAGGGGTTGAGAGGCATGCGGCATTCGCAAGGCGAGAGCGGCGCCGCGCGAACAGCGATGATCGGTGCGCATCTTGCGGGCATCGTGCTGGGTTCGGTGGCGATGTCGCTCCATCACAAGATATGTCATGTTCTCGGCGGCCTTTTCGACCTTCCGCATGCCCCGTTGCACAGCGTGATGCTGCCCTATGTCGTCGCTTATAATCAGCAAGCGGCTGAGACCCAGCTCTCTCCGCTTGCCGATCTCCTCGGAGACCGGGAAATTGGCAGCCGGCTACGCGCTTTCGCGCTGGAACTTGGCGCGCCGCCTTCCCTTTCCGCAATCGGTTTCGATGCGATCCATATTGTCCAGGTGGTGGATGCTCTGGTCAACAATCCCTATGCCAATCCGCGCCCGCTGGAGCAGGATGCCTTGGCCGCGATGCTGCAGGATGCGGCAGTGGGTGCCGATCCGGCGTCTCGTTACTGACTTTCCTCATCCATGAAACCATTGCGGCAGGGACTCGCGGATAAGGCCGCGCAGCCATTTATGCCCCTCATCCTCGTCATTGCGCATATGCCAATATTGCTTGACTGAAAATCCCGGCAGTTCGATGGGGGGAGGGATACTTACCAATCCTAAACGCTCCGGAACATGACCCAGGCCACGCGCCGGGGTCGTAAAAATAAGGTCTGTCTCGATCAGGGTCGCCAAGGCGACAAAATAGCTCTCGCCGATCATCCTGATCCTGTGCGGCGCCAGAATTTTCCGCAGCAGCACTTCGGTTTCCCGATGGGCATGGGCTGTAGCCCGACCGATAGCCACGATATGATCGCTGGCCAGAAAGTTTTCGACAGTGGGTTCCTGCGCGAACGGATGCCCCGACCGACAAATGCAATGATAGTGCTCCGCGTATAGTGTCTGTTCCTTTATGTTGCCCAGCAGCGACGGATAGGGGCCGAGGGCGAGATCGACGTCTCCATTTTCGAGAACGCGTGCCAGATCGCTGCCCGGTACGGAAATGGTGCGCAGTCTGATGCCCGGATAACGCTGAGCCTTCTGGTAAAAGGGCGTCATGACGACCCATTGGCCAACATCCGATCCGGCTATGACGAACTCCCTGTCCGCACTGCCAGGTTCGAACGGCTTGGTCTCCGTTTCTAGCTGATTGGCGAGCCGCAATATCTCCTCGATGATTTCGCCGGCCTCAATGCCGCGCATTGTCGGCTCCATACCGGTAGCGGTGCGAACGAACAATTCATCGCCCAGAGCCTCCCTCAGCTTGGCGAGGCCGCGGCTGGCGGTCGGTTGCGGGATTTCCAGCAGCAAGGCGGCGTCTGACACGCTCTTGCACTGACGTATTGCCTGAAACAGTTCAAGCAGCCGGAAATCGAGTTTCCGGAAATTCACCTCGTGAATATAGCGCATACCCCTCCGGCACTTGCCACGGCCTTAGTTTTCTTATCATTCTAGCGCCGTAATTTACCTGCGGTTAGCAGATGTTTTAGGAGATAGGAAGTGGAAAAGTTGCCGGAACGGCTTAATGGCCTTCATCATATTACGCTGACTACTGGAACAGCCCAAGGTGATATTAATTTTTTTGTAAAAATTCTTGGATTGAAATTAGTAAAACGTACACTTCTTTATGATGGTGGAGAGCCTGTATATCATCTTTACTTTGGAAATAGTAAGGGTGATCCTGGAACGCTTACAACAAGCTTTCCGATGCGCCGCCTGGGTCGTAAGGGCCGTGTTGGTGCCGGACAGATTTCCTCGACAGGTTATGCAGTGCCCATCGGGTCACTCGACTGGTGGAAGACGCATCTTTCAAAACATGGGATCGAGGCCGAAGAGCAACATCGCTTCGGTGAGGATTTGCTTGCCTTCCGTCATCCGGAATGTGGTTTGGGATTCGAAATCGTGGCGACCGACAAGGCCAAATTCGAACCCTATGTTTCGGAATATGTTCCAGCCGAATATTCCATTCGTGGCTTTCACAATTGGACATGCACCGTTAACGAGTTCGAAGATATGGACGACTTCCTGCGCAATGCCTGGAGCATGCGCAATGTGGGCGAAGATGGCTCCTATACTCGCTATGAAATGGGCGAAGGTGGCCCGGCCACTTACGTCGATCTCGACTACCAGCCCGATCTTCGCCAAGGTACATGGAGTTATGCCGAAGGCATCGCCCACCATGGTGCCTTCGACATCGCCGACCTGGAAACGCAATCAGCCTTGAAATTCGATGTCGAAGGTCTTGGGTTTACGGATTTTTCGGACAGAAAGCATCGCGGCTATTTCGAGTCCATTTATGTTCGCACACCGGGCGGAATGCTGTTCGAGGCGGCAAAGACTATCGGATTTCTGGTAGACGAGGACGAGGCCCATCTTGGTCAGACCCTGCAAGTGTCGCCACAGTTCCGTGACCAGGTTCCAGAACTTCTTGCGCGCATGAACGACCCGATCGAACTATAAGGGTGATAAGAGGAAAAGGAGAGGAAAATGCCCTTCGTCCGTAACCTTTGGTATGTGGCCGCCTTCACTGATGAGATAGGTCGGACCATGATGGAACGCACCATCTGCAATGAACCGGTGTTGATGTATCGGCGCGAAAATGGTGAGGCCGTTGCCATCGGCAACAGATGTCCTCACCGCTTTGCGCCGCTGCATATGGGCAAGCTGATCGGCGATACGGTTCATTGCCCTTATCACGGCCTGGTATACGATCATCAGGGCCAGTGTGTCGATAATCCCCATGGCAAGGGTATCATCCCCAAAGGGTGTGCCGTGCCGGGCTATCCGCTCATGGAGCGTCACGGACTGATCTGGATCTGGATCGGCGACACGGAGAGGGTCGATGAATCCCTCATTCCCGATTTCAGCTGCCTGACGGACACCAGGAACTTTGCCACATGCAAGGGGGTAATCCACATGCAGGCGAATTACGAGCTGATTACCGACAATCTCGTCGACCTCAGCCATGTCGAGTTTCTGCATGAGGGTATTTTGGGCAGCGAGGCGATCAAGCGCGGTAAGCATATAGTCAAGCAGACCGGGCTGACGGTGCAGTCCGACCGTTGGTGTCCGGACGGTCTTGCGCCTCCTGCCTGGGACGCGATGTTCGGCAATTATGGCAAACCTGTCGATCACTGGCTCAACATGCGGTGGGACCCACCGGCCCATATGCTGCTGGATGTCGGGGTTACACCGGCCGGAAAATCCAGAGACGAAGGCATATGGGTCTACGGGACAGACATCATCACTCCTGAAACCGAGACATCTTCGCATTATTTCTGGGGCGTATCGAGGGCTTATGACCTCGACAAGCCGGAAGCCGGCGAGGTGTGGGAAAAGGCGATTGCGATTGCCTTCGACGGACAGGACCGGCCGATGCTCGAGGCGGTGCAGAAAATGATGGGCAAAGACAGTTTCGACGAAATGGCTCCAATCCATATCGAACCGGACACTGGCGGATTGCGGTGCCGCCGCGTTATCAGCAATCTGCTCAAGGAACAGGAGCGCGCGCAGGCCGCCTGACATAACGCAATTGACGCGCTGAAGTGGCCGGAACGCACCACGCATTCCGGCAGGAAGAAAAGTCTGCCCGATTTTAGCTGCGTAGGCATCTGTATAACGGGATTAAAGCATTGAAATGGGAGGATAAAATGCAATCTACAACAAAAACCATCTACCGTCTGACGACAATATTGGCCGCAGGGCCGTGTGCGATTATCGCGATGACAGGCATGGCGCATGCTCAAGAAGGCGCTGCCGATACGGGTGGGATCAGTGAAATTGTCGTTACCGCGCAGAAACGCGCTGAAAATGTGCAGGACGTCCCTATCGCGATCACGGCCGTAACGTCAGAGAGCCTGCAGGAACGAGCGGTAGGCGATATTTCGAGCCTGTCCAATATGGCGCCCAATGTCAGCCTGGATGCGGGAACACCTTTCTCTGGTTCTACGGCGGTTCTTTCCGCATTCATTCGTGGCATCGGCCAGAATGACTTCTCAATGAATCTCGATCCGGGCGTCGGTGTCTATCTCGATGGTGTCTATCTCGCACGTACCGTGGGAGCGAATCTGGATCTCCCGGATGTCGAGCGAATCGAAGTGCTGAAAGGGCCGCAGGGCACGCTTTTCGGCCGCAATACGATTGGCGGCGCGATTTCCGTCGTAACGCGCGATCCGGGGCGCGATTTCTCATTCAACGGCGATGTCACAACCGGCCGCTTCGGGCGGTTCGATGTCCGCGGTACTGTCGATATTCCGGTCGCGCCCGATCTCGGCGCAATCGTCACATTCTCTAGCAAGAACCGCAAGGGTTATGTGAAGCGCGTGCCTTACCCCGACCCAGCGAATTATGTGACCGACCCGATAACGGCCTTCCGTCATGCCGGCTATGATTCTCCCGGCCGGGAAGGCGGCCAGCAGGAATGGACATTGCGCGGCAAGGTGAAATGGTCCTCGGATAGCGCGCGGGTGGCGATTTCGGGGGATTATCTGCGATCGGATCAGTCCGGCATGCCGAACGCCGTTCTCGCGGTGGAGCCTGATTTGCCGGGATCTTTCGCCGGCACCGCCAACATTCCGGGTACCGCGCTCGACCCTACCGGGACCACCGGTTTCACATTTGCGGGTCTCTATAATTTCTGCATCGGTTCAACCGCCGCGCAGATCGCGGCGCGCAACGCCACCGCCCTGTGCGGTTCGCGGGGAACTCCGCTCAACCCCAATCAGTTGCTCGGAGGCATTGCCTCAGTCAATGTCGATGCCAATCCCAATAATGACCGACTGCCTTTCGACCAGCGCTGGCTGACGACCGACAAGTCGATCAGCTACGCCACGGGGGCGAGCTTCTCGAAGATGAAATCCTGGGGGCTCACCAGCAATATCGATGTCGATCTTCAAGACAATATCACGCTCAAGTCGATCACCGGCTATCGCAAGCTGAACTGGTCTTCGGCTACTGACGCCGACAATAGCCCCGCCCAGCTGCTGGAGCTGTCATTCACTCTGCGCCAATGGCAGTTCAGCCAGGAATTCCAGTTGTCCGGCAGCTTCCTTGACGACAGCCTGAAGATTCTGACCGGCGCCTATTTCTTCAAGGAGAAGGGGCATACGGATGACTATGTGACCTTCTCGCAGGGGCTGTTGCAGATCGCCGGGCCTAATGATCTGTCGACCAAAAACTATGCGTTTTTCGGCCAGGCCGACTGGAGACTTAGCGATCTTATCGGTGTGAGTGTTGGCGCACGCTACACCAATGAGCGCAAGCGCTTTACCGGCGGTCAGTCCGACCTTAACGGTTTCAATTACAAGCTTTTCAACTGTCCGATATATGGCGAGCCCTGTACATCGGCGCTCGGTTTTCCCAATCCGGATGAACCCCTGCGTTATTATACGGCGGCAGAACAGCGCAGAAAATTCGACAATTTCTCACCCAAGATCGGCATACAGCTGCATCCCAGCCGCGATGTCATGGTGTATGGTTCCTTCTCGAAAGGCTACAAGACGGGCGGCTGGACGACACGTATTTCCAACCCCCTTCCCTATGCGCCGGATTTCGGCCCCGAAAAGGCGACAAGCTGGGAGATCGGTGTCAAGTCCATGCTGCTTGACCGGCGCCTTCAGCTCAATGCGGCGGCCTTTACGACAAAGTTCGATGGTATTCAGCTGAATTTCCAGGAGGCATTGTCGCCGACGATCAAGAATGCTGGCACCGCACGGATCAAGGGATTCGAGGTTGAAGCTGTGGCGCTTCCGTTTGACGCGCTGACCATCAACATGTCGCTCGGTTATACCGATGCTTATTATACCGACGTGCTGGCTTCGGCCCTGTCGCCTGCCAATCCTTTCCGTGCGGGTACTTTCGTCGGCGCATCGCTTCCGAAGACACCCAAGTGGAAGTTCAACATCAGCCCGAAATATGATCTGGAGCTCGGCAATTCCGGCAGGATCACCTTCATCGCGGATTATACGCTGACCTCGGCGATCTGGAATGATGCGGAGCGTACATACCTGCTTCGCAGGCCGAAGACCGATCTTCTCAACGCCAGCATCACCTACACGCCACAGAGCGAGAACTGGAACCTGACCTTCGGTGGCATCAACATCACCGGGGAACGGTTCGTGACGTCGGGCATCGCCCAGCTCGTCGGCGGCCAGATCTACGGCACCTACAACCGGCCCGGTGAATGGTACGCGCGCCTGGGCGTGAAATTCTGATGCGCGTTTCCTTGCCATAGCAGGTGATCGCGCTTCGCCCGATCGGCGCTGGTCGTCGATCGGGCGGCATTACCGCGCATGGCGCAAATGGCAGTTTCGTATGTGAGAGATATGATAATTTCCAGAAAAGGCACGCGGTCACGTAACCCATGCAAGCCTGGATCGAACGCAAAAATGAAAATAGTAGGCCCCGAACTGACAAGCAGGATGGCGCGGGAGCTCGCATTAAACAGGGGCATCCCCACGACGCTCGTTCTGGGCATAAGCCCCAACACCTGGACCAAGATTTTGGACGGACAGCCTATTCGTGCGTCTGTGACAGATCGGCTTATTGAGCGTTTTGGACATTCCAGAACAGCCGGAGAATGAGAGGAAGCTTAGAATGCCAGCAATTTCGGTGAGAGGACGCGACGGGAGTATACGCAGTATCGAAGCATGCTCAGATCAATCCTTGATGGAAAATCTGCGCGACAACGGCTTCGACGAGCTGCTGGCGCTTTGTGGTGGCTGCTGTTCCTGTGCGACATGTCATGTCTACGTCAAGAACGCACAGGGACAAACTCTGCCTGAAATAAGCGACGATGAAAATGATCTGCTGGACAGTTCCGACCATCGCCGGCCTGATTCCCGCCTTTCCTGCCAGCTTGTGATCGACGCATCCTGCGAAGGCATGGAAATCATCATCGCACCTGAGGATTGAGGCATCCCGAACTCGATTGATTGTATCGGTAAACGGTATAATATGTACCATCAAAGAGAAGATTCGTAGGAGGGAGAATGACGGGCACAGACCGGGCCTATGAAATTCGCCTGACCGCCATTCTTGGCATAACATTCGGATTCGTCTTTTTCGACAGGAATGCCCTCAACTATCTGCTGCCCTTCATTCTTAAAGACATCCCGCTTTCCAATGTACAGATCGGCGCCATAGCCGCGCTGCTAGCCCTTTCATGGTCGATCTCAGGATATTTTGTCGGCTGGCTGTCGGATCGGATCGGCAAGCGCAAGCCGCTGCTCGTCGCTGCCGTCATCTGCTTTTCGCTGGCTTCGGTTCTGACCGGCCTTGCCGGCTCCTTCGCTATCCTGCTGTTTGCGCGGCTTATCATGGGCCTAGCCGACGGGCCGGTGCTGCCCATCAGCCAGACATTGATGGCCCTCGCCTCCAGTCCTGAACGACGGGGCCTCAATATGGGTCTGATGCAGAATGTGCTCAGCAACCTGCTGGGCAGCCTCGTTGCCCCACTCGTCATGGTATCGATTGCGACCGCCTATGGCTGGCGATCGGCCTTCTATCTCACGATCATTCCGGGATTGATTATCGCAGCGCTGATATTCTTCTTCGTCAGGGAACCGGGTCAGCCTGTTGCCGCAGGTGATGGACCGACGGAGGGCGACCGGCCCGGCATTGTCGAAATTCTGAGGAACCGTAATATAGCACTCTGCCTCGTCATCAGCGGCCTGATGGTGGGCTGGATGATCGTCGGCTGGGTTTTCCTGCCTGTCTATCTGACATCGGTAGCCCACTTTTCTCCCGGTCAGATGAGCGTCATCATGTCGGCACTCGGCATCTCGGGCGCCATAGCCGGATTTGCGGTGCCGGGGTTGTCGGACAGGTTCGGACGCAGGCCGGTGATGCTGGTCTTTTGTGCGATCGGTGCATTGGCCCCGCTTTCAGCGCTCATCTTCACCGGCAACATGATCCTGCTCGCGACAATATTGGCGATCGGCTGGATCGCGGGCGGTACCTTCTCACTATTCATGGCGACCATTCCGGCCGAAAGCGCTCCGACGGCCCAGGTCGCAACGGCGATGGCGCTGATCATGGGCGCGGGGGAACTGATCGGGGGATCGGCCGCTCCATTGATCGTCGGGTGGCTGAGCGACATATATGGGCTACAGACACCGCTAATCGCGGAGATCGTCCTGGCCCTGTGCGCCGCGATCCTCACCCTATTCCTGCGCGAAACCGCACCTGCCAAAGCCGGGCAAGCGCCCGAAATCGCACCCTTGCCTTTCGCCTGACCCAACGGGATCGACAACTACAGCCTGTAGACCCGCCGCGCGGTCTCCGCGAATATCGCGGAGCGATCCGCCACGGGCGTCGCATTCCAACTCGCCCGGAAGATTTCAGTGTAGCCCCTATGGAGCTTGTCGACCGGGAAGTTCGATCCCCACATGCATCGCTCCGGCCCGAAAATTTCCAGGACCGGTAGAAACACGCGGCGAAACTCGTCACCGGTCCACCGTGGATTGAACATGCTGATACCCGACAGCTTCACGCTGGCATTGGGCAGCCGCGCGGCAAACCATTCCAGGTCTGTTCGCCATTGGCGCAACCCTTCGGCACTCTGATCCCACGGGCTACCGATATGGCAGAGGATCAGGTTCAGTTCGGGAACATGCGAAAGCAGGTCCGTGGCGGCGGGAAGCAACGCACTGGTAAGCTGGAGGTCGAAGCTCAATCCCCGGTGTGCCAAGGACTGAAGGCCAACCAGAAACTCGGAATTCTGCAGCAGCAGCGGCGATCCATTGGCGCTGTCTTCATCTGGATGGCGGCCAATGATCTGCCGGATGCCGCGGACCAATGGATAGGCCAATTGCCGGTCAAGCTCGGCTTCGCGATTTTCCGATGTCAGGTCACAAAAGGCGATAATCGCCGATGGAAAACCCTGCACGCTGTTCATACGCGAAAGGGAATGCGTCTCATCCGCCTCCTCGCCTTTCGCCACACCGACCTGCACATGGACGGATTGCGTGATCGGGATGCCACTCCAGTCAGTGCTGAAATCTGTGGGGATATAGTTTTTCTGAATCGGCGTGGGATCGCCGAAAAACCGCTTTATGCCCTTCGCCGAGACCCAGGGATAGGTGACCTCGTCGAGCTTCCACAGGTGATGATGGGCGTCGACGATTCCGCCAGCAATATCGCCAGGATTGTCGGCCAAATCTCGTTCCCTTCGCTGATCTATTACTCAAAAAGCTCCGCGATAAATGCCTGATTTGGTGGCGCGGAGAGGCTTTGCCGCCCACTATTGACATGTATCATATATCGATGCAATCTGTATAACATAACGGAACAGAATAGATTCGCAATTCCAGCGAACCGACCAAGGAGAAGGACCCCGATGCCTGTTAATGTAAGGCGGCTGGCCGACGCGCCGCGCTATGACGCTCCCAATCATTTCGACGTCCGTGCAATGCGACTGCAGGGCATGGACGCCGGCGGTGCCGAAGCCGTCTGGGTGGGCCTGTCCCATTTCCTGCCCGGCGGTGGAGCGGGTCCCGACGCTGGCGGGCTGGAAAAAATCTATGTCATGCTGTCGGGCCATATGACGTTGCGCACCGATGACGGAGAGGTGGTCCTTGGTCCGATGGATTCCGTGACCATTCCGGCCAATGTGAACCGTGAAATCAAGAATGAGACGAACGAACCGGCATCGATGCTGGTCGTGATGCCCTCCCCTACCAAGGCATAAACATCATGAGCGATTTTCTGAAAAATCCGTCCTCACTGTTCGATGTCAGCGGCAGGGTGGCAATCGTCACGGGCGCCTCCGGTTCCTTTGGCGCACTGGCGTCGAAAGTGCTGGCCGGAGCAGGCGCACACCTCGTCCTCGCGGGCAGCAATAAGGACGCAATCGCGGCCGTCGCTGCCGAATGTACGGCGTTGGGCGCTGATGTGGAGCAGGTCATTCGCCGCCCCGACAGCGAAGCGGACGCCGATGCCATCGTTCAGGCCGCTGTAGGGCGCTTTGGCCGTGCCGATATTCTGGTCGTCGCATCGGGAATGAACGATGTGGCGCTCATTCCCGATATGAAACCCGAGCAGTTCGAGCGGGTGATGCAGGCCAACGTCACGGGCTCATGGCTTATGTCCCGCGCCATGTCGCGCCAGTTGATCGAGCAGGATGAAGGCGGAAAAATCGTCCTGATGTCGTCCGCCAGAGGCATACTCGGCCACCCGGCGGGCTACACCGCTTATTGCGCTTCGAAATCGGCGGTGGACGGCATTGTCCGCGCATTGGGATGCGAGCTTGGCAAATATGGCATCACCGCCAACGCAATAGCGCCAACCGTATTCCGGTCCGACCTCACCGCGTGGATGTTCGAGGATACCGAGCGGGGCCGCACGACACGCGCGAACCTGATGCCGCGCCTGCCGCTGGGACGCCTCGGCGAACCGGAGGATCTGGCGGGACCGTTGCTGTTCCTGTGCTCGCGCGCATCGGATTTCTACACCGGGCATATCCTTTATGCGGATGGCGGCTACACGGCGGGATAGGCGCGATGACGGGTCCCATCATCCTGCTACCCGGCTCCCTCTGCGACGAGGGCATGTGGCAGCCCCAGATCGAACCGTTGTCGACGGTCGGCGAACCCCGGGTGGTTTCGATATCCGGATACGACAGCGTCGACGCCATGGCTTCGCATGTTCTGGACGCTGTGAAGGAGCCGGTGTTCGCGCTGGCGGGGTTTTCGCTCGGCGGCTTTGTCGCGCTTCAGATCATGCGCGTGGCGCCAGAACGGGTATCCCATCTGGCGCTGCTATCCACCTCCGCCACGCCCGATCCAGCGGAAAATCGGCAAGCACGCCTCGACCGGATATCTGCTCCTGCCAATCGCCTGCCGGAACTTGTGGATGCCTTTGCGGATATGCTGGGCGGCCCCGATAGCGCACCCGATATGCTCGCCCAATGCCGCGCCACTATGCAAAAACACGGGGGCGCTGACTACGCGGCGCAGCAAAAGGCGCTTATGAACCGTCCGGACGCACGCGATGTTCTTCCGAACATAGCTTGCCCGACACTGGTGATGGCGGGCAGCGAAGACAGGGCAGTCCCCCGCGCGCTGTCCCGCGACATGGCGTCAGCGATACCAGACGCCACTTATCTCGAACTGTCCGGTTCCGGACATATGATATCCATGGAGAGGCACGAACAAGTGTCCGATGCGCTGTGCCGCTTACTATCGAATAGATAAATTTGGAGAGAGTTCATGGCTCGAAACATTCCAGACGTCGACATCGACATCTACGATCCGAAATCCCTGGCCGACCCCTATGAAAACTACCGGATTTTCCGGGATGCCGCGCCGATCGTCCGCCTTCCGAAATATGATCTGTACCTGATGTCCCGCTTTGAGGATGTGCGGGATGCGTTGAAGAACTGGCCGGTATTCTCGTCGGCCAGCGGCGTGGCGATGAACGACGTGATGAACGATGCAATTGCGGGCGGCACCTTGGGCAGCGACGATCCGGTTCACGCCCGCCTGCGCTCCATCGTGGGCCGTCCATTGGCCCCGTCAAAGCTGAACGAGTTGCGCACGCTTATTTCCGAACGGGCGCAGGGCCTGATCGCAAGGCTGTGCGAGCAAGGCAGTTTCGATGCCGCGACCGACCTTGCACAGTTTCTGCCGCTGACCGTGGTCAGGGAACTTGTCGGCCTACCCGAAGATGGCGCCAACAAGCAACTCACATGGGCTGCGGCCAATTTCAATTCGCTCGGTCCGCGCGGACTCGATCTGACGGAAAGCGCTTTGCCGATCCTCAACGACATGGTCACCTATGCTAGGGAATGTTCGCCCGAAATGGTGAAGCCGGGCAGTTGGATCGCACAGCTGTTCGAGGCATCCGACAAGGGCGAAATCGCCTATGAGCAGGTCGGCGCGCTGATGAACGACTATCTCGGCCCCAGCCTCGACACGACCATCTTCGCCACCGGGAACGCCATTTCCCTGTTCGCCAAATATCCCGAGCAGTGGAAGAAGCTGCGCGAAAACCCGAATCTCATTCCCAATGCGATCAACGAGGCGGTTCGGCTGGAAAGCCCTATTCAGGGTTTTTCGCGAAAGCTGACCGACGATTTCGAGCTGGGCGATCAACAACTTCATGCCGGTGCGCGCGTGCTGGTGATGTACGCTTCGGGCAATCGCGATGAACGGCGCTGGGGTAACCCGGAAGAGTTCGATATCGAACGCAAGAACGCCGATCATCTTGGCTTCGGCCATGGCGTGCATACCTGCCTCGGCGCCAATCTGGCGCGCCTCGAAATCAATGCCTTGCTCACCGCCCTCATCCCGCGCGTCGAGCGGTTCGAGGTTCATCATTCCGAGCGCGTGCTCAACAACATCCTGCGCGGCTTCAAGACGCTGAAGGTCACTGCTCACCCGGCCAAGGTGATGGAAAGCGCATGAGCAACGCCATCAGAGAGCTTTGGCGAGCAGGCAAGCCCGCGCTGGGGGGCTGGCTGCAATTGCCCGGGGCGCTGCATGCCGAGGCTCTCGCTCGTCTCGATTATGACGCGATCGTGGTCGACATGCAGCATAGCCCTGTCGACTTTGCTCAGGTCGCTCCGATGCTGGTCGCGATCGAGCTGGGCGGCGCCGTGCCATTCGTTCGCCTACAGGAAAACCGCCCATCCGACGCTATGAAGCTGCTCGACGCGGGCGCCTATGGCGTGATCGCGCCAATGGTGAATACCCGCGAAGACGCCGAACGGCTGGCGTCCGCCGTTCATTATTCGCCGAAGGGCGAGCGATCCTTTGGCCCGCGCCGCCCGTCGCTACGCTATGGTGGTGACTATCTGGGACAGGCGAGCGATAGCATCGCCAGCTTCGCGATGATCGAAACGCGCGAAGCCATCGGCAATCTTGACGAAATTCTGGATGTCGACGGCATTGATGGCGTCTTCATCGGCCCAACGGATCTTGCGCTCGATCTGGGACATATCCCGTCGGTCGACAGCAGGGAACCGGAAGTCGTAAAGGCCATCGAACATATCAGGGTCTCGGCCAAGGCCAGAGGCCGAAGGGTAGGAATTTTCTGCGGAAGCGGAGAATTTGCTTCCGAAAAGCTCGCTGAAGGCTTCGATTTTGTAACGGCCGCGCCCGATCTCTCCATGCTGCTGAACGCCGCGCGCTCAGTCATCATGGCAGCGCGCGCACCATTCCAACAAGGAGAAAAACCATGACCGATCTTCGTGATCGTTTGATCCGCTATGTCGATCTTGTCCCCTGTCTCAACGCCTTCATCGACACCCGCTCGCCGGGCTCGGACCGGAAGGAGAATTTCACGCTGATAGGACGCGGCGTAGGGGAAAATCCGGGCCAGCACGTCCATATTACCGAAAAGCATGGCTTCAACGTCAGCGGCGCACGCCAGCCACTGGGGTGCCTCAACTCACAGCATAGCCATGAACATGCCGAGGTCTTCGTCGTGCACAGTGGACACTGGCAATTGTTGTTCGGTCGAGAGGCAGGCGAGGACGGAACTCTCGACATCGGCCCCGGCGATGTCGCGTCCGTACCGATCCACATGTTCCGCGGCTTCAAGAAGCTGGACGAGGGATCCGGATTTCTCTGGGTGCCATTGGGGCAGGATGACCCCGGCAAGGTTTTGTGGGCGCCAAAAGTCTATGACCTCGCCAAGGAATATGGCCTGAAACTGACCAAAGCCGGTCGGCTGGTCGACACGACGGTTGGCGAAACGCTGGAACAGGGCGAGGAACTGGATACCGGTCCGGACGAGCAGGAGCTTTCCCGCCACCGCACACCGCCCATGGACAAGATGGCGCAATGCGTCGTTCGTTATGGCGACATGAAGGGCAATCCCGCTTCTCCACTTGCGGTGGAAGGCGTTGAGGAATGCGCGGTGATCGGTCCAGCCGACACCGGCGACGGCTTCGAGGCCGGGCCGCTGATCGGCTGGTGGCCGCATGGCTTCACGCTGCGTCTTCTGAAACTGGATTGCGGCGCGCAAACCGTGACACATGTCCGCGAAGAAGAGGAAGTGCTCTTCGTTCAGGAGGGCGCACTCGAGATCCAAACGCCCGATCAGACCATCGTGATGGCGGCCGGAGACACCTTCACCACGCCCAAGGGGATGGCGCGGTCTTTCAAGGCTCTGTCCTCGGAAGGATGTCGGGCATTCGTTATTCGTGGCGGCGACGCACCGGCAATGCCGCGGATCATCGACGATCAGGAGATCGACAGTAGGGAGTCCATAACAGCTTGTTAATATTATAAACTATTGATTTGTATAACAATTATTAACTTTGAGGGGATATCATCATGAGGGAAAAAGCCTACTTGCTATGCACTGCCGCACTGGCAATGACCATGCAATATCAAGCCCATGCGCAAACCGGAGACTACGGCTCCACAGCGCAGGAGATCATCGTCACTGCGCAAAAGCGCGCTCAATCGCTTCAGGATGTTCCGCTTTCGGTCGATGTCGTCGGTTCGGAAGCGCTGCAAACGCGTCAGACCGATACGATGTCGAAACTCGCGACCGTGGTGCCGAGCTTCGAGTTTGCGCGCGCACCAAGCGACATTCCCGGCATAACCTTTCGCGGGATCGGTACGCAATCGGGTAACGTCGCATTCGACAACTCCATCGGTATGTTTGTCGATGGTGCCTTCATGGGCAATGTTCGGCTTTACGGACAGACCCTCTTCGACACCGCTCGCGTCGAGCTGATCAAGGGAACGCAGAGTACTCTGCTGGGCAAGAACACATCGCTTGGCGCCCTGTCGGTCGTGAACAATCAGCCTAAGGACGAATTTGGAGGCCGAGCCGAGGTCGGCGGAGAGCTGCAGAATGGCGGCTATATGGCCGATGGCGCGATAAACATTCCAGTTAGCGACGTGATGAGCGTGCGCATCGCCGGACGCTATGTCCATGATGACGGCTGGGTCGAAAATGTGACGACCAATCGCCATGTTCCGCAGGACACCAACTGGGGTATACGCGCCATCGCGCGTTTCCAGATGAACGATGCCACCGAAATCCTGCTGAGCTATCAGCACACGGACAACAAGCGTGTCGGCAGCGCCACACAGATCACCGATCCGGGCCTGTCCGCCCTCGGTCTGGGTGCAGGCCCGGCGCTGGGCGAGTCCAATTTCGACGATACGAAAGCCTCGTACAGCTCAAGCCCCGAACTCCATGGCGGCGACGATTATTATCGTACGAAGGTCGACCTGCCGGTCCTAACGGTGAATATTGATCTGGGCTCCGCAACGCTGACCTCCATCACGTCGGCGGCCTGGTTCAGTAACGTCAACAATGCCGATTTCGACTTCGACAACAAGGACGCCAACCTGTTCCTACGTGCCGAGGATTATGAGCAATATTCGCAGGAACTGAGGATCGCGTCGGATGGTAACAACCGGCTCGATTATATTGCAGGCGTCTATTATTTTTACAGCAAATGGGATCAGGTTCAGCGCAATATCTACGGCATTCCTGATTTTCCTCCTCCGCCTGATCCGCTTTCAGGACAGCTTTTCAACGGCTCTTTCACCAATACGTTCAATCAGAAGACGGACGCCTATTCGGTATTTGGCCAGCTGAGCTGGAAGCCGACCGACGCACTGACGATCAACATTGGCGGTCGCTACACGCATGAGCGCAAGCGCGTCAATTTCGGTCGTGAAGCCGTGGGTACGCTTACCCTGTGGAACACGGTCATTCAGGCACCCTTCCCCTATCAGGCGTTGAAACCGGCAAAGGACAGCCTGTTTTCCGGCAGCCTGTCGGCGCAATATGAGCTGCGGCATAATCTCATGGCCTATGCATCGGTCTCGCGCGGCGGCAAGGCAGGCGGCTATGGCGAGTTCAACACCATCCCGTTTGATCCCGCAGTCGGCGCTGGCAACCCGCAACAGGACGCAATTGTCGGCAACGAACGGGCCACCGCATGGGAACTCGGCTTCAAGGGTGACTTCTTCGACCGACTGCTTACTCTCAATGTTGCGGGTTTCTGGACAGACGTATACGGCCTACAGCAGCTCGTGTTCACGCCCGCCGGCCTGTTTGTCTCCAGCAACGATCGGGCACGTTCGCGTGGCGTGGAGACAAGCTACACGCTACGCCTGACACCGGCCCTGACGCTGAGCGGATCGGCAACCTATGCCGATGCCAATCAGCTTCGTCCCAAATTGCGGCTCGCCCAATCCCCACGTTTCTCGGCCACCTCCCGTGTAGACTGGCGGAACTATCTGACCGGCGATCTGGAACTGTCGCTGGGCGCTGGGGTCAAATATCGCAGCGGAAAATACAACCAGTTGGGCGAGGCATTATGGACGGGCAAATATACGACGCTGGCCCTCAATGCCCGGCTGGAGAGCCAGCATGGCTTGTTCCTCAATGCATCGGCAGAAAATGTCACCAATTCGAAAGGCGCGGACTTCGGGTTCCCCGGCCCCGATCCCTTCGTCGGCACTTTCGAGACCATGGCGCCGCTGCGCACGATCCGCGTGTCGGTGGGCATGAACTTTTGATCGGATGATCGTCAAATGGCCCGGGACAACCGAACGGCAAAAGGAAACTTCCTCGAAAACGCATGGTATCCCATCGCCTGGGACGCGGATTTGGGAAGCGAACTGTTAGGTCGGACCATCATTACCAAACCGATTGTTTTGTTTCGCGACGATGAGGGCGTCATTCACGCGCTGGGCGGGCGTTGCCCTCATCGATTTGCGCCGCTCGCGCGGGGCAAGCGGGTCGAGCAAGGGATCGAATGCCCCTATCACGGCCTGATCTTCGGCTCCGATGGCCGGTGCGCTGTCAATCCGCACGACGACATCGTGCCGAAGACCGGGGTACCCGTCTATCCGGTCTATCTGCGATATGGGCTGATCTGGATATGGACGGGCGACAATGACCGGGCCGATGCATCCCTTATACCCGACTTCCCTTTCCTCGAAGATCCGACCTTCGAATATACGTGCGGGACCATATATGGTGCAGGCCATTATGAGCTCTACAGCGACAATATTCTCGATCTCAGCCACGCGGCCTATCTGCACACCGGCCTCAATGCATCGGCCTTCCTGATCGGGCAACGCAAGTTCGAACAGGACGGCAACCGGATATGGACGCGCATATTCCACCCGAATGACTATGCCTCGGATGTCACCTCGATCATCTGCGATGTCGTCGACAAAAAACAGGATCATTGGGTTGATGTTCGCTGGGACCCGCCGGCCGCGATGACCGTGACGGGTCTTGTTGCAGACCCCGGCCAGCCCAAGGATGTGGCGATACAGTCGCCTTCCCTTCACATTTTCACGCCCGAAAGCGATGAGGCGACGTTTTACTTCTGGGCCGCCGCCTGGCCGCGCCGCAATGATCCGGTCTTTGCCGATCAGGTTCGCGCCGGCTTCATCCATGCCTTCGAGAATGAGGACAAGCCGATGATCAAGGCGCAATATGAGCTGATGGGGGGCGACACCTTCTGGGATCTTCAGCCTGTCCTGTTGCGCGGCGATGCTGGCGGAGTAAAGGCTCGCCGGACCCTGGCACGGCTGATCGCGCATGAGAGAGAACAGGATAACAGTCCGGCGTCTTGAACTATTGCGGTTTGGAGACCTCTTGTAAGGTGCCGGGGCAGCGTGCAGGCCGACCCGGCTTCCCCCACAGGTCGTCATCCCATGGTGGGAATGACGAAGGCACTATCGCCGCTCGCACCACCGTCGGGCCAGCGCTGGGTCACGGTCTTCACCTTGGTCCAGAAACGCACGCCCTCCATGCCGTGCTGGTTGGTATCGCCAAAGGCAGATCGCTTCCAGCCGCCGAAACTGTGGTAGGCGACGGGAACCGGAATGGGCACGTTGATGCCGACCATGCCAACGTTGACGCGCTGCGCGAATTCACGCGCGGCATGGCCATTGCGGGTAAATATGGCAACGCCATTGCCATATTGATGCTGGCTTGGGAGACTGATCGCTTCCTCGAAACTCTCGGCGCGAACCATCTGCAAGACCGGTCCGAAGATTTCCTCGCGATAGCTTTCCATCGCCGGCGTCACATGATCGAACAGCGTCGGCCCGACGAAAAAGCCGTTCTCATGTCCCTGAAGCGTCAGTCCGCGACCGTCAACGACCAGCTCCGCGCCCTCGTCAGCCCCCTTCTGGATCCAGCTTTCGATACGCGCCTTGTGAACGGCAGTGACGACCGGACCGAAATGCGCGTCCGGATCGGTCGAAACACCCACGCGCAGCGATTTGATCGCTTCGATCAGCCGTACGCGAAGTTCATCCGCCGTTTTCCGGCCGACCGGAACGACGACAGGCAGCGCCATACAGCGTTCACCGGCGGAACCATAGGCCGCGCCGCACAGGTCGTTGACGACCTGCTCCATGTCGGCATCGGGCATGACGATGCCGTGATTCTTGGCGCCGCCCATCGCCTGCATCCGCTTTCCGGCGCGCACGCCTCGCTCATACACATAATGGGCGATGTCGCTGCTGCCGACAAAACTGACCGCGCCGATGCCCGGATGATCCAGAATGGCATCGACCATTTCCTTGTCACCCTGAACCACCTGGAATACTCCGTCGGGCAAGCCCGCTTCCCGGAAAAGTTCGGCGAGGCGGATGGGAACGGAAGGATCGCGCTCGCTGGGTTTCAGGATGAAGGCGTTACCGGTCGCAATTGCCGGGCCGCACATCCACATCGGGATCATCGCCGGAAAGTTGAACGGCGTGATCCCCGCACCGATGCCAATAGGCTGACGCATCGAATAAACGTCGATGCCAGGACCGGCGCCCTGCGTAAATTCTCCCTTTTGGGCATGCGGAATTCCGCAGCTGAATTCGATGACGTCCAACCCGCGCTGAAAGTCTCCCTTGGCGTCGGCGATCACCTTCCCATGCTCGCTGGCGAGCAGCGCGGCCAGCTCCTCCATATTGCTCTCGACAAGCTCCCGGAACCGCATGAGCACGCGCGCGCGCCGTTGCGGATTCGCGGCTGCCCATGCGGGCTGGGCGGCCTCCGCCGCGGCCACGGCCCTATCAAGTTCGCTTTGCGTTCCCAATATCAGCTGTGCCTGAACCTCTCCGGTATTCGGATTAAAGACGTCGGACTTGCGCTGTCCGCCACCGGCAGACGCTCCATCGATAAAATGTTCAATCAAACGCATTGCAAACCTCCTGTTCCAGGGGGCCTAATGCCTCTGCTAACCGGTAAAACCCATTCCAGATGTACGAGAACGGATGTGCAAAAATGTCGAAGCTAAGATGGGACGATCTGCGGATCCTAGTTGCGCTTGGTCGCAAGGGCACGATGGTTGCCGCTGCCGAAGCCCTGGGTATGGATCATGCGACAGTCGGACGACGGTTATCGGCGCTGGAGCATGGGTTGGGCAACCTTCTGGTGGAACGGACACCACGCGGCATCAAGCTCACCGACGCCGGGCATCGCGCTTATGCCCATGCCCTGCGAATGGAGGACGAAATACTTTCACTGGCCGAGGAAGGAGCAGCGGGGTCCGGCACCGTCCGCATCTCCAGCCCCGAAGCATTCGGCCATGCCGTCATTTCGGCGCATGTCTCGGATTTTTTGAATGCTCACCCCGAAATAGAAATACAGCTGGTTCCGCAAGGCAGGCAGGCCAATCTCGTCAACCGCGAGGCGGACATTTCGATCACGCTCTCGCGCCCGGTCCAGCAGCGCCTGATCGCCCGCCGCCTCGCCGGGTTCGGCCTTGGCCTTTATGCCTCTCCCGGCTATCTTGGCCGTTTCGGGAACCCCCAGACCGTGGCACAGTTGGAGGGGCATCGCTTCGTTTCCTACATCGAGGAACTGCTGGAAATGCCGCAACTGTCGATGCTGGCCGAACTTGGTCATGCAAGAACGGTTTCCTTCCGAAGCACCTCAACGATCAGCCAGACCGAGGCAATCGCCAATGGCGCCGGAATCGGACTGCTGCATATATTCTCCGCGGAAAAGGATCCAAGGCTCGCACGGCTTTTGCCGGATTTTTGCGGACGGCGGCACTACTGGATGTCGTTTCGTGAAGATATCGGCAACCTCCCCCATGTCAAAAAAACGCGGGCCTGGATTATAGAGACTGCCCGTAAAACGCTGGAATGATCGGCAATGGATAAATGATGCGCTTAATACTAGATTTGCGGTACAATATGGCTCATTGAGCTGGACATTAATGCGTTTTCAGGGGGAAAGATTTGAACGGGAAGGCTTCGGACAATCAGGCCGGCATCGGCGTGGTCGCGAGATCGGCGGCACTGCTGAGAACATTGGGGGACGCTTCGTCCGGCATGAGCCTGGGGCAGATCGCTAAGCAGATCAGCTTACCCCGATCGACCGTTCAGCGGCTGGTCGGCGCACTGGAAGCGGAAGGGCTCGTCATGACGGGGACGGGCGCCGGCAGGATCACGCTCGGCCCGGAATTCATGCGGCTTGCCGGACGCGCCCGCCCGGCCATCATCAACCGTGTACGGCCTGTCATGGAAAGGCTCTCCGCCGAACTCCAGGAAACCGTCGACTTTTCCAGCATTCAGCGCACGAATATCGTCTTCCTGGAACAAGTTGTCGGCAATCAGCGGCTTCTGGCCGTATCCCATGTGGGCGATGCGTTTCCGCTTCACTGTTCGTCGGTCGGAAAGGCCTATCTCGCGACCTTGACACCCGATGAGATTGTCCGCCGCCTTGGTGAAAAATATGAAGGGCGAACGCCCAAGACACTCACCAGTTTCGATGCACTCCTCGCCGGCATCGAAGAGGCCAAATCGACCGGCGTGGGGGTCGATTGCGAAGAACATACGGAGGGCATTTGCGCCGCCGGTATAGCGTTCGAAGATGACGCGGGAAGCTGGTACGGCCTTTCCCTGCCAATGCCAGTCGCCCGCTTTACCAAAAAGAAAGCGCAGGCGCTCAAGCTGCTTCGGGAAGTCAATTCCGAGATCATGGATATTATTTCAGGTCGCTTGGCCGTTAATTAACCTTCGCGGTTTTTAGTGTGATGTGTGATGGTACAAACATTGGTTCTTCATAACGAAAATCCAGAAATTATGATTATAATTCAATATATTAATTCAATTTGTCTATTCCCGTAGGGGTCACCAGCTCAACATTCGCTATTTTTCGGTGTCCTCTTGGGCTACATCGTCGTTCCCGCCCCGGCCCAGCAGGCTGCGCAGCAGAATTGGCGTGGCCAGAGTGGTCACGACCGCAACGATCACCACGGCAGAGAACAGATTGGCCACGATGGGCGGCGCGGGGTCAGGAGTGGAGAACACGCCTCCGCGCAAGGCGATATCGGCGATGATCAGTTCGACCGCGCCGCGCGCGCTCATCGCCACGCCGATGGCCAACGCTCCGTTACGGCCGACACCCAGCCAGTATGCGGGTATGCCGGCCCCAATCATCTTTCCGCCAAAGGCGATGATCAGCAGAAGAACTACGAATAGCGGTATGGCCGTGACTGCCGACAGGTCCAGATGCATGCCGATCGATGCGAAGAAGATCGGGGCGAGAAACCCGCTGGTTATTCCCGAAACCTTCGCCTGGACGTCTTCGAACACTTTTCGGTCGACTGTGGTCCGGTTGAAAAACAACCCCGCCAGAAACGCGCCCAGGATGAAGTGGAGCCCCATCAGTTCCGCGAAATAGGAATATCCCAGCGCATAGAGCAGGATCGCGCTCATTTCGAATTCCGGGCTGTGGGTCTCGCTGATCCAGCGCCCGACCTTCGGAATGATATACAGCCCGATCACGACGGTGACGGCGAAGAATATCGCAACATTGCCGATGATGGACGCGAATTCGCCGAAAGACGGTATGCCGCCCGTCCCGATGATCGCCAGCAGAACAGCCAGGAGAATCAGGCTGAACACGTCGTCGAACAATGCGGCCGAAACAATCAGATTGCCGGTCTCGGTCTGCAGCTTACCCAGATCCATGAGAATTTTGACTGCGACCGGAATTGCGGTGATGGCCAGCGCTGTGCCGACGAACAAGGATTGTGCAAGTTTGAGATCGGATTCCGGCATGAAGAACCATGCCAGGCCGAAGCCGAGGGCAAGCGGCACGAAAAAGCCCCCAGAGGCGATGGCGAACGACTTCACACCCGCTTCGGCGAGCTTCTGCGGCTTGAGCTCTATCCCGGCGAGAAGCATGAGGAAAAAGATCGCAAGTTCGGTGAGCGCAACGAAGGCTTCGTTCTCCGTTGCCCGGCGCAGAATGGGCAGGTCAGCCGAGAACCATGTGATCCCGATACCCAGCAGGATGCCGCCGACAATCTCCCCTACCAGCGAAGGCTGCCCCAGGCGCTCGGCAATTTCCCCGCACAGCCTGGTTGCGGCCAGAACGATCAGGAGAATATATAGAAGTTCCATCGACTAAGCTGCCCCACTCATTATTTTGCGATTTACAACAGACCAATGCGCGTCGCCCCATCTTGTGCCTCAATTATCTCTTTGCCCAAGGATTTATGACAAGGCTGCGTTGCCACTGGCGAAGCGGGCCCGGCGCGGCTAAGCGCCTTGCACCATGAGCGAGCCCCGCACCCTGCCCTGGCCCGGCATCATAATTGCCGGACTTTCCGGCATCGGCATGTTGGTTGCAGGCGCAAACCCGTTGCTGGTGGCCGCCGTGATGCTGCTGTGGATCGGATCCCTCTGGATCGTCAGGCCCGAACCCCAGCAGGTGCAACAGCAAACCGACAGTGTTCAGCTCACGCGCGACGGGATGCGCGATCTGATCGAGCAGTTCAGCCTTCCGCTCATGCTATTGGACCGAAACCGCGTGATCATTGCAAATTCTGCTGCCCGCGTGGTCTTTGGCAAACACATTGTCGGCCAGGATGCCCGCGTGGCCCTGCGCCATCCCCAGGCCGTTCGCCTGCTCGATCGCAAACGCGGCGGATCTGTGACAATCCAGGGGCTCACTACGCCGCGCAGCATCTGGCAGGTTACCCGCCACGCCATAAACGAGCGATACTGGGTCATAGAACTCCACAACCGCACGGCCGAGGCGGATATCAGCCGTGCCCATACCGATTTCGTCGCCAATGCCAGCCACGAGCTGCGCACTCCCCTCGCCTCCATTATCGGATATGTCGAAACGCTCACCGAGCCTGGCGAACCGGTCGAACCGGAGATCACGAACAAATTTCTCGAAACAGTCCTGAGAGAGGCGCGGAGACTTCAAAGCCTGGTCAGCGACCTCATGTCGCTTTCGCGAATCGAGGCCGAGAAACACGAACAACCCGACGAACCGATCGATTTGAGCAAGCTGGTGGCCAAGGCGGCCAAGGAAGCAGGAGCGCCCAAGGACAAGTCGCGCATCCAGGTGACCGCGCCGGAAGAGGAAATCATGGTTCGGGGCGATCGCCAGCAACTCGAACAGCTGGTGCGCAATCTGGTCGATAACGGCCTCAAATACGGTTTTGACGATCATCCTGTGGAAATTGTCGTAAATCGGGAGGACGGTGATCGCGCGACGATCACGGTCACCGATCACGGCGAAGGTATCGATCCCGAACATATCCCGCATCTGACTCGGCGCTTCTATCGCACCGACCCGGGACGCAGCCGTGCTGCGGGCGGAACGGGGCTTGGGCTCGCGATCGTCAAACATATCGTGGAGCGTCACCGAGGCCGCCTCGACATCGTAAGCAAGAAAGGTCAGGGGACAGTTGTGACCGTCAAACTACAGACTATTGAGCGTAGCCGCTGAGCTTTGTCATACATCTGTCATATAATTCCAACATCCGGCATGCAGTTAGCCGGAAGAGACCGGCACACAATCGGGAACCGGAATATGAAAAAAACCAGATTTATCGCTCTCCCCCTGCTTGCAGCTACAGTCGCGCTCTCTGCGTGCGGTAGCAATGCTGGCAGTGCATCGCGCGATTCGATTCGCGCTGTCGGATCTTCAACCGTTTATCCGTTCGCGAAAAAGGTCGCCGAACTGGTCACGCAGTCCAATCCGGACATTAAATCGCCGATCATCGAATCCACCGGCACCGGAGGCGGTGTGAACCTGTTTTGCGCAGGCATCGGTGCAGACACGCCCGACGTCACCAACGCCTCACGCAGGATGAAGGCTTCGGAGTTTGCGGATTGTCAGGCCAATGGCGTGACGGACGTGATCGAAATTCAAGTGGGCCTGGACGGAATTGCCTTTGCTTCGGCCAAGGAAGGCATCGAAATGAGCCTGACGCCCGAGATCGTCTACAGAGCGATTGCGGCCAATCCCTATGGCGAAGAGCAGACCGCCGAAAAATGGAGCGACATCGATCCCTCTCTGCCGGACGAACGAATCCTGGTTTATGGTCCGCCTTCGACCTCGGGTACTCGCGACGCGCTGAAGGAACTTATTCTGGAAGTCGGCTGTCAGGCAGACCCGGCCATGGTCGCACTCAAAGAAAGCAATGAAGAGGAATACGATCAGGTCTGCACCGAAGTGCGCAGCGATGGCGTTTATGTGGACCAGGGCGAGCAGGACAATCTGATCGTCCAGAAGATCGAAGCCAACCCCAAGTCCGTCGGCGTGTTCGGCTATTCCTATCTCGAAGAGAATGCCGACAAGCTGAAGGGGCTGAACGTCAATGGCGTGGCCCCGACATATGAGAACATTTCCAGCTTCGCGTATCCCGGAGCCCGGCCATTGTATATCTATGTGAAAAAGGCCCATCTCGAGGCCATTCCGGGCCTGAAGGACTTCCTGAGCGCGTGGGTCGCCAATTGGGGCCATGATGGCCCGCTCGCCAACATCGGCCTGGTGGTCAATCCGCCGGAAGTCATGGAAAAGAGTGTCAAGGCGGCAACCGAATACACCACGCTATCCGCAGACGATCTGAACTGAGGTAGCACTTTAAGCATGTCGCCAGCCATTCTGTTACTTCTCGCCCTCGGGCTGGGACTGGCCGGATGGCTGGCCGCGCGCGCGCGCGCCTGGAGCTTCCGCCGGGCAGCACCCGAAAAACGCCTGGCGTCGCTGCCCAACTATCACGGTTGGTATGTCGCGCTGTGGATCGTGATCCCAACCGGATTGTTTGCGGTCTTATGGGGCATAATCGCGCCCCAGCTTGTCACACAGGCTGTTCTTGCAAGCCCGGGTGCCGAGAGCCTTCCGACATTCGGCCTGCAGCGTGAGACGATCCTGGCCGAAGCGTACGCGGTTGCCACCGGTGCGGCGCAAGCGGTGTTTCGCCCAGAGGCCAACGCGCTGGTCGAGCCATATCGCGAAGCCCTGACGCGGACCAATGCAATAGGCATTGCCGTTACTCTGGTGGTGGCGTTTCTGGGCGGAGCCTGGTCGTTCCTCCGTCTCAAGCCCGATTTCAAAGCCCGGACGCGCGTCGAACGTATCGTGATGAGCGTTTTGCTGCTGGCCTCGCTCGTCGCCATATTCACGACACTGGGCATCTTCGCATCGCTCGTCTTTGAAACCGTCCGCTTCTTCGGGATGATCAACCCTCTGGACTTCCTGTTCGGCACCCATTGGGGGCCCGATCCGATGAGCAGTACGGCAGACTCAAGCCGCTACGGTGCGATTCCGCTGTTCTGGGGGACGATCTATATCGGGGCCATCATCGCGATGATCGTGGCTATCCCGCTTGGGTTGATGAGCGCGATCTACCTTACCCAATATGCCAGCCCCACCTGGCGCAAATGGCTCAAGCCCACGCTGGAGATCCTCGCCGGTGTGCCCACCGTCGTCTACGGATATTTCGCCGCCCTCACCGTTGCGCCGGTCGTTCGGGATACGGCCCAGGCAGTGGGCATATCTAACGCGTCGAGCGAGAGTGCGCTGGCCGCCGGCCTGGTCATGGGCGTAATGATCATTCCCTTCGTCTCTTCCATGGCGGATGACAGCATTGCCGCTGTCCCATCTTCGATGCGCGACGGAAGCCTGGCAATGGGCGCAACGACATCCGAAACGATTCAGCGCGTGCTCGTGCCGGCTGCCCTGCCCGGCATCGTGGCCGGCGTGATGCTGGCGATCAGCCGAGCGATCGGCGAGACGATGATTGTCGTTATGGCTGCAGGCGCGGCCGCCAATCTGTCGGCCAATCCGCTTGAAGCGATGACAACCGTCACTTTCCAGATCGTGGCCATGCTCACCGGTGAAGGTAGTTTCGATCACCCCGCCACGCTGAGCGCCTTTGCGCTGGGCTTTGTCCTGTTCCTCGTGACGCTGGGCCTCAATTTCGTCGCCCTGCGCGTCGTCAAGAAATTCCGTGAAGCTTATGAGTGAGCATTCCTCCAATCGCGACGCTGCGTTCGAGCGGCGGCTCAAGAAGCGTTACGCGGCAGAGCGGCGCTTCAAGACCGCCGGGCTTGTGGCGATCCTGTTCTCGGTCTTGATCCTGGCATTTCTGCTGGTGACCATGACAATGAACGGGCTCGGCGGGTTCCAGCGGGCAGAGCTGGCCGTGAAGGTCGACTTCAGGGAAACCACCCTCACCGGGGATCCCTCGATCCTTGCGCTGCCCACAGCCATGCAGACGCTCGAAGCGCAGGGGCTGCCCAAAGTCATCGATTTCTATGCGCAGCAATCGCTGGGCGAAGATGGCGCCGAAGAACTGGGCGGCGGCGCGTGGCGCGACGCGGGCGAAGCCATTATCGACGATCCTTCGATCCTGACGAGAGAAATCACCCTTCACTTGCCGGCCAGCAACAAGCTCGCCTCCGCCTTTTCGGGCGACGGACAGATGGACCTGCAGCCGCTCGCTCAGAGGCTGGAAGCCGAAGGCAAGCTCACCAAGAATTTCGATCCGGGCTTCCTCGCGCGGTCCGATGCGACCGATCCGCAGGAAGTCGGCATCTGGGGCGCTCTCAAGGGATCGATCCTCACCATGATCGTAACCCTGGCCTTTGCCTTCCCGATCGGCGTGCTTGCCGCGCTCTATCTGGAAGAATACGCCCCCAGGAACCGCTGGACCGACCTCATCGAGGTTTCGATCAACAACCTCGCCGCCGTGCCTTCGATCATTTTCGGCTTACTCGGCCTCGCCGTATTCCTCTGGATATTCCCGAACTATCGCTCCGCGCCGCTGATCGGCGGCCTGACCCTTGCGCTCATGACCATGCCGGTAATCGTCATTTCGGGCCGCAACGCTATCAAGGCCGTTCCGCCGTCCATCCGTGACGGTGCGCTGGCCATCGGAGCCTCGCCGATCCAGGTCGTGTTCCACCATGTCTTGCCGCTGGCTCTGCCCGGCATCTTGACCGGCACTATCATCGGCATGGCCAGGGCCCTGGGCGAAACGGCACCGCTGCTGATGATCGGCATGCGTGCATTCGTGGCGACACCGCCGGACGACTTCACTTCGCCTGCCACTGTGCTGCCGGTTCAGATCTTTCTGTGGTCGGACGAAATCGATCGCGGTTTCGTCGAACGGACATCGGCGGCGATTATTGTGCTACTGCTGTTCCTCCTGGTGATGAACGGCCTGGCAATCTACCTGCGCAATCGCTTCGAGAAGAAATGGTGACTGAAAACAAATCCAAATCCATGTCGAATGTGGCCAAGATGAGCGCGCGGGACGTCTCTGTGTTCTATGGCGATAAGAAGGCAATCGACGAGGTTTCGATCGAGATCGAAACCGAGTATGTCACGGCCTTCATCGGGCCGTCCGGCTGCGGAAAGTCGACCTTCCTGCGCACTCTCAACCGGATGAACGATACGATCCCCACCGCACGCGTGGAAGGGGAGATCATGCTTGATGGAGAGGACATCTATTCCTCCGGCATGGATGTCGTTCATTTACGCGCACGGGTGGGAATGGTGTTCCAGAAGCCGAACCCCTTCCCCAAAACGATCTATGAAAACATCGCCTATGGCCCGAAAATTCACGGGCTTGCAGATAGCAAGGCGGATCTGGACGCTGTGGTGGAGCGATCGCTTCGCAGGTCCGGATTGTGGGACGAGGTCAAGGATCGCCTGGATGACAGCGGCACTGCCCTTTCGGGCGGCCAGCAACAACGCCTTTGTATTGCGCGTGCAATTGCCGTAGACCCTGAAGTGATCCTGATGGACGAGCCCTGCTCGGCGCTCGATCCGATTGCAACGGCACGGATCGAGGAACTGATTGACGATTTGCGCGGCCGCTTTGCGATCGTGATCGTCACCCATTCGATGCAACAGGCAGCACGCGTTTCGCAGCGCACGGCATTCTTCCATCTGGGCAAGATGGTCGAATATGGTCAGACTTCTGACATATTCACCAATCCGCGCGAAGAGCGCACCAAAGATTATATCACTGGGCGGTACGGCTGATGACAGAGCACACAGTCAAGGCATTCGATGAAGACATTACTCGCCTGCGCGGGCTGATCGCCGAGATGGGCGGCCTGGCGGAATTGGCCATTCAGGAGTCGCTTCAGGCGCTCGTCAACGGCGACAAGGTGCTCGCCAAGCAGGTGGCCAAACGCGACAAGAAGATCGACGCGCTCGAATCCGAAGTGGACAAGCTCGCCGTCAGAGTGATCGCATTGCGCGCACCTATGGCAGACGATTTGCGCGAAGTGATCGCGGCACTCAAGATCGCAGGCGTGGTCGAACGGATCGGCGATTATTCGAAGAACATCGCCAAGCGCGTGGGCAAGGTGGAAGTCCGCACCAATTCGGAACCGGTTACTCTGCTCTCGGCCATGGGAGAGCTGGCCGCAGAGATGGTCCACGATGTTTTGACCGCTTATGCCGCACGCGATCCGGTTACCGCCCGTGACGTGATTGCGCGCGACGAGAAGGTCGACGCGTTCTACGACAGTATTTTCCGCAATCTGGTCAGCTACATGGTCGAAAACCCGGCCACTATCAGCAGCGCGGCGCAATTGCTGTTCATTGCCCGCAATATCGAGCGGATCGGCGACCATGCCACCAATGTGGCCGAGATGGTGCACTTTGCCGCAACCGGCACATATGCGCCTGAAGCCGATAGCGACGCGTAATGCCGAACGCTTGTCGTAATGCTGTAATATTTCTGTGGTGATGGGCTCCTGAAACTATCCGGAATTGAATGTGGCAGCTCCAAAGCTCCTATTGGTTGAAGACGATCCGGCCCTTGCCGAATTGCTGGAATATCGCTTCCAGAGCGAGGGTTATAATGTCCGCACGACGGCAGATGGCGACGAAGCCCTGATGTTCGCGGACGAAGACGTGCCCGATCTGGTCATCCTGGACTGGATGATTGAAGGCACCAGCGGAATCGAGGTTTGCCGCCGCCTGCGCCGCGACAAGGCCACCGCCCATGTACCGATCATCATGCTGACGGCCCGCGAAGCTGAAGACGACCGGGTGCGCGGGCTCGATACCGGCGCCGACGACTATCTCACCAAGCCTTTCAGCCCGCGCGAGCTGCTAGCCCGCGTATCGGCGGTTCTGCGCCGCGTGCGCCCGGCCCTTGCTGGCGAATCCCTGGAAGTGGGCGATCTCAAACTGGATCCCGTGGCTCACCGGGTGGAACGCCGCGGCCAGCAACTGGCTGTTGGGCCGACCGAATATCGCTTGCTCAAATTCTTCATGGAAAGCCCTGGCCGCGTCTTTTCGCGCGGGCAATTGCTCGATGGCGTTTGGGGCACGGGCAGCGAGATCGAAGAACGCACTGTCGATGTGCATATCAGGCGGCTGAGAAAGGCCATCACGGTCGGAAACACGGCGGACCCGATCCGCACCGTGCGTTCGGCCGGTTACGCGCTGGAAGCCGTCTGAACGGGCTCTAGCGGCAGACACCCCACATTCTCTCCTGCTGATCGAGATGCAGATGATCGGCATGGGCTTCGTTATAGTCCGGTGACAATACGGTGCCGAAGGCATCGCAAGCCGCATCCCGAGTTCTGCGCAAGAAGGCCGCTTCGTCGCTCTCGCCGTCCCAACCGGTCAGCAGGCTGATCCTGCGCCCGTCTTCGAGCACAAAGGCGGCGATGTCGATCGCATTGCCGGTGGCATGCTCGCTCCAGCGGCCGGTGTCGCGGCCATAGAGCCTGCGGCAGCTATAAGTTCCAAGATGTTCGACCCGCATCACCGGCGCGCCCAGAATTTCGCGTGCCGCTGGCTGGACGCCGTGCTGCATCCAATATGCATATGCCGCCGCGACGGCGCAGCTTGAAACGGCCCTGTCCGGGCTGAGTTTCGCTTCATCCAGGATCAGGCGGCTTTCGCGCCTGCATTCGCCTTCTCCGGCAGGTTCCAGCGCCGTGTAGCCCACGTCGCTTCTGTCCAGAACCGCCTGGCATTGCCCTGCTTCACTGCGCAGGTCGGCAAGTTTGCGCTGCGTGGCCCAGCCCGGCGGATGATCGAGATGGAGCGGCGCCCAGGGGTTATGCTCGGGATGGTCGTTCAGCCAGCTGCGCACGCCAAGGGCTATGCCGCCAAGCAGCAGCAACAGAATCAAGATACGAAGCAATCTGAGACGTCCCACTTTCCGAGGTGATTTCACACTTAGTGAAAGTCCCGGGAGCGCGGAATGATCCTGACATTGCGCGGATGGCCATGCTGGCCGACCGGGCGGCTGCCCTGCATCGGGCGCTTCACATGATCGCCGCGGTCCATTTCGGGCACCAGAACATCGTCGGAGAGCAGGCTGAGGCTGTCCGTCGCATCGGCAAGATGGGTAGCGATCACATGCACCACCTCATCATCATATTCGGTGCGCCCACGGACCTCCAGCAAGCGTGCCCCCATGATGACGGGGCGGAAGCGCTTCATCATATCCGGCCAGACGACGATATTGGCGACGCCCGTTTCGTCTTCCAATGTAATGAAGCACACCCCTTTGGCCGATCCGGGACGCTGGCGGATCAGCACCACGCCTGCCACCTGCACCGCCCCGCGCTGGCGCTGTTCCCGCAATTCGTTGCAACGCAGGAAGCCCCGCTCGCCCAGATTGGGCCGCAAGAAGGCCACGGGATGCGCTTTCAGGGACAGGCGCTGGGTCTGGTAATCGGCAACGACCTCTTCCGAGAGCGGCATTGAAGGCAGGCGTGCCGGCGTCTTTTCCGCGCCTTCTTCCCGGGCAGAGGCGAAGGCGAAAAGCGGCAATTCCCGGGCAGCGACAAGGCTGCGCGCATCCCACAGGGCCTGTCTGCGCGGCAGGCCGAGGGAAGAGAAGCAATCGGCCGCGGCCAGGCGCTCTATATGGGAAACGCCAAGCCCTGCCCGTTCCCGCAATTCGGCAATGTCGCGAAACGCCCCACCCCCTTCGCGCGCAGCAACCAGCATGGCCGCCGCATGTTCGGGCAACCCGTCGATCTGCCGCAGGCCGAGCCGCAGAGCGATCTGCGCGCCATCGTCCCCCGCCGGCTTCTCCAGCGTACAGTCCCAATCGCTGTGGTTTACATCCGCAGGCAGCACCGCGACGCCATGCGCGCGTGCATCGCGCACGATCTGTGCCGGCGCGTAAAACCCCATCGGCTGCGAATTGAGCAAGGCGCAGGCGAAGGCGGCGGGATAATGGCATTTGAGCCAGCTCGAAACATAGACCAGCAAGGCAAAGCTCGCCGCATGGCTTTCGGGAAAGCCGTATTCGCCAAAGCCCTTGATCTGGTCGAAGCAGCGCGCGGCAAAGTCGGGATCGTAACCGCGCGCCACCATTCTTCCCACCATCATATCTTCCAGTTCATGCACCATCCCCCGGCTGCGGAATGTCGCCATCGCCTTTCTGAGCCGATTGGCCTCGATGCTGGAGAATTTCGCGGCGTCGAGCGCGATCTTCATCGCCTGTTCCTGAAAGATCGGCACGCCCAGCGTCCGCTCGAGAATGCTGGAAAGCTCGTCGGGCGGGCCGTGCTGCGGCGCAGGGGCCGGCAGCAGCACGGCCTCGTCCCCCCGCCGGCGGCGAAGATAGGGATGCACCATGTCGCCCTGAATCGGCCCGGGGCGTACGATCGCCACTTCGATCACCAGATCGTAGAAACAGCGCGGCCTCAGGCGCGGCAGCATGTTCATCTGCGCCCGGCTTTCGACCTGGAACACCCCCAGGGAGTCCCCCTTGCAGAGCATGTCGTAAACCTGCGGATCCTCGCGCGGGACGCTCGCCAGAGTCAGGCGCTGCCCATGATGCTCGGCCAGCAGGTCCAGCGCCTTGCGGATGCAGGTGAGCATGCCCAGCGCCAGCACATCGACCTTGAGTATACCAAGCTCGTCGATGTCATCCTTGTCCCATTCGATGAAACTGCGGTCGGGCATGGCGCCATTGCCGATCGGAACGGTCTCGGTGAGCGCGCCTTCGGTGAGAATGAAACCGCCTACATGCTGCGAGAGATGACGCGGCATGCCGATCATCTGCTCGGTCAGTGCCAATACGCGGCGCAGATAGGGATCGGAAAGATCCAACCCCGTTTGCGCGATATGCTCTGCGGCGACTTCCTTGCCCGAAGATCCCCATACGGTGCGGGCCAAAGCCCCGGTGATATCTTCGGACAGGCCCATTGCCTTGCCCACTTCGCGGATCGCCATGCGCGGACGGTAATGGATCACAGTCGCGCACAGGCCGGCACGATGACGGCCATACTTCTCGTAAATATGCTGGATCACTTCCTCGCGCCGCTCATGCTCGAAATCCACGTCGATATCGGGCGGCTCCTTGCGCTCTTCCGATATGAAGCGGTCGAACAGCAGCGCATGCTTGGCCGGATCGACGGACGTGATCTCCAGGCAATAGCAGACGGCCGAATTGGCGGCAGATCCGCGCCCCTGGCACAGAATCGGCGGATCCTGCCCGCGCGCGAAATCGACGATCTCCTTGATTGTGAGGAAATAGCGGGCGAGTTCCAGCTTCCCGATCAGCGCCAGCTCCATGCCCAGCACTTCGCGCACATGATCAGGCACGCCTGAAGGATAGCGCCGCCGGGCGCCTTCCCAGGTCAGCACCTCCAGATGCTGCTGCGGGCTGCGGCCTTCCGGATATATCTCCTCCGGATATTCGTAGCGTAATTCATCCAGGCTGAAGCTGCAAGCATCGGCCACCTTGCGGGCCTGTACGATCGCATCGGGCCAGCGCTTGAAGAGCCTCAGCATCTCTTCAGGGGCCTTCAGGTGCCGTTCTGCGTTTGCATGCAGCAGGTATCCGGCTCTGGCGATCGTGGTCTTGTGGCGAATGGCCGTCATGACGTCCTGCAAAGGGCGCCTCTCGCGTGCATGATAATGGACATCGTTGGTCGCCAGGAGAGCGAGGCCATTGCCGCGCGCCAGCGCATCCAGGCGCTCTATCCGGGCGATATCGTCGCCGCGATAGAGATAGCTGGCGGCGATATGACGCAATGTGGGGAGCTGGTTGATAAGATGGGGAAGCAGCGCCTCCAAGGCCCCATGCGCTGTGTCACGCAGCGCATTGCCGTCGATCCCCACGACATTGTCCGCCCGATCCGGCACTGAAAATGTCTCGTCCAGATCACCCGGCGGCAACAGGATCAACTGCACGCCGTCGGCATGTTCCGCCAGCATCGGCAGCGAAATCTCGCATGTGCCCTTGGCCTGCCACTCTCCCTCCAGTGTCGCCATCCGCCCTGCAGAGATCAGCCGGCACAGCCGGCCATAGGCGGCGCGGTCTTGCGGATAGGCAAGGAAGGCCAGGCCTTCGACCGTCTCGATCCGGCAACCGATCACGGGCCTGAGCTTCAGCGCCTTGGCTTCGGTATGGATCCGCACCACCCCAGCCATGGAATTGGCATCGGCGATCCCGATTGCGTCATAACCCAGGGAATATGCCGTGCTGGCAAGATCCACCGCATCGGAAGCTCCGCGCAGAAAGGAAAAGCAGCTCACCAGGCCCAGCTCTACGAAAGGCGCGCGCGCAGGCTGCGCAACGCCTTCCGGACCGAGCGTGACATGCGGGCGCGGAGGAGTAAGCGGTTTGTCCGGCATCAGGCGAACAGCCCCTGCAGGTACCATTGCGGCGCGCTTCCCTGCCTGTCCTGCCCGCGCCCATCCCCCATGACGCCATGGCGGTAAATCCAGTAGCGGCGCCCTTGTCCGTCCTCGATCCTGTAATAATCCCGCAGCCGCGCGGATGAGCGTTCACGCCACCATTCGGGCGCTATGCGTTCAGGCCCTTCGACGCGCAGAATTTCATGCACCGCGCCGCGCCAGCGGAACCGGCGGGGTAAGCCGTCCGGCGTTGCGTAGAGCACTGCAATCTCTTCCGGCCGGTCCAGCAGTTTCAAGGGCCGCGCATGAAAAGCGAATTCTTCCTGCAAAACCGCTTTGTCGAGCGGCCCCCGCCATGTCTGCGCACGCTCGGGCAAGTGGCTAGCATGCGGATCCGGGCGGCGCACGGCATGCTTTCCAAGGCGTACAGTCAGCCGGTCGATACAGGCTGCAAGGCCGGTGCCGTGATTTTCGACCGCAGCTTCGAAATCGGCCTGCGACAGCGGTAATGTTTCGCACCAGGGCGCGCGCAGGCGAACCAGCTCAATCCCGAAGCCTGCATCCACATCGTCAAGTTTCCTGCCGAAAAGCCGAATGATATGCGCCGGGTCGCGCGTGGCAGCGGCCATTTCGAGCTGGCGGATCACGGCTTCTCCGTCGACACGCCACAAGCCGAGTTCCAGCATTCTGGCCCCTTCGCTCCGCCCTTCAAGCTCACGCACCATGTCTTCGGCCAGATCCTCCACAACCCGGTCAAGCAAGCTGCGGTGCCGAAGCGGTTCCATCAGCCGGCGCTGCACCAGCGGGGCATGGGTAACGGCCACCGGCAGTAACGGCTCCGGCACGCGGCCCAGCAATTGATCGAGCCGAACCAGCGGATTGGACGCTGGCGCGCGGTGAGTGCGAAATCTGCGCTGGAGCGTATCGCGGCCGATGTCATAGAGATTGCCGATCCGCTTCAGCCCCAGGCGGCGCAGCAACAGCAAGATATCGGGATCGAGACGCAAGGCGGCGACCGGGAGAGTGGAAAGCCGCTGCGCCCCATCATCTTCCGCCCGCAGCACGGCCCGCTCCGGCCCGAAATGCGCCAACGCCCAGGCGGCACCAGCAGTGGGTGCTATAGCAAGCCGTGCGGCCAGCCCCTGTCTGCCCAGAACCGTCTGGGCTTCTTCCAGCATCGCCTTTTCGCCGCCAAAGAGATGGGCAACCTCGGTGACGTCCACCAGCACCCCGTCGGGAGGATCAAGCGCGCTCCATGGCCCCCAGCGCCGTGCCCAGACGGCCAGATTTTCCAGAAACGCCAGATCGCCCAGCGGATCGGAAGGCGCGGTTCTCAAATGGGGGCAAAGACTGCGCGCATCGGCCAGCAGCATTGCCGTCCGCACGCCAATGGCATCTGCAGAAGTATTGACCGCATCGATCCGGGGGCCATGGGCCGTCTCGGTAATCAGCGCGAGAGGATGTGTTTCAGCCCCTTCCCTGGCAGCACTATGCTCAGGCGCTGGTTGATTTTTGTGCCAGCGATCCATCGCCAGACGCGTCAGCCAGATCGCCATGATCCTTCTGGGCGGCTGCCGGCGAATGGGCGGCGAGGTGTTTGCCGTCATCGCGCAGAATCCATTCTCCTTGTCTATAGGCGCGGGCGCGGAACAATTCGGCCTGCCAGCTTGCCGTTCCAGGTGCTGCCGCGTTCCAGCAGGAAGGCGGCGATGCAATGGAATGCATTTCCCAGCGCATTCGCGCCGAACTCAGATCGCGCCGGGCATCGAGCCGTATGAGAAACAACGGCACGCCATGTTTTTCCGCGGCCACGCTGAGACGGCGCGAAACAGTGAAACCGAGCGCTTTGGGATTGCCCGTGATTTCACCGATCACAAAAGCGAGATCGCGGCAGCGCAGCCCTTCTTCCAGGGCGAAGAGTGCATCTTCGGGCGTCTTCGCGGCGACATGGATCAAGCGGGCACGCAATTCCGGCGGAAAGCCCGGACGGTAAGGCCGCCCGGCAAGCCTGATCGCCGCCTTGTCCTGCACCCAGAGGATGTTGCGGGCATCGTGGGAAGAATTCAGATCAGTGCCTTCCGCCCGCATTCCATCCAATGCAAGCGCCAGCGCCATGGCCGCGCCGCCGGCTTCGGCGCTGGAGGCAAATATCTCATTATGCCGCGCAAGCGGCAGCCCTGAGCGCCAGCGGGCCGCAAGGTCGGGATTGAGGGCAATCTGGTTCATGCGAATCGGAACGTTATATCTGATGTTCTTATTATGTTCTTATCCAGGAAGAACGCAATCACCCATTCGCGGCCAAGGCGGAAATCATCTCAGAACCTGAGAGAAGCCGGGATCAAGCCAACAGGGACGGGAACAGGCCGAACAGCAGAATCAGCCCGACCGCCACCGGAGCCAGCCAGGCAACAAGGCTGCGCCACAGCAGGAACATCCCTGGCGAAAAGCCCGACTCCGCCTCGATCAACCGCCTGTCCGCACGCCAACCAGTGAACAGCGCCAGGCCGAAGCCGGCCAGCGGGAGCATTAGCTTGCCCGTCACGCCATCGATCGAATCCAGAATGTCGGCATCGGCGAAAATCGGCCAAAAGGCCAGCGGACGAACATCGGACCAGACATTGTATCCCAGTGCGCAGGCCCCGCCGATCAGGAACGCCCCGCAGGCCACGAAAAGCGCCGTAACTTTCCGCCTGAAGCCAAACCGCGCCATTGCCCAAGCCGTGGGCCCTTCAAGCAGCGAAATCGAACTGGTCAACGCGGCGAAGAAAATCAGCACGAAGAATGCCAGCCCTATCAGGGCCCCTGCCGACATGCTCTGGAACGCCACGGGAAGCGACTGGAAAATCAAGGATGGGCCGGCAGCAGGGTCCAGCCCCGCACTGAACACGATCGGGAAAATCATCAGCCCGGCCAGTATTGCAACACCCGTGTCGACCGTAGCGATCATGCCCGCCGTGGGGGCAAGCCTGACCTCTTTGGGAACGTAGGAGCCATAGGTGATCAACGCCGCCGAGCCGAGACTGAGCGAGAAGAAAGCCTGCCCCAAGGCCTCGTTGATAGCGACGGGGCTCAATTTCGAAAAATCGGGTGTGAAAAGGAAGGACAACGCATGCCCGAACTCGCCGGTAAAGGCACCATAGACGGTCAGCATTACCAGCAGCACGAAGAACGCAGGCATCAGCCATTTCGCCGCCCGTTCGATGCCGCCATGCACGCCGCTCGCCACGATTGCCAAAGTAATGCCCATGAAGATCGCGTGCTGCAGCAGCAACTGCCCGGGATTGCCGAAAAGCGCCCCCATCAAACCAGTCACCTGATCCTGAGTGAGATGCTCGAAAGCGGGCGCGAAGGGATTTCCCGAAAAAAGCACCCCCAGAAAATCGAACCCGCTGATCCAGACATAATACAGGACCCATCCGGCCACGACCGAATAAAAGGACAGAATGAGAAAGGCCGCCAGCACTTCGACACCGGCGAAAATCGACCATGTGCGGCTTCGCCCGGATCTTTCCGCCACTTCCGCCACCGAACCAACGGCATCGGCGCGCCCGCCGCCTGTGCGGCCAAGCAGAATTTCGGTCAACACCATCGGCATGCCGATCAAGGCAACGCACAGCACATAGACGAGCACGAAGGCCCCGCCGCCATTCTCACCTGCAAGCGTGGGAAACCGCCAGATATTCCCCAGGCCGACAGCCGCGCCAATCGCTGCGAGGACGAATGCCGTGCGCGAAGACCAATGTTCGCCCCCGCCTTGTGCGCTTGCCACCATGCCTTGATTTCTCCCTGTCCGACAAACGGCCCCGGAAACGCATGTCTGCAATGATTCGGCCGCCTCGTCGAGAGCGCTTTGCCTGTCGTCCCCCACCCGCTAAAAGGCCAAAATGTCCACGACCTTCAAACTCGACACGGCCACGAGCCGGGCCAACCCCACCCCTTCCCCAATGCGCCGCCTTACGGTGCCCGCAATCCGCGAGCGCAAGCAGAACGGCGTGACGGAAGAGCCGATCGTGGTCCTTACTGCATATACCGCCCGCCAGGCGCAGTTGCTGGACGAGCATTGCGATATTCTGCTGGTTGGGGATTCACTCGGACAGGTCATCTATGGCCTTCCCTCCACAATTCCCGTTACGCTGGAGATGATGGCCAATCACGCAGCTGCGGTCGTGCGCGGGAGCTATCATTCGGTGGTCGTGGTCGACATGCCCTTCGGCAGCTATGAAGCATCCCCGCAGGCCGCTTTCGAGAGTGCGGCCTATTTGCTGAAGCAAAGCGGTGCAGCCGCCGTCAAACTAGAAGGGGGAGAGGCGATGGCCGAAACCGTTGCTTTCCTGAATCAGCGCGGGATCCCGGTGATGGGGCATGTGGGCCTCACACCCCAGGCCGTGAATGTGCTCGGCGGCTATTCCGCGCGGGGGCGCGGGACCGCCGAAGCAGAAAAGATCGTGACAGACGCAAAGGCCTTGTCGGACGCTGGCGCTTTCGGAATCGTCGTAGAAGGCGTTGTCGAACCGATCGCGATCGAACTGACCAAGGCCGTTACTTGCCCCACGATCGGCATCGGCGCATCGGCACAGTGCGACGGACAGGTCCTCGTTACCGAAGATATGCTCGGAATGTTCGAAAGGGTTCCACGCTTCGTCAAACGCTATGACGATATCGCCGCCACGATTTCCTCTGCGGCGGAAAACTATGCGGCCGATGTGCGTTCGCGCGCATTTCCCGGCACAGAACAAACCTATCAGCCCAAATAATCCGCTCCTTGAACAGGAGGCCTGCCTGCCCTAGCGGGGCGGCGAGGCAAGACAGGACAATCCAGCAGTGCTCGCATATTTTCGCGCTTCGATACTTTTTTCGTTTGCCTGTCTCATGCTTGGCGTCTGGTACGGTTGGGAGAGCACGGGCACGCTGGTCGGCACGGCCCAACTGCTCTGGATCATCATCGTTCTCTCGATCCTCGAAGTCTCGCTGAGCTTCGACAACGCCGTGGTGAATGCCTCGGTCCTCAAGGAGATGGACGAGATTTGGCAGAGGCGTTTCCTTACCTGGGGGATCGCCTTCGCCGTCTTTGGCATGCGCGTGGTCTTCCCGCTGGCGATTGTCGCTATTGCCGCCCACATCGGCCCGGTCGAGGCCATACACCTCTCCCTGAACGATCCCGCCGAATATGAAAGGATCGTATCATCGGCCCATGTCGGAATTGCGGGCTTTGGCGGGGCGTTTCTCGCCATGGTGGGCCTGAAGTTCTTTTTCGATGCCGACAAGGAAGTCCATTGGATCGCCGTCATCGAACGCTGGCTGGCCAAGGTTTCCTATGTGCCGGCCGCGGAAATCGCACTGCTCCTGCTCGCAATCTGGGGCATTTCCACCTTGCTGCCGGATAGCGAGGCGCTCACATTTCTGGTCGCCGGCATGCTCGGAATCGTGACATTCATTGCCGTCGAAGCCGTCAGCACCGTGCTCGAACTGCGCGATCAGAAACGCAAGCTTGTGGGCGCCACTGTGCGCTCTGGCCTTGGCGGATTTCTCTATCTCAACGTGCTCGACGCCAGCTTCAGCTTCGATGGGGTAATCGGTGCATTCGCGCTTTCGAACAACATGATCGTCATCGCCCTGGGCCTCTCCATCGGCGCCTTCTTCGTGCGTTCAATGACCATCATGCTGGTGAAAAAGGGCACACTGGCCGAGTATGAATTCCTCGAACATGGTGCGTTCTGGGCAATCATCGCCCTCGGGGGAATCATGCTCGCTTCCGCCAAGTTTCACATCCCCGAAGTCATTACGGGGCTGATCGGTGCATCCCTGATCGGCATTTCGCTGTGGTGGTCGATCCGCCACAAGAACCGCCTACAGTCCGGCGAAGGACACTAAAGGGGCCGCACCGGCAGAACGCCCTTGTCCCGCGAACTAGGCCTGCAGATCGTATTGCTTGAGCAGATCGTACAGTGTCGGCCGGCTGATCCCGAGCAGTTTCGCCGTATTCGAAATATTGCCTTCGCTCCTGGCTAACGCGTGACGGATCACGCGCCGATCCGCCTGCTCGCGGGCACTCTTCAAATTCAGCGGTTTGGCCTCTTCATCTTCGGCATTGCCGAGGTCGAGGTCCTCCGCTCCGACCAATTTGCCGTCGGCCATGATGACCGCGCGTTTGATCCGGTTTTCAAGCTCGCGAACATTGCCAGGCCACTGCCAGGCATCGATCGCCGCCAGCGCATCGGCGGCGAAGCCGGTCACCTGCGGATTCATTTCCTTGGCAAAACGTTTGAGGAAGGCTTTGGCGAGTAGAACCGGATCGCCGGGCCGTTCGGCGAGCGACGGAATCTTCACCACGATTTCGGCGAGACGATAGAACAGGTCCTCGCGAAACCGGCCGTCAGCGGTCATCGCTTCAAGGTTCTGGTGGGTGGCGCAGACAATCCGGGTATCCACCGCGATGGACGTGCGGCCGCCGATCCGTTCGATCGTCCGCTCTTGCAGGAAGCGCAGCAGCTTAACCTGAAGCGGCAGCGGAATATCGCCCACTTCGTCGAGGAACAATGTCCCCCCATTCGCCTGCTCGATCTTGCCTTCCGTCGTTTTCACCGCTCCGGTAAAAGCCCCTTTTTCGTGTCCGAACAGCTCGCTTTCGAGAAGGTTTTCCGGGATTGCCGCACAATTGATGGCAACAAATGCGCCCCTGCTCCTGTCGCTGGCATTGTGCAGCCCCTTCGCCAGCAATTCCTTGCCGGTGCCGCTGGCCCCAAGCAGCATCACCGAGACATTGGTATTGGCCACTCGTTCGATTGTCCGCGCCACACGGGTCATTTCCGGGGCTGCGGTAATCAGACCGCCCAGCACTGTGTTTCCTTCGCCTGCGCGCTCCTGGAGCGCCCGGTTCTCTTCCTCGATCTGATGAAGGCGATAGGCACGCCGAACGATGAGACCCAACTGCTCGATATCGACCGGCTTGGGATAGAAATCGTAGGCACCGCGTGCAATCGCGTTCAGCGCACTTTCGCGCGCACCGTGCCCAGTCGCCACCACCACCTTGGTATCGGGCTTAAGCGCCATAATCTCTTCCAGCACGGCGAACCCCTCGGTCGTTCCGTCCGGATCCGGGGGCAAACCGAGATCGAGCGTAACCACCGCAGGTTCTTCAGCACGAAGCGCGGCAATTGCAGCCGCGCGGTCGCCGACAACCGTGACGTCGAAATCGTCATAGGCCCATTTCAGCTGTGCCTGTAGCCCTTGATCATCCTCGATGATCAGCAATTTGGGCAGCTGGTTCGTCTTGTCTTCGGCCATTATGCAACCTCGGTATTTGCAGGCGTATTATCCATGCGGGAATTCTCCACCAGTCGCGCGGTATGCGCGAGCGGCAGGCGGATAATGAAGCGGGTTCCCACCTCTTCACGGGATTCGACGCTCAGCTGGCCGCCCATCGCGCGCAGCAATTCGCGCGCCTCAAAGGCTCCGATGCCGAAGCCCCCGGACTTGGAAGACTGGAACGGCTTGAACAGCCGCGTGCGGATAAATTCCGGACTCATCCCCTTCCCGCTGTCGATGATCTCGATCCGGCAAAATAGCTCGTCGCAGGCCGCAAGAAGCAGGACCGGCTGATCTGCATCGCTGGCGTCGATCGCATTCTGCACCAGATGGACAAGAGCCTGATCGAAGCCTTCACTGTCGACCAGCAGCTCGCAGCTTTGCCGTTCGGCGATCTGGACCGGATGCTGCGGCTGAAACCGCTCGGCAATGCGCGTGATGAACTCGCCAGCGTCAACTCGCTCCATGCTCTCCCGATCGCCGCCACCGGCACGATAGCGGCCAAGACGCGCCAGCAGAGCCTCCAGCTTGTCGGAACTGTTGCGCAGCGTAACCAGCATGTCCGCCCGGAATTCCGGATTGTCCGCATGCTTTTCCGCATTGCGGGCAAGCAGCGAGAGCTGACTGGCGAGGTTCTTGATATCGTGCATCACGAAAGCAATGCGGCGGTTGAATTCATCGAACCGATGCGCTTCGCCGAGCGCTTCCTGGCCGTCCTGTTCCGCCAGATAGCTCGCCAGCTGTTTGCCAACCACGCGAAGTAGATCGAAGTCTTCCCAGTCCAGCTTGCGGGCGACCGCAGGACGAGTCAGCACGACCATGCCCACCAGACGTTCAAAATGCAGCAGCGGAACGATGATCCAGGCGCGGGGATTGCGCATCAGCCATTCGGGAACAAACGCCTTCTCGCTGCCGATACTGTGGCCGGCGCGCACATCGTCCAGATCGAGAATGAATTGGCTCTTCTCCAGAAACTCGACGGCTTCCTGAGACAGCGCCTCTGCCGGCACTTCGGCGTCGCCCCACTGCCAGCGGGAATTCAATACCGCAGCACCCTCTTCGGTCGGCGTCAGCAGCAAACCTGCCGGGCTATCGGTTATATCGGCAACTGCTTGCACTACGCGTTCGCGCAGCGGCGTTGAATCCTCGTCACCCTTGGCGATCGTCTGCGTGAAACGCAGCCATTCTACGCGGTAGTCGTAGCGATGCTGAAACAGGTGCTTTGCCGCCACGACCTTTATCCACCCACGCAGTTTGCGCGAAGGCAGGATCAACAGCGCCGCGACGATTGCAGCAGCCAGGAAGCCGACCTGGATCAGCCACGCCGTTTCCTGATTCAGATATGTAAGGGCCTGCGCGACCAGAACCATGCCGACGAGATAGGCCCCTATCACGAACAGCGAAAACGATTGGAAAGCCACATAGCGCGAAGGCCGGAGGCGGATTTCGGATGCCTGCCTGGTAGCGCCAAGCGCGAACAGCAGAGCCGTGACCAGCATCAAGACGCCGCGCGCGGAGGCCAGCAACGCGGGAAACTCACCCGTTAAATAGGCGATGCCGTAGAGGTTGAGGTCATACAGCCACATCAGGCCCAGCGCCGCAGCAGGCCAGCGAAGCGTGAGGCGCCCCATGGTCGTTGCACCGACATACAAATTATGGACCAGCACCAATGCGCCGATGACGCTAAGCAGTCTCAGTGTAATAGTCAGGTTGAACAGCAGATCGGTTGCTGACGGAGCAACAGAAAAGCGAGCCAATGCCGCGATCACGGCAATCTGCATGACTTCGACAGCGGCAAGCATGATCACGACCGGGCGGATCGGACGCAGACTGGAATCGCGGCCGTCGGTCACGAACAGGCGGAACAACGCCAAAAACCAGGCGAGGTGCGACAGGCTAAGAGCGATCTGAGCGGCGGGATTGGCAAATCCCAAGGCCGCCACCAGCAAGCCCCACGCCGCCATCGTCCCGGCAGCACCGACAATCGCTCCACCGGCCGCCCCGAAGCGTTCCCGGCGCGGATAAAGCCATGCAGCGAGCAGAAGCAGAGCGCTGGCACTCGACAGATAAAGAACGAAGATTGTCAGGTCCCAGACTGACGACATCGTCACGCCCCCTCGGGAGACGAAACGGCGCGCCGAAGGGCGTTGCCGGACAGATCGATCATCGTTTCATACTCACCGCTGGCTGAACCCCCAAGGTCAGCTGCGTGTGATAACGGACAGAAGTGAAATGTCGGTAAACTTTACAGTGCAGCGCCAGCGATGCGAATTATCGCTTATTTTTCAATATTGTGCCTGCAACTCGCGAAGTGAATATCGAGGTTAACTGCCGGTTTACTCAGTCCGGCGGCATCAGTCCGATCGCAGTTGCCGCGAAAGCTTCGGCAGCAGTCTCTATCACCGTTTCGGCATCGGGCGCCCAGAAAGGACTGTGGAGCGACGGCAGGTCAAGCTCGCCGTTCTCGGCGGCTTCCCAATTCGCCTGGGGGACGCCGCCGATGGAGAGCAGCAATGACTGGATATGGTCGGGATCCGCGCGCCGGTACCGGCCGAAATCCTCTCCGCCCATTGTGGAGGGTATTTCAATCACTCGCCCCTCGCCAAAGCGCGCGGACAAGTTGGCCGCAACCTGCGCGGCAAGCTCCGGCGAATTGTAGACAGCCGGCGTGTAGTTCTCTTTCACGCTTACGCTGGGCCAGCGCTCTTCCGGAATTCCAGCAGCGATGGCTTCACCTGTGGCAATCCGCTCTATGCCACTGAGCAGCAATTCACGCGAGGCATCGGTATAACTGCGAACCGTGAGCTGCAGCCTGGCTTCGTCGGGAATGACATTGTGTTTGGTGCCGGCATGAAAACTGCCAACCGTCACGACCACAGGCTCAAGCGGGCTGCTCTCCCGGCTGGCCAATGTCTGCAGCTTCATGACGATACTGCTGGCCAGCACTACAGGATCCTTGGTCGCATGCGGATAGGCGCCGTGCCCGCCGACACCCTTCACCGTGATGTCGACACTGTCCACATTGGCCCAGGCATATTCCGCTGCGATGCCGATGGTACCAGCAGGCAATTGGGCGGAATTATGGAAAGCCAGCGCGAAATCCGGCTTGGGGAAACGTTCGAACAAGCCGTCTTCCAGCATCGCCAGAGCCCCCTCGCCCAGCTCTTCCGCCGGCTGAGCGATCATCACCAGCGTGCCTTGCCACTCATCCTTGCGAGAGACCAATAGGCTTGCCGCAGCGATCCAGGCTGTCATGTGCGTATCATGGGCACAGGCATGCATGATCCCGCTTTCGACGCCTGATTCAGGCACACCGCGTTCCTGCGAGGCGAATGGAAGGCCGGTCTGCTCCGTGACCGGCAGGCCGTCCATATCGGTCCTGATCAGGACGGTCGGCCCCTCGCCATTGCGCATGACCGCCACCAGACCCGTCCGCCCCACCTGCTCGGTAACGTCAAAGCCCAGTTCGCGCATGAGGCCAGCAAGCCTGGCCGAGGTTTCAACCTCCTGGAAGCTCAGTTCCGGATGGGCGTGAAGGTCCCTGTAAAGCTTCATCAGCTCCGGCATATCGGCCTTCAGGGATTCACGCAGCTCATTGGCCTGTGCCGGGCTGGCAAATGCCAATGCCGCGCTCAGCAGAGGAAGAACGAGACGCTTCATTCCGCGTCCTCAGGCCGCACAAATACATTGGCGTCGCCTGTGATCGCGCCGCTTTCAACAGCATCGACGTATTTTTCCGCCACAGCCATCAACGCTTCGTAGCTTTCGAAACCGCAAGTGCCTTCTTCCGAAGTGACGCCCTCGATCGAAGCAATCTCCTCATTGCACTCCGGCGAGTAAAGATTGAGCGCTTCATCGCTCACCCGGATGGGTTGATAGAGGAAGAATGCACCCCCGGTAGCCTCCGGGGCCAGATCTTCCGCCTTCCCTTCATATTGGGCGAGATACCAATCGCCGCGCAAAGCCACGAAGTATGTATTCAGAAGCTCATCGCTGTCGCCCATTGTGTAGCTGCCATCGCCGTTCGATGTGATCGTGATCCGCGAAGGCTCTCCGGATTCGACTTCCTGCCATGCCCCTTCGAAATCTATCTCGGACGCATTCGACGCATCGATCAGAGGCACGGGAGACATCCAGCAGGCCGAAATCAGGCACATTATGCCGCCCAGCAGCAGAGCTCTTGCCGCCGCGATCACCATGACTGCCCGCTACATTCCATAGCTGAAGACCAGCAAGATCGAGAGCGTCACCACCATGATCAGCACCAGCGGTATGCCGGTGCGGATATAGTCGGCGAAGGTATAGTTGCCTTCACCCATAATCAGCATGTTCGTCTGGTAAGCGATCGGCGTTGCATAGCAGAGATTGCATCCGAACAGCACGGCAAGGATCAGCGGTTCCTGCGGCAATTCGAGCTGGCTGGCTATATTGAACGCAATCGGTGTGCCGACCGTCGCCGCCGTAGCGTTCGATGCGAAATTCGTCAGCAGCGTCACGAACAGCATGATTGCCGCCAGTATCGCTGCGGGAGGAAGATATTGCAGGCCATATGCCATCACTTGGCCAAGCCATGAGGCTGCGCCGCTGTTCAGCACGAGCTGGCCGATGGCGATGCTCGCAGCGACAAGAACGATAACTTTGGCCGAGAGCGCCCGGCCAACGCGATCGAACCGGACACAGCCGGTAACGAACATCAGAATGGCGCCCGCCAGCGCGGAAATGGCAATCGGCAGGAAGCCTGCGGAAGCCAGCCCCACCGATCCGAACATGATCGCCAGCGCCAGGATCGCCTTGGAACGGCGCGGCATTTCACGCCCACCATCCAGAATGAGCAGGCTGTCGTTCTGGGCAAACTCCTGAAGATCGGTATCGAGCCCCATCACCAGCAGCACGTCACCCTCGGCAATCCGAAGCTCATCTGGCTCCGGCCCCATTTCCTGATCGAGAGGACGCTTGGGCTTGTGAATTCCCAGAACGGCTGTGCTGTAGAGATCGGCAATGCCCGAAGTGGCAAGCGTGCGCCCGATCAGCCGGGAATCGGAAGTCACCGCCATTTCCACAACGATAACATCATCGCCGGCAGAGCGGGCCTTACGCTGAATGCGGTCGACAACCCAGCCTGGGGCCACTTGCCCCTTGAGGCTCCTGATCGCTTCCTCAAGCGCCTCATGTGTGCCGGAAACGCGCAATCTGTGTCCTGCCTCGAACGGACCCTCCGGTTTTTCGTCGAAGGAGAATGCTGCAGGCAGCCTGGTGGCGACTTCATCGATGGCTTTGCCGACAAGCTCGCTTCCTGCCGGAATGCGCAGACGGGCTGAAAAGCGGCGCAGCTCATAATCGTCGTCGCGGCTATGGTCGGGCAGCAATCGCGGCATCACCAGCCACAGATAGGGCAAGGCAACCACAGCTGCCGCAAGAACGATGGGCGTGTAGTGGAACACGTTCATTTGCGGCATGCCGAGATCGCGCGCGATCGACACGACCAGCAGGTTGGTCGACGTGCCGATCGTCGTCGACATGCCGCCAATCAGAACCGCAGCGTTAAGCGGGATAAGCGTCTTCGATGCAGGCATCGCCCCGCGGGCCGCCAGTTGCACGAATATCGGCAGCAACAGAACCAGCACCGGCGTATCGTTGACGATCATCGATAGGAACATCGCGATCAGCAGCGAAACCAGCAGGCCAAGCTGCAAGTTCACTTTCCAGACCCGCTCAAGGAAACGCGCAGCCGGTTCCAGCGCGCCGGTCACCACCAGCCCCCTGCCCATGATCATCAGCGAACAGATCGTAATCAGTGCATAGTGGCCGAAACCGGAAAAGGCCAAGATCAGGCCGTCCGTGGGCAGAGTGTGCGGCAGCGGGAAGAAATACAGCCCGACCGCAATGACTGCGATAGTCAGAAGCGAGACGATCTCGACCGACAAACGGCCGCGCGCAAATGCGATGAACATCGCGGTGGTTACCGCGATGGCTGCCATCGCATGAAATGAGGGGATACCCGGCATCATCATCTGCCTAGCACGGCTTTGGCTGCCGATAGAAGCGTAACGTGGTGCCCCTGGCCCGACTCGAACGGGCACTTCCGAAGAAACTCGATTTTGAGTCGAGCGCGTCTACCAATTCCGCCACAGGGGCCCCTATCACGAGGCTGGTGCGTCGCGCGCACTTAACCTCACCAATCGAATGCATCAAGCACAGGCTTTCATCAGGTCTTGATTGCGCCGGCGACCAGCTTGTGCAGGCGCGAATGAAGCGGATCGTTGGCGGCGAGAACTTCGCTATCGCATACTGGGTGCGAGCGGCCTCTGAAATCTGTCACGAAGCCGCCTGCTTCGCGGACCAGCAGGCAACCGGCAGCGGTATCCCAAGGCGAGAGACCGCTCTCCCAGAAGCCGTCGTACCGCCCGGCGGCAACCCATGCCAGATCGAGCGAGGCAGCGCCGAAACGGCGAATTCCTGCCACCTGCGGGCCAACCGCGCCGAATATCTTCGACCATTGCGGAAATTCGCCATGGCCCTGATAGGGCGTACCGGTCGCGATCAATGAATCGGACAGCCTGTTTCTGGAGGAAACCCGCAAGCGGGCATCCTGCAGCCAGGCGCCGCGGCTTTTCTCTGCCCAGAAGGTCTGATCGGTGATCGGCTGATACACCACACCGGCGAAGACTTCGCCCCACCCCGAACCATCGAGCTTGGGTTCCTGCGCGGCGATGGAAATTGCAAAATGCGGAATTCCGTGAAGAAAATTGGATGTCCCGTCGAGAGGATCGACGATCCAACGCGGCTTGCCCTCTTCGGCGGCAATTTCACCCGCCTCTTCCATCAGGAAACCCCAGCCAGGCCGCGCCTGCAACAATTCGTCGTAGATCGTGCGCTCCGCCATACGGTCCGCTTTGGACACAAAGTCCGACGGGCCCTTGCGGCTAACCTGCAAGTGTTCGACTTCGCCGAAATCGCGGCGCAAACGGCCGCCCGCGCGCCGTGCGGCACGCTCCATCACACGAATAAGCCCGGATAGTGCCACTATTCGATCGCTTCCAATTTTTTCCGAGAGAAACGGGGCTTAACTGCCCTCCGTATCCTCTGCAGGCGCTTGCTCGCCACCATTGGCCTGGAAAGTGATTCCGCAGACACCTGCCGCAGCACGATAGACGTCCGTCGGGTTGTCGTCACTAAGATTGGCGCCTTCCCGGATCGCATTGCCCGCGGTCACCGAGATCGTGGAAAGCTTGTTGTTGTAAAGGCACGCCATCAGGCGCGCTTTGACTTGCGGCTTCACCTGATCGGACTGCAATGCCGCATTGAACGAACGCAGGATGTGCCCCGCGCGCCGCAGATTGGCCAACCGCTCGGGCGAAGGACCCTCCTGCGCGGCATCCTCGCTTCCTTCCTGGGCAAGAACCGTGCTGGGCATGGCGGTTGCGATCAGCGCAGCGGCAATGGCAGTTGAGAGGGTCTTTTTCATGTCAGTCGGCCTTTTTCACATATTCACGGGCATAGACGTCGACAACGATACGGGTGCCGCTTTCGATATGCGGCGGCACCATTACGCGAACGCCATTCTCGAGTACCGCTGGCTTATAGCTGGAGCTGGCTGTCTGCCCCTTCACCACTGCGTCCGCCTCCACGATAGTCGCCTCGACCTGTTCGGGAAGCTGAACGCTGATCGGCTTCTCGTCATAAAGCTCCAGCGAGACGTCCATTCCATCGGTCAGAAACGCCTTGGCTTCGCCCAGCAAGTCGGATTCGATGAAGATCTGTTCGTAACTGTCCTTATCCATGAAAACGAGTTGATCGCCATCTTCATAAAGATACTGGAAGTCCTTGGTGTCGAGGCGGACTTTTTCCACCGTATCCGCACTCCGGAAACGGACATTGGTTTTCCGGCCGTCGACGAGATTTTTCATCTCGACCTGCATATAGGCCCCGCCCTTGCCCGGCTGGGTATGCTGGATCTTGGCGACCTTCCAGATTCCGGATTCATATTCCAGGATATTGCCCGGCCGGATATCCACTCCACTGATTTTCATGGGGTTCAGCTTTCCAACGCTATGTAACTGTTGAGCGCGCGCCCTAGCGAATGCACCGGGCATCGGCAAGGACAGGCTGGGGACAAGCAATGGCCAGGCTGGCGAAGAGCGGAATCGCGTGGTAGCCGCGCCGCAAGGATCAGGACGTGACGAGAATTATTCTGACAGCAATATTGGGCGCCGCAGCGTTCGTTTCGGCTCCCGCCATGGCCGTATCGGGCGGCAAGCTCGGAACGCTTGCCCGCGGGGTTTATGTTTGCGAACTGCCGGGCGACGCTGCCTCAAGCCGAGGCGTGAACGTGCCGGAAGCTTCCTTCCAGGTGACCAACGCTTCGACCTATTGGAGCGAGAAAGGCAGCGGCACCTATCTGCGAACCGGCGACAGTGTCGTGATCACAAGCGGCCCAAAGAAAGGCGAACGCTACGACGTTCAGAGCGAGCGCTTTCTGCGCAAGCTGGACAAGGACGGCAACGAAACGGGCCTGCGCTGCATTAAGCTGGGTTCTACCCGCGACTGAGCTGCCGGGCGAAGGCCTTTACGGCCTCTGCCTCGTTACCATTCCAGACTGCACCCGACACCGCCAGAAAGTCGGCTCCGGCTTCGATCAGAGCTGGGCAATTGTCAGGCGTGATCCCGCCGATTGCCACGCAAGGGAGCTCGAAATAGGTCTGCCACCATTCGAGCAGATCTAGCCCCGCCCGGTGTTCGACCTCCTTGGTCGTGGTGGGGAAGAAGGCTCCGAAGGCGACATAGTCCGCGCCCTGCTCCCCGGCGAGCATCGCCAGATGGCGGCTGGCATGGCAGGTGACGCCGATCTGCGCGTCGCGGCCAAGCCGTTCCCTGGCCTCCGCCACATCGCCATCCTGCTGGCCCAGATGCACGCCATCGGCATTCAGGCGCCTGGCAAGCGAAATGCTGTCATTAACGATGAAAGCCACTTCGCGCTCCGCGCAGATGCGCAGGAGCGGCTCCGCCAGCTCGGCCGCCCGATGCTCATCCATATCCTTCACACGAAACTGGAATGCTGCGACAGGGCCTGCATCCAGCGCACGTTCGAGCCGGCCGGGGAACGCGCCCCCGACCTCAAGCGGTGAAATCAGATAAAGCTGGCAATCAGGCATCGCAGGCAGCCTCTATCGCTGCTCGGTGCAATCGCCAAGCATTCCGGCCCGATCAGGTGATGGAAGCGGCGTAGATTTCGTCGATCGCGCTGGACAGCGCGGCATCGAATTCTTCGTCGCTCATATCGTGGCGCAGATCGGAAAGCAGCGCACGGCTGAAGCTGGCGATCATGCCGTGATTCTTCGCCAGTTCCACGCAGGCCTCGGCGCGGGTGAAGCCGCCAGACAGCGCCACAACGCGTGCCGTTGCCGGATGATCGACCAGCGGCTTGTAGCTGTCCGGCACAACCGGAATCGACAGCTTGAGCATCACCTGACGCCCATCTTCCAGCGCATCGAGACCTTTGAGAATCTCGGCCAGCAGGATCTTCTCGCCCTCTTCCCGGTCGCCCGACTTGATGTTGTATTCCGGCTCCAGGATCGGCATCAGCCCGGCGTCGGCAATCTGGTTTCCGACTTCGAATTGCTGGGCCACATTGGCGGCAATCCCGGATGCGCTGGCGGCGTGGATAACCGAACGCATCTTGGTTCCGACCACGCCCAGTGCCTTGGAACGGGCAAGCAGCTCGTTCAGCTCCGGCATGGGCTTCATCAACTGAACGCCGTCAGATTCATCCTCCAAGCCCTTGTCGACCTTGATGAAGGGAACCACACCGCGCTCGCGCAGAAGCGTCGGCACGGGCTTGCCGTCGGCCGTGCCGTCCATGGTCTTTTCGAACAGGATGGCGCCCAACACCTTTTCACCGGTGAAGCAGGGCGAAGTGATGATCCGGCTGCGCATCTGGTGGATCAGGCCGAACATCTCATCCTCATTGCTCCACGCGCTTTCGTCGAGGCCGTATCCGGCAAGCGCCTTGGGCGTCGAGCCGCCGCTCTGATCCAGCGCGGCAATGAAGCCTTTGCCCGTGGTGATCCGCTCCAGCATGTCCTGTTCGATCATGTATCCGTCCTGCCTATATTGCTTGGTTCTATCTACGCCTCGAGCGCAACAACGCCGGGCAATTCCTTGCCTTCCATCCATTCGAGGAAGGCCCCGCCTGCAGCCGAGACATAAGTGAAATCCTGCGCGACGCCTGCATGGTTGAGCGCCGCCACCGTGTCGCCGCCGCCGGCAACCGAAACGAGCGAGCCTTCCTTGCTGAGCGCAGCCGCCGTTTTGGCCAGCGCTACGGTCGCCTTATCGAAAGGCGGCGTTTCGAATGCGCCGAGCGGGCCGTTCCATACCAGCGTGCGGCACGTCTTGAGCACATCGGCCAGTGCCTCGACCGCCTGTGGCCCGACATCGAGGATCATCTCATCTTCGGCAACCTCGTGCACATTGCACGTGCGAAGCGAGGCTGGGTTTGCGGCAAATTCCTTTGCAACTACAACGTCATAGGGCAGATGCACGGTGCATCCCGCCTTGTCTGCCTCCGCAAGAATGTTTTCGGCCGTTTGCGCCAGGTCATGCTCGCAGAGAGACTTGCCGACATCCACGCCGCGCGCGGCAAGGAAAGTGTTGGCCATGCCGCCGCCGATGATCAGATGATCGACCTTGGTCACGAGATGCGTCAGCACATCGAGCTTGGAGGAGACCTTCGCCCCGCCCACCACGGCAGCAACCGGCTTGGCCGGATTGCCGAGTGCTTTTTCGAGCGCCTCGAGCTCCGCCTGCATCGCCCGCCCGGCATAGGCCGGCAGCAAATGGGCGAGACCTTCGGTGCTCGCATGCGCACGATGCGCTGCGGAGAAGGCGTCATTGACATAGAGATCGCCATTCGCGGCGATCGCCTTTGCAAAGTCGGGATCGTTCGCTTCCTCGCCCGGCCAGAAGCGGGTATTTTCGAGGATCGCGACATCGCCATTGCCCAGAATACCGACGGACTGGGCAACGACGTCCCCGGCCACTTCGGGCACGAACATCACTTCCTTGCCCAGCACGTCCTCCACGGCGTCAAGCACCATGGAGAGCGACTGGGTGGAACTGCGCTGGCCCTTGGGCCGCCCGAAATGCGCGAGCAGAAGGACTTTCGCGCCCTTGTCCGAAAGATCGCGAATAGTCGGCTCTGCAGCGCGAATGCGCGTATTGTCGGTGACCTGGCCGCCATCCATCGGCAGGTTCAGATCCACGCGCACCAGCGCAACCTTGCCGACTACATCGCCTGCATCATCCAGCGTCTTGAAGCGTGCCATTGCCGGTCCTCCAGTGGATCAGAGGAAACTCGCCATCACTTTCGCAGTATCGATCATGCGGTTCGAGAAGCCCCATTCATTGTCGTACCAGGATACGACGCGGCCGATCTTGCCTTCCAGCACGGCGGTTTCCAGGCTGTCGACCGTCGAGCTGGCGGGATAGTGGTTGAAGTCCGAGCTGACGAGCGGCTCGTCCGTATAGTCCAGCACACCCTTCATCGGGCCTTCGGCCGCAGCCTTGAGCGCCGCATTGAGCTCTTCCGCGCTGGTATCGCGCGAGGGCGTGAAGACCAGATCGATCAGGCTGACATTGGGCGTGGGCACACGCACGGAGCTGCCATCCAGCTTTCCGTTCAGTTCCGGCAGAACCAGGCCGACTGCGCGCGCGGCGCCGGTTGTGGTCGGGATCATGTTGGCGGCACCGGCACGGGCGCGGCGCATGTCGGAATGCATCTGGTCGAGCATCCGCTGATCGTTGGTGTAGCTGTGGATCGTGGTCATGAAACCGCGTTCGATGCCCACCGTTTCATGCAGCACCTTAGCCACTGGGGCCAGGCAGTTGGTCGTGCAGCTGGCATTGGAGACCACGATCTGATCCGCCGTAAGCGTGCCGTGATTGACGCCGTAGACCACGGTGTTGTCCACGCCCTTGGCCGGGGCGGAAATCAGCACGCGCTTGGCGCCGGCATCCAGATGCGGCTGGCTGGCTTCCTTGGACTGGAAGAAGCCGGTGCACTCCAGAACGATGTCGATGCCCATTTCGGCGTGCGGCAGCTTGCCGGGATCGCGTTCCTTGGTAACGGCGATCTTCTTGCCGTTCACGGTGATGCTGTCGCCATCCGAAGTCACTTCGCCGGGGAAGCGGCCATGGGTGGAATCATATGCGAAAAGAAGGGCATTCGCCTTGGCATCGGCCAGATCGTTGATCGCGACGAGGTCGAAATCGTCATCCTTCCGCTCGAGAATGGCACGGGCTACCAATCGCCCGATGCGTCCGAACCCGTTGATTGCAACCTTGGTCGCCATGCTAAATGCTCCTGCTAACTCTATAGTTTCGCTTTGATTTTCGGAACCACGGCTTCAACGGTGAAGCCGAAGTGCTCAAACAGGTCCTCTGCCGGCGCCGAGGCGCCAAATCTATCGAGCCCGATGTTTAACCCATCGGTGCCGGTATAACGTTCCCAACCGAAAGTCGTGCCTGCCTCGATCGAGACGATCAAAGCGTCCTTGGGCAAGATGTCGGCGCGGTAGCGTGCATCCTGCGCGTCGAACAGCTCCGTGCAGGGCATGGATACCACATCCGTGCCGATTCCATCACCTTCCAGAGCTTCGGCCACCTTGCCCGCCAATTCGACTTCGGAGCCGGTGGCCACAAGCACCACCTTGCGCGCGGCACTTGCTTCGCGCAGGCGATAGGCGCCTTTCGCGCAGAGATTTTCCGACGCGGCTTCGGTCCGCACTTGCGGCAGCCCCTGACGGCTCAGCGCCAGAACCGAAGGCTTGTCCGCCTGACCCAGTGCGATTTCCCAGCATTCCGCCGTCTCGACCACGTCGGCCGGGCGCATCACCAGGCAATTGGGCATCGCCCGCAGGCTCTGAATGTGTTCGACCGGCTGGTGAGTCGGCCCGTCTTCGCCAAGACCGATCGAGTCGTGAGTCATGACGTAGATCACACGCGTCTGCTGCAAGGCGGACAGGCGAATGGCGGCGCGGCAATAATCGGTGAAGACCAGGAATGTGCCGCCATAGGGAATGACGCCGCCATGCAGCGACATGCCGTTCATGGCCGCGGCCATGCCGAATTCGCGAATGCCGTAATAGACATAGCGCCCTGAGTAATCCGGCGGAGTCAGCGGCTGCGTCTGCTTGGTCTTGGTGTTGTTCGATCCCGTCAGATCGGCCGAACCGCCAATCGTTTCGGGAAGCAATCCGTTGATCGCGCCCAGCGCCATTTCGCTCGCCTTGCGGGTGGCGACTTTCGAAGGCTCGGCAATCAGCGATGCGATATATTCGTCGAGATTGAAGCCTTCCGGCAGATCGCCTGCCATGCGGCGCAGGAACTCGGCCTTGTCTCCGCTGGCATCCAGGCGCCCCTGCCATGCGGCATGGGCTTCCTTGCCGGCTTCCCCGGTCGAACGCCAATCGGCCAGCACATCCGCCGGAATTTCGAAGGGCGGCGCGTCCCAGCCCAGTTCCTTGCGGGCCGCTGCCACTTCGTCTTCGCCCAGCGCGGCGCCATGCGTGGCCGCCGTGCCTTGCTTGTGGGGTGCGCCCTTGCCGATAATCGTCTTGCAGGCGATCAGCGAGGGGCGGCTGTCCGCAAGCGCCTCGTCCATGGCGCGGGCGATATCCGTGTGATCGTGCCCGTCGCAATCGACGACATGCCAGCCGGTCGCGGCGTAGCGCGCGCGAATATCCTCGCTGGTGGAAAGGTCCGTCCCGCCATCGATCGTGATTGCGTTATCATCCCACAGCACGTTGAGCCGGCCGAGCTTCAGATGCCCGGCAAGGCCGATCGCTTCGTGGTTGATGCCTTCCATCAGGCAGCCGTCACCGGCAATCGCCCAGGTACGATGGTCGACCAGATCGTCCCCGAAGGTAGCGTTGAGATGCCGTTCGGCAATCGCCATGCCTACGGCCATGGCCACGCCCTGCCCCAGCGGGCCGGTGGTGCATTCCACGCCTTCGAGCAGGAAATTTTCCGGATGACCGGCGCAGGGGCTGCCCAGCTGCCGGAAATTGCGGATCTCTTCCATGGTCGGATTGGCATATCCGGAGAGATGAAGCAGCGAATAAATGAGCATCGATCCGTGCCCGGCCGACAGCACGAAGCGATCGCGATCCGCCCAATGCGGATCGGAAGGATCGAACTTCAGATATTTCGACCACAGCACGCTGGCGACATCGGCCATGCCCATCGGCATGCCCGGATGCCCGCTATTCGCCGCCTGCACCGCATCCATGGATAGCGCGCGAATGGCGTTGGCCATTTGCGCTAGACGGGCGGTATCGAAAGTCATTGAAGCGGGGCTCCTGCTGCGGCAGCGATAATGGACGGAATTGTCACGATTCGGCGCGCGGCTTCCTTTGCGGACCAGTTGCGCCCCGTCAAGCGCAGCGCGGCACTGGTTCCGAATTGCACCGGTTGCGACATTCCGAAAGATAATTCACAACTTTCATGACCAAGTTTTTGCAAGAACCGCGAAGTTTGCGCTAGCGATAGCGCCATGGAACGGGAAAGGGTCGCAAGAGCATTGGCCCGCATAGAGGCCGCGATATCTCGGATAGAAGCTGCGGCCCCGCGCCCCCAGCAAACAGGCGATGCAGAGCTGTCCCGCAAACATGCGGAATTGCGGGCAAATGTCAGCCAATCCCTGAATGAGCTGGACGCCTTGATCGGCCAGCTGGAATGATGGGCCTCAAGCCATGAGCAACGTTACCCTGCAAATCGGCGGCCGTTCCTACACCGTTGCATGCGGTGAAGGGCAAGAAGACCATGTGATGATGCTTGGCCGGGAGATCGACCGGAAGCTGGCGTCGCTCGGCGAACAGGGCGGACAGAACGAGCAGCGTTCGCTGCTGTTCGCCGCTCTGCTGCTTGCGGACGAGGCACATGAGCTGCGGCAAAGCGCACCGCCTGCTTCCCTGCCGCTGGATGTTCCCCAGGCGCCCGGAGCGGCGATAGAGAATATCGAAGAACTGGAAGCTTTGGCCGAGCGGCTCGAAAATCTTGCCGCCAGCCTTGAGCGTGGCACACTCGGCCACTAAATAGGTCCGCGACGGGAACTGCCCGGTACGCGCCGTTCGAAAATCCCTGAGGCTATAAGCAATCCAAGGGGGCTGTCCCTGGTCGGGCCCTGGCCCGGCACACATGGCCCCCACCTGACGTTGAGGCGTCAGAGGATTTCTAGGCACCGGCCCATGGTGGTCCCGTCACCCGATTTCCAGGTAGGCGCAGAATGGAAAATGGAAGCTTGAGCGAGGATCTCCACGAACGCAAATGGGCTCTGCGGCGCGAAATGCGTAATACGCGCAGCGACCACGTCGCCGGGCTCGATCCTTCGACACGGGCATTGCTCTTCCGCCGCCCGCCCACAACGGTGATGGACCTGCTGCCGCAAGGTTCCACCATCGGCCTCTATTACGAAATCCCATCCGAAGCCCCTGCCCGCGCCTATGCGCGCTTCCTCCATGAAAGCGGCTATACGGTCGCATTGCCCGCCTTTACCGGCAGGGACGATCCCATGCATTTTCGACTCTGGGCCGATCCCTTCGGCGAAACCGACATCGAAGACGGCGCCTACGGCCCACAGCCCAAGGCCGAGAATGGCGAGGCTGTGCCAGGCGCACTGTTCGTTCCGCTAGTCGCATTCACCGATAGCGGACAACGCATGGGCCAGGGCGCTGCGCATTACGATGGCTGGCTGGCGAAGCATCCCGATACGATCACCATCGGGCTGGCCTGGGACGTCCAACTGGTCGAAGACCTGCCGACCGAACCGCACGATGTCCCGCTGCGGGCGATTGTGACGCCCACCAGGCTCTACGGTCCGTTCTGATGCGGCGGGAGCCGACCTGGCGCATACCGGTGGGGATTCTGGCCCTGGTGCTGGCGCTGAGCGCCTATGCGCTGATCGTGGCCTGGGCATCCCAATGGATCGGTCAAGTGCACGTCCTGCTTCAGACCGCGATCTATCTGGTGCTGGGCGTGATCTGGCTGTTTCCGCTGAAGCGGTTTCTCATCTGGATGGAAACCGGCCGCTGGGGCTGACGCAGCGCCTGCCAGGGGCATGACTGCGCACACCCTGGCAAAAAGCTCTCGATCTTCAGGAAATCCCCCAAGTGGCGCGAGTGACGGGACTTGAACCCGCGACCTCCGGCGTGACAGGCCGGCGCTCTAACCAACTGAGCTACACCCGCGTATTTTGGGTGCTGCACCCCTTGGGGAGCCGCGCCACTAAGGCAGCGGTGCCCCCCTGTCAACTGCCGTGAAGCCGGTTCTTCCCGGCGCCCGCAACGCGGCCGATTTTCGCGACCTCAGCCACCGATGATCAATGCAGCGTTAACCATATCTTGGTGCGTTTCTGCGTAGTTTTCCTCCGCTTCCCGACAGCTCAGGTACGGAGTTTGGCCAATGCGATGCATCATTTCGGCAAGTCTTGCAGCGGCGGCGATGACGGCGCCCGCCTGCGCGCAGGATGAAATTTCGCTCGCCAGCGAAGTGTTCGTCGAACGGATCAGCCATTTGGGCGATGGCCGCATGGAGCGCCGGATCGAACCGGCAAGCCGTCTTACGCGCGGCGACAAGGTAATCCTGATGGTCGAATGGCGGGCCCCCAGTGCAAGCTCCAGCTTTTCCGTTTCCAGTCCGATCCCCGGCACGCTCGCGTTTCAGGGCGCCAGCCTGGAAAATGCTGAAGTCTCTACCGATGGCGGGCGCAATTGGGGCAAGCTCGGCCAGCTGCGTATCCGCGAGGGCCGGAATATGCGTCTGGCCTCGCCCGGAGACGTCACCCATCTACGCTGGCGCGTGAATAGCCAGGAAGCTGCACGCGGCGAGGGACGGATCACCTATAGCGCCATCGTTCGCTGAAGCGGTCTGACAGTCCTGGTCAGACTGCGATCGGCGCCTTGATGACGCCCTGGGGCGCATAGCCGCGCACTTCGAAATCCTCGATGCGGTAATCGAAGATCGTTTCCGGCTTGCGCAGGATCGCCAGCCGCGGCTCACCTTGCGGCGTACGGCTCAGCTGCTCTTCCACCAGCCCGCCATGATTGAGGTAGAGATGGGTATCCCCGCCCATCCATACGAGTTCGCCCGGCTCCAGGCCCGTCTGCTGCGCCAGCATCCGCACCAGCAGAGCCGCCGACCACAGGTTGAAAGGCAGGCCCAGGGCAACGTCGCAGCTGCGCTGGTAGAGAATGCCATTGAGCCGCGCGCCTTCGCCCTGCCCGGCAACATGGAACTGATAGGTCTTGTGGCAAGGCGGCAGCGCCATCCGGTCAAGCTGAGCGACATTCCACCCTTCGACGATATGCCGGCGGCTGCCCGGATTGGACTTCAGGCTTTCGACCACCTGCGCGACCTGGTTGATCCCCTCGCCCTTGCGGTAGGTTCCATCGCCATTGGGCTCGAATGTTTCCCAATCGACCCATTGCTTGCCATAGACCGGGCCCAGATCGCCCCAGCGCTGTGCAAACCCCTCATCCTCCGCAATGCGGGCAATAAAATCGTCCAGTGCGATGTCATCGCCGGTTTCGCGGACATATTTGGCATGCGGCCATTCGTTCCAGATCTTCACGCCCTGCAACACGAGCGGCCGGATATTGGTGTTGCCGGTAAGGAACCACAGCATTTCGCGCGTCGCCGTCTTCCAATAGACCCGTTTGGTGGTCAGCAGGGGCATGCGATCACCGGAAAGATCGAAGCGCAGTTGCGCACCGAAAATGGAGCGAGTGCCCACGCCGGTGCGGTCCACACGCTCGTCGCCTTGCTCCCAGATATGGCGGAGCAGTTCGAGATACTGCCATTCGGGGTGATTTCCATCGAGGGAATCGGTCTGGGAAAAGGCGCTGGCCATGGACAGAGAGCTACACCCGAAATTGCCCGCTTGCCACCCTGCCCCCGCGCCGCTATTGGCCCGCCTCTGCCTCACCCGCGGCTTTGACGCGGGCTCCGGTCGGGGAGTAGCTCAGCCTGGTAGAGCACTGTCTTCGGGAGGCAGGGGCCGGAGGTTCGAATCCTCTCTCCCCGACCATTTTCCATCCGTCTCATGCGGGCCCCTGATTTGGCCCAATTGACCGCCCGGACGGAAACGAAACCCTGCTTGACCGTACTTACCTTGGCCGAATCTCGGCATTTGGCGGCAATCCGGCAACAGAATCCGTGAAGGATTCCGGTTTCCCGGGCTTCCGCCCCTTGTAATCGGAGCGTAACAACGCCATTGGGGGCGCGCAGAATTTGCGCGAGTGGCGCAAGAGACGGGCGACCAGCGGGACCCTATGAAACCCAGCGAAACATTCCGCGACGAAACTCCGTGGGATATCGGCGACGACGACGACAAGCTGCATGAAGAATGCGGCATTTTCGGCGTTATCGGCGCTCAGCAGGCGTCCGCGATTTGCGCGCTTGGCCTGCATGCGCTTCAACATCGCGGCCAGGAAGCGGTCGGCATCACCAGCTTCGACGGGGAAGAGTTCTATTCCCAGCGCGGCCTTGGGCACGTGGCGGACAACTTCTCTACCCAGGAAACACTTGCAGAGATGCCGGGCCATATGGCGGCGGGCCATGTGCGCTATTCGACCACCGGCGGCTCCGGGATGCGCAACATCCAACCCCTCTATGCCGAACTGGCGGGCGGCGGCTTTGCGATCGCGCATAACGGAAACATCTCCAACGCGATGAAGCTGCGTGAGCAGCTGGTGCGCAACGGCGCCATCTTTCAGTCGACCTCGGACACCGAAGTCATCATCCATCTTGTGGCGACCAGCCGCTATCCCACCATGCTGGACCGGTTCATCGATGCGCTGCGCATGGTGGAAGGCGCCTATTCGCTGGTTTGCATGACGCCCGAAGGCATCATTGCCTGCCGCGATCCGCTGGGCATCCGTCCGCTGGTGATGGGCAAGATCGGCGATGCCGTGGTCTTCGCGAGCGAAACCGTCGCTTTCGACGTCGTCGGCGCGAGCTTCATCCGCCAGGTCGACCCGGGCGAATTGATCCAGGTCGACTTCGAAGGAAACATTCACACGCACCGCCCGTTCGGCCAGCCGCCGGCACGCCCGTGCATTTTCGAACATGTCTATTTCAGCCGTCCGGATTCGGTCTTCGACGGACGATCGGTCTATTCGGCGCGCAAGGAAATCGGCGTCCAATTGGCGATCGAGAGCCCGGTCGAGGCCGATCTCGTCGTTCCAGTGCCCGATAGCGGCGTACCCGCAGCGATCGGCTTCTCCCACCAATCGGGCATTCCATTCGAACTGGGCATCATCCGTTCCCACTATGTCGGGCGGACCTTCATCCAGCCTTCCGATGGCGACCGCCTGGCGGGCGTGAAGCGCAAGCACAATGCCAACAAGATGATCGTGGAAGGCAAGCGGATCGTGCTGATCGACGATTCCATCGTACGCGGTACGACTAGCCTCAAGATCGTGCAGATCATGCGCGATGCCGGTGCCAGCGAAGTGCATTTCCGCGTGGCCAGCCCGCCGACCGGCTATGGCTGCTATTACGGCGTGGACACGCCCGAGCGCTCCAAGCTGCTGGCCGGACGGATGGATGTTTCGGCCATGTGCGATTTCATCCAGGCAGACAGCCTGGCATTCGTTTCGATCGACGGGCTCTACCGCGCGGTCGGCCACGCGCAGCGCGACAATACGCGCCCGCAATATTGCGATGCCTGCTTCACCGGCGACTATCCGACCAGCCTGACCGACCTTGCCCGGCGCGAGGATGAGTCGGCCCAGCTTTCCTTCCCGGTCAACAAGGTCGCGTGATGCCAGGCGAGACGGAAGCAAAGCCCCTTTCCGGGCAGGTCGCGCTCGTCACGGGGGCAAGCCGGGGCATCGGAGCTGCGACAGCCGCCGCACTCGCCAAGGCCGGCGCGCATGTCGTGCTGACCGCGCGCGATGCGAAGCGGCTGGAGCAAGTCGAGGACGCGATTCACGAAGCCGGCGGTACGGCAACGATCGCTCCGCTCGATCTGGGCGAACCCGACGCGATCACCCGTCTGGCCACCGCAATTGCCGATCGCTGGGACAGGCTGGATATCATGGTGATCTGCGCCGCGTTCCTGCCCCAGCTCGGCCCGGTGACGCAGTTCGACCCCAAGAGCTTCAATCAGGCGATCACGACCAATGTGCTGGCCACGCAAGCGCTGCTGGCGGCATTCGATCCGCTGCTGAAGCGCAGCGAAGATGCCCGCATCGTCGGCCTGACCAGCAGCGTCGGCACCAAGCCGCGTGCCTATTGGGGCGGCTATGCCTCCACCAAGGCGGCATTCGAATCCCTGCTGGACTGCTACGCGCAAGAAGTGGAGCGGATTTCCAACACCCGCGTGGCCATCGTGGACCCGGGCGCAACCCGAACGGAAATGCGCGCACGCGCCTATCCCGGGGAAGACCCGCAGAGCGTCAAGCCGCCGGAAGTCGTTGCCGACGGGATATTGGAGCTTCTCCAGCAAGACTTCCCCACCAGCCAGCGTAAACGGATCGAAGCGTCCGGTTAACCAGTCCTGCAAAGGCTCCGGAAAGCAGATCCGCCCATACTTTACACAGCATGCCGGAAGCGATTCCGGCTGTTATCGCACAAGATGGGAGTCCTCTGCGATGACACTACAAGGCGTGAAGAACCGCTATGAGATAGCGGCCCAGGAAGATCGCAGTGCACCGCGCACCAGAGTCACGATACCGGCACAGCTGCGTGTGTCCGGCGGCCGTGGTTTTCAGACCGTGGTGCAGGATCTGTCGCTGTCCGGCTTTGCCGCGACAGCCGTCAGCCGCATGCACCCCGGCTCGGTTTGCTGGCTGACCTTGCCGGGTCTCGAATCGCTCCAGGCGGAAGTCGTCTGGTGGCAAGACGGGCTTTGCGGCTGCGCATTTACGAGCCTGCTCAGCCCGATCGTGCACGACAATATTCTGGCGCGCTTCCGCGGCGAAGAAGTCTACCGGCAGAGTTAAAGGGCAACCCCACAAGGACGAGCTCTTCGGGGGCAGCACATTCGCGGGATCACTGTTTTACCAAAGTCACCTGGTTCACGGTGATCCCGCCGCCACGAAATCCGCCTTCGCAATACATCAGGTAGAAACGCCATAGGCGAATGAAGCGTTCGTCGAAGCCGGCAGGCAGCCGGCCCACCTCTACTGCCTGATCGAAATTCGCGCGCCATGCCTGCAGCGTGTCGGCATAATCGAGCCCGAATTCCTCTTCGTCTTCCCATGCCAGGCCGCGCTCCGCGGCCAGCCGCGCAAAGTCACTGGCGCGGATCAGCAGACCGCCAGGAAAGATATAAGCCTGAATGAAATCGGCATTGCGCGCATAGGCGTCGAACAAATCGTCGCGCATGGCGATGAACTGGATTGCGGCGCGGCCGCCGGGTTTTAGATTGCGCGCGATACAGTCGAAGAATTCCGGCCAATATTCGCGCCCGACCGCCTCGACCATTTCAATACTCACGATCGCATCGTACTGGCCGGACACGTCGCGGTAATCCTGATGCCGGAATTCGATATTGGCGGGCTGGCGCTGGCGTGCCCATTCCAGCTGCTCGTCCGACAGGCTGATCGCCGTGACCTTACTGCCGCGCGCGGCGAAATAGTTGCTCAGCGCGCCCCATCCGCAGCCGATCTCCAGCAGCCTGTCGGGATAGCCGAGCCTCTGCGCGATCCGTTCCCATTTGTGGCGCTGCGAAGCTTCCAGCCCGTCTTCGCCGAAATCGAGCCCACTGGAATAGCTCATCGTGGGATCGAGCCAGGCTTCGTAGAAATCGTTCCCCAGGTCGTAATGCGCGTGAATATTCCGCTTGGCCTGCCGGGGCGTGTTGCGATTGAGCCAATGCATGAACTTGCGGGCGAAGCGCCAGGGCCCCTTGGCCCGGCCCGTTTCACCCATCGCCGCGCTGTTGGATACGAAGAGCGCAAACAGTGCCACCGGATCGGGGCTTTCCCATTCGCCTGCTTCCCAGGCCTGGTAGAAGCCGGCCGAACCGCCTGTCGCCAGGCGGACCAGAGCGCGCCAGTCATGCAGGGTGATCTCGGCTTCGAAACCCGGCGCACGGCCGCCGAACATGCGCGAAGTGCCGTCCGGCAGATGGGCCAGCAGCGATCCGGCATGCAGGGCGCTGTCGAAACTATCCAGGAATTTATGGAACCCGCCGGAGAAAAGCCCAGCAAGCAGTGTCGGCCCAGTGCCGAACCGCCGCCCGCTGCGTAACAGCGCGCTCCCCCTCTTGAGCCCCTCCGCTGACATCCCGCGCTATATGCCGCGCGGCTTCAGGAAGGGCAAGACGCAGACATCCGGGCCTGCCTACTCCTTGATTTTCGACCAGGCAGCAAGCGCACGCTCTCTGGCGGCAGTGTGTTCGATACGCTTGGGCGGATAATCTTCCGGACGGCAGCCATGCGCATCGGGATCGTGGACATAGGGATCGTCCAGCCCGGCCAGTTCCGGAACCCAGCGGCGGATATAGTCGCCTGCGGAAAATTTCTCGCTCTGCGTCAGCGGAGCCATGATCCGCACAAACATGTTTGAATCCGCGCCCGAGCCTGCAACCCATTGCCAATTCACGCCATTACTCGCGTAATCGGCATCGACCAGCGTATCCCAGAACCAGCGTTCGCCATGCCGCCAGTCGATCAGGAGATGCTTGATCAGGAAGCTGGCCGCGATCATTCGCACGCGGTTATGCATCCAGCCCGTGGCCCAGAGCTGGCGCATTCCGGCATCGACTATGGGATAACCCGTTCGCCCCTGCTGCCAGGCTTCCAGATCGTCTGCCGCATCGCCGTCATTTTCCGGATCGCGCCAGGAGAATTCTTCGAACTTCTCGCGATAGGATCGCTCCGAATAATCGGGGAACTGGTGCAAAATCGTCTGCGCATAATCGCGCCACACGACTTCGCGGCGGAAGCTGTCGGCCCCTTCCCCGCGATGACGTGCCAGTGCCTTCCATATCTGCGCGGGAGAGATCTCCCCGAAATGGAGATGCGGGGAAAGGCGGCTCGATCCATCCACGGAAGGCAGATTGCGGGCCTGTTCGTAATCCGAAACGCGCTCCACAAACTCTTCCAGCTGTGCATGGGCGGCCTGCTCCCCGCATTCCCAACCTTCGCGCAATCCGCCTGCCCAGTCCGGTCGCGTGGGCAGCAGCCCCCAATCTTCGAGCTTGTCGGACTCAGGCCAGTCTTCCGGCAATGTCAGGCTCGGCTCCGGCAAGGGATCGGCTGGCGGCATCCGCTCCATCACGGCGCGGTAGAAGGGCGTAAAGATCTTGTATTCGCTGCCGCTGCCGGTGGTCACCGCGCCTGGAGGAAGCAGATAATTGCCGTCATGGCGGTGGAATCGAACATTCTCAGGCAGCGCCTCTTTCAGCTGCCGCTCCGCATTGCGCCACCAGGGCTCGTAATGGCGCAAAGCATGCACGGCCCCTGCCCCCGTCTCCTCCGCCAGCTGTGCCAACACGTCCGCCGCCTTGCCCTGGCGCAGGATCAGCCGCGCATTGTGCTTGTGCAACTGAGTGGCCAGGGCTTCGAGCGAATGATGCAGCCACCAGCGGCTCGCCCCGCCCATCACCCGGTGCTTGGGCGTCTCGTCGTCGAGCACATAGACCGGGATGACCGGTCCGGCTTCGGCCGCCGCGCAGAACGCCGCCTGATCGGCCAGACGCAGATCGCGCCGCAGCCATACGATTTGAGGGCTAGTCATTGTCGTTCGTCAGCGGCTGGCATACCGTCTCGGGCAAAGTCACAGTGAACCGCCCGCGCGACAAATCGCCTGCGAAGCGTGCATCGCCGAGCAGTAACGTCCCATCGGCCTGCCGCTCGATATAGGGCGCACGCGACCAGAACAGGAAGGCTTCCACCTGGGTATCGGCGGCGCGCGCGGCGGCGAGATCGCATTGCTCAAGGCGGACATTGCCCAACAATTCACCCTCAAGATAAAAGCGGTCGCCAGCAACACCAATCGTCTCGCGCTGCCAAGAGAAGATCGGTGGCGGCGAGGAGATCGAGTCCTCGAACGAGGCATTGTTCAACTTGTCGATTGCCGAGATCACGTAATTGCCACCGACATAAAGCAGAGCCAGCGCCAGCGCGATCCAGGCAGGCCGCTGCCAATTTCCGCCCCGCTTTTCCCGCCGCAGCGAAAACCATGTGGCAAAGCCAAGGCCCAGCCACAGCCAGATATCGATGATGAACAGCGTATCGCCATAGAACCATTGGTGGCTGAAGGGTTCCAGCAAGCGAATGCCGTATGTGTTCATCCAGTCGAGCGCCGGGTGGCTGAGGCAGGCGATGAAGCTCAGCAGGAAGAGCCATTTGAAACTTACCGGCAGGCGCTTTTCGGGCCGTTTCCCATGCTTCGCCTGCCAGCGATCGAATGCCCAGAGAATCGCGGCCAGGGCCAGCGGCAGCAGAACCCAGGCAATCGGGCCATGCGTGATCCCGCGCCGAAAGCCGAGATGCTCGACCCCGTCGAGCCAGAAGAAGCAGGCCGCATCCAGATCGGGGATATTCGCGCCGATGATCAGCGCGGGCATAGCCAGGCCGGTCTTCTTTTTGAGGCCCGCCTGCCCGATCAGCGCCCCGACGAGGCTATGGGTTAGATTGTCCATTCTACCCTATGAAGTTGACACGGAAACGGCACCGAAACTCACCAGAGAATTTCCCTATTTTCTATACTAAACAGATGATTGTCGGCGTTTCTTCACGTGCAAGTTGTGACCTTCCGGAATTGCGGCCTTCACGGGCCTTTCTGCCCGCAACGGACAAACGAAATCGCCCGCCGCCCGGCAATCAAGCAGGCGGAGGCGATGTAGGAAAGCCTTTCCTTGATTGGTGCGTAAATTTGGGCTTGCGCCCCAGTCGCCCGCGGTCAGCCGAAACGCTCGCCGCGGCGTGCCGAGGCAAATTCCTGCTGCGAGAGATAAGTGTCGCCGTCGCGATCGTAATAGAAGAACGAATCCGCAACCTGATTGGCTTCGTCCGCCGTCAGATATGGCGGCTTGGCATCATTCGCGGCTGATGCGGTGGGATCCATCGGCAGCGCCCAGATCGCATATTCCGCGACTGACAGCCTGTCGTCGTCATTACGGTCGATATAGCTCCAATCCATTTCGGAACGCTCCGGCACGCCGTTTGTCGCGTTCACGGCCTCATCATCGCCTGCCTCATCGGCATTTGCATCGCTTGAGCTGCCGGAATCCGCCATATTGGGGGACGGTGTCGCCTCTACCACCAACGCCTCGTGATATCCGGCATATTCTTCCTGGAAGGCCACCATATCCAGGGCGTCGCGGCGCTCCTGCTGTTCGACGGTCAGAACGTAAGGGCCGACCAGCGGGTCGTATTCGACTGCAACGATATCGGCTGGCTCTTCAGTTGCGGCCATTTCGTCCGATTCGTCGGCGCAGGCTGCGAGCGCCAGGGCGAGGCCGCCAGTAACGGCAAATTTGAGTTTGGTAGCGCGATACATGTCGCTCCTCCTTTCATGCTGCCGGCATCGGCAGCTTTGGAGAATCAACGAGCGAGTCCCGCGATCGTTCAAAATTTCCGCCGTTAGGCGTTCCAGTCAGATCGGGTCCTGCGCTGTACCGCCCACGGTCCAGGTCTGTCCGCGTGCGAACAGCTCGGCCAGATCGGCCTTCTTGCCGGTGCTGGCCTGTTCCTTCTCCGCCACCACGGCGCTTTCGAAAGTCGGGCGGGGATCGTCATACAGCACGCCCAGCGCCATCGGGAATTCGCCGAAGGGCAATTCCACCAGCATATGGGCCAATGCGCGGTTGGCGACATCGTGGCAGGCCACGCCTGCCGCTTCCCAATCGCCGTCCACGACATCCACGACCTTGAGGCAGCATTCCTCGCGGTCGAACTTCAATCCCTTGGTACCGCCGGCAAACAGCATGGGTTCGCCATCGGCCAGCCAGAGCTGCTGATCTTCCGCGCCCTTGGGGGCGGCAAAATCGTGGAACACGTCCTTGTTGTAGACGATGCAGTTCTGGAAGATCTCGATAAAGGCCGCGCCCTGATGGGCATGCGCCGCCTTCAGCACTTCGGGCAGATTCTTCGACACGTCGAAGCCGCGGGCCACGAAGCGCGCACCGGAACCCAGCGCGAAGGCGCAAGGCTGAGCCGGGCGGTCGACCGAACCGATCGGGGTAGACGGCGTCTTGGTGCCGACTCGGCTGGTGGGCGAATATTGCCCCTTGGTCAGGCCGTAAATCTCGTTGTTGAACAGCATGATCTGTACGTTGAGATTGCGCCGCAGCACATGCATCAGATGGTTGCCGCCGATGGAGAGCCCGTCCCCGTCGCCGGTGACCAGCCACACATCCAGCTCCGGATTGGCCAGCTTGATGCCGGTCGCAAAGGCCGGCGCGCGGCCGTGGATCGTGTGGAAGCCGTAGCTTTCGATATAATAGGGGAAGCGGCTGGAGCAGCCGATGCCCGATACGAACACTGTGTTCTTGGGATCCGCGCCCAGCTGCGGCAGCGTGCGCTGCACGGCCTTCAGGATCGCATAGTCCCCGCAACCGGGGCACCAGCGGACTTCCTGATCGGTTTCCCAATCCTTCAGAGTGGTTTCAATGGGAGTCATGTCGTTCATGGCGGCTTACTCCTCCAGCATCTTTTCGATCGCGGCTTCCAGCTCGGCGATCTTGAACGGCTGGCCGCTGACCTTGTTGAACGGCTTCGCGTCGATCAGCAACTGATCGCGCAGCACCGTCTTGAACTGGCCGGTGTTCATTTCAGGGACCAGCACCTTGTCGAATTTCCGCAGCAATTCGCCGGAATTGGCCGGAAGCGGCCAGACATGGCGGAAATGGATGTGGCTGACGTCCAGCCCCTTCTTGCGGCAATTGTCCACCGCGCGGCGGATCGGCCCAAAGGTAGACCCCCAGCCGACCACGGCCAGCTTGCCGCCTTCTTCACCCAGTGTGACGCCCTGAGGGACGAGTTCCTTGGCAATACCGTCAATCTTGCCCTTGCGGGCATCGGTCATCGCCTGGTGGTTGGCCGGATCGTAATCGATATTGCCGGTGCCATCGTGCTTCTCGATCCCGCCGATGCGGTGCATCAGCTCGGGCGTGCCGGGCTTGATCCAGGGGCGCGCGCCCTTCTCGTTCCGCTTGTAAGGCAGGACATTCCCGCCTTCATTGTTGTTCTCGGTCTGGAAGCTGACCGGAAACGGCTCGAAACTGTTGGGATCGGGCACTTTCCACGGTTCCGCCGCATTGGCGATATAGCCGTCCGTCAGCAGGATCACCGGGGTCATATATTGCACGGCGATGCGGCAGGCCTCGATCGCGCATTCGAACACGTCGGCCGGGCTGCACGCGGCAATCACCGGCAGCGGAGCGTCGCCATTGCGGCCATAGACGGCCTGATAGAGGTCGCTCTGCTCCGTCTTTGTCGGCAGGCCTGTGGACGGGCCGCCGCGCTGGCTGTTGACGATCACCAGCGGCAATTCGGTGATGATCGCCAGACCCATCGCTTCGCCCTTCAGCGCGATGCCCGGGCCGGAAGAGCTGGTGACGCCCAGCTGCCCGGCATAGGACGCGCCGATCGCGGCGCAGATCGCGGCAATCTCGTCTTCCGCCTGGAAGGTCGTGACGCCGAATTCCTTCAGCCGCGCCAGATGGTGCAGGATCGCGGAGGCCGGGGTGATCGGATAGCCGCCGAAGAACATCGGCAGGCCGGCCAGCTTGGCACCGGCCACAAGGCCCAGGGAAACCGCTTCCGCGCCCGTAATCGTGCGATAAAGCCCGGGCGGAGTGGGCCAGGGATCGATATGCAGTTTCTTGAGCGGGCCCGAAATCTCGGCCGTTTCGCCATAGGCATGGCCGGCATTGAGCGCGGCGATATTGGCGCCGGCAATCTCGGGCGATTTGGCGAATTTGGCATTCAGCCAGTCGACGATCGGCTGACGGTCGCGGTCGAACATCCACAGCGCCAAGCCCAGCGTCCACATATTCTTGCAGCGCAGGGCATCCTTGTTGCCGAGGCCGAATTCCTTCACCGCCTCGATCGTCAGGGCAGAAATATCGAAAGCCAGAACGTCCCATTTGGCCAGGCTGCCATCCTCGATCGGATTGCTGTCATATTTGGCCTTGTCGAGATTACGCTTCGTGAATTCGCCGGTATCGGCAATGATCAGCCCGCCGGGCTTGAGCGCATCGAGATTCACTTTCAGCGCCGCCGGGTTCATCGCCACCAGCACATCGGGCGCATCGCCCGCGGTGTTGATCTCCCGGCTGCCGAAATTGATCTGGAAGGCCGAAACGCCGAACAGCGTGCCTTGCGGCGCGCGGATTTCCGCCGGAAAATCGGGGAAAGTCGCCAAATCGTTGCCTGCCAGCGCGGTAGACAGGGTGAACTGTCCGCCGGTTAGCTGCATGCCATCGCCGCTGTCGCCTGCGAAGCGCACCACGACCGCTTCGGGCGTGGGGGCCACTGCGGCCGGTTTGTCGGCTGCGAGAGTTGCCATCATCGTATCCTTGCCGCGCCCTGCATTTATGCCAGGGGCGCTTATTCCACTATGGCGGCGCACCTATGAGGCTATGGGCCGTGCCGCAATCAAGTTTTTCTGTGCCTTGCCCAAAAATCACCGATGGAAATGGACGAGGCGGTGCCTTATTTCAACGTCAGAAGAGCTGACTTGGAGCCTGGCCTGTGAAGAATCCCGCCGATCTGCCCTATCGCCCCTGTGTCGGCGTCATGCTTGTCAACGGTGACGGGCTGGCCTTCATCGGCAAGCGGATCGACAACAAGGAAGGCGATTGGTGGCAAATGCCCCAGGGCGGCATGGATGACGGCGAAGACGTGCTGACTGCCGGCCTGCGCGAACTGGGCGAGGAAACCGGCGTCACTTCCGCCAGCGCCACCTTGATCGCGCAGACCAAGGAAGAATTGCTCTACGATCTGCCGGACGATCTGATCGGCAAGCTGTGGAAGGGCAAATATCGCGGCCAGCGCCAGCATTGGCTGCTAATGCGCTTTACCGGTACCGATGCGGATATCGATCTGAAAGCGCACGATCACCCCGAATTCTGCGAATGGCAATGGGCCGATCCGGAGCTTCTGCCGGAGCTGATAGTTCCCTTCAAGAAACGGGTCTATCGCACTGTTCTGGAGGAATTCCGCGCCCTGATCTGAGGGCCCCGTTCAAACGGCCTGCCTCAGCTCAGTTCTGAGTGACAACCGGATCGGGCTTCAGCGCTTCCGCCGTCAGAACCTGCGGTGCCGGGCCCGCAGCAATTGCAGCGGCCAGTGCCCGCGTTTCCATGCAGCCTTCGCCGCAAAGCGATTCCAGCTTGGCCAGGTTACGCTTGGCTTTTTCTACCGCGCCTTTTTCCACCAGAGCCTCGCCCTCGCCCGAAATGGCGGCGAAATTGCTCGGCTCACGCTCGAGCGCTTCACGGTAATAATGGATCGCCTTGCCTTGCAGGCCCACGCGGCGGGAGACTTCGGCCAGTTCGAGGTAGATTTCCGGCTGCCCCGGATCGACCGCCAGAGCGGCTTCGAAGGCATCGACTGCACCCTGCAACTCGCCCGCGCGCATATCGGCGCGCCCTTCGGCAAGCAGCGCCTCTGCACGCGGATTGGTGTCCGGGACTTCTGCGCCGCCGACGCTCGCGGTCACACCGGCCAGAACGGACAGGGCAAGAGCGGCGGGGAAATAACGCATCGCGAACTCCTTGATCGCGTTAGAAGAGAAGAAGTCATGCTTTGTCATGACGTCACTGGATTACCACGGCCTGCTTAAACGTGCGATGAAAAATCCGTCTGTACCGTCATGGTGCGGTGTCAGGCGCAATCCTGAACCGCATTCACGGCCCAGGGGCAAGGCCATCGGCTGCGCTTTCCACTGCGGATTCGCGCCAAGAAAGGCCTCGATCCGGTCCGGTCCTTCCGCATTCAGCAGCGAACAGGTGACGTAGATCACACGCCCTTCAGGCTTCACCAGCGCGGCTGCAATGTCCAGCAGATGCGCCTGCGCCGCAGTATATCGCTCCAGCTGCGCAGGGGTGAGTCGCCAGCGCGCTTCGGGATTGCGGCGCCATGTGCCGGTGCCCGAACAGGGCGCATCCACCAGCACGGCATCGGCCTTCCCGGCCCATTCGGATAGCCCTTCCAGCTCCTTGCCCGGATCGATCAGAACCGCGTCTGCGACCTCGGCTCCGGCCTGCTGCGCCCGCGGGGCAAGCCGCGAGAAGCGGGCGCGGTCCGTATCGCTGGCCACCAGAATTCCGCGATTTTCCATTGCTGCGGCCAAAGCCAGCGTCTTGCCGCCGGCACCCGCGCACAGATCGATCACCGTTTCACCCGGCTCTGCGCCGACGGCCAGGCAGGCCAATTGGCTGCCGCAATCCTGCACCGCGATCCTGCCACCTTGAAAGGCATCCCATTGTTCGACCTGGGTGCCCTCTTTCAGGCGCAGCGCGCCCGGCACAGCCAGCGCCTCTGCCTCTTCCGGCAGATCCAGCGTTTCGGCCGAAGCTTTGAGCGTGTTGATCCTGATATCAAGCGGCGCCCGGGTGAGCAGCGCCTGCGCCTCTTCGCCCGCAATGCCGGCTTCGGCCAGGGCCCGTTCCAGCCATTCGGGCGCGATTCCGCCGCGCGCGGGCTGTTCGCCCGGTGCAAGCAGAGATGGCCCGTATTGCGAGCCATCGAAGAGCGGCAGGATCTGGGCATCCAGCTCGGCAAGGCGCAGCATGGCCGCACGGCCGCTTTCAGGCACCGGCCCGCATGCCCGGATTGCGCCATAGACCAGCTCGCGAATCGCCCGCCTGTCCTTGCTTCCGGCATAGCGGCGCTGGCGGAAACCTTCGGCCAGCAAGCGATCGGCCGGCGGGCCGTTCTCCCGCGCGGCGGCGATAATCAGGTCGAGCAATTCGATCGCCGCCTGAACGCGGGCAGCGGGCGTCATGCCAGCCCCTCGGCGTCAGCGTGTCGGATAGTTGGGCGCCTCGCGCGTGATCGAAACGTCATGCACATGGCTTTCGCTCAGCCCCGCATTGGTGATGCGGATGAACTGGCCGCGCTTCTGCAGATCCTCGATCGATTTCGCGCCGGTATAGCCCATCGCCGCCTTGATCCCGCCGACCAGCTGATGGATCACGTCCTTGGCCGGCCCCTTGAAGGCGACCTGCCCTTCGATCCCTTCGGGCACCAGCTTCATCTGGTCCTTGATGTCCTGCTGGAAATAGCGGTCCGCGCTGCCACGGGCCATTGCACTGACCGAACCCATCCCGCGATAGGCCTTGTAAGCGCGCCCCTGATACAGGAAGGTTTCGCCCGGCGCTTCCGCCGTTCCGGCCAGCAGCGAACCGATCATGACGCTGGAAGCGCCCGCGGCCAGCGCCTTGGCCGCATCGCCGCTGGTGCGAAGGCCGCCATCGCCGATCACCGGCGTGCCGCTCTTCGCCGCTTCTTCGGCAGCTTCCATGATCGCGGTGAGCTGCGGCACGCCTACACCCGCGACGATCCGCGTGGTGCAGATGGAACCCGGACCGATGCCGACCTTCACGCCGTCTGCTCCGGCACCGATCAGGGCCTTGGCCCCTTCCGCCGTCGCGACATTGCCGGCGACGACCTGTACCGAATTGGAGAGCTTTTTCACGCGCTCCACCGCCAGCGCCACATCCTTGTTGTGGCCATGCGCAGTATCGATGATCACCACATCGCATTCTGCGTCGATCAGCGCCTCCGTGCGATCGAAGCCCTTGTCCCCCACCGTGGTTGCCGCGGCGACGCGCAGGCGCCCGGCGCTGTCCTTGGTGGCATCGGGATAGGTCACGGCCTTTTCGATGTCCTTCACCGTGATCAAGCCGATGCAGTGATAGGCATCGTCGACCACCAGCAGCTTTTCGATCCGGCGCTGATGCAGCAGGCGGCGGGCCTCTTCCTGAGTTACGCCAGAGCTGACCGTTGCCAGATTTTCATGCGTCATCAGCTCCTTCACGGGCTGATCGGGATTGTCGGCAAAGCGCACATCGCGGTTTGTCAGAATACCCACCAGCTTGCCGCTGCTTTCCACCACGGGAATGCCGCTGATCTTGTTGTCGCGCATGATTTCCTGCGCTTCGCCCAGCGTGGCATCTGGCGAAATGGTGATCGGGTTGACCACCATTCCGCTTTCGAAACGTTTCACGCTGCGCACGGCGGCGCATTGCTGTTTGATCGAAAGGTTGCGGTGCAGAACGCCGATGCCGCCCATCTGGGCCATGACGATTGCCATGTCGGCCTCCGTCACCGTATCCATCGCCGCGGAAACGATCGGGATATTGAGCCCGATTTCCTTGGTCAGCCGAGTGGCTGTGTTGGCCTGCGAAGGCACGATATCGCTTTCGGCCGGACGCAGGAGAACGTCGTCGAATGTCAGGCCGGTTTGGATATCCATAAATGCCACCGCTTGCTCGTCTCCGGAGAATCGTGGCGGCCCATGTAAACGCACTGTGCGAAAACGGCTAGTGGGGTGGAAAACAATTATACTCGCATGCCCGACTATCTTCTCCATTGCACGAAACGGGCGCCGCCGGCGGCCGACGAACAGGCTCGACATTCACGGCAAAGCAGTGCCAAAACTCCTACCCATTATCGATCCTGCGGGAATCACCCATGCGTCTCAACAAGTTCAATCCGGCCAATATCCGCGTGCGCGATCAGCGCGGCGGTGGCGGCGGGCGCTTTCCCGGTGGCGGCGGCGGCAAGCTGGGCATTGTGGGCATCGTGATCGTGCTGGCGATCGCCTATTTTACCGGCGCGGACCCGGCGCAGCTTATGGGCGGGCTCGAACAGGCGCAGCAGGGCCAAGTGCAGCAACAGGCGCAAGGCGGCGCAAGCGTGGCGGAAAGCTGCTCCGTCAATCAATACAGCACCGAGGCCTGCGCGCATCTGGCCTCGCTCGACGAGACCTGGGAGCCGAAATTCCGCGAGGCGGGGATCGCCTTCCAGCAGCCGATCCTGAACTTCTATTCGCGGAGCGGCCAATCCGGCTGCGGCGCGGCGCAAAGCGCGATGGGCCCGTTCTACTGCCCCAGCGATCAGGGCATCTATATCGACACCGATTTCTATAACGAGATGAGCAGCCGCATGGGCGCAAAGGGCGATTTTGCCCGCGCCTATGTGATGGCGCATGAATATGGACACCACATCCAGACGCTCACCGGCACATCCGCGCAGGTTCGCCAGGCGCAATCGCGGAACCCGGAGGCCGCCAATGCGTTACAAGTGAGAATGGAACTGCAGGCCGATTGTTACGCCGGTGTGTGGGCCAAGCTCAATTCAGATCGTATCGAGCCCGGCGACATCGAGGAAGGCCTCGGTGCCGCTCACGCCGTGGGTGACGATACGCTGATGGCCAGCGCTGGCCGCAATCCGGTGGAATCGGCATTCACCCATGGTTCCAGCGCACAGCGCAGGCAATGGCTGCGTATCGGACTTGAAACTGGCGATGAGGATCAATGTGACACATTCGCGGATATCAGGGGCTAGACTCCTTTTTGCAACAGCTGCCATCGCGCTGCTGCCGGCCCCTCTTGCCGCGGAGGAAGAAGAACAACAGGCAGACAAGGTCGTCACCGACGATTCCGTGAATGCCATGGACGTTGCGTCCACGCCGATCCAGGACCTCAACCTTTCCAAAGACGAGATTCCGCCCTTGCTGCTGGAGGCCCAGAGAGCCCCGTACAGCACCGAAGGTCTAGACCGCTGCCGCAATTACCAAGTGGCCGTAGTCGAACTGGACGCCGTCCTGGGGCCGGATTTCGACATTGCCGACGTAGAGGAGCGCAAGCTGACTGCCGGGCGCGTGGCCAAATCGCTGGTGGGTGCGCTGATCCCGTTCCGCGGTGTCATCCGCGAAGTCTCGGGAGCGAGCGACCATCAACGCGATTTCCAGGACGCCATTTTGGCGGGCGTGATGCGGCGCGCCTTCCTGAAAGGCATGGGGCTGAAGGAAGGCTGCGCCTATCCTGCGCGACCGGCCACGGAGGAAGACAAGCAGCGCCTAACCAGGATCGCGGAAACGGAAGCGGCCAAGGCGGCCGAAGAGGCGCAAGACGGATCTGGCACGGAAGACTGACCGGACAGGTCAGCCTTCCGCAGCGACCCGCCCTTCTTCTTCCTGCGACTTTCCGACCCGCGACCATTCGACATTGCGCGTAGCGTACATCACACCGGCCAGCGCCAGGAACAGCAGCACCGATCCGATCAGCAGAGAGAACGCCTCCAGGCTGAGCAGCACGTAGATCAGCGCATAGAGCCCCACCAGCAAGGCGCCGACGAAGCCCGCGCGCTTGCGGCTTTTCAGAACGGCCGCGCTATAGGCCGTCAGCAGACCGATAATCGCGCCGCTGGCCGCCAGATAGGCCAAAGCGAATCCGATCACTTCGGCGAATGCCAGCAGCAGCACGAAGAACAGCACCAGGCCCGCGCCGGTCATCAGATATTCGGCCGCAGCCACGCGCGCGCCGCCGACAATGTCGAACATGAAGAAGGCCAGAAAGGTGAAACCGATGAACAGGAAGCCGTATTTCACCGAACGGTCGACCCGGCTGTAGAGGTCGACCGGTTCGATCAGCCCGATCGAAGCCGCCATGGTGGCCCCGCGCGCGGATTCATAGGCGCGGGGATCGACCGTTCCGCTACCATCGATCAGCGGCATGCCCGGATCGTCATCCATCACCATCGCCTGCCCCAATGCGAGATTGGCGATGGCATAATGCGCAGTGAAACCGTCATCCTTCACTTCGCTGCTTTCAGGCAGGAAGCTGCCGCCGAAACCGGGATGCGGCCAGGGCGAGGTCACGCTCCACTGCGTATCGCCCCCGCGCGGGACGAGCGCGATCGAGCGGCTGCCCCGCAGGCCATAGCTCCATTCGATGTCCAGCGGCTCCGCCCCGCTCCAGTCCAGCGCGCCATAGAAACCCGAATTGCCACTGCTTGCCACGCCCTTACCCGGCTGTAGCGCAATCGGATTGCCATCGGAGACTAGCTCCGCATCGGATTGCAGCCCGCGCGGATCGGATACGCCAAAGCGCAGCTCCGCCTCGTCCAGCAACAGGTCTTCGCGCGTCACTCCCGGCACGCCAAGCTCCTGCGGCAATGCGAAATGCGCGCTGCCCGAAAGCGCCGCGCGGTAGATCACCGAAGTATAGATCGATTTGCGCCGCTTCTCAGGCTCCAGCACGGTCTCCACCGACTGGCGCGCGGGCGAGAGGTAAAGCTCGTCGCGCACTTCGACCATGCGGGTGACCTGCTGGCCATTGGCGGTCTCGCTCTGGCGTTGAAGACGCATATAGGGGATCGCCAGAACCGGGCCGGAGACCACCTGGTTGCCGCCCCAGCCCGCCGTGATCGATTGCTGCGCGGTGAAGGACTGGCTTTCCCGGTCGCCCACCAGCGCATAGACCAGCAGCAGCGGTAGCACGAGCGCGAGCGCCACCAGCGACACCAGCAGCAGCTTCATTCCGGGGCTTCTTTCGCGCATCGCATCACTCCCTCGCTGTAGCGACGAACCGTTCTCTACGAACGATGAATGAACGGTGTGTGAACTCTCTTGGCCCGCATCTGCCGCCGCATGGCTGAACCGGAACCTAACGGCGGGGCAGCAAGGGACCGCCGCGCTTTGCCAAATCCGGCCCAGGCGCTAAGGCGGGGGCCGGACAGGAGGACAGCACGCCATGAGCCGCAGCATTGCCCCGCCGCGCAAGGTCGCGAGCCTGCACGATTGCCACAATATCGAGGATTTCCGCCTACTCGCCCACCGCAAGCTGCCCTTCCCCGTGTTTCACTACATCGACGGTGCCGGCGACGACGAGGTGACCAAGGCGCGCAACACCAGCGCCTTCAACGATTGCGATCTGGTGCCCAATGTCCTGGCCGGGGTGGATGAAATCGACACTTCCGTGACCGTGATGGGCAAGAAGACCCCCCTGCCCCTGATGCTATCCCCCACGGCTTTGCAGCGCCTGTTCCACTGGCAGGGTGAGCGCGCCGTGGCCGCCGTGGCGGAGAAGTTCGGCCTGTGGTTCGGAATTTCCAGCTTGGGCAGCGTCGGCATGAAGGAAATAGGGGAGCGCTTCAGCGGCCCCAAGATGCTGCAATATTACTTTCACAAGGACAGGGGGCTGAACGCCGCGCTGCTGGAACAGGCGCGGGAGGCGAATTTCGACGCCGTGGCGCTGACGGTGGACACGATCGTTTCGGGCAACCGCGAACGCTGCAAGCGCACCGGCTTTACCACCCCGCCCAAATTCACGGCGGCGAGCCTGTTTTCCTACGCCACCAAACCGCGCTGGGCCTTCGACTATGTATTCCGTGAAAGCTTCTCCCTCCCCAATCTGGAGGCCTATATCGATGCGGGCAGCGGCCAGTCGATCTCCATCCAGGATTACTTCAATTCCATGCTGGACCGTTCGATGGACTGGAAGGATGCGGAAAAGCTGCGCGAAGATTGGGGCGGCACGTTCGCCCTGAAGGGGATCATGTCGGTAGAGGATGCGCGCCGCGCCGCCGATATGGGCTGCGATGCCATATGGGTTTCCAATCATGGCGGGCGGCAGCTGGACGGAGCGCGCGCGCCGTTCGATCAGCTTGCCGAGATCGTCGACGCCGTGGGCGACCGGGTCGATGTGATCCTGGATGGCGGCGTGCGCCGCGGCTCGCATATCCTCAAAGCGCTCAGCGTGGGCGCCAAGGCCGTCTCGGGCGGGAGGCTCTATCTCTACGCGCTCGCCGCGGCAGGCCAAGCTGGCGTAGACCGTGCAATCACGATATTGGAAGAGGAAATCAGGCGCGACATGCAATTGATGGGCGCGCGCAGCATTGCGGACCTGACGCGGGAAAATCTGCGCTGGCGTTAGGCCGGAGAGGAATGCCAAACTATGTCGAACACACGGATTGCCGCTTCCATAGCCGTCGGGATTCTGGTCGTGATCGGCGCCATGACCCTGATGGACAATCGCGCGGAAACCCCGACCCTGCAGGAAGAGCCTGCGGAGCAGGGCGGGATCGCCACAGGTATCGATGTCGGCATTGCATTGGGCCAGCGGGCTCCGCTGGAACAGCCTTTGCGGGACAGCCAGGGAGAAGCGACATCGCTGGCAGATCAGATGGGAGAGAACGGCCTGGTGCTTATGCTGGTCCGCTCCGCCGACTGGTGCGGCTATTGCAAGGCGCAGCTGATCCAGACGTCGGAAATCGAGCAGGACGTGGCAAGCCGCGGCTATGCGCTGGCGAGCCTGTCTTACGACGATCCGGAAACGCTGGCCGATTTCGCGCTGAACCAGGACATCGGCTTCACGATGCTGAGTGATGAAGGCAGCGCGATGATCGACGAGCTTCGCCTGCGCGATCCCGAATATGGGGAGGACAGCAAGGCTTTCGGCGTACCGCGCGCATCCACTCTGGTGCTCGCCCCTGACGGGACGGTGGCGGCAAAGCATGTGACGACCGATTTTCGCGTCCGCCCGTCCAATGCCGATATTCTGACCCTGATCGACAGCGCTGGCAGCTGACGCCGCCGCGCACGGGCTTCACCGGCCCAGCTGCACCCCTTCGCCCCTTCTTGCTGCGGCAATCCGGGAAGCGGTTTCTATCGAATGCGTTGCCGGCATTCCGACAGGCTCCGTTGCATTCCTGGGCAGGCGCCCTTCCAACTTTGTGAGCCAGCCATTGACATCGGTGCCGATCGCGATCTGCGGATCGGATGCATCCAGTTCGTATTCGCTTTCCCATCCCGCGATCGTGCCGCGCGCCTGCATCGCCGCCTGCCGCAGCGGCAGGGGCTTGCGCATTGCGTGGTTGACCAGCGCATCGCCGAAAAATGTCCAGTCATTCTCCGCGAAACAGCCGAACGACATGCTCTGGGCCGAAGCCGCCGTGATCATGGCGGTGTCCGGGCTCGCCAGCGCCGGTAGGAAAATGCCCGAATAGCATGCGCTGAGCAGCAGGATACGGCGCTCGATTCCCAGTTCCTCCAATATGCTGCGCAGCCGGTAGGGCGAAAGAATGCCATAGCCGTAGTCGCTGTCATGATAGGCCAGGCCGTCCGGCGTGCCGTGGCTAGTCGAATAGAGCACCAGCACATCTTCCCCCGGGTCCATCAGTTCGGCGATGCGCGCCAGGGCCAGCGTGAGCGACGTTATCGAGCCTCTCGGCAATCCTGCCGAGCGTCCATCCGGCCCGGCCAGCGTCAGCACCCGCCCCTCCGCGCCGTAGCGGCGGGCGAGCACCCGGCCTGCTTCACGCGCTTCGCGGCCGAATACCGGGTCGCTGTCCAGCGCAACGGCCAGAACATAGGCATCGACCTCGCCCTTGCGATGCGGCCGAAGGGCGGCAAATGCCTCATCCAATCTGCGCCGCTCCTCCAGCATCTGCCGGGCCGAGCGCCCCCGTTGCAGCTCCGGCCCCAGCGCCAGGCTCGCCTGCCGCATACTCGGTGTGGGACCGGTACCAAGCGAAGGCCAAACCGAAATATGCGGCGCAGGCTGAACGGGCTCGGTATCGGCCTGAGCCCAGGCTATCGATCCGAGCGATGCCACCAGAAGCAGCCCTGCAATCAAGCGCTTCATACATCTATCCCCCGATTGACGCAGGCTGCGGCGAATTGGGCCGCGGAGTCAAGCGAGTCGATTATCTGCCATCCAGGGCTGGCGGCAAAGCCACTTCCCTTGGCATTGTCATGCAATGACCAACCGATTCGCCGCGCTGGCGGCCATTCTTCTGTTTGCTTCCCCTGCAAGCGTCTCTGCCCAGAACGCCGCACAGGCCCCCGCTGCGCCTGCTGCTCCGGCGGAAGAGCCGCAGACGGCCCCGGATACGACAGAAGTCGCGATCCTTACCGAGCGGGGCCTGATCGTGGTCGCGCTGGAGACCGAGCGCGCACCGATCACGGCGAAGAATTTCCTGCGCTATGCCGATGAAGGCCGTCTGGACGGAACCGTGTTCTACCGGGCGATGAAGCTGGACTGGGGGGAGCAGCCCAATGGCCTGGTCCAGGGCGGCGCGCGTTGGGATCCGGCGCGGATCCTGCCATCCATCCCACATGAGCCGACCAGCGAGACCGGCGTGCTGCATACAAAAGGCGCGATTTCCATGGCCCGGGGAGAGCCGGGCACGGCCAATGCCGATTTCTCGATCCTGCTCGGCCCGCTGGAGGGGCTCGACGCCGATCCCACCTCCGACGATCCGGATTTGCGCGCGGGCTATGCCGCCTTCGGCCATGTCGTTTCGGGCATGGATACGGTCCGGGCGATCTGGAACGAGCCGATCGATCCCGAGGAAGGCGAAGGGATGATGAAAGGGCAGATGCTGGCCGATCCGGTGACAATCGTCAGTGTGCGGCGCGTGGTGGAGATCGAGGCGCCTTAGATCGCTGCCAGCAGGGCGGCCTTCTGGATATCTTTCTCCCGCCCGAAGCGGTGCAAAATCGATCGCAAGTCCACGCTGCCGGGAACGTAAAGTATCGCGCTCCCGACACGGCATTCCTCGCGCGATACCGGCAACACAATTTCCCAGGCGGACGGGCCGCGAACCCGCAAGCCCGCCATGAACTCAACCGTCAGCGGAGGACCGGCCCATTCCGCATAGATTTCCGACGTGAACAAGGCATCGTTGATGCGCGATTTCTCGGCCACATCGCCGTAATTCAGTAGCGCGCGTGCATCCCTTACCGAGAGCAACACATCCACGTCCGCGGGACTAACCGGGCAACCGTGAAGCGCCACGGCGGAACTGCCGATGATCCACCATGGATCCTTCGCGGCGGTCATCCGCTCGGCCACCATTTCGAGTGTCTGGCGCAAATTCTGGGCGAGCGGCTCGGTCATAATGCGAGGTCCGGCGTACGATCCCTGGCCCGTCTACTCCGCCACCATGACATCCGGCATTGTCGCGATTTCCTGCCCCGCACATGTAATCGTGATGACGCGGTAGGCGGGATAGCTGGCCTTTGCGCGATATTTCACCGGCGTTGGCGTGACCACCTGAGCCGCCATGCCCTCAGGCGGGGTCAGCTCCAGTTCGAAGCGCTGGCCGGGCGGCATGGCCCGATCTGAAGGCCCCGCCTTCAGGCTCGCTTCATAGCCTGCCGCCGGCAGATCCACTTCGCCGGAAATGTTGAGCGTGCGTTCTGGATCGGGTCCCGGCATCGCGTCGATCCAGGCATGCCAATTACGGCTGTCCAGCACCGGGCAATCCTGCGGCGGAGGAGCCGATTCCGGCTCCGGCATATTCTGCGTGCAGGCCGCAAGCGGCAGCAAGCCGAGCAGTCCGATCCTCAATCGCATGGCAGCCTCCTACGCTGCAGGCCCAGCGAAGCCAATGGTCCCGGCTGCCGGTTGCAACCGGATCAGTATACCCGCTTCTTCGGCTCGATATATTTCACGTCGTCGGTCAGCGTATATTCGTGGACCGGGCGGTAATCGATCTTCACCGCGCCGTCCTTGCCGCCCCATCCGCTGAACCACGTCGCCGTGTGCTTCATCCATTCGCCGTCATTGCGGTCCGGATAATCTTCATGCGCATGGGCGCCGCGGCTTTCCTTGCGGTTATGCGCGCCATGGATCGTCACAGCCGCCTGAGAGATCAGATTGTCGAGCTCCATCGTTTCGACGAGGTCCGAATTCCAGATCAGCGAACGGTCCGAAACGTGGATGTCCTCCATCCGCTTGTAGGTTTCGGCCAGCTTCGCCTTGCCTTCGGCCATCAGCTCGTCCGTGCGGAACACCGCGCAATGCGTCTGCATGTTGCGCTGCATTTCCTCGCGGATTTCGGCAGTGGGCGAACCGCCCTTGGCATGGCGGAAATGGTCGAGCCGTTCCAGCGCCATATCCGCGCTGTCAGCCGGCAGTGCGTCATGCGCCGTGCCGGGCTGGACGAGCTCGCGGATGCGGTGCCCGGCAGCACGGCCGAACACGACGAGATCGATCAGCGAGTTGGAGCCCAGGCGGTTGGCGCCATGGACGGATACGCAGGCTGCCTCACCCACGGCAAACAGGCCCGGGACCACCGTTTCCGGATCGCCGTCCGCGCCGATCGTCACCACTTCGCCGTGATAATTGGTGGGGATGCCGCCCATATTGTAATGCACCGTGGGGCAGACGGGCAGCGGCTGGCGCGTCAGGTCCACACCGGCAAAGATCTTGCCGCTTTCGGTGATGCCCGGCAGCCGCTCTGCCAGCACTTTCGGGTCGATATGGTCGAGATGGAGATGGATATAGTCCCCCTCCGGGCCCACGCCGCGCCCTTCGCGCATTTCCAGCGCCATGCTGCGCGAAACGACATCGCGGCTCGCCAGATCTTTCGCTGAAGGAGCATAACGCTCCATGAAGCGTTCGCCTTCGCTATTGGTGAGATAGCCGCCTTCGCCCCGCGCGCCTTCGGTGATCAGCACGCCTGCGCCATAGATGCCGGTGGGGTGGAACTGGACGAATTCCATGTCCTGCAGCGGCAGGCCCGCGCGCAGCACCATCCCGCCGCCGTCGCCGGTGCAGGTATGGGCCGAAGTGGCCGTGAAATAGCAGCGGCCATAGCCGCCGGTTGCCAGCACGACCGAATGGCTGCGGAAACGATGGATCGATCCGTCATCCAGGCAGAGCGCGATCACGCCGCGGCACACGCCGTTTTCCATGATCAGATCGATCGCGAAATATTCGATGTAAAAATCCGCATCGTGCTTCAGGCTCTGCTGGTACAGCGCATGAAGCATGGCGTGACCCGTACGGTCCGCCGCGGCGCAGGTGCGCTGCACGGGCGGGCCTTCGCCCATATTCTGCATATGGCCGCCAAAGGGCCGCTGATAGATCGTGCCTTCCGCATTGCGGCTGAAGGGCACGCCGGCATGCTCCAGCTCATACACCGCCTGCGGCGCCTCGCGGACCATATATTCGATCGCGTCCTGGTCCCCCAGCCAGTCCGACCCCTTCACGGTGTCGTACATGTGCCAGGTCCAGTGGTCCGGCGTATTGTTGCCCAGGCTGGCCGCGATGCCGCCCTGCGCCGCCACGGTGTGGCTGCGGGTGGGGAAGACCTTGGTGATGCAGGCCGTGCGCAGCCCGGCCTCTGCGGCGCCCTGTGTGGCGCGCAGGCCCGATCCGCCTGCGCCGACGACCACCACGTCATAAGTATGGTCGATAATCTTGTATGCGGGCTGAGTGGAGCCGCTCGAAGTCTCTTGGCTGGCCATTAGGCGGCACCCCCCAGCGCAAGGCGGATCACGCAGAACACGCCGAAGCCCGCACCGCCGAATACGGCGAGGTTGAGCGCGGCGATGGCGGCGAATTTGTTGCCGTCTTCATGCACGTAATCTTCCACCAGCACCTGCAGGCCCAGGCGAGCATGCCAGAAGGTGCTGACGATCAGCAGCGCCATGGCAGTGGCCGGAACCGGATCCGCCAGCCAGCCGCTGACCGTGGTGTAATCGAGCGAAGGCAGCAGCACGAGCGAGACGGCGAACCATCCCAGCAGCAGCACATTGCCGATCGCAGTGAAGCGCTGGAGCAGCCAGTGATGCGCCCCGCCATGTGCGGAGCCCAGCCCGCGCACGCGCCCTATCGAAGTTCCGTTGCCCATTGTTCCGCCTGTCTCAGAGTGTCAGCAGCGCCCAGAAGGCAGCCGTCAAAGCAATGCCCGCAAGCGGGCTGATGACAGACCACACCCTGTTCGTCTTGAGTTCGTAGCCCGCGCCGATATCCAGCACGAAGTGCCGCAGGCCCGAGCATAGATGGTTGAAGAAGGCCCAGCTGAGGCCGACCAGCACGATATAACCGATCGGCGTCGTGGCCGCCCAGGTAAAGGTATCGTACGCCGCCGGCCCGCTTGCCAGCGCACCCAGCCACCATAGCAGTACGGCCAGGCCCACCAGCGCCAATCCATCCCCGGTAACCCGGTGGAGGATGGAAACCAGCATATGCGGCCCCCATTTCCAGATTTGCAGATGCGGCGAAAGTGGTCGGTTGGCCATGAACGCTTCCCGGTAAGAAATGGTGCGCCGCAAACGGGCGCTTGGCGTTGCCTCCCCTTAACGAATGTGGCTGGTGAAGCAAGCGATTGGCTTGGCTCGGAGCGCTTGCGCCCCTATCGGTGAATGCATGACATCATGCATATCATCACGTCTCCAGCCGCCGGAAATGCCGGCATCGACCGCTCTTATTGCGGGGGTTAGCCATGCCCGATAGCTGGAAAATCAGCGCTTTTGCGCCGAAGGACGTGATCCAGGCGGCATTGGTCGCCCATGAAGACGCGCTGGACTGGGACGCAGAGATCGTTCTTTCGGGCTGCGAAATTGCCGAGGACAAGCCCGATGACTGGGTGCTGGAAGCCTGGCTGTCACGCAGGCCGCGCAAGGCGGACAAGGATGCCGTCGCCGCCCTGTTTGCGGGCAAGGCGCCGGAACTGAAGGCGGAGAAGCTTGCCGATGCCGATTGGGTGACGCTGAGCCAGCACGGAGTCGAACCGATCGACGCGGGGCGTTTCCATGTCCGCACACCCGAATACCCCGCCTGCACGGATGCGGGCGTGAGAGATTTCGTCATTCCCGCCAGCCAGGCCTTCGGCACCGGTCAGCACGAAACCACTGCCGGCTGCCTGGCCATGCTGACCGCGATGAAGCGGCGCGGCCTGCTTGCGCGCAATGTCGCCGATATCGGGACGGGTACCGGGTTGCTGGCATTTGCCGCGCTGGATCTGTGGCCGCATGCACTGGCAACCGCGAGCGATATCGACCCCGTCTGCGTACCCGTGGTGGAAGAGAATGCGCAGCAGAACGGCGTGAAGATCGGCGCTGGCCATGGCGAGCTGGTGATGATGGCGGCGGGCGGCATGGATCATCCGCTGCTGCAGGCGCGCGGGCCTTACGATCTGCTGATCGCCAATATTCTGGCTGGCCCGCTGATCGAGCTTGCGCCGGATTTCTCCCGCGCGGTGGTGCCGGGCGGCAATGTGCTGCTGGCCGGGCTGCTCGAAACGCAGGAGGCGGCCGTGCGCGCAGCCTATCGCCGGGCGGGCCTGCGGCTGGCGGCGCGAATCGTGAATGGCGACTGGTCGATCCTGTGGCTGAGAAAGCGTGCAGGCGCGGCCGTGCGCTCTTCACGCGCAGGCAAACTGCCGGAATGGGCGCGCGAGTGGCAATGAAACCGGCTTCCAGCCTGCTGCGCGTGGCGCGGGCAGTGCTTGGCTGGTCGGCCCTCGCCTGCGGGCTGTTCATGCTGGCGGGCTGGGCCGGTTCCTCCATCCCCCGCAATCCCGGCTGGAACGAAGCGCGCCAGGGCGTGGAGATCATGGTGGAAAGCAATGGCGTCCACACGGCAATCGTCATGCCGCTGGTGAGTGCGCATAAGGACTGGCGCAGCCATTTCCCCGTCAGCGACGTCGATGCGCAAGGCAGGCCGTTCACGCATATTTCGGTGAGCTGGGGCGAGCGCGAAGTGTTCCTCAACACGCCAACCTGGGGCGATCTCTCCCCGCTGACTGTGCTGCGCATTCTCGGCCTTGGCGGAGACGGGCTGGTGCATGCGCAGCTTTATGTGCGCCCTGCCCCTTCCGACAATCTGCGCAAGCTGACCCTGCGCGCCGGGGAGTATCGCCGCCTGATCGAGCGGATCGAAGCCGTCGCCCCGGATGCGGGCACGGCGACATATCCCGGCTATGGCCGCAATGACGTGTTCTACGATGCGCAGGGAGAGTACACGGCAACCAATACGTGCAATCAGTGGACGAGCGACACGCTTGCCGCCGCCGGCATACGCACCGGCTGGTGGACGCCCTTTGCCGGGGGCGTGATGAAATGGGCGCCCCGGCCGGGCGAAAGCTAGCAAGCCAGAAAAGCAGGGAAAGGCCTGAACATGCTGCAATATTATTTCGCGCCCGGATCGAGTTCGATGGCGCCGCATATCGCCCTGCATGAAGTGGGCGCCGATTTCGAAGCGCACCCGCTTTCCTTCGCCGCGCGGGAGCACAAGGCCCCGGCCTATCTGGCGATCAATCCGCAAGGCAGAGTCCCGACCCTCGTCATCGACGGCCGGCCGATGACCGAAGTGGCCGGGATCCTGTTCTATCTGGCGCAGCGTTTCCCCGATGCGGGGCTATTGCCGCATGGCGATGTGGAAGAGACTGCGCGCGTCGTCTCGTGGATGTCGTTCATCGCCTCGGTGATCCATCCCGCATGGCAAAGAGGGCCCGAATTCGCCGAACAGGCCATGGCCTTCGCCGAACAGCGGCTGGACGAGCGGGAATGGACAGTGGGGGGCCGCATATCCATTGCGGATATTCACCTGTTCCGCCTGTTCTGGCGGTTCAAGCGCAGCCACAGGGAACCTGCGAGCCGGTTTCGCGGCCTGATGAAGCACTATGACCGGATGATGGAACGCGAATCCGTTATCGAGACCATCTCGATCGAGAGCGCGCTGGGTTACGAATTGCCGCGATAGCGTTCCGCGCGGATCGGAAAGCCTATTTCTTCTGCGCCGAAACCGAGATCGTCACGCCGATCATTTGCGAAACCCAATCGGCGCCAGGATCCGATTCCATGCCGAGATCGAGCGCGGTACGGTCCAGCTCCATACTGCCTTCCACGCTCGCTCCATCGCCGCTGGGCGAAAAGCTAAACGGCAGAACCACCGGCACGACGCTGCCTTTCAGAGCCAGCGTGCCTTCCGCTTCGAACCGGTCTCCGCCGAGCGCGCGGAACGTATCTGCTTCGAAACGGGCGACAGGGAATGTATTGGGATCGAACCACTCGCCCAGCCGCAGCGAGCCTTCCTGCGTGGCATCGCCTGTGCTGACCGAACCGGTGCGCACCAGCACGATCGCCTTGGAGCCCGCCAGATCCTCCGGATCGAACCAGACATGCCCTTCCCAATCGGCGAAATGCCCATCGAAAGCATTGCCCGCATGGGTTCCGGAAAACTCGATGGCCGACGCTTCCCGATCGATCGCCCATTCCTGCGCACTGCCCGGAGTGATCGAGGTATCGATCGCATCGGCAGGCGCTTCTGCAGCCTGTTCCGCGCTTTCGGCCTCGCCAGCTTCGGGGGCAGCATCGGGCAGATTGGAAGACCAGCCGACGAACCACAGCGCCACGATCAGCACGATACCGGCCAGCACCGCCGCGCCGCCCTTGCCCTTCTTTGCCGATGGCTGCGGATCTGCGGCTTTCAGCCACGGGACCATCGCACCCATCACGCCGTCCCGGTCCAGGAACTGGTGCTTCAGGGCCGCACCCACATGCAGAACGAACAGCCCCACCGCGCCCCAGGCGATCAGCTCGTGAATGCCCAGCATGCCGAAGGCGACGTCGCGGCGCGCTTCCTGCGCGGCATCGGCCACGAAGGAAAGATGGGGGATCTGGAACAGGCCGAAGAAGGAAGTCGCCACGTCCAGCGGCTGATCTGTCGTGGCGGACCAGCCAGTAGAGACATAGATCCAGCCGGAAAGCGGCATGGCGATCAGCAGTGCATAGAAGGCGGCATGTACGCCGTGGGCGGCAAATCTTTCCCAGGCCTTCATACCGGGCGGAAGCGGCGGCGCGCGATGCGTCAGCCGCCAGGCGAGACGCGCCGCGGTCAGCGCCAGGATCAGAATACCGATCGATTTGTGAAGCTGGAACAGGCGGTAAGCCGTCTGCTGCGATTCCGGCTCCAGAATCGCATCGGACATCCACCAGCCCATCGGGACCATTGCAATAATACAGGCCGCGATCAGCCAGTGGAGCACCATCGCGACGGGCGAATATCTGCTTGGCGCCATTGTCCTGCCCCGTTCAGCCGGCAGGTGAGGAGGCGCGCATACGCCCCCTCACCCCGCCTGACTTGTCGTCTTATTCGGCTGCGGCTTCTTCTTCGGCCGGCGCTTCGGCCTCAGGCGCGGGTCCGTGGAACTCGCCGTTGAATTCCACCTTCACCACGTCTTCCAGCGCGCCATTCATCAGGCCCATGCCGAAATCGGTTGGTTTCATCGTCCCGGTGGCCTTGAAGCCCACGGCCGGCATTCCGCCGAAGGGGTGCTGTTCAAGCTGGCCGGTCAGTTCGGCATGCATCGTCACCGGGGCAGTGACGCCGCGGAATGTCAGATCGCCGGTAACGTCGGCCGTGTTGGGGCCGGTCGGTTCGACACTGGTCGAAGTGAAAGTAATCGGCGTACCATCGGCGCCGGCCAGAAAATCGGGGTTCTCCGCAATTTCCGCGTCCCAGCTGGCATAGCCGCGTTCCGCCGCGTCCCATTCACCGGGCAAATGCGCGGCGACCGATTGCGGGTTGATCGTGAGCGTGATCGAACTGTTGGAAGGGTTTTCCGTGTCCAGCGTCAACTGCGCGTCGATATCGGTCATCCGCACGACGTAATCGGCCAGGCCCATATGCGGCACGGCCCAGTGGAGCGAGGCATGGCGCCTGTCCAGCGTGTAATCGCCCGAAGGTACGACCACTTCCAACGGCGCCTGCGCCTCGGTTTCGGCAGCGGGTTCGGGGGCGTCGCTGCAAGCCGCGAGCATCGCGGGGACTAGGGCAACAAGCGCTAATTTGAGTTTCATGGACATGCTCTCCAGTTCGGGTGATCGGGCAGGTTCAGATGTTCAGTCCAGACGCCGCGAACTTGCGGCGGTCACGAAGCGGGCGGGATTCCCCTTCAATGTGCAACCGGCGCAAGCTTAACAGTTTCTCCGCGCATCTCAATCCGCCTGTTGCACTGCGGCATGCGGCGCATCGGCCCGCCTATTCCGCCGCTTCGGGAAAGGCCGGAAGCTTGCCGACATCGCCTGGCTCATGCTGGATGATGATCGTCGCGCCGAGATTCTCGGCAACGCGGCGGAAGCGATCATGCGAGGCGAGCGTGTCGGCGCGGTCGGCATTGAAAGTCGGCACGCCGTTGACCTCCATCTGGCCCTGGAAATGGAATTCGTCACCGCTCAGCAGAAGCGGCGCCTTGCCCGGCAGCCGGACAAGCAAAGCATGATGGCCATGCGTGTGCCCCGGCATATCGAGCATGACCACGCTGCCATCCCCGAACACGTCCTTGTCGCCCACCACGCCTTCCGCGTTGCTCGCGGGATCGAGCCAGGGCGCAAAACGCTGGCTCTCCACCATCGGATTGTCGCCCGGATCGCGTATCGTGGCGAGATCTTCCGCACCGATCAGAAGCTTCGCCGAGGGGAAGTCCGCCGCCTGGCCAACATGGTCGCCATGCCAGTGGCTGATCCCCACCAGGTCCACGTCGGCCGGCGAGAGCCCCAGTTCGGCCAGCTGATCGGCAATCGACATCTCGACCAATTGGCCGCCTTGCTCTTCCGGCGGCGTCCCGATCAATTCCGTACCCAGGCCCGTATCCCACAACATGTAGCTCTCGCCATGCTTGATCAGGTAGCAGCTGACGACCAGTTTGCCTGTCTCCCCGGCGAAATCGAGCGTGTCGCTGAAGATGTCGAGCGGCAAGCCATGCATCTCGCCGCAATTGAGCCGCCAGAGCTTCAATTCGCCAGGTGCCTCGCTCCCGGCTGGGGCCTGCGCGCTCAGCGGGGCCGTGCCGGTCAGGGCCGTTGCAGCTGCCAAACCCAGCGCCGCCGCTATTCCTGCAATTTTCATTGTCGCTCTCCAGAAGATATTACGAAAGTTTATTCATTTTGCGGAGCGCACTATAGTCGCCCATTCACTTTCGTCGATCACTTCGATGCCCAGTTCGGCCGCTTTTTTCAGCTTCGATCCCGCGCCCGGCCCGGCAACCACCAGGTCCGTCTTGGCCGAGACGGAGCCGGAAGCGCGCGCGCCCAGCCGCTCGGCCTGGGCTTTCGCCTCGTCCCTGCTCATCGTCTCCAGCTTGCCGGTAAAGACCACCGTCTTGCCTGAAACCGGGCTTTCCAGAGTTTCCACTTCATAGCGCGGCGGATCGAGCTCGCTCAGCAGATCGTCCCACACCTGCTTGTTGTGTTCCTCATGGAAGAAATCGCCGAGCGCCTTCACCACCACCGGGCCTACGCCGTCGATTGAAGTCAGCTCGTGGGCGGCTTCCTCGTCGCCCATATGCGCCTTCTCGGCCATTTCGCGCAGGGCAGGCAGTTCATGAAAACGCTTCATCAGATCGCGCGCCGTGACCGCGCCCACATGGCGGATACCGAGGCCGAACAGCAGCCGCGCGGCATCGGGCGCTCGCCTGTCTTCCACAGAGGCCAACAGATTATCCACAGACTTGTCCTGCCAGCCTTCCAGCGCCAGGATTTCCTCGCGCTTGTCCTTCAGGCGGAAAATATCGGCGGGGCTTTCCAGCCATCCCAGGCCGAAGAACTGGTCGATCGTCTTTTCGCCCAGCCCATCGATATCCAGCGCGCCGCGGCTGACAAAGTGCTTCAGCCGTTCGGTCCGTTGCGCCGGGCAGATCAGGCCGCCAGTGCAGCGGACATCCACTTCGCCCTCTTCGGCCACGGCCTCGCTGCCGCATTCGGGGCAATGATCGGGGAAGTCATACGCCTCGCGTTCCACATCGCGGGTGAGGTTATCCACAAGCTGCGGGATGACATCCCCAGCTCTTTGCACAACCACCCGGTCGCCCGGGCGGACACCCAGCCGGGCAATCTCGTCGCGATTATGCAGCGTCACATTGGTGACGGTCACCCCGCCCACCAGCACAGGCGCGAGCCGCCCCACGGGCGTCAGCTTGCCGGTGCGGCCGACCTGGATCTCGATCTTTTCCAGCGTGGTTTCCGCCTGCTCGGCGGGGAACTTATGCGCCATTGCCCAACGCGGCGCCTTGGCGACGAAACCCAGCCGCTGCTGCCAGTCCAGCCGGTCCACCTTGTAGACAACGCCGTCGATCTCATAGGGCAGGCCCGCCCTGCCTTCGGCGATCTTTTCATAGGCCGCCAGCATCTCTTCCAGGGAAGAGCATAAAGTCAGATCGGGGGAGATCGGCAGGCCCCATTTCTCGATCTGCTGCATCACATCATGCTGCGTCTCGCCGGGCACTTCGGAAGCCGCGCCCCAGCCATGCGCCCAGAAGCGCAAGGGGCGCTGCGCCGTGACGGATGCGTCCTTTTGCCGCAGCGATCCTGCCGCCGCATTGCGCGGATTGGCGAATTGGCGGACTTTGTCGGGCTCGAACTCCTCGCCCTTCTCTTCCGCCTTGTCGCGCGCTTCCTTCATCAGCCGGTTGTTGAGATCGCGGAAGTCCTGTGTGGCCATGTAGACCTCGCCGCGGATCTCGAACACGTCCGGCGCTTTGCCTTTGAGCTCCTGCGGAATGTCGGAAATGGTCGCCACATTGGGCGTAACGTCCTCGCCCACTTCGCCGTCGCCGCGCGTGGCCGCGCGCACCAGCTTGCCTTTCTCATAACGCAAAGAGCAGGACAGGCCGTCAATCTTGTCTTCGGCGGTCATCGCCACGGTCTCGTCCTCGTCCAGCGCCAGGAAGCGCCGCACGCGGCCCACGAAATCGGCGACTTCCTCTTCGCTGAACGCATTATCGAGGCTCATCATGCGAACCTCGTGCTGCACCTTGCTCAGCGGCGAAGCGGCAATTTCGTGCCCGACCTGCCGCGACGGGCTGTCTTTGCGGACCAGGTGCGGGAATTGCTCTTCCAACTCGGCATTGCGGCGCACCAGCGCGTCGAATTCCTGATCGGTGATCTCGGGATCGTCTTCGGCGTGATAGAGCCTGTTATGCTTGGCGATCTGCTTCGCCAGCCGCATCAGCTCATTGGCGGCCTCGGCTTCGCTTACCTCGCCCATGTTTCGAAAACACCCAATATGAACAAGCCAATAAGCATCGTAGCCGCCAGTCCCATACCAATCTTGAAGCCATCACGCAGAGCTCGGCGAATAGGGCTTCCACCTATCCAAATTAAGAGGAAGAGTACCGCGCTAAGCAAGACTCCCACAAAAACGCCGCCGACAATAATACCCGCCCAGGTCAGTGCCATCAGCCCCCCTCCTCTGAAGAAGAGAGGGCTCTTGAGCGGTTACTGATCACACCCCCTCCAGCAGCCGGTCGGCCTGGGCGCGGGCTTCGGATGTGATCTCCGCACCCGAAAGCATGCGCGCGATTTCCTCCTGCCGGCCCGCCTGATCCAGCAGAACCACGCCGGTGCGCGTCACCGTGCCTTCGCTGCTCTTGGCGATGACGTAATGCGTGCCGCCGCGTGCCGCCACCTGGGGCGAATGCGTGACCGCGAGCAACTGCCCTTCTCCTGCCAGCCGCGCGAGCCGCTCGCCAATGGCAGAGGCCACCGCGCCGCCCACGCCGCGATCGATCTCGTCGAAGATCACTGTCGCCGCCCCACCCTGCTCCGCCAGGGCGACTTTCAACGCCAGGATAAAGCGTGACAGCTCGCCGCCACTGGCGATCTTGTTGAGCGGCGCGAAGTCCGCACCGGGATTGGTCGAGATCAGGAATTCCACCCCGTCCATGCCGGATGGGCCCCAGCGATCCTCCGGGAGTTCGGTGACCGCCGTCTTGAAGCGTGCGGCATCCAGCTTGAGCGGGGCGAGTTCTTTCGCCACGGCTTCGTCCAGCTTCTCGGCCGCTTCGCTGCGCAAGTCGCTGAGCTTACAGGCCGCCGCCGAATAGGCGTCGCCTGCCTTGCGCGCCGCCGCTTCCAGCTCGCCAATCTGGGCATCTCCTGCCTCGATCGCATCGAGCGCGCTGCGCATTTCCTGCATCTTGGCAGGCAACTCGTCCACTTCGCAGCGATGCTTGCGGGCCAGGGCGCGCAGATCGAACAGCCGCGTTTCGATCCGGTCCAGCTCCGCCGGATCATGGGTGAGCGCATCGGCGGCCGCTTCCAGCTTCTCTTCCGCTTCGCCCGCTTCGATCACCGCCCGGTCGAGCGCACCCAATGCCTCGGCCAGCAGCGGATGCTCCCCGGCGATCCGGTCCAGCCGCCGCGCGGCGGAGCGCAAGCTGGCCAGCGCACTTTCAGAACCGTCCCACAGATGGCGCAGCTCCTCCAGATCGCCTGAGAGCTTCTCGCCTTTCTGCATCGCGCTGCGCGCTTCGGCGAGTTGCTCTTCCTCGCCCTCCTGCGGTTCGAGTGCTGTCAGTTCCGCCAGATGGGCCAGCAGCAGATCCTGATCGGCGCGGGCCTGCTCGATTGTGTCCTTCGCCTCAGCCAATGCATCTTCCGCCGCGCGCCATGTCTCCCACGCCTTGGCGACGCCCGCGATATCGGCCCCGGCATAGCGGTCCAGCAAAGCGCGGTGGCCGCGCGGATTGACCAGCCCGCGATCGTCATGCTGGCCATGCAATTCCACCAAAGAGGCGGAGAGTTCCCGCAGCAGCGCCGCGCCGACGGGCTGATCGTTGACGAAGCCGCGCGAGCTGACCGGCCCGCCGCCATCGGCCTTGAGCGAACGGCGCAGGATCAGCGGCTCGCCCGGCTCCACGTCCACCTCTGCTTCTTCCAGTGCCTGGCGCACAGGCAGTGGCAATTCAGCGAATTCGAAAGTGGCCGTCACGCTTGCCTGCGTTTCACCGGAGCGGATCAGGGCGGAATCGGCGCGGCTGCCCAGCACCAGCCCCAGCGCATCCAGCAGGATCGACTTGCCTGCGCCGGTCTCCCCCGTCAGCACGCCAAGGCCGGGGCCGAAGGCAAGCTCCAGCCCTTCGATCAGCACGATATTGCGAATGTTGAGCGCAGTGAGCATCGGTTCGCAGACGGTCTAGCTCAACTGCATGGCGCCGTCACCGCCAATTGGCCTGCCCGCGCACGGCTTATCCGCGATAATTAGCAGGTTGGGATCACGCGGCGCCGATCCGCTCTTTCCATATGCGCATTTCGCCCTATCCTGAGCAAGCTAATGAAGGGCCTCAAGGCTCTCGATCGGAGAGGAAATCATGCTTCACACAGCGACTGCCGTGAAAGCCAGGCTCGTAGCATTCGGCGCATTGCTGGCTATCGTCCTGCTCACCGCCGCGCCAGCTTCGGCCAAGGAATGCGACCGCGCCTGCCTGAGCGGGCTGATCACCCAATATGTCGATGCGCTGGTGGCGCAGGATCCCTCCACCCTGCCGGTGACAGAGGATGTCCGTTTCACAGAAGATTCAGCCGATCTTCAGCTCGGCGAAGGCCTGTGGGAAACGGTCAGCGGCCGGGGCGGCTTCCGCCAGGATTATCTCGACACCGAAAAGCAGATTGCCGCTTCGCATGTGGAGCTGATGGAAGGCGACACGATCGTGCTTTATTCGCTGCTGCTGCATGTCGAAGACAGCAAGATCGCGGGGGTTGAAACGCTGGTGCAGCGCGTGGCGCCCGATTCCCCCTATCGGCCGACTGAACTGGGCGGGCCGATCCGGGGCATGAACGATCCCGTGCCGGCAGATCGGAAGATGCCGCGCGAAGATATGATCGCCACTGCGCTGACCTACACCGAAGGGCTGCGGATCGGCAATTTCACCGATGGCGGAACGCCCTTCGCGCCGGAAACCTACCGCGTGGAAAACGGCTTCATCACGGCGGGCGAAGGCTGCCCGCGTGCGGATTGCGGCCTGTATTCCCAGCGGATCATGGTCCATCCCGGGATCATCGCCAGCGTGGCCGCGGTGGACGAAGAAGCCGGGATCGTTCTGCTGTGGATGAATTTCGGCTACACCGGTTCCTATGGCGAGGATAATGCGCTGATCACATTCGAAGCGTTCAAGATCTGGGGCGGCCAGATCCATTCGATCAACGCCTTCTTCCGCACGATGCCGCTATCCACGCCGCGTTACTGGAACAGCTCCGACCCGCTGCCCTGATTGAGGAGCGCGGCCTGATTCAGCAATAGGCTCGCCCCTAACGATCAGCTCGCGTCGGTGCCCGGCGCGTGTTCCTGCATCAGCTCATAGGCCTTTTCGTACCACTCGCTGCCCGGATAGTTGGAACCGAGCACGGCGGCATTCTTCTGCGCCTCTTCGGGCAGGCCGAGCGCCAGGTTGGTTTCCGCCAGGCGGTACAGCGCCTCGGGCGTGTGGCTGGTGGTCGTGTAATCCTCGATCACATTGCTGAAGCGGATCTGCGCGGCGAGCCAGCGCCCGCTCCGCTCGTAATGGCGGCCGATCTCCATTTCCTTGCCGGCCAGGTGATCGCGCACCAGGTCCAGCTTGATGCGCGCATCGGCGGCATATTGGGTGCGCGGGAAGCGGCGGTCGATCTCGGTCAGCGCATCCATCGCCTGGCGGGTGATTGCCTGGTCGCGCTCCACATCGCTGATCTGCTCGTAATAGCTCTGGGCAATCAGATAATAGGCGTAAGGCGCATCCTTGTTGCCCGGATGGATCGACAGGAAGCGCTGGGCGGACTGGATCGCCTGGTTGTAATCGCGCGCCACGTAATAGGAAAAGGCGCTCATCAGCTGGGCACGGCGGGCCCAGGGCGAATAGGGATGCTGGCGCTCCACCTCGTCGAACAGGGCGGCGGCCAGGCGCGTATCGCCGCGGTCCAGCCGGTCCTTCGCGGCGGTGTAAAGCGTCTCCACATCGCGGGCGACATAGGCGTTGTCGCCACCAGCCCCGCCGCCGCAAGCGGCAGTGGTGAGCGCGGCGGCCATGGCGGCCCCGGCAAGGATGAACGGCCTGATGGCGGTGCGATTCATGCAGCTGATCGGATTCATGCGCACGCCTATAGCCAGCGCCCGTCTGAACGCCAAGTGAAGTGTGAACCCCGGCTGTGGCAAAGATGGCGGAGGCGCCCGGGCGGGCAGCGCGAAGAAAGGCTTGCCCCCTCCTCTCCCCGCGTGAATAGTTCGCGCGATAAGGAAGAGGGGACCTGAATTATGAGCGCTTTGCCGCCTACCATCGACGATACGCAAATCTGGGACGCCTGGCTTTCCCAGTTCAAGCTGCCGATCCTGAATGTCTGCATCGAAGCGGGCCTGTTCACCGCGCTCAGCGAAGAGGCGCTGGCCACTGCGGAGCTGGCGGAGCGGCTCAATGTCGATGCGCGCGCGCTTTCCATGTTCCTGGCGGCGCTCTGCGCGCAAGGCTATGTCGAAAAGCGGCTGAACAAATGGCGCGCCACCAGCCTGGCGCGCACCTGGCTGCATCCGCAGGGCCAGGGCTATTGGGGCCAGTTCCTGAGCTCGATCGACAATAACCAGCATCTGCGCAGCCGCCTGTCCGAAAGCCTCAAGACCGGGCAGCGCCCCGCCGACGTGGATGAGCGGCCTTCCGGATGGGAGAAAGGCTCCATGCCGCAGAAGGTGGCCGAGGGCATCGCCGCCTTCATGCAGGCGCATAGCCAGGCCCCCGCGCTGGGCACGGCGCGCATGCCCGAATTCGGCGAGCTGAAATGCCTGATGGATGTCGGCTGCGGATCGGGCGTCTACGGAATAGAGATCGCCAGGGCGAACCCCGCGCTCAAGGTCGTGCTGATGGACCTGAAGGAAGTCGCCGCCGAAGCCGCCAAATACGTCTCTGCCGCAGGGATGGAGGAACGCGTCTCCACCGCCGGGGTCAACATGTTCGAGGAGGAATGGCCGGAGGGGCCTGACGGGCACCTGTTCTGCAACGTCTTTCACGACTGGTCGGCCGAAACCAACCGCACGCTCGCCAAGGCCAGCTTCGACGCGCTGCCCAGCGGAGGCCGCATCTTCCTCCACGAGATCCTGATGGATGACGAATATACGGGCCCGTTCGAGGCCGCGGCCTTCAGCCTGCTGATGCTGATCGGCACGCTGGGCCAGCAATATTCGCTCGCCGAGTTCAAGGAGATCCTGGAAAGCGCCGGGTTCACCGATGTCCGGGCCGCACGCACCGGCGGCGGGTATTACTCGCTGGTCTCCGCCCGAAAACCCTAATTACGTGCTCAAGTAGCGCGAAGCGCGGTAGCGCAACAAAAAAGAACAAACAGAAAACATTTTCCTACACGGCGTTTTCCCGCCATGTGGTCTGGCTCCGAGTCGAACCCCGAATCGAACAAGGAGCAGGCCCATGCCCAAAACGCAGAATCCCAAAACGCAGAAACCCCAAACGCCAGAGCCCACCTCTACGCGCCCGTCCAAACACACCCTCCCCGCCTTCACCCCCGTCCCGCGCCTGAAACAGCGCAGCAATGGCTGGAAGCCCGAAGTCCAGCGCGCCTTTATCGAGGCGCTGGCCGAAACCGGCAGCGTGGCCGCCGCCTGCCGCCGCGTGGGCCGCAGCGATCACGGCGCCTATCTGATCCGCCGCCACCCGGAAGGCAAAAGCTTCGCCAAGGCGTGGGAGGCCGCGCTCGCCCTGGGCGTGCAGAAGCTGGAGGATATCGCGATGGACCGTGCGCTGAACGGCGTGGAAGTGCCCGTCTATGCCTATGGCAAGATCATCGGCACGCGCCGCGTCTATAATGACAGGCTGCTGATGTTCATCCTGCGCAACCGCGCGGGCAAGCGCTTTGCCGCCGGCGATGGAGAGGCTGGCGGCACCGGCGCGCTCAAGATCGTGCAGCAGCGCAAGATGAAGAAGCTGAAGAAGCTGTGGTTCGAAGAATGGGAGGCGGAGCAGCGCGCCAAGCAGGTCTCCGCAGCCGAGATCCGCGCCAGCATCAACCGCAAGATCGAGGATATGCGCCGCGAGGTTGAGGCGGATATCAGCCCGCGCGGACATGAACTGCGCATGCAGGCGGAAGCCCAGGCCCGCGCCGATGAGGAAGCCGGATGGAGCGCGGGCAAACCCTATGAAGACTATGCAGATGCCGCCGCCGCGCTGCTGCCCAAACACCTGGAAGCGCTCCGCCGCCAATGGGCCGAGCGTAACGGGGAGGAATATCAGGCGCTGCTGGAAGATGGGCGCTCCCACCCAACAGAGGACGATTCCGAAGAAGCGACGACCCGGGCTCCGTCAGGAGACCGCAAGCGCGGAGTCGAAGCCGAAGGCGCAGACGGCCAAAGGCCAACTGCAAGCGCGCCGCGCCCTATGGCGCGAGAGCCAAGCGAGCCGGGAAGCGAAGCTGAACCCGCGCAGCGGGGACATCGCTCGCGCCCGGCGCTTGAGGGCAAAACAAAAGAGGACGACGAAGAGGAACGCCTGCGCCAGACCCGCTCGGAAGTCGCCGCGATCCTCTGGGCCCGCCGCAAGCAGCTCCGCGAGGCGGTAAAGGCGAAGGAGGAAGAGGAAACCGGAGAAAGCCCCTCCCCATCTTCGTGAGCAGGTGAAACCCCGTTCGTCCTGAGCTTGTTGGAGTCGTAGACGGGCCGAAGGCCCAACGACGAAGACCGGCAAACACCCAACGGCACCTGACCAAGCCCTCTTGTCACCCCGGCCCTGTGCCGGGGTCCAGCTTGGTTTCAGACAAGAAGCGGGATCCCGGAACAGGTCCGGGATTACCACTAGTTCTTGAAGCAGTTTTCCCGATGCCAGCTCAGGAACGCCGGATGCGGTCGTTCGGACTCGCGGCGCGGGGCAATGGCCTTACCCGTCTTGTTGATGATTGCTTCCACGCTTGGCAGGTCGTTCACTTGCCGCGAGATCATTATCTCAAGATCGTCTGACAGGCCGATCAGACCGCGATCAAACATCCAATGCGCGGTGCCCGACAATGCCAACCCATTGCGGATGGAGTCCGGCCCGCCTTTCTCAACCGGGCGGATATGGGCGGCCTCGGCCTCTGCTCTGCCTCCGCCATTGATGAGCTTCCACCCAGTCACTGCGCAGCGTTCATCATAGGCCTTCAACACTGCGCGGCGGAAAGCGCGGTCACGAAACTTCCGATTGACCAGCGACTGCACGATGGGCCGCTCAACCTCGAAAGGTACCTGACCTTCTTGAACCCGATCCAGGTCTTCAAGATCGTCGGAGCGCGGCAAGATTTCGTTGTCAGGCAGGCCTAGAGAAATGATCCGTGCGAAGTCAGAATTGGAGAGCGGGCGTACGGCGGCTTGGGCATTGGCCAGATCACGTTCGACTGGCTCACCATCCACGATATGCGGCACCGTTGGAGAGAACGGTAGATAGCTGCCCTCTTCAATTATGGCGCGATAGCGATCTGCTATGTCTGGATCAGGAATGATCCGATCAACTCTTGCGACGGCGAAGAAGCCCTTGGATTGCGCAAGCTTCACCGGCTCCCGATAGACAATCCAGTCGCCGACCATCTGCTCGGCACGGCTGAGATAAATCTTCGGAAACTGGTAGTGCACTTCCGGAATGTCGTCGTAAATCGACTCATTCTTGTGCATGAAAACGCCGAAGGTCATTTTCAGAACACTCTAGTGCTCGGACGAACCTTCGTCACGGTCTCGCCTTGTCAGTTGCCCAGCGCTCTTTATGGCATCAGATATCTCATCAAGCCTTGTTGGACCGGAATATTGGGCACGATCAAGCGCCTTAAGAAGTCCCTTGCTCGACATTCCCTGAAGAACGGGGAGTATCCTTCGAAATGCCTGATTCCTACTTTTGACTTCTTTCACATAAACATTCTGTGAAAGAAGGAACTGGCGTATATCAGTGCTTGTTGGAAAGGCACGCTTATTGTCGAATGCTTCAGCAAACCGGAGCAAAATCGATCGATTTTCTACGAAGTCCAACTCTTCAACATAAGACACAGCATCCGGAACCTCTTCCGTTGAGCCTTTCTTACGCACTGATCGCTCTGGTTGTGACGACTTCGATCTGCTCGACAACTGGTCCAATGTCGCTTGGACCTTGCTTTTTCCCCAGCCCGCAACAAGCGTCAGTAGGATTTCTTCGAGTATCTTATCTTTGTTGATATTGGACACGAACTAAAAACCGGCCTTTTCTAAAATCTCATCGGCGAGCCCCCAAAAATATGATGCATCCCCTGGGTACCTGTAATCCCCTCGCATCAATTTTGGATAGCCCCTCGAATGATACATCGGAATGCGGAAAATGCTCCATTTATTCTTTTTGCATTCTCTCTGGATCTCCACCATCGCGCGCCCTTTCTCTGGACCGCCATCGTTACCTCCATCATAGAACGCATTGTTAATAATCACCCCAAGCACGTCCAATCGATGCCCCCTGTTTTTAGAGTGAAAATTCGATATTGATTCGGCAAGGAGAGGAAAACCGATTGTCGCAAAATACTCTGGGCGGACAGGTATCAAAACATAGTCACTCGCATGGTATGCCGCCTGCGTGAAGATCGACTCTGTCGGGGAGCAATCTATTAATATCAGGTCTTTTTCTTTAAAGTTTTTCGATAAAAACTTAGCAAGTATTTTCGGATCCGGACGTATGGCATCCGTCAGAGCGTCAGAAAAATCAAACCTTGAAGCAATTAGGTCCAAACTCCTATCCGATCGATCAAGTACGACCTGCGTAACGGACTCCGCATCGAGCGGAGTTGGTCCGCCACCACCTTTTTGCGGCGGAATGTAATCCTGAAAAACCTCGACGATCGAAGGCCTCATTTCAGACAAGAAATCAGAATACTCCTGCTGCATGAGGCCCTGGCTAAGATTGGCTTGCGGATCTAAATCGATTGCAAGCACATCTAGCGCCTTGCGATTGAAGGCAAACCTACTCAAAAGAGCAGTAACCGTAGATTTCCCAACTCCTCCTTTTAGATTAATGACACAGATTGTGACCGGCTTTTTTTTGACCGCCATAGCCTCACCCTCGCCCCTTGAATAAAACTTAAATTTTTTCTTAGGGCAGTATACTTTGAATTTCTAGCTCTTAAGCAAAGATTTGTATGGTCCTCCAACTGAATGGCCAATATAATTCGGCAGTATTGCAAACTTCAGGATTATGTCCTTGCTGGCCTTCGACGGCAAAAACAAGGGCTTCGGCGGTTATTCCTCACCCATCCGCAACGCCGCAATAAACGCCTCCTGCGGGATGCTGACGTTTCCGTATTCCCGCATTTTCGCCTTGCCCTTCTTCTGTTTTTCAAGAAGTTTCTTCTTGCGGGTGATGTCGCCGCCATAGCATTTGGCGGTTACGTCTTTCCTCAGCGCGCTGATCGTTTCGCGAGCGACAACCTTGCCGCCGATCGCGGCCTGGATCGGGATCTTGAACAGGTGGCGCGGGATGAGGTCCTTCAGCCGCTCGCACATGCCGCGGCCGCGCTCTTCGGCGACCTCGCGGTGGACGATCATCGATAGCGCGTCCACCGGATCGCCGTTGACCAGGATGCTCATCTTCACAAGATCGCCTTCGCGCAGGCCGATCTGCTCGTAATCGAAGCTGGCATAGCCGCGGCTGATGCTCTTCAGCCGATCGTAAAAGTCGAACACCACTTCGTTGAGCGGGAGCTCGTAAGTCACCTGCGCGCGGCCGCCGACGTAAGTCAGGTCGCGCTGAACGCCGCGGCGATCCTGGCACAGCTTCAGGATGGGGCCGAGATAATCGTCCGGCGTGTAGATCACCGCCTTGATCCACGGTTCCTCGATCGTTTCGATCCGGCTGGGATCGGGATAGTCGGCCGGGTTGTGCAGCAGAATCTCCTCCGCATCCTCCGTCTTGGAGGCGCGCAGGGCGATGCGGTAGACCACCGAGGGGGCGGTGGTGATGAGGTCCAGATCGTATTCGCGGGTGAGCCGCTCCTGGATGATTTCCAGGTGCAGCAGGCCCAGGAAGCCGCAGCGGAAGCCGAAGCCGAGCGCGGCGCTGGTTTCCATCTCGTAGCTGAAGCTGGCATCGTTGAGCCGCAATTTGCCGATGCTTTCGCGCAGTTTTTCGAAATCGGCCGCGTCGACGGGGAAGATGCCGCAGAACACCACCGGCTGCACTTCCTTATAGCCGGGCAGCGCCTTGTCCGCGCCTTTCTTCACCGTGGTGATGGTGTCGCCCACTTTGGCCTGGTCCACCTCCTTGATCTGCGCGGTGATGAAGCCGATCTCGCCCGGGCCGAGCTCCGGCAGATCGGTGCGCTTGGGGGTGAAGCAGCCGACACGGTCAATCAGGTGCTCGGTGCCGCCCTGCATGAACTTGACCTGCAGGCCCTTCTTGATCGAGCCGTCCATCACGCGCACCAGGATGACGACGCCGAGATAGGGATCGTACCAGCTATCGACCAGCATGGCCTTGAGCGGGGCATCGCGGCTGCCGGTGGGCGGCGGGATGCGGGTGACGACCGCCTCCAGCACGTCGGCCACGCCGATGCCGGACTTGGCGGAGGTGAGCACCGCGTCGGACGCGTCGATGCCGATTATGTCCTCGATCTCGGTGCGGACCTTGTCGGGATCGGCGGCGGGCAGATCGATCTTGTTGATCACCGGCACAATCTCGTGGTCGTGCTCGATCGACTGGTAGACATTGGCGAGCGTCTGCGCTTCCACGCCCTGCGCCGCGTCAACCACCAGCAAAGCGCCCTCGCACGCGGCGAGACTGCGCGAAACCTCGTAAGCGAAGTCGACATGGCCGGGCGTGTCCATCAGGTTCAGCTCGTAGGTCTGCCCGTCCTTGGCCGTGTAGTTCAGGCGGACGGTCTGCGCCTTGATGGTGATGCCGCGTTCGCGCTCAATGTCCATGTTATCAAGCAGTTGCTCCTTCATCTCGCGCTCGGTCAGCCCGCCGGTCAGCTGGATCAGCCGGTCGGCCAGGGTCGACTTGCCATGGTCGATATGGGCGATGATGGAAAAATTGCGGATCTGCGAAAGCTCGGTCATGCAGCGCCCTTACCCCCGGTTTCGGGCGTTGTCAGCAGGGAGCTTGCATGTCCGCTTGAATTGCCATCCGCGCGGGTTCATGCTGCCGCAAGGGCGCACAATCGCGGGAGAAAGCGGCGATGCGGCATATTGCGATCATCGGTTCGGGTCCCGCGGGCTATTACACGGCGGAAGCGGCGCAAAAGGCGTTTGGGGAGGATGTGCGGGTCGACGTGTTCGATTGCCTGCCTGTCCCCTACGGGTTGATCCGCAGCGGCGTCGCGCCGGACCATCAATCGATCAAGGGCGTCTCCCGCCGATACGAGAAGACAGCGCTGACCGAGAATGTGCGCTTCGTGGGCAATGTCACCATCGGCAAGGATGTGACGATCCCCGAATTGCAGGGGCTTTACGATGCCGTGGTGCTGGCCACCGGCGCGCCGAATGACCGGCCGCTGGATATTCCGGGCGAGGCGCTGGGCAATGTGTTCGGCAGCGCTGCCTTTGTCGGCTGGTATAACGGCCATCCGCAATTCGCCGATCTGAACCCCGATCTTTCGGGCAAGACCGCAGTGGTGATCGGCATGGGCAATGTCGCGCTGGATGTGGCGCGGATACTTTCCAAGACGCCGCAGGAATTCGAAGGCAGCGATATCGTGGCCCATGCGCGCGAAGCGCTGGCGGGCTCTGCAATCGAACGGATCGTGCTGCTGGGGCGGCGCGGCCCGCACCAGATCATGATGACGCCCAAGGAGCTGGGCGAGCTGGGGCAGCTGGAACGCGCGGTGCCCTATGTCGATCCCGATGCGCTGCCGGCACAGGCCGAAGACGCGATCCTGGAGCCCGGCCTGCGCAAATCGGTGACCCATCTGCGCGCGTTCGCCGAGGATTATGAGAAGCAGAAGGCAGCCAAGCCGATCACGGTGGAATTCGCCTTCTTCGCCCAGCCCAAGGCGCTGCGGGGCGACAAGACAGTCGAGGGAATCGAAGTGGAGCGTACCCAGGTGATCAGCGGCAAGGCCGTGGGCACCGGGGAAATCCGCAAAATCCCGGCCAGCCTGGTGCTCAGCTGCATCGGCTATCGCACTTCCCCGATCCCCGATGTGCCGTTCGACGAACGGGCCGGACGCTTCGCCAATGACGAGGGGCGGATCCTGACCGGCCTCTATTGCGTCGGCTGGGCCCGCAGGGGCCCGAGCGGCACAATCGGCACCAACCGGCCCGACGGCTTCGATGTCATCGACAAGATCGTGGAGGACACCAATGCCGGGAAGCTGGGCCGGGCGAACAAGCCGGGCCGGGACGGCTTCGACAAGCTCGCCAAGGCGCGCGCGCTGGACATCGTGACCTTCCGCGACTGGAAACGGATCGAGGAAGCGGAGGAACAGGCCGCGCGCGAAGGCGCCCCGCGCGAAAAGTTCGTGGATATCGAAGCGATGATCAAGGCGCGGGATTAGGCCGCACACCGATTACACCAGGCCCCAATTACACCCGCATCGGCATCAGCACATAAAGCGCAGCGCTTTTTTCATCCTGGCGGATCATTGTCGGCGCGCCCGGATCGGCCAGATGCAGCTCCACGCTGTCGCCTTCGATCTGCTGGAGGATATCCTTCAGATAATTGGCGTTGAAGCCGATCTCCAACCCTTCGGAAGAATATTGCGCCGAGACTTCTTCGGCCGCCGTGCCGTTATCGGGCGAAGTGACCGAGAGCGTGATCTTGTCCGTATCGAGGGCCATCTTGACCGCCCGGGTCTTCTCCGTGGCGATCGTGGCCACACGGTCCACGCCCTGGAAGAAGCTCTTGGGATCGAGCTTGAGCAGCTTGTCGTTCCCGGTGGGAATGACGCGGCTGTAATCGGGGAATGTCCCGTCGATCAGCTTGCTGGTCAGCACGACGCCGCCTTCCCCGCCCAGCGTAAAGCGGATCTTGCTGGCGGAAAGGTCGATCTCGACATTGCCGTCCGGCGATTCGTCCAGCAGCTTCCTGAGCTCGCTGACGGCCTTTCGGGGCACGATCACATCCGGCATGCCTTCGGCGCCTTCGGGGCGGGCCAGCGTATAGCGGGCCAGCCGGTGGCCGTCGGTCGCCGCGGCCTTGAGCACGGGCTGATCCTCGTCACTGACATGCAGGAAGATGCCGTTGAGGTAATAGCGCGTTTCCTCGGTGGAGATCGCAAAGCGCGTCTTGTCGATCAGCTCGGCCAGCGTCTTGGACGGCAATTCGAAGCTGGTCGGCAGATCGCCTTCCACGATCACCGGGAAATCGTCCCGCGGGAGCGTGGGCAGCGAGAAACGGCTGCGCCCGGCCTTGATGGTCAGGCGGTTTTCCGCAGCGTCCAGCCCCACCTGGCTGCCTTCGGGCAGCTTGCGGGCGATGTCGAACAGCAGATGCGCCGATACGGTGATGGCGCCGGGCCGTTCAACCGATACGGCTGCCATGTTCTCCACCACCTGCAGATCGAGGTCTGTCGCCATGACTTTCACCGTGCCTTCGGCAGCGGCTTCGATCAGCACGTTGGACAGGATGGGGATGGTATTGCGCCGCT
>JAUHYZ010000087.1 GCA_030426245.1 Alphaproteobacteria bacterium | reverse complement strand
AAAGTTGCGTTCAGCGATGCGACCGCGTCGGTTTTTTGCGAACGATCCATGCCTTACTCCTTCACTTGTGGCCGCCTGATCGAAACCGGGCGACCGGCTACGTTTGTCCATGCCGCCAGAAGCGCCATGGGCGAGTCCGTTGATGGGAAGGAGGTGCGCTGTCCGGGCCATGCATCATGGCCATGTGGAGTGCGCGGCAGGACGGCGACTTGTGGGCCTCCGTCCAAGAAATCTCTTTCCCGTCTAGGCTGGAAATTAAGAAGGCCGGAATGCCTTCACCAACTGTCTCGGACGGATGACCTGCAGGCATGTGCCTGCCGGTCCGGCGCGCCTTTGAAGAAATGCCGCCCAAGAGTCAACTTCTACGTGACTGGGCAGGGCAGCTTTTGTGCGCCGCAGCGTTTGACACGGGGCGGCACAAATCCTATATGCACATCTGTCAGATCTGCTTCGAGCAAGGTTGGCCCATGCGCGGGGGCCATACCCAGGAAGGAAGCACTGGCTTTCCATAGTCGCGACGCTAGCTGCAGGCAAACTCCGGCAAGGGGTTGTTCGTCTGCGGCTTTTCGGCGTTTCGGCATGGGCCACACATTCCCGCAGCGTGGCTAACGGAAATAGCCGGCGCGCAATCGCCGCCGGCACAAGATACGAAGAGGCAATCTCCTTCTATGGCGACCAAGGCTAAGGCCCCAGCGGCCCAGGGCAGCGCGAAAAAGCGCATCCGCAAGATTTTCGGCGACATCCACGAAGTGGTGCAGATGCCGAACCTGATCGAGGTGCAGCGCGAAAGCTACGAGCAGTTCCTGCGCTCCGATCCCTCGATCGGCTATGTCTCCGGTCTGGAGAAGACCCTGCGTTCGGTGTTCCCGATCCGCGATTTCGCCGGCACGGCGGAACTCGATTTCGTGCATTACGAACTCGAAGATCCGAAATACGACACCACCGAGTGCCGCCAGCGGGGCATCACCTATGCCGCGCCGATGAAGGTTACGCTGCGCCTGATCGTGTTCGAGGTGGATGCCGAGACAGAGACTCGCTCCGTCCTCGATATCAAGGAGCAGGACGTCTACATGGGCGACATGCCTCTCATGACCGAGAACGGCACCTTCATCATCAATGGCACCGAACGCGTGATCGTCAGCCAGATGCACCGTTCGCCGGGTGTGCTGTTCGATCACGACCGCGGCAAGACGCATTCTTCGGGCAAGTTCCTCTTCGCTGCCCGCGTCATTCCCTATCGCGGTTCGTGGCTGGATTTCGAATTCGACGCCAAGGACATCGTGAACGTCCGGATCGACCGCAAGCGCAAGCTGCCGGTCACCTCGCTGCTGTACGCGCTCGGCCTCGATAGCGAGCAGATCCTCGATCACTTCTACAACACCGTCAGCTGGGAACGCGTTTCCGGCAAGAAGGGCGAAGGCTGGAAGATTCCCTTCTCGGCAGAGCAGTGGCGCGGCCAGAAGCCCGCATTCGCTCTGGTCGATGCCAATACCGGTGAGGAAATCTTCCCGGCGGGTCAGAAGATCAGCCCGCGTGCGGCCAACAAGGCTGCCAAGGACGGCGTGACCGACCTGCTGATCCCGGCCGAGGAAATCATCGGCAGCTATGCCGCCAAGGACATGATCGACGAGAAGACCGGCCGCATCTATGTGGAAGCCGGCGACGAGATTGCCGCCGAGCATCTCGAGGCGCTGGACAATGCCGGCATCGACCGGATCGACCTGCTTGATATCGACCACGTCAATACCGGCCCCTGGATCCGCAACACGCTGAAGGTCGACAAGGCCGAGAATGGCGAAGAAGGCCTGGAGGCGATCTACAAGGTCATGCGCCCGGGCGAGCCGCCGACGAAGGAAACCGCAGAGGCGCTGTTCGAAGGCCTGTTCTTCGATAGCGACCGCTACGATCTGTCCGCCGTGGGCCGCGTGAAGCTCAATATGCGTCTCGGCCTCGATGCCGAAGACACGGTCACCACCCTGCGCTCCGAGGATATCCTCGCCGTGGTCAAGGAACTGGTCGACCTCAAGGACGGCAAGGGCGAAGTCGACGATATCGACAATCTCGGCAACCGCCGCGTGCGTTCGGTGGGCGAGCTGCTGGAAAACCAGTACCGCATCGGCCTGCTGCGCATGGAGCGCGCCGTGAAGGAACGCATGAGCAGCGTCGATGTCAGCACCGTGATGCCGAACGACCTGATCAATGCGAAGCCTGCCGTGGCCGCCGTGCGCGAATTCTTCGGCTCCAGCCAGCTTTCGCAGTTCATGGACCAGACCAACCCGCTTTCGGAAGTCACCCACAAGCGCCGCGTTTCGGCGCTTGGCCCGGGCGGCCTCACCCGTGAGCGTGCCGGTTTCGAAGTGCGCGACGTGCACCCGACCCATTACGGCCGTATCTGCCCGATCGAGACGCCTGAAGGCCCGAATATCGGCCTCATCAACTCGCTCGCCAGCTTCAGCCGGGTCAATAAATACGGCTTCATCGAAACCCCGTACCGCAAGGTTATCGACGGCAAGGTCACCGGCGACGTGCAGTATCTTTCCGCGATGGAAGAGCAGAAGCATGCCGTGGCGCAGGCTTCCGCCGATCTCAAGGATGACGGCAGTTTCGAGGAAGAGCTGGTCTCCGCCCGTGAAAATGGCGAATTCGTCATGACCCCGCGCGAAAACGTGACGCTGATGGACGTTTCGCCCAAGCAGCTCGTCTCGGTCGCCGCATCGCTCATTCCGTTCCTGGAAAACGATGACGCCAACCGCGCTCTGATGGGCTCGAACATGCAGCGTCAGGCCGTGCCGCTGGTACGCGCCGAAGCGCCGTTTGTCGGCACCGGCATGGAAGAGACCGTGGCCCGCGATTCCGGCGCCGCGATCGCTGCGCTGCGCGGCGGCATCGTCGACCAGGTCGACGCCACGCGTATCGTGATCCGCGCTGCAGGCGATATCGAACCCGGCCAGTCCGGCGTCGACATCTACACGCTGCAGAAATTCCAGCGATCGAACCAGAACACCTGCATCAACCAGCGTCCGCTGGTGAAGGTGGGCGATGTGGTCCAGGCCGGCGACACGATTGCCGACGGGCCCTCGACCGATCTGGGCGAACTGGCACTGGGCCGCAACAGCCTCGTCGCCTTCATGCCCTGGAACGGCTACAACTACGAGGACTCGATCCTGATCTCCGAACGCATCGTGAAGGACGACGTGTTCACCTCGATCCATATCGAGGAATTCGAGGTCATGGCCCGCGACACCAAGCTGGGCCCGGAAGACATCACGCGCGACATTCCCAATGTCGGCGAGGAAGCCCTGCGCAACCTCGACGAAGCGGGCATCGTCTATATCGGCGCCGAAGTGCATCCGGGCGATATCCTGGTGGGCAAGATCACGCCGAAGGGCGAAAGCCCGATGACGCCGGAAGAAAAGCTTCTGCGCGCCATCTTCGGCGAAAAGGCCAGCGACGTGCGCGACACCTCGCTCCGCCTGCCGCCGGGCGTTGCCGGCACGATCGTGGAAGTGCGCGTGTTCAACCGCCACGGCATCGAGATCGACGACCGTACCCGCGCGATCCAGAACGAGGAAATCGAACGCCTCAAGAAGGACGCGGAAGACGAACGCGCCATTCTCAACCGTGCAAGCTACAACCGCCTGCGCGACATGCTTGTGGGTCAGACCGTTTCGGCCGCACCCAAGGGCGTGAAGAAGGGCGATGTGATCGACGAGGAAATGCTCGAGGGAATCGAGCGCCACGAATGGTTCAAATTCGCGGTTGCCGACGATGGCCGCCAGGCCCAGCTCGAAGCGGTCAAGACGCAGTATGACGAAGCGGTCAAGGGCATCGAAGAGAAGTTCGAAGACCGCCGCGAGAAGCTGGAACGGGGCGACGAACTGGCCCCGGGCGTGCTCAAGATGGTCAAGGTGTTCGTTGCGGTGAAGCGCAAGCTGCAGCCGGGCGACAAGATGGC
>JAUHYZ010000037.1 GCA_030426245.1 Alphaproteobacteria bacterium | reverse complement strand
CCAGCTCGCGGTCGGCAGAATTGCTGAAGGAACCGCCCTGCGCCAATGTCAGGGCCCCGGCCGTGGCCCCGGAATCGACGGCCTGCTGCAGCTGCCTCTTCCACAAATACCACTGCACCGTGTCGACCCCGACGCCCGCGCCGCCGACCATGGCGAACAGTCCCCCTGCCGAGATTGCAATGACATTGGCTCGGGCGTCCCGCCCAAGATTCTTTAGGCACTTGCTAATTCGCGCCTTCATCGAAAGTCCCCCATCAATTCTGGCGACTACTCGATAGAAGGGTTCAGTAAAAAAACGTTATTGTGAAAGAGTTACTGCCGAAGTAACGCATTGAAATACAATATAGAATCAAGAAATCCGGCTATTTACACCAAAGTAAACGCCGGCAGATTCATAATCAATATTTATATTCGTGTATTTATATTTTCGAGTTCGTTTTTTGCTCGTACTTCTATTTTTATTTTAGAGCGGAGTGCCGAAGCACTCCGCTCTGCGACCTGATAAGGCTGATCAGTGTGCCCCCGTCCGGTATTGCCGATATGCTTGCAGTGGGGACTTGCAGGTGTTGTTCGACCCAACGAACGAGTGCTTCCACTCGCGAGCAAGTCCCAGTTTTTGTTTTCCCCTCACTGCATTGCGTATCACCGGCACATTCAGCCGTTTCGCGAAGCGAAAACGCGAAGCGTCGGAACGTCTACCAATGAGGTAACGAATGGGGCGGTGGATTTAATCCGCCGCAGGGATCATTTTTTTTGGGTGGTCCGGCAATTGCCGCAAACAAGGCCTCGGCCGAAGGCTGAATCGGGACCTTTTGGCCCAAGATCTAAGGCTTCGCCGTCAAGTGCATGAAGTGCGTTTGCGCCGGCTCTGGAAAGCATGAAGAGCCGTCCGGCAACAAGGGGAGCGGCAAATGAAGTACCCCGCACATTGACAAGCCTCCCGCTGAGGTCGGCTGCCATAGTATCCGCTCCGGGAGCGGCATAATCGAGTTGGATGGCCTTGCTGGCTTCTATGAGCAGCCGGTTCCTGGCGTCGACACCCGTGACAGAGATGACGCGATCGAAATTCGCTGGATAGGCAGGCGGCGCAGCAGGCCCGTCATTGCCGACAGGGGCAATAATCAACACGCCTTGGGCGACACTTTTCTCGACGGCTTTTCTCACGAGCGCATTTTCAGGACCAACGAGACTGACGACGATGACCGGGACATGCTTGGATGTGAGCCAGCCGATTGCCTTGGCCAATGCCAGAGCATTGCCTCCGGTGGGATCGGCGCCGAATACGTCGGCGACCAGCAAGGGGGCAAGCGGCGCTGCGCTGTGGATCGGCTTCGCGCCGACGGCAAGGGATGCAACCGCTGTGGCGTGAGGATTGGGCGAGGGAGCTCCGCGTGCAAAGCCCCTTTGCTCCACGGAGGAAAGGATCGCCGGATGTGCCCCAACGCCGCCATCGATAATGCCGATCGCTTTGCGGTCACCCACTTTCCTTTGCAGCAACGCCGCCCCAGGCACGGCAGGCATTGCGACGGATGCACTCTGGGCGTGCAGATGGTTCGCGGCAAACTCCGTGCCTGGAGCCAGCGACCTGACTTCCGCCAAGGCCGCCATCAACGGCTTTCCTTCCGGGGTGGCGAGCGTCACGGATCGGACTTCAATGCCGGGGATCAGCTCATCGGCTTCGACCCTGTAACCGGACGCCAGCAACCGGGCGAGCGCGGCAGGTTCCGGAGACATGGCAATGATCTGGCCGCGAACCGCTGGCCCTTTGTCGGTGGCCTCAAGGAATTCGGGATAGGTTTCCAGAAGCTGGTTCAGTGCAAGGCGACTTCCGCCCGGTTCATCGCTTTCGTTTGCAGTCCCATTGCCGTTACCTGCCGCATCGCTGTTGCCCGGCGAGCTGGGTTTGCCCGGCGCAACTCCGTCCGGTGACGCCGCAACCGCTCGATCTTGGGCGGAGCTTGCCGGCTCTTGGGCTGCGGAGGCATTTTCGTTGGCCTGCGATGCGCGCTCGTGAGTATCGGCGGACCGATCCTGTGCTGCGGCCGCGTTCTCCGAACCCTGCGAAGCGCGTTCTTGCGCACCCATTGTTCGACCCTGAGCATTGGAGGCGTTCTCAGAAGCTTGCGAAGCGCGTTCTTGCGCACCCATTGCTCGACCCTGGGCATTGGAGGCGTTTTCCGAAGCTTGCGAAGCGCGTTCTTGCGCGCCCATTGCTCGGTCCTGAGCAGTGGAGGCGTTCTCCGAAGCTCGCGAAGCGCGCTCCTGCGCGCTCATTGCGCGGTCTTGCGCTGTTGAGGCATTCTCGGAAGCGCGCGCCGCACGCTCCTGCGCACCCATCGCTCGATCCTGAGCAGTGGCCGCGTTTTCCGATGCGCGCGAGGCGCGCTCTTGCGCGGTCATTGCCCGGTCCTGCGCAGCAGCGGCATTTTCCGAAGCCTGCGATGCGCGCTCCTGCGCGCTCAGCGCTCGGTCCTGCGCAGCAGCGGCGTTTTCGGATGCCTGGGCCGCTCGTTCCTGTGCGCTCAATACACGGTCTTGTGCAGCAGCAGCATTTTCTGAAGCACGTGCTGCCCGCTCCTGGGCATTCGCCGCCGCCTCGATCGCGCGGTCGGCCGCATGTCCGGGAGGCCCACCTTGAGCTGTGGCAGTGGCCGTCACGCCTGCCACGAAAGCGATTGTGATCAAGAGGAGAAGAGAGCGCCGGATCATTCTTTGGTGCTTACCCGATGTTCAAAAGGCTTCTCGTCGCTTCAGGCTCGCCGGACCTTGCTGGGGCGTGGCCATGCCCCTGCACAGCAAGCGGCCTTCGCGCCCGGCTGCACCCGTTAGCACAGAATGTGCATCTTCACAGGCATCTCTAAATTTTTGATCAACATCCTTCTGACACAGCTGCAATGCCCAAGAACTACGATTTCCGGACGGCGTGCCTGTTTCGTGAATCCGGCCTAATGTGCAATTGGATGAAAATCGCCGGGTCGAACGTTATAAAGATGGAAGAGGTCGAAGATCGATATTGAGAGCTTCCGGGACCGCATCTTGGCGCTCCTTCCCAGGCTGAGACGCTTCGCGATCGGTCTGGCTCAGGACGCTTCGGATGGCGATGACCTCTGCCAGGCAACAATTATGCGCGCCTTGGAGAGACAGAAATTATGGACGCCCGACACGCGCATGGACAGCTGGATGTTCAAGATCATGCGAAATATCTGGGTCGACGAGTTGCGGGCGCGCAAGCGGCGCAGTCAGACTTTCGTGCATGAAGATGAGGGCGCGGCAGTGGCCTCCACGGGCTCGCAAGAGGATTCTGCCATCCTCGGGGATATCGATCGCGCTTTGCGAGTGCTCCCCGGTGAGCAGCGCGAAGCCGTCTTGCTGGTGATGGTCGAAGGATATTCATATCGGGAAGCTGCCGAAATTGCGGGATGCCCGGTTGGAACCATGAACTCACGGCTCGTGCGCGGCCGAAATGCGCTGCTCAAGCACCTGGGAGACAATGATGATGCCGAGTGATGAAGAGCTTGCCGCGTTTGCGGATGGCGAGCTCGATGCGCAGCGGGCTCGAATTGTCGCAGCCAAGATTGCCGAAAATCCGGCGCTTGCGGAGCAGGTTGCGGCGCATAAGGCCTTGAGGAACAAGCTGGGGCAACATTTCGACCGGAAGCTGGACGAAGACGTCCCCGAGCATCTGGCGCGGCTGGTTCGCACCCATGCGCAGGCTGCAGCGCTGCGTCCTCGGATTACGCATTTTGCCAGGTCGACCTGGGGATGGATGGGGGCGGCTGCCCTGGCCGCTTCGGTTGTGTTGGCCGTTGTATTGACCGGTTCCCCTTCCAGTGACCTGGCTGGCGGCAGTCTCGCCCGCGCGCTGGACAATCAGCTCGTTGCTACACAGCCGGACGACGCTCCGATCAAGATTCTTCTCAGTTTCCGGGATAAGTCCGGCGCGATTTGCCGCCTCTACAGCGGAACGGAGGAAAGCGGTATTGCCTGCCGGGCAGGCGACGGCTGGAATATCCGCTTGAAGGGCGACGCGGGCGCACGGCAGTCAACCGAATACCAGATGGCATCGAGTGGTGACGCTTCTCTTTTCCAGCGCGCTCAGGAAATGGCGGCGGGTCCCGCTTTGAGTGCGAGCGAGGAACTCGGCGCTCGCTCGAATGGCTGGGAAGCTGCGCCCTGATTTCCATTTTTCCCGCGATTCTGTGGACAAAAGCAAACTGAGCGCGGAATTGAACGGTCGTTCCGTTTCGTTTTTTCCGAAAGAAAGCTTGAAGGGGCGGCGGCGCTGCGGATGCGCTGGTCGTTGGACTGCCGCAACCTCTGCGCCCCGCTGACTTACTATGGAGCGATCGGAATGATCAGACTTTCGGCATGTCTTGGGGGAATCGGCGCGTTGGCGTTTGCGAGCGCTGCCCAGGCACAGGACGCCGAACTGACCGTGACGACGGGAGTGGACTATTCCAGCGGTGACTATGGCACCGGGGTAGATACTAATATCCTGGTCGTGCCCGCTGCAGCGCGCCTCAAGACGGGCAATCTCCGCCTGATTGCCAGCGTCCCCTATATTCGGATCGACGGTGCGGAGAGTATCGTTGGCGGTGAAGGCGGCCCCATCGTGGTCGACCCGGACAGCTCGCGCGTTACGCGCGAAGGCATCGGCGATATTACGCTGGGTGCCAATTACGGGATACCCGAAGATAATCTTGGCTTCGCCGTCGATTTGCGCGGCCGTGTCAAATTGCCGACTGCGCAAGACGGCCTTGGAACAGGCAAGGCGGATGTCAGCCTCGCCGCGGAACTCTCTAAGTCTTTCGGTGGGTTTTTGCCGTTCATATCGGGCGGATATCGAATTCTCGGTGATCCGGAAGGCGTCGATCTCAACAATGCGCTATTCGGCTCGATTGGTGGAAGCGTGATCGCGGGCAGCTCAGTGATCATGCTGTCATATGACTACCGCGAGGCGACCAGCGCCGCTTCCGCCGACGGCCAGGAAGTGTTTGGCGCCTTCAGCACGCCCGTTTCGCAAACACTGACACTCACCTTTTACGGTTCTGCCGGCCTCAGCGATGGGACGGCCGATTATGGGCTGGGGGCGATGATTTCCCTTCGGGCTTTCTAGGAGGTATTTCTTAGGTACTGTGCTTAGTTGAATAATTATGGATAAAAGAATTGAGGGTCGCCACGCTGTCGAGATGCAGGGGCGTTATCGCGTTGGAACCGGTGTGAGCCGCGACGTTGTCGTGGCCGATCTATCTCGCAATGGTTGCAAGTTCTTCGATCGCTATTCGAACCTCGCTGATGGAGACAGAGTCTCGCTGCGGGTTGGTTCGATCGGGCCGATAGAAGCGAATGTGATCTGGCGGGAAGGCGGATATGTCGGTGTGCGGTTCTGCCATCCGCTTCATCCCGCCGTGCTGGATCATATGGTTTTCAAAATGGACATGTGGACGCCCGTTGACCGGCCGTAAGGCGCGCCTTGCGCAGCGCATGAAGCCGGACGCAAGCAAGCGAAGGGGCGCCTACTCCGGTGTCTTGTAAACGATGTGGCCGACTGCCGTGTTCGAAGCGGGGACGCGGTAGAAGCGGTAAAGTTCCTCCACATTGTATCCCAGCGCAGCGCGCATGATCAGCCACATGATGAGCTCGATGCCTTCGCTGCCGGATTCACGCAGGAATTCAAGCCTGGTGATCGTGCGCAAATCGTCGGGCTCATTGCCGAGCCGATCGAGGAAGGCATTGTCGAATTCGGGGTTTATCAGCCCCGCACGCGGCCCCTGAAGCTGATGGCTCATCCCGCCCGTTCCCCAGATTTGCACGTCCAGGTCTTGCGGGAAGCTTCGCACGGCATCCCGGATCGCCTCGCCCAGTTGCCAGCAGCGATTGGCGGAAGGGGTAGGGAACTGAGTGACATTGACGATCAGGGGAATGACCTTGCACGGCCACTCTTCGGGTTGCCCGAATACGAGCGAGAGCGGAACCGTGCAGCCGTGATCGACATCGATGTCGTTCATGATTGTCAGGTCGAACTCGTCGATCACCAATTGCTCTGCGATATGGCCGGCGAGCTCGATATGATTGTAGACCGTTGGTACCTGGCGCTTGCCCCAGCCTTCATCGGCTGGTTCGAATTCCTCGGCGAAGCCCAGTGCGAATGTCGGTACGATGTCGAGCATCATGGCGGAGGCGTGATCGTTGTAACACAGCACGATCACGTCGGGCGTGTTGTCCTTGATCCAGCCTTTTACCCATTCATACCCGTCAAAGATCGGTTTCCATTCTGGGTCTTGTGTGCGGCCCAGATCGATCGCTGCGCCGATTGCAGGGACATGGCTTGTGCCGATGCCGGCAGTGATACGCGCCATGTCAGTTCCTGTCCCGCTTGGAACGCTGACCCGTCGGCGAACGGCCCCCTTCGCGCATCATCGCGGCATATTGATCGGGCGTCATGCCGGTCATTGAGCTGACCGCCCTTTGTGTGCTCCAGCCATCGGTGTTGGAAAGCTTCACAAGGAAATAGATGTTGCCGCCAAGTTCGATCAGCTGATAGAAATCGCGGTCCAGAACGGCCTGCTTTTGATCCTCGGTCATGCGGAACAGGTCGAGATAGGCGCGCTCGTCCTTCTTGAACGCCTCGCGGTTTTCCGCCTTCATCAGCGACATGCAGAATTTGTGCAGATGATAGGCCTGGCGGGATCGCTTGGCAGTGAACACTTTCGTGCCCGGAATGTCCTCGAGATCTTCCAGCGGATAAAGGCGTGTGCGCATAAAACAGGCCTGTCGGATAACCCTTTTCTTTCAGGCTATCAGGATTGGGCATCACGAGCCAGCACAGAGATGCTTTGGTTCAATCATGCTTCGCATCGGAATAACGTCAATTCCCGCTCCTGGCGGGCGGACATACTAAACTGGATATTAACTATCGATCTCTAGCGATTGCGTGGCCCCAGGGAGGTTTCCATGCGATCAGACGCACGCGCTCTTCTACAGAAGTTGAACCAGCAAGGTTTCCAGTACCAGCAATTCCCCGATCCTTACGCGGATCTGGAGCTTTGGCCGGTTTTCGAAGCATTGTTGCATGATGAACGGGTGGTTGGTCAGCAACTGTCCCGCGTTCAGCAGCGCGAACATGAATTTCAGGCTGTCAAGGAACAGGCGGCAGCGCGGCCCAAGCCTGTTCAGACGCCCGACGAACATCCGCTGGAAGAACAGTTCTCCGCCCTGCTTGCGACTTATGCACCCGGGCAAGATCCACCAGTCGTCAATCCCGATACCGATGAGGCCGAACAGACCGGCCACAAGGTCGATCTTCGTACATTTTTGAAAGAACTCGGGGGAGCCCGCAAGTGACCCTCATTCTTTGTCATGCAGCCAAGGGCGGCGTGGGCACGACCTTTGTCGCGGCCCAGCTGGCGCTTTCCATCGCTCAGCGCGGGGGCCAGGTGACGGCTGTCGACTTCACCTATCAGGATGCACTAAAGCTGCATTTCGGCCTCTTGCCGAACCAGTTCGCGCCCGGATTTGCAGCCTCGCAGTCCGAACCGCTGGCGATTTCCGATGTGAACCTGATCAACGGTTTTGCGGAAAAGGACACCGAAGAATTCCTTGAAAGGGTCAGGGCGGCGGGCCTGCCGGTGCATGCCGGAGATATTGTGGTGGCCGACGTCGCTGCGGCGGATCGCGGCCTGGCGGAGCTTCTCTATGAACGCGCCGATCTCCATCTTGCCCCGCTCCTGCCGGATCCCGCAGCACTGGCCAGCCTAACCAGGCTTGCGGGTGACACGCCCATCTCGTCGCGGGAAAAGACCGCGCTCGTTCTCAATCAGCTCGATGATCGGCGCAAGCTTTCGCGTCACAGCCACCACTTCGTGCGTGAGCTGTTCGAAGATCAGCTGATCGGCACGGTTCGCCGCGACGAAGCGGCGCCGGAGGCATTGGCAATGTTCGAGCAGCTGGCAAAATATGCGCCGAGCAGTGTCGTCCTGCCCGATATCGAAGACCTCACCGACGCGGTGCTGAGCCGGTGCGGAATTGTCCTCGCGCAGGATCAATCAGACATGCGCGAGGCGGGCTGACCATGATTGCACTGCGTACCCTGCTGGAAGCACGGCTCACGCGATATGCTGTCGCCCTGGCGGCTGCCTTTCTTGCCGCCCTGGTCATTTTCGTTCCGCTCGGACTTGTCGAACAATGGATATTTGCCGGCGCGGTCGTATTCGCCGCCGCAGTGGTCGCCAAGGGAAAAGGGCGCAGGGCAACGCTGGTGCTGGCCGCAATCGCGATGTTGGTTTCGACCCGCTATATCTTCTGGCGCACAACGCAGACGCTGGAATTCGAAACACTGCCCGAATTTGTTCTGGGTGGCGGCCTGTTTCTGGCGGAGCTCTATGCCTGGGTAATCATGGCGCTTGGGCTTCTGCAGACGAGTTGGCCGCTGAACCGGCCGGTTATCGAACCTGTTGGCGATCCAAGCGAATGGCCGACGGTCGATGTCTACGTTCCGACTTACAACGAAAGCCTCGAGATCGTCCGGCACACCGTCTTCGCCGCGATGGACATGGACTATCCGGCGGACAGGTTCCGTGTCTTCATCCTCGATGACGGCAAGCGAGAGGAATTCCGGGACTTCGCCAAACAGGCTGGCTGCGGCTATCTGACGCGTAGCAACAATCTTCACGCCAAGGCCGGCAATCTCAATGCGGCCATGAAGAAGACGGACGGCGATCTGATAGCCGTGTTCGATTGCGATCACGTACCGACCCGGGCTTTCCTGCAATTGACGGTCGGCTGGTTCCAGCGCGATCCGAAACTGGCGTTGATGCAGACGCCGCACCATTTCTATTCGCCCGACCCCGTGCAGCGCAATCTCGGCAAGGAAGACGACCTGCCTGGGGAAGGCGACCTGTTCTATGGACCGGTCCAGGGCGGCAACGATCTGTGGAACGCCACGTTCTTTTGCGGCTCCTGCGCCGTGATCCGCCGCGAGGCGCTGATGCAGACCAACGGCTTTGCCGGCGAAACGGTGACCGAGGACGCGCACACGGCGCTCAAACTGCAGCGCATGGGCTGGAATACGGCCTATCTCAGTGCCCGGCTTTCGGCCGGCCTGGCGACCGAGCGGCTGGTTCTGCATATCGGCCAGCGCGTCCGCTGGGCACGCGGCATGACGCAGATCATGCGGATCGACAATCCGCTCCTCGGACGCGGCCTGAAATGGCAGCAGCGCCTTTGCTATCTGAACGCAATGCTGCACTTCCAGTTTCCGCTGGCGCGGATCGTCTTCCTGACGTCTCCGCTCGCATATCTGATCGCGGGGCAGAACATCATTCACGCCTCCGCGCTGATGATCTTCGCCTATGCCTTGCCGCATCTCGTGATCTCGACCTTTTCGAGCGAACGGCTTCAGGCCGGCGATCGCCGGCCCTTCTGGGGGGAGATCTACGAAACGATCCTGGCGTTCCATCTGGTCAAGCCGACAGTTTTCACCTGGTTCCAACCCCGCAAGGGCAAGTTCAACGTCACCGACAAGGGCGACCTGCTCGACAAAACCTATTTCGATCTGGTGACTGTGCGCCCCCACATGATCACGATCGGGCTGCTGATCTTCGGCCTTATTTTCGGCCTGGCGAAATATCTCCTGTTTCAGGACATCTTCGGCGTTCAGCTCGGCACCTTGATCCTGAATACTGCGTGGGCCAGCTTCAGCCTGATCATCCTTCTCGCTGCTGTTTCCGTCGCGCGTGAGAAACGCCAGGTCCGTGAACACATTCGTGTGACCACCGACATGCCGATCACGCTCTATTTCGACGATGGCCATGTGATCGATTGCCGGACCATGGATATCTCTCTTGGCGGCGTCTCTGTGCGGCTGCCCGAGCATTACGCGCTCAATGGACGCGTCGTGACGGATATCTCGCTGCCGATGGGCGATGAAAAGGTCACGGTGCCGGTTGGAACCGTCCGCAGCGAAGGTGGCATTGCGCGCCTTCAATTCGAAGAACTCGATCAGCTCCGCGCACGGCAGCTTGTGCGTGCCGTCATGGGCCGCGCCGATGCATGGCAGCGCTCCGATCCCTATCCAGTCGTGTCCTCTCTCCGGTCATTGGGCGACGTTGTGAAAGTCGATATGCAAACCTTGAAACGGATTGTCGGTAAAAAGAATTCGCGCAGCACGCGCCTTGCCAAGGCGGCCACCGCTGCCGCGTTCATGGTCACCGCGCTGGCCAGTTTGGCGCTGAATTCGCCGCTGCATGCGCAGACACGCAGCAGCGCACAGGAACTGCAAAGCGTGGATCAGGGAGGCGGCCTGCGCCGTGAAAGGCTCTCGCTCGACGACCTCGATATCCAGCAGCCGGTGAGGCTGGCCGGGACGCGCGGTGAGATCGGTATTCCCTTCGGCATCGCCGCCAACGAAGTCGTTACCGGCGCAACGCTGACGCTGAATTTCTCCTGGTCTCCCTCTCTGCTCCAGGACCTGAGCCAATTGGTCGTTCTGGTGAACGGTGAAACGGTCAAGACCGTTGCCCTTGGGCGAGAAGGATCGGACGGAACGGAACTCAAGGTGGATGTGGAACCGGCGCTGTTTCTTCCTGGAGACAACCGGCTCAATATCCGTTTTCTGGGCCACTACACGCGCGATTGCGAAGATCCGTTCCACTCCTCGCTCTGGGCCAATATCAGCAACACGAAGTCCTTCCTGGATCTCAGCATCCAGACGCTGGAATTTCCGCCGGACCTGGCAAACCTGCCGGGCCCGTTCTTCGACAATGCCAGCAATCTGCCGCTCAACCTGCCATTCGTCTTTGCAGGTTCGCCCAGCAATGGAGAGCTTGAAGCGGCTGCCAGTACTGCATCGTGGTTCGGCAGCATGGCGAGCTATCGCGGCTTTCGTTTCCCGGTGCGTTTCGGCGAGTTGCCGCGCGGCAATGCGATAGTCTTCCTCACGCCCGACCGATCGATCGAGGGGGTCGACGCTCAGATCAACGGGCCGTCAGTCGAAGTACGCGTCAATCCGCGCGACCGCTTCGGCCAGATCATGCTCATCATGGGCCGCAATGCGCAGGAACTGAAGCAGGCTGCTGCCGGCATCGCATCCGCGACGGGTGTGTTCGGGGGCGAAAGTGCTTCGCTTTCCGATGTGCGCATCCCGACCTATGAGCGCTATGGCGCTCCGCGCTGGTTGCGGACGGACCGCCCGGTACAGCTGGGCGAGATCTCGGAAGCCTATTCGCTCGAGGGGCAGGGTCTGCCTCCTGGGCCGCTCACTGCTGATTTCCGCCTTGCGCCGGACCTGTTCTTCTGGCCGCGCAGCGGACCGGAACTCAATCTGAAATACCGCTATCCGACTTCGACCTGGCTGGATCGCTCCGGATCGCGGCTCGATATCTCAGTCAACAACCAGTATCTGCGTACATTGCCGCTCGGTTCCGGCTGGGGCTGGAACTGGGGCAAGGACAACTCGGTATCGCACACTTCGGAAGCCGAAGTGCTGCTGCCGCGCTACAATCTGTTCGGCCAGAACCAGCTGACATTCGATTACAGCCTGCTCCTTGCCAATATGAAGCGGTGTGAAACCCGCCTGCCGGAAAATGTCCGGGTCAGTATTCTGCCTGATAGCGAAATCGATCTGCGCGGCGCCTATCATGCGCTGCGGATGCCCGATCTCTCGACATTCGTTGGCGGGGGCTATCCATTCACCGTTCAACCCGATCTTGCGGAAACGGCAATCCTGATGCCTGCCGGTGCGGACACAGGAACCGTGGAAGCCTATCTGGCGCTGATGGGGCGCTTCGGCGACTCCACCGGTGCGCCGGTCACGCGTGCGGTCGTCACGCGAACGGTTGAGGAAGGGCGCCTGCAGGCAAAGGACATTCTCGTAATCGGGCCTGCATCGCTTGCCGGTTCTATGGAACTCTTCCGGGGCGCACCTGTCCAGTACGATCAAGACAGGCTGCGGGTGACCCAGCGCGGAATGCTGGAGCGCACATTCGCGCTGTTTTCCGGATACGACAAACAGAGCGAAGATGCACAGGCACTGCTCTACCGGACGGATCATTTCACCGGGATGACGGGGTTTGAATCCCCCTTCGACAGCGGCCGCAGCGTGATTGCCGTGCTGGCAACGGACACGGACGACTTGCCCGGCATGATTGCCGAGCTTGACGACGTCGAATTCATTGCCGGAGTTCAGGGCGATCTTTCCCTGGTCAGCGGCGATGGCATGACCAGTTTCGCTGTCGGGCCCGAATACTGGGTCGGTTCGCTGCCCTGGCATGTTTCCCTCGGTTACTGGTTCAGCGGTCATCCGCTGTTGCTGGCGCTTGCCGGGCTGCTCGTCGCCTTGCTCGTCGCCGGTCCGATCTATGCCTATCTGCGCCGCCAGCAGCGCAAGCGACTGATGGAAGCGGATGATTGAGATGAAACCACTTCCTAGATTTTTCCTGCTTGCAGGCGCCGCGCTGACGGCACTGAGCATGCCTGCTGCGGCGTCGGCTCAATCTTCAGGCGTGGCGGCACTGCTCGAACAGGCACGCTATTGGGAAAAGAACGGGCGGCGTGACCGTGCGACCGACGCCTATCGCCGTGTGCTGGCGATCGACCCGGACAATGCAGCGGCGAAAAAGGGGCTCGAAGGCCCGCCTTCGCCCGCGCCGCAAGCGCGTAAACCCGCAGCTTCCGCGCAACCCGCGGCTCCGGCTACCCCCTGGCGCCCGACTTCCGCAATGCTTGCGGGGCGCGACCGTGCGGCTGGATTCGAAGCACTCGAAAAAGGGCAGCTCTCTCAGGCTGCCGACCATTTTCAGGCGGCGCTCAAACGGCAGCCGGGCGATTCCCAAAGCCTTGGCGGGCTGGGCCTGGTGCGCCTGCGTACCGAACGCTTCGCCGAAGCCAGAGAATTGCTGGGCAAGGCATCGCGGGGCGGATCGGCCAGCCGCTGGTCGGAAGCCCTCCAGGCGGCGGAATTCTATGCCGATCTGGACGAAGCCCGGGCATCTCTGGACGAAGGAAAGCTCGGCCAAGCGCAGCAACTGGCGGAACGTCTGGCTACATCCGATTTTGCCGAAAGGGCGCCCGCTCTGGAGCTGCTTGCGGCAGTGTACGAGAAGCAAGGGCGCTATCTGCAAGCGGCCGAGATGTCGAAGCAGGCGGCTGCGCTTTCCAACGACGACACGCGGTTGGCCACTCGTTCGCAGGTCAATGCACTGCGTCAGCAAGCGTTGGCAGCCTGGAATTCGGGCGATAGCTACAACGCCGAACGTCTGTTTCAGCAAGGGTTGTTGGCCGACAGTGCGGAACCGTGGATCCGTTATGAGTTTGCCCGGTTTCTGAGTGAGAAGGGCAGAGTTGCCGAAACAGACTCCCTGATCCGCAGTCTTTCGCAGATGGACAATCCGGAGGCGCATTTCGCGGCAGCACTCTTGCTCGATCGGCTGGACCGGACCGGCGAGGCCAAGCAGATCATGGCCCGCTTCGAGCCAGGCGAAATGAGTCCGGAAATGGCAGCTTTCACGGCGGGACTGCAGATCGATGCCGCCATCGAGCGCGCCGAGCTACTTGCTAGCCGCGGCCAGGCAGCCCAGGCTATGGGGGCCCTGCGGCAAATCGGATCCTCACCCGGAATTTCGCCGGCCAAGATGGCCGAAGTCGCCAGCGTGCTTTACGAAATGGGCGATGCGGCTGGGGCGGGCGAGTTGGCGCAACAGGCGCTTGCCGCGCAGCCTTCCGATCTGGAAGCCTATGAACCGATCATTCGCGTGCTCGCGCAGACGGGGCAGGAAGCCTTCGCGCTTTCCGCGCTTCAGCGTGTCAACGAGGCGGCAGGAAATTCCCCGCAGGGCACGGCCATGGTGGCGCGGCTTAATGGCGTGATCGCCACTGTCCAGGCGGATCAGCTGCGCGAAGCCGGCCACTACGCCGAAAGCTTCGATCTGCTGCAATCGGCGTGGGACCGCGCGCCCGGCAATGTGGAGATACTGGCCTCGCTGGCACGCCTTTACCAGTCTGGCGGGCTTTCGCTTCAGGCTTCGCAAACTTTCCAGATGGTCCTGCAGAAGCAGCCCGACGACAAGGGCGCGCTGATCGGCCTGATCGATTCCGCTTCTTCTATCGGCGACTATTCGCTCGCCGATCGGGCCCTGCGCAATGCGCTGGCCGCTCATTCGGGCGATTACGAAGTCTATTTGGCCGGTGCCCGGCTGGAGAAGGCACGCGGAAACGATGGGGAAGCGCGCGCCTATCTTGAACGGGCACGGGAACTCTATGTAGGGCAAAATGGCATAACGTCGGGCGGTTTCCCGGCCGCCAATCCCTTCGCCCATATGCGCGGCGCAGGCGGAGCGGGAGGGCTCAATTCGGTCAATCCCTTTGCTTTGGGTACCAATCCCGAATTGGCTAGCCGTTCCGGCTATCCCGGCAGAGCGATGGGCACGTCCATGCCGGTCGCGATGAATGCACAGCAGCCGGCCTCCCCGGTCTCCCCGGCCTCTTTCGGTTATGCCGCAGGAGGTAGCTTGCCTGGAGCAGCTGCTCCAGCGCCGAGCGGCGGTGGAGCACGGCCCAGCACGGGCGATCCGGTGCTCGACACGATCCAGCAGGACCTGCAGCAACTTACGCACCAGGCAGGCCCGCGTCTGGAAGTGAATACGAATTACCGCAGCCGTTCCGGCGAAGAAGGCTTGAGCCAATTGCAGGAGATCGGCGCGACGGCCACGGCATCGACCAGCTTTGCCAAAGGCCGCGTTTACGCGAGAGCCAATGCCGCGGTGCTCGATGCGGGCCGCCCCACTGGTTCCGGCCTGGCGCGCTTCGGCACCAATGCGACGGCGGAAGCCCAGGCGATCGTCGATGAAGAAGAAGCCGATCTGGCCAATGCCGATACGCAGCATGCTTCGGGTGTGGCGCTCTCATTCGGCTATAAGAGCGATCTGATCGAAAGCGATGCCGGCACGACCCCGCTCGGCTTCAGGAAGACCCGATTTGCAGGCGGTATCGCGGTAACGCCGCGTTTCTCGCCTTATGCGAGCGGGCGCATCTGGGCCGAACGGCGGCCCGTAACGGACAGCGTCGTCGCCTATGCCGGAACGGAAGATCCCGTTACGGGGAACTTCTGGGGCAGCGTGATGCGCACTGGCGGCGGCGTTTCCTTCTCATGGGACCGCGACGGCACCGGCTTCTATGCCGACGGTGCCTATAATCGCTATGCCGGCTTCAATGTTCCCGACAATGAAGGCGTGGAGATCAACGCCGGCGGCTATTTCCGCGGATACCAGGATGCAACGTCCACGCTGACCTTCGGCATCAATGCCAATTATCAGGCATTCGACAATAATCAGAACTTCTTCACTTACGGGCATGGCGGTTATTTCAGCCCGCAAAGCTTCCTCAGCATCGGCTTTCCCATCCGCTATGCCTATCGCAAGGGTTTGCTCGAAGTGGACGGCAGCATCACGCCGGGCTTCCAGAGCTATGAGCAGAGCGGCAGTGCGCTCTACCCGACCGATCCGGGCCGTCAGGCTGTACTCGACGCGCTCAAATTCGCGGATTCCGATGTCCGCGCGCGCTTCGATACGATCAGCAAGACGGGCTTCGGCTTGGCGGCAGACGGTTCGGCCTATTACCATGTTTCGCCGCGGACGCGCGTAGGCGGTGAGTTCGAATATAGCAGTTTCGGCGACTATAACGAGTTCCAGACGCTGCTCGGCGTCCGGCAGAATTTTGGAGCTGGTGAATAATGTTTGCTTCGAAGATCGTTCCAAACGGCTTGAGCCCGGCTGAAGAAGAGCGTGCGCTAGCGATTATGTGCCAGCTATTCCTGGAAGAGATCGCTGCAACTGCCAATGCGGATCAGCGCCGCGGATTGCTCGTCGCGATCGGAAAGCGTGTCGCCGGCCTGGTTGCCATGCCCGAAGATGCGGATCTGGAGATAATTGCCGATCGGGCGAACGATTTGTGGGCAGGGCTGAATTGGGGAAGCGTCGGCTTCGAAATTGACGATGAGGGTATCGATGTGCTGCATCGCGGCCTGCCGCTAAAGCAGAAGAACCAGCTGCAGGACTGGGAGGAGATTCTTCCGCCGGTTCTCGAAGGGGCTTACGGCCAATGGTTCGCGCAGATCGGCGGCGAAAACAGCAAGCTGCGCACCCGGATCACGCGGAGTGCCCCCGGTGAGATTGAGCTGCGCTATGGCCTCTGACCGGCGGTCTTTCCTATGTGTCGCTGCATGGGCGCTGGCAACGATGGGCTGTAGCTGGCCCAATCGGGCGCCAAGCGCCGTTTCCTCCGATGGCTGGTTCGCATTCAAGGCCCGCTTCTTCTCGGATGACGGGCGTATTATCGATAGCGGCAATCGCGGGATCAGCCATTCAGAGGGGCAGGGCTACGGCATGCTGCTCGCCGTGCTTGCAGATGATCGCGCAGCATTCGATGCCATGCATGGCTGGGCGGAAGCATCGCTGTTGAGGGACGATACGGCGCTTTTCTCCTGGCGCTACGATCCGTCGGAAGACCATCCGGTTTCCGATCCCAACAATGCAAGCGATGGCGACATCCTGATCGCATGGGCCTTGCTGCTTGCCGGCAAGCGCTGGGAAGAGAAGCGCTACCTCTCGCGCTCGCAGGAAATCCGCGATGCTGTCCGTGCCAATCTGATCGTGAAGCGGCACGGGATGACGGTTCTGTTGCCGGGGCTTCATGGTTTCGATCATGCGGACCGGACCATTCTCAATCCGTCCTACTACATCTGGCCTGCGCTGGATGCCTTCTTGGCCGAGGACGGGGGCGAGGATTGGCAGAAGCTGATTGCGGACGGAGAGACACTGATGAAGCGGGCGCGCTTCGGCGCATTGGCTCTGCCGACGGATTGGGTCGACCTTCTCGCCGAGAGCAAAGTCGAACCCTCTGCAGGCCGTCCGCCGCGCTTCGGTTTCGATGCCATACGCGTGCCGCTCTATCTGGTTCTTGGCGGGCGGCGGTCCTTCACTGAGGATTACACCCGTTTCTGGACGTCCTATCTCGAACAGGGCCGTGTCATTCCTGCCTGGGTCGATGTCGTGACGGGAGAGACGGCACCATACGGACTTTCCAACGGAGGCCTCGCTCTGGTCGCCCGCGTCACCGGCCAGTCTATCGTCCATGGCGATCCGCCCGCCGGTGAGGACTATTATTCCATGGTTCTGGGTGCGCTGTCGGGCATTTCGGTGCAGCACTGAGGCTCGAATGGGGCCTCGGCAATGGAGCATTCTGCTGCCGCGAATAGCTAGCTGCCGCGATATACTACCTGGACTTGAGTGTAGAAGTCGCGGTTCCAACGGCCATGTTCTGCAAGACCGTGACCTGATAGTTTCCAGCCAGAAAATGGACCGTCCGGCGAAAACTCGGGGCGGGCGCGGTTCAGCAGCAGAATGCCTGCTTCAGCGTCCGACAGGAAGCGCGACTGAGCCGATACGTCGTTGGAATAAAGCGTTCCCAATAGGCCGTGCCCAACTTCATTATGCAGCCGCAAAGCGTCATCCAGATTTTCCGCCGTCATGAGTGCGACGACTGGGCCAAAGAGCTCTTCCTGGACTAGTTCGGAGCCAGGCGGAACTTCAGCGACGATGGTCGGCATCATCCAACAGCTATCTTTCGGGCAGTCAGGCGGTGCGTGCCCGCCAACAAGGATCTTCGCACCGCTTTCCGCTGCAGCTGAAACTAGGCCTTCAAGCGTCTTCTGCTTCATTTTTTAAGATAATCGGCCCAACCTGGGTGTCCACACTGCCCGGTGATCCAACCTTCAGATTCGCAATCGCGGAACACAGCGAATTGGTGAAAGCGGGCCCAATCCCTTTCTCGACAATAACGCGCCGGATCGATGTGCAGCGTTGACCGGAAAAACTGAACATTGCCGTAGCAAGATCATTTGCGGTTTGATCGATATCAGCATCCGCCAGTACGATCGCCGCATTGTTGCCGCCTAGTTCGGCTTGGACTGGGCGCATCAACTCGCCGCATCGGCGCACGATGCGTTGTCCAATGGCCACTGAGCCAGTGAACGAGACTGCGGAAATTTCCGCCGCCTCGACGATTGCGTTGCCTGCAGCCGCATCGCCGTGCACAATTTCGATCCATTCGGCCAGACCGGCCTGTTTGAGGCTGTCATTCAGTTGATCCGCAATGGCGGAACCCGGTAATGCCGGCTTCAAAATCGCGCAATTACCATAGCCAAGCGCTGGTGCAATCTTGCTGACGGGCATCGCGAAAGGATTGTTCCACGGAGTGATCAGCCCGACTGTTCCGAGTGGACGATAGCGAACGGTGCTGGTTTCTCGTTCTTCCTCATCCACGAGAGAGCTGCAGACTGCTTCGAGCAGCGACAAGCCGTAAGTCACTTCTCCTTCAGCATCGATCCGGGGTTTCCCGACATCCTGAATGAGCGCTTTGACCCATTTATCCCGCTGCGCTGCCAAGATCTCGTGCCAGGTTCTCAGCAACCGAGCCCGCTCAGTGATAGGAGTCCTGGCCCAGCGCGGTTGGCGCGCGGCTAGGCCTTTCGCGATGGCGAAGACTTTCGTGCGGCGCGCGAGTGGTACATCATGCAACAAGCGAGACCAATTCGCAGGGTCGCGATGCTGCCAGGATTGCGCGCCGTGCGTATCTTCCTTGGCATTGCTTGCAAACTTGGCTTTGATCGACTGGGCGGGAAGGCATTGCGCAGCACGACCATTTATCCAATCGAGAGTAAGGGCGCCATGCGCCGGATCGTAAGATCCGACGGCATCTTCGGCGATAATGACGTCGAAGCCTCGAGCATAGGCGTCGCTCGCCGTGGCCCGTATACAGGCATGCGTGTGCACACCGGTGATGATGACGGTGTCGATCCCATCGGCTAATAGGGCGCGCTCGGCCGCAGGATCCTCGAACCCACTGTAATATTGCTTGATGGCTACGGTTTCGCCTTCAGCCGGGTTTAGTCGCTCATGCGGTTCAGCGCCTTTCGTTCCTTCTATACAATAGGCACGACCTGAAGCTTTCCAGTGCGGCATCCAGTTGGACCCATCTTCGGCTGCGATTGTATGGATATGGACGACGGGACAGGCGTTGTCCCGGGCCCATTCAACCAGGTCCGCTATCCGTTCAGCAAGTGTGTCTGCATCAGGCTCTAAAGATGAATGGGACAAGAAATCGCGCTGCATGTCGACGACAAGGATTGCCGCACGTGCCTTCATGGGTGCGTTTCCGAAAGTTGCGTTTCCAGATTGTATGCCACCTGCGCACCGAACTCTGCAGTTCCCAAGATTTCGCAGCCCGGCGTTGCGATTTCGATGGTTCTCTTGCCATCTCGCAGCGTCGCGCGAATTGCGCTCCTCAATGCCGCATCGGCCTCGGGCCAGTCGAAGCTCTCACGCAGCATCATGCCCAAGGTCAGGATCTGCCCTATCGGGTTGACGATGCCCATGCCGGCGATGTCTCTGGCGGCACCATGGCCGGTCTGGAAAACCCCATTACCGGCATCGTTGAAATTGCCCGAATAGGACAGTCCCCGCGATGCGAGCAGAATAGATGCACAGTCGGCTAGGACGTCACCAAACATGTTTGGAGAAACAAGGACGTCGAACTGGCCGGGATTGGCAATGAGCTGGTAAACCGCATTGTCGATCTCTTGCTCGTGCAGATCCACGCCATGTTCTTGCGCGATGGATTGCGCGCATTGACGCCAAAGCTGCGAGATTGACGGTATGCCGCCAGGCTTCAGGACAAGATGCAGCCGCCGCCTCCGGGTCTCTGCCAGGCGGGCCGCAACCTGCAATATGTTGACAACCATGTCCTCCGTATAGGCGAAACTGTGCCTAGCGGTGGTCCCGTGCTCGCCTGATGCCGTTCCCAGGTGCCCTGATAGATTCCGCCCATATTCTCGCGGACTGCGATCATGTCGGTTTCGGCAAGGGCCCGCTGACGCACGTTCCCTGCCTCAGCAAGCTCGGGAAACGGTTCTATGGGAGTAAATTTGCAATAGAGATCGAACTCGCGGCGGAGTTCGTAAACGAACCGCTCGCCGCCGGGGCCACAGAAAAGGGCGCCCTGCTGAGAAAATATTTCGGCCGAAAAATCGATTACATCGGGTGAGAGGCTGCTTCCGCAAATCGCCTTGGCTGGATACCCGATCTCACTGCCGGTAAGCAGCTCCATGCGGCGCGAACTGTGCGCTTCAAGGATCTTGAGCAAGTCGAGAGCGACTGGAACAACCTCAGGGCCGACACCTTCTCCATTCAGAACCCCAATGACATGGGGGCGGGCCGCATCGAACGCGGGAAACGGCCGGTTGAGATGTTCAGTCAAGCGGGGCCGCAGCGGTTCCTGGATCTCGCCTTGAGCCTGCGCCAGCATCATTGTCTTGTGCATTGGTTTGACAGTGCACCTGCTTTGCGTTTCTGGAAATGCGCAGCAAAATTCTGCGCCAATGATTTTCTCATAGCTTTGCCCATGGCATTGCGGGGAATCTTATTCACCCGGACCAGCCGGAAAGGTGTTTTTCGGATCGAACGGTTCCTAATAAATTGTTTTATGGCGTTGAGGTCGGCTGCCTCATCGCAAACAATCGCTACGACAATCATGTCGCCTTCGGAAGCAGCCAGTCCGAATACGCACACATCGTGGACTTCGAGCAAGCGATCAATTTGTGATTCCAAGTGGGCAGTGGAGATCTTCCGGCCGCCAATGTTGATCGTTTCGCTTGTCCGCCCGGTGATCGCGAGCATTCCGTCCTCGGCCACGAACCCAAGGTCGCCTGGATAGAACCATCCGTCTCGGAACGGTGTGTCACCGTCGGGCTGCGATTTCAGGCCGAGATAGCCGCTGCACATTGCGTCGGTTTTGATGCGGACCACGCCTTCCTCGCCTGGCTGGCGCTTTGCTCCGCCGGAATCGACAATCTGGACGGTGACGCTCGGGCGAACAAATCCCGCCGCTCCGGGATGCCGGTCGATCAGGGATGAATCGCCGGATGCGATATTGCCGGTCTCGGTGGATCCGTAGTTCGTCAGCAATTCGCAGCAGGCGCGCCCTATGGCATCGTCGCGCAGCCCGGAAGGAACTCGGCCGCCGAAAAGCCTGATGCTCCTTGCCTCACTGTTTTCCCAGCTTCCGTCATACCGCTTCAGCAAGTCTTTCAACCGGTGCGCCGAGGATATCATGATGTTCGAAGAGTTCACCAAGGGGCGAAAGCCAGCGGTAGGCGTGCCGATGGGCGGCAACAATACCGTTCCGCCTTTCTGCCATGTCGCCAATGGATAGCGGAAACCGGCAGTGGTCGGAAAGCCGAGATCTGGGAACAGGCGGGTCGAGGCATCGATACCGGACGCTTCGAAAACCTGCGTGATGCGTTTCGCGATCATCGCGCTGTCCCATGCGACGACTTTGGGAATTCCAGTGGTTCCGGACGTTGAGAGGAGGCGTGCCGCCTTTTTCTCCAGGTCGCTGTCAATCTTCTGTTCTCGGTCGACCTCAATCTGATCGTACAAAGGATCTGGAGACTGCGGAGCAAATTCCAAAAACTGGCCGATCGAAGTCCCCTTGCGCAGGCTGTCCAATTGAAACCCGATCGCCGCAGCATGTTTGCCCAGAGCGCCGCTGCGCGCGACCGTTTGGGGGACAAGTCCCGTCGAATGGACGAGGCCGGCTCTTATTGCACCCAAATGGGCAACCCAGTCCCAATATCCCGGTTGTCCGGGATGCTCGACATGAATGCTGACGCGGTCACCTGCCTGCAGACCATGGCCGATGAGCCATCCCGCCATAGCGTCGATGTCGGAGCAGAGGCGGCCGTAGGTGAAGGCGCTCTCGCCGGCTTGCACAGCCAGGGCATCTGTATCTTGTCGGTAGATGGGTGAAAGAATTGCCAAAATATTTCCTGCAGCAGGCATCGATATCGGATTGCCGATTACTAGTCCGAGTGTTCGCGATGCTGCAAGCGCGGCGGCCAGGGTTTTCCCTCTGATTCTTAGGCCGAACATTTCGCGGCGAGGCCGCTTTCAGCCATGGCAATCATCTGACCAAGTTCTGTCGTGCGGGCCAAATATCTGACCCGGCACGTTCATCGATACGTCTCGAAACCATCTCCAATTCGCAAACAAGCTTTCAAATAGCTTCGCCAATGCTGCGCCGCACAAACGCAGCATGAGGGCTCAATATGCGATTCGGTTCAATCAGGTTTCACG
>JAUHYZ010000036.1 GCA_030426245.1 Alphaproteobacteria bacterium | reverse complement strand
TGCACAGATTGGAGGTCGAAACCTTCAGCCCCAGATCGCGGTGATGCTTGGGCATCATGCGGTTCACCGTGTCGTTGAACACGATATAGGGCTCGCCCGTCGCCAGGCGGGTTTCCACCAGCTTCTGAAACAATGCGCGGGCATTGACGGTGCCGCGCACCGAACCGTCCTTGGGGCTCTTGAGCTCGAAATCCTCGCCCGCACGCACCGCTTCCATGAATTCGTCCGTCACCAGCACGCCGTGATGCAGGTTCAGTGCCTTGCGGTTGAAATCGCCCGAAGGCTTGCGGATCTCCAGGAACTCCTCGATCTCGGGATGCGAGATGTCGAGATAGCAGGCAGCCGAACCGCGCCGCAGCGAACCCTGCGAAATGGCCAGCGTCAGGCTGTCCATCACGCGCACGAAGGGAATGATGCCGCTGGTCTTGCCATTGAGGCCCACCGGTTCGCCGATGCCGCGCACATTGCCCCAATAGGTGCCGATGCCGCCGCCGCGCGAAGCGAGCCAGACATTTTCGTTCCAGGTGCCGACGATGCCGTCCAGGCTGTCGGACACGGAGTTGAGATAGCAGCTGATCGGCAGGCCGCGATTGGTGCCGCCATTGGACAGCACCGGCGTCGCGGGCATGAACCACAGGCGCGAAATGTAATCGTAGAGCCGCTGCGCATGCTCGGCATCGTCGGCATAGCAATCGGCGACGCGGGCAAACAGATCCTGATAGCTTTCGCCGGGCAGCAGATAGCGGTCGGTCAGGGTTTCCTTGCCGAATTCGGTCAGCAACGCATCGCGGCTGTCATCCTGCTGGATATCGAACCGCCGCGGACGCACGGATTTTGAATCGTCCTTCGGCGCGGCAGCGGCCTGCAATGCCGTTGCCATCGTTTCCGCGGCCGCTTCGGCGACCAGCGCTTCGCTGCCTGTATCGGTCTTTTCCATGGCTACTGCCGGTTCTTCCGTTTCACTTGCAGAATTCTTCTTCGGGGCGCCTTCGGCAGATTTGCCTGCCGGTGCAGCATCGGTTGTCTCACTTGCGGCAACTGCGCCGTCCACTTCGTCCAGCCCCATTGCTGCGTCGTCCCCAGTCCTGAAATCCATTTACTGTGCCCCCGATTTGACCCCGTTCGTACAACGGTGCCGCGCAGCCGTTGTTCCTTTTTCGTTCGAATCGGCAGCGAACTTCCAGACTACCAATTCGCATGGTCCAGAAGGGAAAAACTTTTCCCCCGCTTGTCCCCAGCCGAATGGACCGGAGGCTTCACTGGAGACCGGATTCCACTCCCGCAACGCGACTCGTCAGCGCCCCGTGGAATCTAGGTCTTGTGGGTGCCCTCCGATATACGACCACTAGCCATAGTGATCTTACGTGGAATCACGCGCAAGGGGTTTTTGCAATGATCCCCGCAACTTTCGCCCAACACCTAAGGTGTCTTATAGAGGCAATACAGCGCGACGCGTGGTCAATACTTGGCTGGCGCGCTGCGCAAGAGTCAAAATGAATCCGGGAAAATTTTTTTCAAGAGAGGCGCGCCGGCGATGCGGCTTGAATCAATAGAATCCGGCCGCGCAATTTTCGTGCGCGGCGGTGCGTCTATGCGGCCTGCGTCACGGCCACGCCGCGATAGAGATCGAGCAGCATGGGCTGTTCGAAACAGTAGTCGCCTTCGTCCGTCTTGCCCTGCTCGAACAGCTCGCGCACTTCCTCGGTTTCCACCTGATCGCGCGTGATGTTGTTGTAGGTGAGGCCGGTGACCTTCTCCACCATGCTCTCGAAGCTCTGATGCCGGGGATACTGGACGTAGCTGTAGAACCCCTCGCTATCGAACAGCTTGCCCTTCATCCGGCCGAGCGCCGCCTGTGCCTGCGCACGCACGTAAGTCTCGTCATGGAAGGGGCGCATGATCGGGAAATGCGTGCCCGTAACGCCCGGCTCGACGACGCACAGGAAGCCCGTTTCCGGCTTCAGCACCCGCGCCGCTTCGGCCAGGGCATCGTCGATATGCTCGACCGGCACGTGATGCAGCGAGCGGAAGAAGAACACGCCGTCGACCGAGCCGCTTTCCAGCGGCAGTTTCTCGGCGCCGCCTTCGGTGAAGGTGAAGCCCTCCACCGGCTCCATCTGGCGGTTCTTTTCCGCCTGGATCGGATCGGGTTCGACGCCCAGCACCGTGGCGCCCATGCCGGCCAATTCGCGCGACACCGTGGCCGGGCCGCAGCCGACATCGACCAGCTTGAGGCCGGACACATCCATCAGTTCGCAGATTGCGGCCAGATCGCTCTTTTCGCCAAGATCGGTGCGCTTCTCGTCCATCTCAATCCTCCAATGCAGGCAGCCGTGCCTCCGGCCGGATAGGCAGTATCATGACGTTCGCGGGAGAGAGCGGCAAGGCGCCTTCGGCCTCGATGCCGTATTCGTTTTCCCGAATTACCCGCCCGCCATTTCGGCCATCGTTATGGCGCATGGCACTGCTGCGAGCGGCGGCGTTCAACATTGCTCGCTCACGGTACCAGCACCGTGTCCTGCCCCTCAGCCTCGGTCTGCGGATAGTCGAGCGTGAAATGCAGCCCGCGGCTTTCATGCCGTTTCAGCGCCGATTTCACGATCAGCCCGGCGCATTGCAGCAGGTTCCTGAGCTCGATCAGGTCGGTCGTGACGCGGAAATGGCCGTAATAGTCCTCCACCTCGTCGGTCAGCAGCTTGATGCGGTGCTGTGCACGTTCCAGCCGCTTGGTGGTGCGCACGATCCCGACATAGTTCCACATGAAGCGGCGGATCTCGGTCCAGTTCTGCTTGATAATCACTTCTTCGTCGGAATCGGTCACCCGGCTTTCGTCCCACGGGCGGATCGCCGGCGGGGCATCGAAATCGTCCCAGTTCGCCAGAATGTCTTCCGCGGCCGCCGCGCCGAACACGAAACATTCCAGCAGCGAATTGGAAGCCAGGCGGTTGGCGCCGTGCAACCCGCTTTCGGAGCATTCGCCCGCCGCATAGAGGCCCGGCAGGTCGGTCCGCCCCGCCAGATCGATCAGGATGCCGCCGCATGTGTAATGCTGTGCCGGCACCACCGGAATCGGCTCCCTGGTCATGTCGATACCCAGCGTCAGCAGCTTTTCATGGATCGTCGGGAAATGCTCCCGCACGAATTCGGGGGGCATGTGGCTGATATCGAGATGCACGAAATCGAGCCCGAAGCGCTTGATTTCCGCGTCGATCGCGCGGGCGACGACATCGCGCGGGGCCAGCTCCATCCGCTTGGCATCGTAATATTCCATGAAGCGCGTGCCGGTACGCGGATTGATCAACCGGCCGCCTTCGCCGCGCACCGCCTCCGTGATCAGGAAGTTCTTGACCTCCAGATTGTAAAGGCAGGTCGGGTGGAACTGCATCATCTCCATGTTGGAGACGCGTGCCCCCGCGCGCCAGGCCATGGCGATCCCGTCCCCCGTGGCGCCGCGCGGCGCGGTGGAGAACTGATAGACGCGCCCCGCCCCGCCGGAAGCCATGATCGTCGCCCGGGCGAGATGCGCCTCTACCCGGCCGGTTTCTTCATTGAGCGCATAGGCGCCCCATACCCGGCCCGAGCCCGAATAGCGTTGTTCATGCTTGCCGGTGATCAGATCGATACAGCTGCGATTGGGCAGCAGGGTGATATTGGGATGTTCCTCCGCCGCCTTGAGCAGCGCGGTCTGCACCGCCCAGCCGGTCGCGTCGGCCACATGGACGATGCGGCGATGCGAATGCCCGCCTTCGCGCGTCAGGTGCAGGTCCGGCCCTTCGGTGTTGAAGGGCACGCCCAGTTCCACCAGCCGGGCGATCGCCTGCGGTGCGCGTTCGATCACGAATTCGACCGTTTCCAGGCGGTTGAGCCCGGCGCCCGCCACCATCGTGTCGCGGATATGTTCCTCGAACGTGTCGCCCGCATCCAGCACGGCGGCGATTCCGCCTTGCGCCCATGCGGTGGAGCCCGATGTGAGCTTGCCCTTGGCGAGCACGATCACCTTGCATTCGGCGGCCAGCGTCAATGCCGCCGTCAGCCCGGCGGCGCCGGACCCGATGACGAGGACATCGTGGTCCGCCCGTATGTTCACGCCGCCTCTTTCGCGCTGGTCAGATGGACGAACACATCCTCAAGATCGGCTTCGCGCGTCGTCACATCCTCGATTCCGAAGCCCTGCCCCTGCACCAGGGCCAGCACTTCGCCGGTATTCACCTTTTCCGTATCGAAAGTGATCTCGATCGTGCGATCGCCGGTCTTGGCCGTCTTGGTGAAGGCGGGATGCGTCGGCAGCTGCTCGATATCGCGGTCGAGCGTGAAGGCGACGATCTTCTCGCTCATCATCGAAACCAGTTCGCGCGTGGGCTTGTTGGTGATCAGCCGGCCGTGATTGATGATCGCGATCCGGTCGCACAATTGCTCCGCCTCTTCGAGGTAATGCGTGGTCAGCACCACCGTCACCCCGCTGTCGTTGAGCTCGCACACCAGTTCCCACAGCAGGCGGCGCAGCTCCACGTCGACGCCCGCGGTCGGCTCGTCCAGCACCAGGATCGGCGGCGAATGCACCATCGCCTTGGCCACCATCAGCCGCCGCTTCATGCCGCCGGACAATGTCCGCGCATAGGCGTTGCGCTTGTCTTCCAGATGGACCGCCTTCAGCAGCTCTTCGGAACGCCTGAACGCCTTGGCGACGCCCCACATGCCCCCCTGGTTCTCCAGCACTTCGAACGGCGTAAAGAACGGATCGAACACGATCTCCTGCGGCACGATGCCGATCGAGGCCTTGGCGTTGCGCATATCGGCATCGATATCGTGGCCCCAGACGCTCACCTGGCCCGACGTCTTCACCACCATTCCGGCAATGATGTTGATCAGCGTGGACTTGCCCGCGCCATTGGGCCCCAGCAGGCCGAATATTCCGCCCTGGGGGACATCCAGGCTCACGCCGTCCAACGCCAGCTTGCCGTCACCGTCTTCCGATCCGGTGGGGGCATAGCGCTTGACCACGTCCCGGATCGAGATTGCTGCATCACTCTCGCTCATAGCTGGCATCCATTGGGCCACCAGCGGCGCGAGGTAAAGAGGGCGATGCGTTCAGCACTATAACGGCCAGGCATGCAATCTGTGTTGCAGAACCGCGCCGGTGGCGGTAGTTGCAGCGCAGCATGATTCCACCACCCGAAACCACTCTGGTCGAAACCACGCGCGTCAGCTGCGACGGTTCAGGCGGCATTCGCGGCGGCGCGGACTATCGCTCTTCCGCGCTCGGCCATCCGCGCGTCTATCTCGAAATCGACGAGCATGGCTATGTCGATTGCGGCTATTGCGACCGGCGCTTCATCCTGAAGGGCGGCCCGGCCGAAGGCGCGGACCAATCCCAGCTGCCCGACATTTCCGAAGGCGCCAGCCCGGAAACCTGAGCTCTAAGCCCGCGCGCTACCGGCAAGTCATGATGCGTTTCCGCAATCGCGCCTGAGTGGCCGGTTTGGGTGGGAAGCGGACGCCTGCATTCACTGCCAAGGCTGAGTTCCCTGCAGCTCAGAATCGCTTTATTTCGAGCACTTCTTTGGTGAGGTTGTGCCCTATGGTCGCTTGGTCGAGCAGCTTGGAAAGCCCGCCAATATCCTGCTCGTGTTCCCATTGATTCCAAGTCGGGATTGGCTTGTCTCGATCGTCACTCTGAATTTGCCCGCGATATTCTTGTGTGAAGAAACGCGGAATCAAAACATGAGCAATGTCGTCGTAGCTAATCGGCCCGCAAGTACCCCACGAAGCATCGCGAACATGTCGTTCCAGGAGGTCACTTTCGAGCGGTAGCTCGCCACGAAAATAGTCGGCGCCCCAAAGCAAGTTGTCGAACATCGTGAATGTGCTTGCCGAGCGTGACCTGCGCGGCCCTACCGGTTCCCCCGCCCGCGGTTCGAGCGATAGCTTGCTGCGGACAGGCTGATTGAGATGGCGTGTCGCAATGACCAAAAAGTTGCGCATTTCATGCATGGCAGATTCCGCATAGCCAATTGCGGTTTCCAATTCTTCAATGTCCGCTTTCGGTGGAAATCGGACGTTGCCAATTACTCCACATCCGTTCGTCCTGAGCCTGTCGAAGGATGTGGACGCACTCTTTCCAACGCCCGTCGCCCCAAGGAAACGGCAGATGGCGCGCATGCAGAAAAATGGATTTTTAAAAACCGGGTGGTTGGACGCCTGGCGTCAGCCGCCTGCGCCGGTGGCTTTTGGCGTATCGGGATCCAAGCCCCACTCGTTCCAGCTTCCATCGTAAAGGGCGACGTCGTGCTTGCCCAGGCGGTGCAGGGTGAAGTCCAGGATGGCGGACGACACACCCGCGCCGCAGGTCACGATCAGGGGGCTTGACCAGTCCAGGCCTGCCGCGCCGATGGCAGCACGCAGTTCCTCTTCGCTCTTGAAAGTGCCATCCGGATTGAAGAATTCGGGATAGGGCAGATTTCTAGAGCCGGGAATATGGCCCGAAGGTGCCGCCGGATCGCCCTGCACCGCGCCGGTGAAGTCTTCTTCCACGCGCGTATCGATCACCTGCTCTGCCGCGCTGGCGATATTGGCGAGCATGTCCTGCTTGAAGCGGACGATCCCCTGTTTGGGCCGAGGCTGGAATGTCGCGGGTCTGGGAACGGGAATGCTCGATTCCAGCGGGCGCCCCTCGGCCTTCCACTTGCCAAGGCCTCCGTCCAGCAGCGCGGCCTGCTCCGCACCGTACATATGGAACATGAACCATGCGCGGGCCGCAGTCATGCTGGCGCTATCGTCATAAATGACCACGCGCGTATCGCCGCCGATTCCAAGCGAGCTTGCATAGTCGGCAAATTGCTCCGCGCGCGGCAAGGCCGTGGGGACGGGGCTGGCCGTGTCCGTCACCCTGTTGTGATCGAAGAAATGCGCACCCGGAATATGCCCGGCCCGGTACTCGGCCAGCGGATCTCGGTCTGACGTGGTCCGATATTTCGTGGCATCGAGCACAACGAGATCATCCGCGCCAAGCTGGCTGGCGAGCCATTCGGTCGATACCAACGGGTCCATAGGCGTCCTCTGGAAAGCTCACGCGCGGTGAGATCGCTGTATGGCGCGGGTTTTTCGAGGCGGCAACAAGGGGGGGGAAGCGGACTGTCCGCTCTCACAGCCACGCCGCCCCGCCGATTGCTCGCTTCGGCAATGCGTTCTGGCGTGATGCGTCATAGCCCCTATATTGGCCTGCATGACACTGACAGATCCGCGCGCCCTGCTTTACGGCGAGGGCAAGCTCTCGCCCGAAGAAGCCCAGGCCCTTGCCGCCGAGACCCTGAAAACCTGCGACGATGGCGAGCTCTATCTGCAATTCAGCGCCACGGAGAGCTTTGCCTTCGATGACGGGCGGCTGAAAACCGCCGACTATTCGCGCGATTCCGGCTTCGGCCTGCGCGGCGTTTCCGGCGAGATGACCGGCTTTGCCCATGCCAACGAGATCAGCGCGGCCGCCATTGCCCGCGCCGGCGAAACGCTGCAGCTGCTCGATCCGGCCAAGGGCGCGCATGCCGCGCCGCCGCGCAAGAGCAACCGCCATCTCTACACCGATGCCAGCCCGCTGGACCTGGTGCCGTTTTCGAAAAAGGTCGAATTGCTCGAGGCGATCGATGCCGCGGCCCGTGCGCGCGATCCGCGCGTTGCGCAGGTCACCGCGAGCCTGGCCGGCAGCTGGTCCGTAGTCGATATCGTTCGCGCGGACGGCTTCATGGCCACCGATATCCGCCCGTTGGTGCGGCTCAATGTCCAGATCACGGCGGAGGAAGGCGACCGCCGCGAAACCGGCGTTTACGGCATGGGCGGGCGCTATCTCTACGATCAGCTGCTGCAGCAGGAAACCTGGGACGGCGTGATCGACCAGGCTTTGGCGCAGGCGCTGACCAATCTGGAAAGCGTGGCCGCGCCTGCAGGCGAAATGACCGTGCTGCTGGGCCCCGGTTGGCCGGGCGTGCTGCTGCATGAGGCCGTGGGGCACGGGCTGGAAGGCGATTTCAACCGCAAGGGCACCAGCGCCTTTTCCGGGCGCATCGGCGAACGCGTGGCGGCCCCGGGCGTGACCGTGGTGGATGACGGTTCGATCAACGACCGGCGCGGATCGCTGTCGATCGACGACGAAGGCACGCCCACCAGCGAGACCGTGCTGATCGAGGACGGGATCCTCAAGGGCTATATGCAAGACCGGCTGAATGCCCGCCTGATGGGGATGGAGCCCACCGGCAATGGCCGCCGCGAAAGCTATGCCCATCCCCCCATGCCGCGCATGACCAATACGTTCATGCGCGCGGGCGAAGACGATCCCGAAGCATTGCTGGGCCAGGTCAAGAACGGCATCTTCGCCAAGAGCTTCGGCGGCGGTCAGGTCGACATCGTATCGGGCAAGTTCGTCTTTTCCTGCACCGAGGCATACAAGGTGGAGAACGGCAAGCTCGGCCCGCCGATCAAGGGCGCCACGCTGATCGGCGACGGGCCCAGCGTGCTGACCCGGGTGAAGGGCATCGGCAACGATCTGGAGCTCGATCCCGGCATCGGCATGTGCGGCAAGGCCGGCCAGGGCGTGCCTGCCGGTGTTGGTCAGCCGACTTTGCTGATCGACGGAATTACTGTTGGCGGTACGGGATGACTTCGTCTTGCGCAGAGAACGTCATGCCGTCAGCATGTGTTCAGGATAAGAAGCTTAGTAACCTTCCCATTCAATTGGGAGAAACCCTATGCGTAAGATAATCGCTGCACTTACACTGTCTGCCCTTGCTGCTACCGGCACTGTCGCAAGCGCGGAAACCCGCGCCGAAAAAGGCGAAGCCCGTCTGGCGAAAATGCTGGAAGGCCGCACCGCCGGTGAGCCTGTGAAGTGCATTACGACCATGGGCCGTGACGATCTGGAAGTGATCGATCATACCGCCGTCGTCTATGATGGCGGCAAGACGGTCTATGTCGCCAGGCCATCCAACCCGCGCGATCTCAGCCCGTGGGACGTGCTGGTGATCAAGCGGACCATCGGCAGCCAGCTTTGCACGAATGACATCATGTACACGATCGACCAGAGCACCGGTTTCAGGACCGGCGTGGTCTTCCTTGACGATTTCGTGCCCTACACCAGAGACGAAGGCTAAATCTGCATATGGCCGCTCCAACGCGCCGCTGGGCGGCCGAATTGCTCCACTTCTGGTTTCACAAGCTTTCGCCGAATGACTGGTTTCGAGGCGGGCCGCATGTCGATGCGGCGCTGAAGGCCCGCTTCGAACCGGATCTGCTTTGCCTGTGGCCGCGCCCGGCCGACGACTTTCTGAAAGACCCGCTGACCGCGCGCGCAGCCGTGCTGCTGTTCGACCAGGTGCCGCGCAACCTCTATCGCGACACCCCGCGAGCCTTCGCATTCGATCCGCTGGCGCGGACGATTTGCCGCGAATTCCTGGCGCGCGGCTGGGACAGCGGGCTGGCACGGGCGGAGAAACAGTTTCTGGCCATGCCGCTGATGCACAGCGAGCATAAGGCCGACCAGATCCATTCGCTGGCCTATTTCACCGCGCTGGGCGACAGCTTCACGCGCCGCTTTGCGCTTGCGCATCATGACATGGTCGCCCGTTTCGGCCGGTTTCCCCACCGCAACGAGGCCCTGGGCCGCAAGAGCTCGCCCGCGGAAGTCAGGGCGATTAAGGCCGGGAACGCCTGGTAAGGCGGATAGGATCAGCTTAGGCGTCAGGCCGCCGGCAGCCCGGTCCGATCGATCCAGCCCGATCAGTCCATCACGTGGCGGAAACTCTCGATTTCGGCGTCCAGCCGGGCGTGGTCGATTTGCTCGCGCGGCGGCACGATGAACAGGCATTGCCGGCCGCAGACCTCTTGCCGGGGCACGAATTCCTCGACCACGTGATAATAGGAACGGTTCACGTAGTCGTCGAAAATGATCTTCGTCCCGGGATCGGCATTCTTCAGCGCAGTGAGGAATGAGCAGACGCGGAACCGCCCGTCTACCAGCACGGTATCGGGCTTGACTTCCTGCTGCCAAAGCCAGTCCGTATAATGCGCGAAATTGTCGCGCCGGGCATAGCTTACCGGGCGGCCCCATTCGCCGAGTTCGCCCAGATCGACATGATGGATCTGCAATTTGCGGGCTTCGCCTTCCGCTATGCCGCCTTTGACGGAATCGATCCATTCGCGGGAAGCATCGACAGCGAAGACGGTGGCGTCTGTATTGGCCAGAACCCATTCGGTAGAAGCACCGCAGCCATATTCACCGTAAATCTTCGTCTCGCTGAGAACAGATTTATAGAGTGAAAAGTCGCCCTTGAACAAATTCGACGACGGATTGTGCATCATCGAATAGATTTTGGTTCCGCCCCGCCACATTATTGGCGGAGTAATCAATTTCGCTGTCTTTTCGATCATACGTGTTATACGGCGGCTAGGCATTACAGTACCCTAGCTGCGCCAGCCCTCCGGCATTATTGCGACCGCTTTTTTGCATAGTTGTTCGGCGACCTCTCTCAACTATTATTCGACGAGCAGAGCAGTAATTCCATACGAATTACAATGACCTGCATCATTATGAGACACAGACCTTCGCCAATCGGCAGCAATGCTACAGAAAATTGACCCGTCGGCGGGGAAATCGGGCGGGCGCAATGCCCGCATCCGGCGCGTGTGTTACGGCAATCTAAACCGTCATTCCCACTCGATGGTTCCCGGCGGTTTCGACGTATAGTCGTAGACCACGCGGTTGATCCCCTGCACTTCATTGATGATGCGGGTGGCCGTGCCCGAGAGGAACCCCGCATCGAAGGGATAGATATCCGCCGTCATGCCGTCCGTGCTGGTCACGGCGCGCAGGGCGCAAACGGAATCGTAAGTGCGTGAATCGCCCATCACGCCCACTGTGCGCACCGGCAAGAGGACGGCGAAGGCCTGCCAGATCGCGTCATAGAGCCCGGCCTTGCGGATCTCGTCCAGATAGATCGCATCGGCCTTGCGCAGGATGTCGCAGCGTTCCTTGGTCACTTCGCCCGGAATGCGGATGGCCAGGCCCGGCCCCGGGAAGGGATGACGGCCGACGAAGATTTCCGGCAGGCCGAGTTCGCGCCCCAGTTCGCGCACCTCGTCCTTGAACAATTCGCGCAGCGGTTCGACCAGCGCCATATTCATCCGCTCCGGCAGGCCGCCGACATTGTGATGGCTCTTGATCGTCACCGAAGGCCCGCCGGTGAAGGAGACGCTTTCGATCACGTCGGGATAGAGCGTGCCCTGGGCCAGGAAGTCCGCGCCGCCGATCTTGTTCGCTTCCGCTTCGAACAGGTCGATGAACGCACCGCCGATAAATTTGCGCTTCTTTTCCGGATCGGTGACGCCTGCCAGCCCTTCAAGAAACATGTCTTCCGCGTCCACATGGACCAGCGGAATATTGTAATGGTCGCGGAACAGCGAAACGACCTGCTCCGCTTCATTGAGCCGCATCAGCCCGTGATCGACGAAGACGCAGGTCAGCTGCTCCCCGATCGCTTCATGGATCAGCACTGCGGCCACGGCGGAATCGACCCCGCCCGAAAGGCCGCAGATCACCTTGCCGTCACCCACCTGAGCGCGGATTTCGCCGATCTTGGTCTTGCGGAATTCGGCCATCGTCCAATCGCCCGCAAGCCCGCAGACATGGCGCACGAAATTGGCGATCAGCCGGGCGCCATCGGGCGTGTGAACCACTTCGGGGTGGAACTGCGTGCCGTAGAACTTGCGCTCCTCATCCGCGATCACCGCAAAGGGTGCGCCGTCGGAAACCGCGACGATTTCGAAACCGGGGGCGAAGCGCGTGACCTTGTCGCCATGGCTCATCCACACCTGATGGCGTTCGCCGACCTGCCACAAGCCGTCGAACAAGACGCATTCCTTGGTCACGGTGAGGAAGGCGCGGCCGAATTCGCCGCCATCGCCCGTCTCGTGCCCCGGGCGCACTTCGCCGCCGAGCTGGTGGCTCATCACCTGCTGGCCGTAACAGATGCCCAGGATCGGGATACCGGCTTCGAACAGCATTTGCGGTGCGCGCGGGGACCCTTCTTCGGGCACGCCGGCCGGGGAACCGGACAGGATAATGCCCTTGGGCTTCAACCGGTGAAACGCTTCTTCGGCCATGCTGAAAGGCGCGATCTCTGAATAGACCCCGGCTTCGCGCACGCGGCGTGCAATCAGCTGGGTAACCTGGCTGCCGAAATCGACGATGAGGATGGAATCGGGAAGGTGCGCTGCGTCCATGCGGCTGCGTTAGGCGCGCTTTGCATCGCCTGTCCAGATAGCGCCCATGGATCGGCACAGATCGCCTTGCGTTACCAACAATCACAGCCGGTTGCAAAATACGCAACACAGGTCAAATTTTTCGCACTTGCAGCATGTTGAGACGAAGACCATTTGGGCCTCGTGGAACTTCTGGGGCCGGATGGCCGCAGGAAGTGTTTAAAAATAAGGAGAAAAATAATGCGCACTGTTACGAGCCACGTTCTGGTATTTCTGGCTGCCGCTTCGACCAGCGGCCTGCTGCTGAGCTCCGCGATCGTCTGATCGCCGAAAGATTGAGTGTAGAAGGCCATTGATCCTTACGAACGCTCTGCTTGAAATTTCTAGGACACGCATTTTTATTACCGAGCGCTGAAACTTAGCGTTGAGTTTTTCGCAACCGCACACGAAGTTTTCGCACTTGCAGCAAATGCCCGCTGAAATCATATGGCAGGCAAGATAAGCAAAGAGGTGGATGACCGAGAAGGTGACCGCTTTGAACAAGGAGGACACCATGATCGTGTTTGTGAAAAAGATTCTCGATATGTATGTGCGGGCCGCGGCGAGCGTGCCGATGGCAACCCCGATGATCTGGACTCTCTGAGCCCCGGAAAATCGCATACTGGCAAGAATGCGCGGCCGCCCGATGGGCGGCCGTTTTGCGTTGGGCGCCCCGTAAATCAATCAGGGCCAATTCGGTCCTGAGCTATTCAGTCCTGGGCAAATCAGCCCCTGGCCAACTCGCTCAGCAGGAATGCCAGCACGACGCCCATCGCCGTGGCGATCCCCGTCCAGTGCCGGTCCTCCCGGTAGGCCTGGGGAAACACCTCGGTCGCCAGGCTGGCGACCACTGCCCCCGCGGCGAAGCAGCGGATGAAGGCCAGCAGATGCGGACTGGCCGATTCCAGCAGCAGATTGCCTGCCAGGGCCGCCGCGGACAGCAACGCCGCCGTGGCCGCCCACAGCCCCATGATCCGCCATTTGGAACGCTCGCCCTGGGCCATCTGGCGCGCTCCACCTGCCGCCTCGGGCAGGTTGGACAGGAAGATCGACCCTGCCAGCGCCGCCACCTCCAGCGGCTTTGCGCCGATCAGCGCGACACCCAGCGCGAGATTTTCCGGCACGCCGTCCAGCGTGATCGCCGCCAATAGCCCGCCGCCCGATTCCGGCCCCCATTTCTCGTCGATCCAGTAATCGACTGCGGCAAACACCGCCGCGCCCGCCAGAACGCCTGCCATCGCCATATAGACGGAGCTTTCCCGGATCGCCGGTTCGATCAGTTCGCTGACCACCGAAAGCAGCAGCGCCCCGCCCGCCAGCGCGATCAGAAAGCCTTCCTTGCGCTTGTGCAGAGTGCCGAAAATCCCCCAGGCCGCCCCCAGCAGGAGCGAGGCGGAAACGGTCAGAACCACAAGCAGCGTCACTAGCATCGCCGATCCCTTAATCGCTTTGCGCCGGGACGCCAAAAGCCTGTGGAACTTGCGCTCAAAAGCTTTCTAATCGCCGCCGCAATCCCTATATGATGGGCATGGCAGAGACACCTGAAAATACGGGCAATTCGCCCGACTACGGCGCAGACAGCATCAAGGTCCTGAAAGGGCTGGACGCGGTGCGAAAACGCCCCGGCATGTATATCGGCGATACCGACGATGGTTCGGGCCTGCACCACATGGTGTTCGAAGTGTCCGACAACGCCATCGACGAGGCGCTGGCCGGCCATTGCGATCTGGTGCTGATCGAGCTGAATGCCGATGGCTCGGTATCCGTGGAGGATAATGGCCGCGGCATCCCCACCGACATTCACAAGGAAGAAGGCGTCTCCGCTGCCGAAGTGATCATGACCCAGCTCCATGCGGGCGGGAAGTTCGAGAACACGTCCGACGACAATGCCTACAAGGTTTCCGGCGGCTTGCACGGCGTGGGCGTGTCGGTCGTCAATGCGCTGTCCGAATGGCTCGAGCTGACAGTGTGGCGCGACGGCAAGGAACACTGGATGCGTTTCGAGCATGGCGATGCCGTGTCTCCGCTGGAAGTGAGGGGCGATGCCCCGCCGGTCGACAGCAATGGCGACCGCAACGGGCTGAAGAAGGGCACGCGCGTGACCTTCATGGCCAGTTCCGAAACCTTCAAGAACGTCACCGAATTCGATTTCGACAAGCTGGAGCACCGCTACCGCGAGCTCGCCTTCCTCAATTCGGGCGTGCGCATCCTGCTGCGCGACCGGCGCCATGAAGAGATCGCGGAGCACGACCTGTTCTATGAAGGCGGCATCGGCGCCTTCGTCAATTGGCTGGACCGCAACAAGCAGGCGCTGATTGCCGATCCGATCGCCATTTCGGCCGACCGCGACGGCATCGGCATCGACGTCGCGCTGGAATGGAACGATTCCTATTACGAAAACGTGCTGTGCTTCACCAACAACATCCCGCAGCGCGACGGCGGCACGCATCTGGCCGCTTTCCGTGCCGCGCTGACCCGCACGCTCAACAATTACGCCGCCGCATCCGGCCTGATCAAGAAGGACAAGGTTTCGCTTTCGGGCGAGGATATGCGCGAAGGGCTGACCGCGATCGTTTCGGTCAAGCTGCCCGATCCGAAATTCTCCAGCCAGACGAAGGACAAGCTGGTTTCTTCCGAAGTCCGCCAGCCGCTGGAAAGCCTGATGGGCGAAAAGATGACCGAGTGGCTGGAAGAAAACCCGGCCGATGCGAAAACCATCATCCAGAAGATCGTGGATGCCGCCGCCGCGCGTGAAGCCGCCCGCAAGGCGCGCGAACTGACCCGCCGCAAGGGCGCGATGGACATCGCCTCTCTCCCCGGCAAGCTTTCCGACTGCCGCGAGCGCGACGCATCCAAATGCGAGCTGTTCCTGGTCGAGGGCGATTCCGCCGGCGGTTCGGCCAAGAGCGGGCGCGACAGCCAGTATCAGGCGATCCTGCCCCTGCGCGGCAAGATCCTGAATGTGGAACGTGCGCGCTTCGACCGGATCATTTCCTCCAAGGAAGTCGGCACGCTCATCCAGGCAATGGGCACGGGGCTGCGCGACGAATTCAATCTGGAAAAGCTGCGCTACCACAAGATCGTGATCATGACCGACGCCGACGTGGACGGCGCGCATATCCGCACCCTGCTGCTGACCTTCTTCCACCGGCAGATGCCGGATATCATCAAGGCCGGGCATTTGTTCATCGCTCAGCCGCCTTTGTTCAAGGTCAGCAAGGGGCGCAGCGAAGTCTATCTGAAGGATCAGCCCGCGCTGGACCGCTATCTGGTTCAGACCGGGCTGCAGAACCGCGTGCTGGAAACCGCAGGCGGCGCGCGCGGCGGAACCGAGCTGGAGGCCTTGGTGGAGCATGCCTTGCGCCTGAAGAACACGCTGGCTTTCGTGCCGCGCAAATATAACTGGCTGACGGTGGAAGCGCTGGCGATCGCCGGGGCGCTCGACCCGGCGCTGCAAAACGATCGTGCAGGCATGGGCGCCGCGCTGGAAAAGGCCGCCGGACAGCTGGGCGTAAGCGATCCCGAAGCCGAATGGAACGCCAGCCAGCGCGATGACGGATCCATCATCGTTTCGCGCACATGGCGCGGCGTGACCGACGTCTACGAAGTGGAGGAAAACTTCCTCACCAGCGCCGAAGCACGCAAGCTTCACAGCCTGGCTTCCCAGCAGGCGGAGCTTTATTCATCGCCTTCACGGCTCGTCCGGGGCACCGCGGCCGATGCCGACAGCGAGAGCGAAGAGGGTGAGGATGATGCGCCCGTCATCGACGCGGAGAACGCCATCATGCGCCCCACCCAGCTGGTGGAGGCCGTGCTGGCCGCCGGGCGCAAGGGCCTGTCCGTGCAGCGTTACAAGGGGCTGGGCGAGATGAATGCGGAACAGCTTTGGGAAACCACGCTGGATCCGGAGAACCGCGAATTCCTGCAGGTGAAGGTGGAAGATGCCGACGTGACGGACGAAATCTTCACCCGCCTGATGGGCGACGTGGTGGAACCGCGCCGCGACTTCATCCAGCAGAATGCGCTCAACGTCGCCAATCTGGACATCTAGATAGTGGCCCTAGGTAGATAGTGACCGTGGGGGGCGGCGAGAGCGGGCTTGAACGCGGCGGGTTCCTGCTGTTCCTGGTGCTGGTCTCTGCCGCGCTGCTGTTCATCGTCTGGCCCTTCGCCAATCCGCTGCTGTGGTCGGCCCTGGCGGCCATCATGTTCCAGCCGCTCTATCGCTGGTTCCTTACCCGGCAGCCGGGCAGGGAGAACAGCGCCGCAGTGGCGACATTGCTGGTCATTACATTTGCCGTCGTCCTGCCGTCCTTCATCATCGCAAGCATGGTGGTGGAAGAGGCGGCGAATGTGTTCCTGGCCTTTCGCGAAGGCCGGATCGACGTCGCCAGCTGGTTCGATCAGATCACGGGCCTGCTGCCCGAAACCCTGCGCGCATCGCTGGACAGTTCCGGTTGGGGTAATCTGGAGGATCTGCAACAGCGCGCGCAGGAGTTCGCCAGCGAGAGCCTGGGGCTGATCGCACAGCAGGCCGTCCAGGTCGGCGGGAGCGCCTTCGGCTTCGTGCTGGCTTTCGGCGTGGGCCTGTATGTTACCTATTTCCTGCTGCGCGACGGCGCCCGGATCGGCCCCGCGCTGATCGCCGCGCTGCCGCTGGACCGCGAAATTGCCGGCCGCCTGGCCGAAAGGTTCCTGACCATCGTGCGCGCCACGATCAAGGGCTCGGTCGTGGTCGGGCTGGTGCAGGGCGCGCTGGGTTCGATCACCTTCTGGATTGCCGGCATGCCTTCGGTGGTTCTCTTCGGCGTGCTGATGGCGATCGCTTCGCTGCTGCCCGCGCTGGGCCCGGCCCTGATCTGGGTGCCGGTGGCGGTCTATCTGCTGGCCACCGGCGCGATCTGGCAGGGCGTGCTCGTGGTCGTTTCCGGGGTCGCCGTGATCGGCATGGCCGACAATCTGCTGCGCCCGCTGCTGGTGGGGCGGGAAACCGGCATTCCCGACTGGATGATCCTGGTGACAACGCTGGGCGGGATCGCCACCCTGGGCCTTTCCGGCATCGTGCTCGGCCCGCTTGTCGCCGGGCTGTTCCTGGCCGCATGGAACGTGGTGCGGGAACAGGAAGCCGGCGTTTCGTCCGTCTAGACGGTCAGCGGCCGTTCCGGCGTGCTTCCGCTAGAAAGGGGCGCTTGGCCCTCTTCCTCTCCGCTTTGGTGCTCGCCTTCGCGGACCAGCGTGGTGACGAGCGCCTCGTATTGGCGCAGCGCCTGGCGCAGCTCCTCCGTAGTGGCGGAGCCTGAAGTCTGCTTTTCGCAAATGGCATGGGCATCGCGGTAATGCTGGGCGATTTCGCCGTGATCGGCTGTCAGATCTTCATAGTGCCGCTGAAAATCGCCCATCGGATAGCCGCGCGTCACCATCACTTCGGTCACCAGGCGGTCGGCATGCAGCACGGCCTCTGCCGGGCTGTCGACGAAGACGCCCTTGAGCTCGTTCCATTCCCGCAAATAGCGGTCACGCTCGCCGGGGAAGAGACTGCGAATTTCCAGCTCGTTCACCCGCTTCACGCGGGCTTCCAGATCGGCCTCCGCATCGGAGCGGCTGGGATGCGCTTCCACGGTGCGGTCATATTCATCGCCGTAATGTTCGCGCAGCGTTTCGCTGTGCTTGCGGCGCAGGGCGAACCAGATGCCGATGGCGACGATCAGCGCCGCGCCGATACCGGCAAGGATCATAATTTCATTCGGTGACATGGATTTTCTCCATCTTATGAGGCGTCCGACATCGCCAAAATCCGCCCGTAGCCGCGCGGTTCCGCGCAACGCGACCGGCGGCATGGATTTTCCGACAAACCGAATACCGCTCTAAATGCCGGGCGCAGCCAAAGCGTCATCTTGCGGAAACGCGGCAATTGCAGGAAACAGGCCGCATGAAGCGGCTGTTCCTCTCTCTCCTCCTCCCCTTTGCGCTTGGCGGCTGCGCCGCGAGCTATGATCAGGGCATTCTCACCGTCAGGCAGAAGGCGCCTGAAGCAAGCCCGCAGCCATCTCTGCCGGTGACGGTGGGGATCATCGCGATCAACGATTTCCACGGCGCGCTGGAGCCGCCCAAACAGTCGGTATTCGTGCCCGCCGGACAAGACCCGGACGAACAGGACGATGCCTTGGGCATCCCGGCCGGCGGCGCGGCGTGGCTGGCCAGCGCGGTGGACAGCCTGCGCGCCCAATATCCCAACCATGCGGTGGTTTCCGCCGGCGACCTGATCGGCGCTTCGCAAATCGCGTCCTCGATCTTTCTTGACGAACCGGCCATCGGGGTGATGAACCGCATCGGCCTGGACTTCAACGCAGTGGGCAATCACGAATTCGATTCAGGCCGGCAGGAATTGCTGCGCAAGCAATCGGGCGGCTGCGAGCAATTCACTTCGCGCGAGCCGTGCCAGGTGGAGCAATTCGCCGGCGCCGATTTCCGCTTCCTTTCGGCCAGCACCTATACCGAGGACGGAAGCACCCTGTTTCCCGCCACCGGGATCAAGAGCTTCGGCAGCGGCGCGGGCGAAGTCACGGTGGGCTTTATCGGCGTGACGCTGCAAGGCACGCCCAGCCTGGTGGCCGCGGGCGGGATCGAAGGGCTGACTTTCGGCGACGAGGCCGAAGCGGTCAATCGCGCCATCCCGCAGCTCAAACAGCAGGGCGCGGATGCGATCGTGGTGCTGCTGCATCAGGGCGGGCGCACTTCGGGCATTCCCAACCCCAATGGCTGCGAGGCGCTGTCAGGCGATATCCTGCCGATCCTGGCGCGGCTGGACCCAGAAGTGGATGTGGTCGTCTCCGGCCATACCCATTGGGCCTATGTCTGCGACTATGGCGAGATCGACCCTTCGCGCCCCTTCCTGCTGACCAGCGCCGGGGTCTATGGCGAGCTGGTCACCGACATTACCCTCACCATCGATGCCGCCAGCGACGAAGTGATCGCAAAGCAGGCGCACAACGTGATCGTCCAGTCAGAGCCCTATATGGCATCGCGCGGGCTGGCCGAGAATTCGCCGCTGTTCAAGAAATTCGAACCGCGCGAGGATGTCGAGCGCTATGTCGAGATGTATGTGGAGCAAGCCGCGGAATTCGCGGAGCGCCGCGTGGGCGCGATCCTCGGCCCCGCGCTCAAAGGGACGGGGGCGGATGGCGGCAGCGCCGGCAATCTGATCGCCGATGCGCAGCTGGCTGCAACCCGCGATGCCGGGGCCCAGATCGCCTTCATGAACCCCTTCGGCGTGCGCGCCACGCTGCAGCCTGCCGAGGACGGATCGCTGACATTCGGCGACCTCTACAAGACCCAGCCTTTCGACAATATGCTGGTCACCCAGACCATGACCGGGGCCGAGATAAAGGCCATGCTGGAACAGGGCTTCGACGAAGAAGCGCCCGAACAGCACCTGACCCCGTCTGCCGGGTTCACCTATTGGTTCGACAATAGCCGCCCCGTGGGGGACCGCGTGGTGCAGATCGAGTTCGAAGGGCGGCCGCTGAACATGGCGGCCGATTATCGTGTCACCACCAACAGCTTCCTGGCGAATGGCGGGGACACTTTCACCCTGCTGCTGGCGCAGCGCGATGCCGTGATCGGGATGCGCGACATTCAGGCGCTGGAAGACTGGGTGAAGGGCGCCGCGCCGCGCGAAGTGCCGCAGGAGCAGCGGGCACTGCCGATGATCGAAGCCGAAGAGCTTTAGGATTCGTCGCTGCGCACCGACCTGGCGATCAGATAGCGGTAGACGCCCACGATATTGATCACGAGCAGAACGACATTCTGCATCGCGATGCCCTCCCCCTCGTCATTGAGGAAGCCCCACCCGATCAGCGCAATCGACGAGGTGGTGAAGATCACGAAGGCCCAGCCGGTCCAGCGCCGCCCGAGATTGAGCGAAACCAGCAAGGCCGCCAGCGTCGCTGCGGCGGCCCCGTAATATTGCATGACGTTGAGCACCGTCTCGCTCATCCCGGCTCGCCTTCGCCCGATTGCCCTGCCACATCGGCTGCGAAGCCCGCACCGCCGGGCCAGCCGGGCGCCGCGAGGCCCATAACCTTGAACAGCTCGCCCATTTGCTCTGGCGCCACCAGCCGCTCCATCGCCGCGCCGATTTCCGCCGCCTGGGCAGGCGCAGCAGCGGCCAGAGCCTGCGCCCGCGCCTCTATCCCCAAGCCGCGCAGAAACGCGCCCTGCGGCGCCGTGCCCAGCCAGCGCGCACCGCCCGCCTGCGCCACATCGGCCATCGCCGCGAAATCGACATGCGCGGTCAGATCCGCTTCGCCCGGATCGGCGAAGGGATCGACTTTCCTGTGCGCCCGTACCGCCTGCAGCGTCGATCCCGTCTGCGGCGCCGCGTAACCGTAATCCACGATCAGCCCGGCCCCGCCTTGCGCGGCGAGCCGCTCCGCCACTTCGCGGATGACGGAGGCAGCGCCGGGGCAGGTTTCCACGATCGTACCTTCCGGCGCATCGCGCCGCGCCTCTGGAATGGCGGCATCCATCGGCTTCTGGCCAGCGGCGCAGACGAAACCGTCTTCCTCCAGCGCCACCATCCGCTCCCGCCAGCCGCCGGAGGTCTTCACCAGCTGGCGGATGGGCAAGGCGTCCAGGAATTCATTGGCGATCAGCAGGATCGGCGCATCTGTTGGCAGGGTGGAAAGATCGTGGTGCCATGTCGCGCCGGGAAAGGCCTGGCGCTGGATTTCGCGCAGCGCGTCCGACGTTTCGACGAATTGCACTTCAGGGTTGAGCCCCGCCTTCGCCGCGGCGCGCAAGGCATCGCTGGCCAGCGTGCCGCGCCCCGGCCCCAGCTCCACATAATGGACACGGGCGGGCGCGCCTGCACGGTGCCACATATCCGCCAGCCACAGGCCCAGCAGCTCGCCGAACATCTGGCTGATTTCCGGCGCGGTGATGAAATCCCCCGCCGTGCCCAACGGATCGCGCGCAGCGTAATAGCGGGCATTCGCCTCGCCCATATAATGCATCACGCCGATCGGCCCGGTGGCGGCAATCAGGCGGCGGAACTGCGCCTTCAGAGTGCCGCCCGTTCCTTCACTCACGCAGTCTTGCCCGATCCAAGCCCCGAAGCGAGCGGCGGCTTGATCAGCGCGCGGACCATCACGGCTAGGCCCAGCAGGAACAGCGGAATCGTCAGCCACTGGCCCATGGAGAGGCCGGTTTGCATCGCGAATTCGGCCAGCTGGGCATCGGGTTCGCGGAAGAATTCGACCGTGAAGCGCCCCGCCGCGATGCCGCAGGTGAACAGCCCGACCAGCAGGCCGGGGCGGAAGCGGGCGCGCGTGCGCCAGAAGGCGTACAGCATCACGATCACCAGCAGCAGGCCTTCCAGCGCCGCCTCGTAAAGCTGTGACGGGTGGCGCGGCAGCGGCCCGGCGCCGGGAAACACCATTGCCCAGGGCACGTCCGCCGGGCGGCCCCACAGCTCGCCATTGATGAAATTCGCGATCCGGCCCAGCAGCATGCCGAAAGGCGCGTTGACCGCGATATAGTCGCACACGCGCAGGAAGGAGAGCCCGCCGCGCCAGCCGACCCATGCGATCGCGCAGAGCACGCCGATCACGCCGCCATGGAAGCTCATCCCGCCTTCCCACAGCTTCAGCAGGCTGCCCGGATCGGCCCACAGGCCGGGCTGGTAGAAGGTGGCATAGCCCAGGCGGCCGCCGATGATGATGCCCAGCGTGCAATAGAAGAACAGATCGTCGGCATGCTTTTGCGCCATCGGTGCGCCGGGCGCCTTGAGCATGCGCGAGACATGCCAATAGGCCAGTACGATGCCCAGAATATAGGCCAGCGAGTAATAGCGCAGGGTGAAGAAGCCGAGATCGATGCCAGGCCGCAATCCCAGGTCGATCCAGTAGATCGGAGCGTCTTGAGCAGCAGCGGCCATTAGTGACAGCACGTGGTGTTCCCTTTAGAAATTCGCGGCCCGTGTCGGCAGAGGCGGCGCTTGTGGCACAGCGCGGGCCGAGGCGAAAGAGCGGGCGCCCCGCTGGGGGAATGCGATGCATCTGCACCAAGAAATCCTTCCCTCCCGCGTTGCACGAAATTTATTCGGCTCTATCTGTGGGGTAAGGAACAGATAAGCAGGTGAGCGCAATCAAGATTCCCAATCAGCGCGCGGTGATCGACCGCCG
>JAUHYZ010000086.1 GCA_030426245.1 Alphaproteobacteria bacterium | reverse complement strand
ATGCTACGTCAGCTTATCACCCTGCTTGCCATTGTGACTGGCCTTGCCGCAGCCGGAGCGCCTGCAAATGCGCGGATTTCCGGCTTTGACGGGGTCCAGGTGGAAGCGAGCGGAGAGCGGACGCCGGCATGCGAGGTGCAGCAATCCTTCGCACCCGCACTGCAGGAGAACTCGCTCTCCGCAATCACCTCTCTTGCCGATCCAGGCCTGGACCAGGCGGAAGAGATCGCGGCACCCACAGTTCATGTGAAGGTGGACCGCGCCCGCGAATAGCGGCGCAATTCTATCATTGCGAACCATCGTCCGCCCGCGTCCTGCGCGCGCGGTCGATTCTATCCAGAATTTCAGAATGACAGGAAACGCCCATGTTCGGCGGTGTTGCAAAAGCCATTTTCGGGTCGTCCAACGACCGTTACGTCAAGTCTCTCGACAAGATCGTGAAAACGATCAACGCGATCGAAGAGCAGCTTGAAACCTTCACTGACAGGGAACTCGCTGCGCAGACCCAGAAATTCCGCGAGCAGCTGGCAGCCGGAAGTACGCTGGACGATATCCTGCCCGAAGCCTTCGCGACCGTCCGCGAAGCATCCAGGCGCGTGCTGGGCATGCGGCATTTCGATGTGCAGATGGTGGGCGGTATCGTCCTGCACCGCGGCGAGATTGCCGAAATGCGCACCGGTGAGGGCAAGACGCTGGTCGCCACGCTGGCGGTCTATCTCAATGCGATCGAAGGCAAGGGCGTCCATGTCGTTACCGTTAACGACTACCTCGCCCGGCGCGATGCAGAGTGGATGGGGCAGCTCTACAATTTTCTCGATCTGTCGGTTGGCGTGATCGTCCCCAATATCAACGAGGCTCAGCGGCGCGAGGCGTATTTCTCCGACATCACCTACGGCACCAATAACGAATTCGGCTTCGACTATCTGCGCGACAACATGAAGCATGAACGCAGCCAGATGGTGCAGCGTGACTTCAATTTCGCCATCGTCGACGAGGTGGATTCGATCCTGATCGACGAAGCACGCACCCCGCTGATCATTTCAGGCCCTACCGAAGACAAGTCCGACCTCTATGTGGCCATCGACAAGATCGTGAAGCAGGTGCCTGCGGAATGGTACGACGCGGACGAGAAGAGCAAGAACGTTTCCATGACCGAAGACGGCGTGGAAGAGATCGAGAAGCTGCTCCTGGCCGAAGGTCTGCTGGAAACCGAAAATCTCTACGATGTAGAGAACACGCAGGTCGTGCATCACCTGGATCAGGCATTGCGCGCGAATGTGATGTTCAAGCGCGACACGGATTACATCGTGAAGGACGACAAGGTCGTCATCATCGATGAATTTACCGGCCGCATGATGGATGGGCGCCGCTGGTCGAACGGGCTGCACCAGGCAGTGGAGGCCAAGGAAGGCGTCAAGATCGAGCCTGAGAACCAGACGATGGCCTCGATCACATTCCAGAACTATTTCCGCATGTATCCCAAGCTTGCCGGCATGACCGGCACGGCGGCGACGGAAGCTGCGGAATTCTTCGACATCTACAAGCTGAACGTCGTTGAGATTCCCACCAATGTCCCGGTGGCGCGGATCGACGAAGAAGACGAATTCTACAAGAACATCCAGGACAAGTTCCAGGCGATTGCCAAGGCGATTGCGGAAAAAAACAAGATCGGTCAGCCGGTGCTGGTTGGCACAGTCACGATCGAGAAATCGGAGCTGCTTTCCGAATTCCTGAAGAAGGAAGGCGTAAAGCACAACGTCCTGAACGCCCGGTTCCATGAGATGGAAGCCCATATTGTGAGCCAGGCCGGGCGGCTGGGCGCCGTGACGATCGCCACCAACATGGCGGGCCGCGGTACCGATATTCAGCTTGGCGGCAATCTGGAACTCCGGATCGATGACGAACTGAAGGACATGCCCGAGGGTGCGGAACGCGATGCCGCCATTGAACGGATCAGGCAGGAAATCGCCGCCGAGAAGCAGCAGGTTCTGGATGCGGGCGGCCTTTTCGTGCTCGGCACGGAACGGCACGAAAGCCGGCGGATCGACAATCAGTTGCGCGGCCGCTCAGGCCGTCAGGGTGACCCGGGCCTGTCACGGTTCTATCTCTGCCTAGAAGACGATCTCCTGCGCATCTTCGGGCCGGATACGCTGTTTGCCCGGATGATGAATTCGAACCTCGCAGATGGGGAGGCAATCGGTTCCAAATGGCTTTCCAAGGCCATAGAGACCGCGCAGAAGAAGGTCGAAGCGCGCAATTACGACGTGCGTAAGCAAGTCGTCGAATACGACAATGTGATGAATGACCAGCGCAAGGTGGTCTACGAACAGCGCGCCGAGATCATGGACAGCGAGACGGTCGACGATGTCGTCTTCGAGATGCGGCACGATGCGATCAATTCGATCGTGAACGAGGCCTGCCCGCCCGGCTCCTATCCCGAAAAGTGGAATATCGAGTGGCTGAAGGAACGCGTGGACAACATGCTGGACGTCCCCGCCCCGCTGGACGAATGGATGCAGGAAGACGCGCTCGAGCCAGAGCTGATCGAGCAGCGGCTTGTCGCATTGGCCGACGAGAAGATGGACGCAAAGATTGCGGCGACGGATACATCCATCTGGCGGCAGGTCGAAAAGAGCATTCTGCTCGACCGGCTGGACTTCCATTGGAAGGAACATCTGGCGACGCTGGATGCCTTGCGCCAGGTGGTGTTCCTGCGCGCCTATGCCCAGAAGCAGCCGATCAACGAATATAAGCAGGAAGCCTTCGGCCTGTTCGAGCGGATGCTCGACACGATCCGCGAGGATGTCACGCGGATCCTGATGACCAGCGAGCTGCGAATTCCCTCAGCGGAACCCAAGCCGGAGCCACTGCCCGAACTTCCGGAATTCCTCACCGGCCACATCGATCCATTCACCGGGTTGGACGATGGCGACGGCATGCGCGGGCGTTCGACCGGCTATGAGGCAGTGCTCGGTTCACTGGCCGGTTCGCCGCGCGCTGCGGTGGGGCCTGGCGGGTCGGTATCGGAGAATCCCTACAAGGATCAGAATATCAGCCGCAATGCGCAATGCCCGTGCGGGTCCGGCAACAAGTACAAGCATTGCCACGGTGCGATCTCCTGAAGGCCACGCGCAACGTCATCAGGCCTTTAGCTGAAGGGCGGGTGCCGCACAGGTGATTTGTCCGTGCGGCATTCTGCTGTACAATCCTTCGTAACGAGCCCCCCGTAGCGAGCGGGCCGCCGGGAGATTGTCAGCATGTTCAGGTCAGCAATTGCATTGTTCACGAGTCTGGCCCTTGCAGGTGTCGCCTTGCCAGCCTGGGCCGCTGAAGGTGACAGTCTGATAGAGGCCGCCGTGGCCGACCCGGTGCGGCCTGCAGCTGACAGGGCGCGCGATCAGGCGCGCAAACCTGCTGAGATCGTGCGCTTTGCCGGGATCGAGCCTGGTGACGTGGTGGCCGAGATCGCTCCGGGTGGAGGATATTTTACCCGTATTCTGGCTGTGTCGGTGGGGCCCGAAGGGCACATCTACGCAATGATGCCGCAGTTCATGGCCGAGCGGCCGGGCGGGCTCGATGCGATCAACGAGATCGCCGACTTTTACGGCAATGTGACCGTAATGGTCGTCGACTTCGCCGATTTCGAGCTGGAAGAGCCGGTCGATCTCGTCTGGACGACCGAAAACTATCACGATCTGGCCAATGGTGACATTGCCGCCGTCAACCAATCCGTATTCAAGGCACTCAAGCCCGGCGGAACCTATTTCGTGGAAGATCACTCCGCCCCGGGCATGGGCCTTTCGGTGACTTCCACGCTGCACAGAATCGATCCCGTGGCTGTGGTCGACGGGGTGATAGAGGCGGGCTTCGTGCTGGAGGCCGAACTGGATATCCTCTCCAATCCCGACGATCCGCACGATGTCAGTGTCCGCGATCCCTCGGTGGCCGGGCAGACCGACAAGTTCGCACTACGCTTTAGAAAGCCGGAATAGTTACCGGGGCTGCGCTAAACCCTGCGGCTATCTATCGCTGATATCTGGAAAAGTGGCTCCCCGAGTTGGATTCGAACCAACGACCAAGTGATTAACAGTCACCTACTCTACCGCTGAGCTATCGGGGAGCAGCCCCTTGAGGCAGGGTTGCGCCTATATTGGGGCATGCCGGGTTTGGCAAGCAGTCTGCGCATGGAAATTCGCAGCTTCTCGATTCAGGCGATGAATTGTTCGGTTACGATGCGTTC
>JAUHYZ010000035.1 GCA_030426245.1 Alphaproteobacteria bacterium | reverse complement strand
TCACCGGCAAGGGAATTCCGGAAACGGCGATCTCCAGCGAAGCGTTCGGTGAAGAAAACCCGCGCGTTCCCACCGCAGACGGTGTGCGCGAGTTGCAGAACCGCCGCGTGGAAATCACCTACGGACCTGGCTCGGGCAACTAAGGTTGTTCGGCCAGCCGGAAGGCTGACCTAAACGATGGGCCCGGAGGGAAACCTCCGGGCCTTTTGCTTTTTCGAATGCTGTGAGGAGCTCAAAGAAGGCGATGCTATGGCCAAGTTGATGGCAAGCGAACCGCCGAAATGCACGGAACAGTGCGGTGGCCGCCTTTGGCTATGTCGGAATGTGTGCAGGTATGCGTTTAAGCCAGCAGGCCTAGATCGAGTATCTCTCTAACATTGTCGATGACCCGGTGGGGCCGGCGGCTCTGTTCCGCCTGAGCCCATTCGTCCAGGCTTGTCGTCCCAGTCGTCACACCGACACCAATGGCGCCTCCCAAGCGGGCCATCTCCGTCTCGACCTTTGGATCGTCGCCTAAGACCATGACTTCGTGCATATCAATCCCGAGCTGGTCGGCGATGAATTGCATAGCTTGCAGTGAGGGCTTTCCCGTGACTTCGGGTTCCAATCCGGTCACTCGTGCGATGGCACCGCAAATGGCACAGCTGAACCCGAAGGAACGGCCGGATTGGGTGGCGAAGAAAGGCACGTCCGAGGCGGTAAAGAAGGCGCCACCATTCAGCACGGCCTCTGCGGCTGCATGGATGTCCTCCATCGTGCAGTCCGGGTGCCAAGCCACGTAGATAGCGGGTGCCGTTTTGGCCCCCGGATCGCCGGGCTGGCAAGTTGCAACGCCCAATTCTTTCAGAGCACTGCGGACGCCTTCAGTGCCAAGAACCATGACTTTGTCAAAACCGCGCTGGCGGAAGATGTTGGCAGCGACACTGTTCGGCGTGAACAGATTGCCGTCATCGATGGGAAGTCCCAGAGCGCGCAAGCGGGGTGCCTGGCGGGCAGCGGGATAGGCACTGCCATTGGTGAGCGCGAGAAACGGGATCCCGCGTGCTTTGAGCTCAGTCAGTGTCTCGACTGCGCTAGGCAGCACGCGGTACTCGCCGAGCTCGCGGTTGCTGAGGATCAGTGTTCCGTCGAGGTCGAACATCACGCCGCGCGCCTTGCCGGCGGGCTCGTCGAATTGAGGATGGATCATGGCCTATGCTTCCAGCTCGAGCCGGAAGCCTTCCTTTTCTATTTCGATATGCTCGACATTCTGGCGTCTCAGCACATCGCGCAGCAAGTTCATCATAGGCGCAATCTCCGGATTGTAGTGGCGCGGTGCGGGCCCGGCCTCTTGCATCGCGTCGACAAGATTGGCGGGCATGGTCGCGCGCAGGAGAAATTCTTCGTCAGAAAGGTCTGGGCCTATCCGCCTCCTCAGCGACGCGAGATCGCCCATGCCGGTTTCTGCATCCAATTCCTTTGTGCGGGGATTGGCCATGATCCGGTCGATAACTTCCGGGTCGATCGGTGCATTGGGGCGGCCGAACTTGCCCAGCGCGAAGCGGATGATCTCATCGGGAATGACGCCGTAGCGTTCCTTGCCGGTGACGTTCATGACGGCCTGGGTTTGCAGCATCTGCGCAAAGGGCGTCATCACGATCGGCCAGCCGAGCTCTTCCCGAACACGCCCCAATTCCTCGATCACCGCGCCTTCGAGATGCGGAACGCGCTGGTCGGCCAGGTGGCGGCGCATGGTGCCGACCATTCCCCCGGGAAGGTTGTGATGGAAATAGGCGGCATCGAAAGCCATGGGATGGCCGGTGGGAAGCCCCTCCGCCTCTGCCAGTTCGCTGAAATAGCGGCAAACCCGGGCCACTGCTTCGTCATCAATCTGCACGTCGTGGCCCATTGCCCGAAGATTGCCGATCATTCGCTGTATCGGCGGATTGGAGGTACCATCGGCCGCACCGCCGCTCGCACATTGCAGCGCCGATACGCCGAGCTCGGCCCCTTCTAGATAGGCCTGCTCGGCCAGCCCGATCGTGCAATGGGAATGGAGCTCCAGCGGCTTCTCGCCGATTTCGGCCATGATCGCGGGGATCAGTGTGCGCGCGCGGCGGCTCGTCAGCAAGCCGCCCGGATCCTTTATATAGAGCGCATCGACATCCGGGCTCGCCGCCATGACTCGCGCCGCTTCGGCATAATGTGCATCGTCATGGATCGGGCTGATCGAATAGACGAGCGCGCCGATAACCTCCTCTCCGCCGGCGCGCTTCACCAGGCGCGCAACCTCTGCATTGGAGGCGGCGTCGTTCATCGGGTCGGCCAGCGCGAAGCGGCGAATGCCGTTGGTCGCCAAGGTGCGGAAAGCCAGCTCCATGAATTCGGGGCTCGCGGTTTCCCAAGCGATGAAGCGGAAGCCGGTGGAAAGGAATTGCAGCGGGGTATCGGGGCAGGCCTGCGCCATGCCGCGAATGCGCTCCCACGGGTCTTCCTGCTTGTATCGCACGGCCACGCCCATATGCGTGCTGGTGGTGAAGTCGATGGCCTTGAAGCCGCATTCCTCCATCACCGGCGCAATGGTCAGCGTCTTGGCCGTATCGACGCCGAGCGCGCCCCACAGGCACTGATTGCCGTCCCTGAGGGAGGTCTCGACCAGCTGGATCGTCGCCATGCCTATCCACCCGTCCGTACGCGGATCAGGGGCTGATCCTGCTCCACAGCGGAACCATTCTCCGCCAGCAGGGCCACGACGGTTCCCGAAACGCCGGCGCGGATCGGGTTCATCAGCTTCATGACCTCGATGATGCCGATCGTGGTATCTTCCGTCACCTTGTCGCCGGGCTGGACGAAAGGCGGATCGCCGGGGCGGGGGGCTTGATAGAAATTGCCGAGCAGCGGCGCGGGCACGTCGACTTCTCCGGCACCGGCCTCAGCGCTCGCGGCGGTACCGGATGCAGATGCCTGCTCCGGCGCATCTGCGGGGTGGCCAATGTCGACCGTCTCTGCGCCGGTTTCCTCCTCGTCATAGGCAAAGTGTCTGCCGGGTCCGCCTCTGCTGATCCGCAGCTTGAAGTCGCCGATTTCCAGCTTGAGCTGGGAGAAATGGGATTCGTCGAGCAGCCGCGTGATCTCGGCGATGTCCTTGGCCGAAAGGATCATCTCTTGCCCCCGAAGATGGTCATCACATGCTTTAGCGGATCCGCCTCCGGCTTCTTCACCGGCACAGTATCCTTGGCCGACCACACCGTTTCCGGCCGACTCTGCAGCAGCAGGATCTGACCCTGCTTGTCCAGGGCCCACTCAATGTCCTGCGGTTTGCCGTAATGCCGCTCTATCTTGCGGCCGACATCGCGCAGCGCCTGCAGCTCGTCATCGGAAAGGCAGGGCGCGCTGCGCTTGTCTGCGGGGAGCTCCACTTCCTCGATCCCGCCGCCTTGCGCGGGGATCTGCTGGGCATGCTTGTCGGAGATATCGCGCACCGAAATCTCGCCCGTGATCTTGCCGATCACCCAGCGGTCCGGCGTGACTTCGCCTGACACGACTGCGGAGCCCAGGCCCCATGCGCCCTCAATGGTGATCACCGATTTGTCGCCGCTGGTCGGGCTGCGGGTGAACATCACCCCGGCGGTGCGCGCATCCACCATTTGCTGCACCACCACGCCCATTGCCACGCCTTCTTCGGGCAGGCCGTGCTTCAGCCTGTAGGTGATGCTTTCTACTGAGTAGAGACTGCCCCAGCATTCGCGCACGCGGTGGATCATGTCCTGCGCGGAGAGCACCCACAGGAAAGTATCCTGCAGCCCGGCAAAGCTCGCATCGTCGGCATCTTCGGTGGTGGCGGAGCTGCGCACGGCGACCGGCTCGCCCGCCTTGCACAGCTCGCCATAGGCATCGGCCATTGCCTGTTCGAGCTCGGCAGGCATCGGCTCTTCTTCTACGCGCGCGCGCAATTCGCGCGAAAGCGCGGTGATAGCGTCCATGTCGCCTTGCTCCAGCGCTTCGACCTTGCTGCGTACCGGCTCGCGCGCTTCGAGAGCAGAGAGGAACTGTTCGAAGGCATGGGTGGTGACGACGAAGCCGGGTGGCACGTCAATACCTGCCTGGGTCAATTCACCCAGGCTGCCGCCCTTGCCGCCCACTGTGGGACGGTCCGCGATGCCGACGTCGGGGAACCAGGCGATCGAGCCGCTCATGCCTCAGGCGTCCTCCAGCACGGGTTCGTCTTCCAGGATCGTCACGGTTCCGCGCCCGCCATCGACCCGGATGCGCTGGCCATCCTTGATCTTCTGTGTGGCAGTGCCCGTGCCGACAACGGCCGGCAGGCCATATTCGCGCGCCACGATGGCCATGTGGCTCATTGATCCGCCAATGTCGGACACAGCCGCGCTGATCTTCTGGAACAGGGGCGACCAGGTCGGGTTCGTCACCTGGCAGACCAGGATGTCTCCGGTGGCGATGCGGTCGATCTCGCCCACCGACTTGATCACGCGGGCAGTCCCTTCCACCACGCCGGAGCAGGCGGCAAAGCCTTTCAGTTCGTTTTCGTCCCCTTCGCCATCGGATAGCCAGGCATCCAGGCTTTCGCGCGTAATGCCCCACAGCATCACGATGGCCGGATCCTCGATCACGTCGGGCACCGCGCCCAATGCGGGGGGAACGGAATGCTCGGTCCATGTCGCAATCGCCGCCTGGCGGTCGGCCACGATGGCGGGCCAGCGCTGCGGGCCGATGGGCGGCGTGCCGCTGGACCAGCTGAGCATCAGATCGACGATCGCGCTTTCCAACTCGTAATGGGTGAGATGGAAGACATCCTCTTCCTTCTCCCAGAAACCGTTCTCGGCCAGCAATGCGCCGAATTCCCGGATCTTGTTGAAGAACAGGTTGGTGTACCAATGCTCGCAATAGAACTTGTGCCCCTCCACATAGGGGAACACGCGGTGGGCGAGGCCGATCAGCTGGTCGTAGGTTGCCTTGTCCTCTTCTGTGTCGAGCAATTCGCGGTAATCGGCGACCAGTTGTTCGCGCTCTTCCACCAATTGCTCGGTCGGCCGCTCGATATTCTGCCCAACCTTAATCTTTTCGATATAGCCGGGCAGCGCGGCGAAGGGCATGGACAGGTCGTCATTCCATGACCGGTGATAGTGATAGAACCCGTCCCCGACATTGACGTTGAACCAGGGATTGCGGCTCGCTTCCAGCTCGTCCAGCCATTCCTGGCCCTGTTCGCCAAGCTGATCGAGCGCGCCCAGCACATCTTCGATCACCATCCCGTCATGGAATTTCTCGTCCACGCCCAGTTCGACAGCGCGGCGGGCCAGGCGTTTCAGTTCTTCGTCGGGGCGGAAGATCTCCGCTTCCATGCCTGCGACCATGCGGCTGATCGCCTGGTCGCTGATTTCGGGGAAAGCCTTTTTGCAGAAATCGAAGAAGGTCAGATAGGCGCCGTAGCCCAGCAGCAGAAATTCGAAGTGGTGGTGCCACATCCGGAAATAGCCTTCCAGCTGCTTCCGGTAGATGTCGAGCAGGGCATGGTTTGATGCCACGCCCTTGCCGGTATGGGTCGTCTCGATCGGCTCCAATTCGGGCAGTTCGGGGGTAGGAAGGGCTTGCGCCTCGGCGATCAGCGCCTTCATCTTGTCCTTCCACTGCGCGTAGAGGTCTTCCCAGTTCTCGTAATAATAGAATGCGCGCTGTTGGAACTCGCCCATGCGCGCTTCGATCTCTTCCGGGTCGGTCACCGGTACGCCGCCGATGAACACACGGCCATTGATGATCCGGTGATCTATGCCCTTGGTGGTGGGCAGCACATGCACCCGGGTGTTGAAGCTGCCCAATGCGCAATAGGCGGCCTCCGCCGTGATCATGTCGAAATGATGCATCGGTTCGGGGAAATGCATGGAGTTGTAGAACCAGAAGCGCTGATCGTCGCCTGCATGGAACTGCGTGTAATAGGGATAGGCCGCCTGCGCGGCTTCCGTGCCGGGGACAACCTTCAGTGAACTGGGAAGGGGAAAGCCCTTTTGTTCGTCGGCCATGGTTCAAGAATCCTCTCTCGGTTCCGCCCGGGCGCCTTTGCGGCGTCTCGCAGGACGGGACTCGTTATCGAGATAAAGAGTACGCCCAGGCCGCCGCCGGGCAAAGGATTCGCGCGCATGACAAACAGGACAAAAGCGCAGGCGTTATTGTCCTGTTTTTGTCTCTATCTGGCTCCGCTCAGCTGCGGCGTGTTCAGGCGGGGGCCTGTTCCTGCCTCGCCTCCAGCCGCTGCAGAGAGGGATCGTTGATGAACGTGCCGAAGGGAAACAGCGCGACCAGAAAGGTCCTGAGCCAGCCCCAGGCGGACAGTCTCTTGCCCGGCAAGCAGATCAGCATGCCGCCAAGATAAGCCAGCCAGGCGATACCGTGCATCATGCCCACAGGCGGCACCAGTGCGGGATTCCCGAACCAGTATTTCAGCGGCATGGCTATCAGGAACAGTGCGATCGTGGTGATACCCTCCACAAGGGCGATAAGTCGGAACAGGCGGAGCATGATCTCTTCTGTGTGGCTTGAGTGTCAGGAAGAACCGACCCGGAACCGGCTGCATTTTTCATACACATGCGTTTGTGCTTCGCAAGGCTCACGATTGCGGCGCATGGCCGCTGCGCCATTCGCGCGGCGTGATGCCGAAGCGCTTGCGGAATAGCCGCGTGAAATAGCCGGGATCAAGGAAGCCCGCGCGATAGGCGATCTCCGCGATAGAGAGGCCGGCCGCGCGCGGATCGCCCAACAGGTCGCTCGCCCGGTCGAGCCGCGTGGCGTTGAGCTCCTGCACGAAGCTGGTCCCGCTGCCCGCCAGAAGCGTCTGCAAATAGCGTTTCGAAATGCCGCAATCCCGGGCCACGCTCTCGCCGGAGAGGTCCGGATCGGCAAAGTCGCTCTCGATCCTGCGCAGGATTTGCCGGGCAAGCTGGCCGCGGTGACGGCTCTTGCCGTCCGCCTGGTGAAAACCGGTTGCCAGGGTCAGCAGACTGCCAACCTGCTCGGCAATAAGCGATCGCGGTAGCGGCGCATCGTTGAGCCCGTCCAGCATCGTCTCCAGCAATGCCCCCAGCGGCGCGCCCCATCCCTCGCGCGTGTCGATTGGGCGGGCCAGCAGGGCGCCGGGATCGGGCAGGTAGCGCTCCAGCCAGCCTTGCGGCATCATCAAGTCTACTGCCTCATGGGGCGTTTCCATTTCCATTTGGTAGAAGCGCGTATTGTCCAGCAGCACGAATTGCCCCGGCTCGACGGTGAAGCGTTTGCCGCCCATCAGCGTCTTCAGCGCGCCCTGGCGTGCATAGACGAGCTGGATCGAAGGCGTTGCCCGGCCGGAGCTACCCTCCTGGCCCGTATGCGTTACCCGCTGGGCGGGGGCGTGCAGATGCAGCAGGCGCAGCTGGCCGATGCCGTGGCTGGTCCAGCGCGCGGCAAACGCGTCTGCATCGAATACCGTGACCTCAATCGGGGCAATCGTGCTGGCCGCCCATTCGCGCCATTCGTCCAGCGCCTTGCCTCGCGCCATGCCCGCTGACGACCACCCCGTGTCCGTCTGAGCTTCGTCTTGCGAGGCCGGTGAGGCAGGGGGCGGATGTGCTGCGCGCGCCATATGCGAAGATTACGCTTCGCATTTGTCCCGATCAAGCAAACTGCATCCGGCATGCCATCAGCCGGATCCGGGCATTTTGTTCCTCGCTTCCGCCCGGTAATTTGCTAGCAGGCTAAGGATAATCCGCGCTCCAACGGTGATAGCCGGGCAGGGCGCAAGGCAGTTCAATCGAGGGGAGAAACACCGGAATGTCGGACAAGGCAGAATTCCAGGCTCTGCAGGCCAGGCTGGAGCAGATGGAAAAGGATCTGAAGGAAGTTCAGGACCGCGAGGCGATCTGGCGCCTGTTCATGACCATGCAGAGCGCGATCGATAATCGCGACCTCAAAACATATGGCGCGGGCTTCACCCAAGACGGTGTGTGGGCCGGCGTGGTAGGCAGGGGCGTCGGCCCGCAGGGCGTCGCCGAAATCCTTGGCAAATTCATGAAGCCCTGGGAAAGCGAGGCCGCGCGCACCTGGCACACGACACTGGATTTCCAGGTGGATATCGATGGCGACACCGCCACCTCGACCAGCAAGTTCCAGCACATCAAGGCCGATGACAATGGCGATCTGCAGGTCTGGCATCTGGGCGCCTATGACGACAAGCTGGTCCGCACGGCGGAAGGCTGGAAGTTCACCCAGCGTCTGGCCTATGTCATCGTTCCCTATTTGGAGCCGAAATTTCAGCTGATCGTGGAAGGCGAAGGCTGAAGCGGAGTCGCCCGGATCAGGACGCTACTTCTTCATCCCTTCGGTGATCCGCTCGGTTTCCGCGCGGGTCGATTGCGGGCCCGTATTGCGCTTGTGAATGCCGCCCTGGCCCGGCGGCGCGAACAGTTCCGGATCGCCTTCGCGGCGTGGCAGCCCGTAAAGCGGGAACAGCCCGGGATGGCGGCCGAGCCCGCCAAACAGGTCGCGGCAGCGTTCGATCCAGTCGCGCAGCGGATCGTCCTCTGCCAGCGGTGGGATCTTGGCAACGGATGCCAGGAACAGGAACGGGCCGATAATACGATAGTCGGCATAGCTTGGCTCGTTTCCGCCGAGCCAGCGCGATTCCCTCAAGGTGATGCGCAGCGGTTCGATCTCGGCGGAGATCAGCGGCAGGCGATCCTCGCGCCCAGCCTGCTTATCCTCCAGTTTCATGCCGACCATTATCTCGCGCGAATGAGTGACATATTCCTTGTCCTGTTCGAAGCACAGATCGCGGTAATCCGCGCAGAAGCAGCGCATCCATGGGCCGACGGCGACACGCCAGAACCACGCATCGACGGCGCGGATCAGCGGCACCATCCCCGGATCGGCAAGCAGCAGCGGCCGGTCGGGATAGGTCTTGTCCAGATATTCAACGATCCCCCAGCTATCGAGCACCCATTTGCCCTCATCGACGATGGCAGGCAGGCGCTCGGTCACGCCGCAGGTCCGCTCCAGGATGCCGGTGAATCCGCCCGGGACCACTTCCAGATCGAAACCCTTATGTTTCAGGGCGAATTTGGTGGACCACACGAAGGGGCTGGTCGTGGCCCCGGTCGCCATGGTCAGATCGAAAAAGGTGATCGTGTTGTTCTTGGCCAAAGTCCCGCTCCCGGATCTCGCTTGTTGCGTTTGTCCGGAAATCTAGGCCGGGAGGCGGAGCCTTGTCTAGTTGGCGGCGCCTAGCTGGTGGCGGCAAGGGCCTCCATCACAGGGCCGGCCCATTCCCTGCGGCAGATCAGCAGGTCGGGCATGTAGGTGTCTTCCTGATTGTAGATCAGCGCGCTGCCGTCGATCCGCGAACAATGCAGGCCATGTGCGCTGGCGACCGCCACCGGGGCGCAGCTGTCCCATTCATATTGTCCGCCCGAATGGAGATAGATGTCCGCTTCGCCGCGTATCACCGCCATGGCTTTCGCCCCGGCCGAACCCATGGGGACAAGTTCCCCGCCCAGCGCCTCGGAAACGGCGAGCGCTTCGGCAGCGGGGCGCGTTCGGCTGACCACCAGGCGCGGGGCGCCGTCATGCGCAGTCAGCGCAACGGGCTTGTCCGTGCGGAACACCGTGCCGCCGTTCCCTTGCTCGTTGGCGAGGCCGGGCAGGGCGACTGCGCCCACTTGCGCCACGCCGCCGATCGCCAGGCCGACATGCACCGCCCAGTCGGCGCGGCCTTCGCCATATTCGCGGGTTCCATCCACCGGGTCGACGATCCACACCCGTTCCTCGTCCAGCCGGGTCAGCGTGTCGCGGCTTTCTTCGGAGAGCAGCCCGTCATCGGGCCGCTGCACCTTCAGGGCTTCGACCAGGAAGCGGTTGGAAACCTCGTCCCCGGCAGTGCCCAGCGCCTTGCCTTCGAACATGTTGCTGGCGCGGACTTCCAGAAGGATGCGTCCGGCAGCGGCGGCCAGCTCGGCCGCCAGCTCTGCGTCGGTCATTGTCCGCCTTCCTCGATAATCTCGGCAACCGTGGGTTGTTCGTCTTTCTTGGAGTTCATGCCCCAACCGATGGAGCTCCATGCCCGCTCATGGAAATAATAGAGCACCATCTTCGTCAGCACTTCGGTCGTGGCGATCGCGCCGGCAGCCTTTGGGCTGCCCGTGAACAGCCAGCTGAGCAGGAAAGTGTCGACACTGCCGAGGATACGCCAACTGATCGCTTTCGACAGCGACCTGGAATGGGCTTCCTGACCTTTGAATAAAAACACCCGCCAAGGGCTCCTTAGCCGCTGCCCAGGAGCTTATCGACCACGAGGTCTGCGGCTTCCTGCGGTGTCATTGCAGTAGTGTCGATACGGATCTCTGGTTTCTCCGGTTCTTCATAGGGGCTATCGATCCCCGTGAAGTTCTTGAGTTCGCCTTGCCTGGCCTTTTTGTAAAGGCCTTTGACGTCGCGCGCTTCGGCGACTTCCAGCGGTGTATCAATATGGACCTCTATGAATTCGCCTTCCGGCAGCATGGCGCGGACCATCTCGCGCTCTGCCCTGAAGGGGCTGATAAAGGCCGTGATCACGATCAGCCCGGCATCGGCCATCAGCTTGGAAACTTCGCCCACGCGGCGGATATTCTCGATCCGGTCGGCCTCGGTAAAGCCCAGATCCTTGTTCAGCCCGTGGCGCACATTGTCGCCATCCAGCAGGAATGTGTGACGGTTCATCAGGTTGAGCTTCTTCTCGACCAGGTTGGCGATGGTCGATTTGCCTGATCCCGAAAGCCCGGTGAACCACAGCACTGCCGGCTTCTGGTTCTTCAGATTGGCGTGGTCTTCGCGGGTGATCTCCAGCGCTTGCCAATGCACGTTCTGCGCCCGGCGCAGGCTGAAATTGATCATCCCGGCGCCCACGGTGGCATGGGTAATCTTGTCGACCAGGATGAACCCGCCCAGCGCCTTGCTGTCTTCATAGGGTTCGAACACGATTGCACGGTCGGTGGTGACTTCGGCCACGCCGATCGAATTGAGCTCCAGCGTCTTGGCCGCCAGATGCTCCATCGTGTTGATATTGACCTCGTATTTCGGCTCGGCGACTGTGGCCGACACGGTTTGCGTCGCCAGCTTCAGCCAATAAGCGCGCCCCGGGATCAGCGCTTCGTCGCTCATCCACACGATCGAGGCTTCGAACTGGTCGGCCACCTGCGGCGGGTCGTCGGCGCTGGCAATCACGTCGCCGCGGCTGCAATCGACTTCGTCCTCCAGCGTGAGCGTGACCGACTGGCCGGCAACCGCGCGTTCGAGATCGCCATTCATGGTAACGACCGACTTGATTGTGCTGGTCTTGCCCGACGGGACGATGCGTACCGGCTTGCCCGGCGCGATCTCTCCGCTGGCGATCAGCCCGGAAAAGCCGCGGAAATCCAGATTGGGGCGATTGACCCATTGCACCGGCATGCGGAAAGTGCGGGCCTGTGCCGCCGTATTTGCGATCTCCACCGTTTCCAGATGCTGGATCAGGCTGGGCCCTTCATACCAGGAGGTGTTTTCGGAAGGCGCCTGCGTGATATTGTCGCCCTTGAAGCCGGAAATCGGGATCGCGGTGAACTCTTCGATGCCGATTTCGCGCGCGAATGCGGCATATTCCTCGACGATATTTTCGAAGGTTTCACGGTCGTAATCGACCAGATCCATCTTGTTGACCGCCAGCACGATGTGCCGGATGCCGATCAGATGGGCGAGATAGGAATGGCGCTTGGTCTGCGTCAGCACGCCCTTGCGCGCATCCACCAGGATCACGGCAAGGTCGGCGGTGGAGGCGCCGGTGACCATATTGCGCGTATATTGTTCGTGGCCGGGCGTATCGGCGACGATGAACTTGCGTTTCTCCGTCGCGAAAAAGCGATAGGCGACGTCGATCGTAATACCCTGTTCGCGCTCGGCGGCCAGGCCGTCCACCAGCAGGGCGAAATCGATCTCCTGCCCCTGCGTGCCCACGCGCTTGCTGTCGGCTTCCAGCGTGGCCAGCTGGTCTTCGAAGATCATCTTGGAATCGTATAGCAGGCGGCCGATCAGGGTCGACTTGCCGTCATCCACGCTGCCGCAGGTGATGAAACGCAGCAGCCCCTTATTCTGGTGCAGCTCCAGATAGGCGTCGATATCCTCGGCGATAAGCGAGTCCGTCTTGTAGACGGGATCGGAAGCGGAATGCTCGTTCATCAGAAATAGCCCTCCTGCTTCTTCTTCTCCATGCCGGCGCCGCCTTCATCCTTGTCGATGGCGCGCCCCTGGCGTTCGGACGTTGTGGTCAGCAGCATCTCCTGCACCACTTCGGGCAGGGTTGCCGCCTCGCTCTCCACCGCGCCAGTCAGCGGATAGCAGCCCAGTGTGCGGAAGCGGATGGAGCGCATTTGCGGCTCTTCCCCGGGTTCCAGAGGGAAGCGGTCGTCATCCACCATCAGCAGCAGCCCGTCGCGCTCCACCGTCGGCCGCTTGGCAGCCATGTAAAGCGGCACGATCTCGATATCCTCGGCCATGATATATTGCCAGATGTCGAGCTCGGTCCAGTTGGAGAGCGGGAAGACGCGGATGCTTTCGCCCTTGGACTTGCGGGCATTGTAGAGGTTCCACAGTTCCGGCCGCTGGTTCTTCGGGTCCCAGCCGTGGCTGGCCGTCCGGAAGGAGAAGATACGCTCCTTCGCGCGGCTCTTCTCCTCGTCGCGCCGGGCGCCGCCGAAGGCCGCGTCGAAACCGTATTTGTCCAGTGCCTGCTTGAGCCCCTCGGTCTTCCACATATCGGTGTGGAGCGGGCCGTGGTCGAACGGATTGATCCCGCGTTCCTTGGCTTCCGGGTTGTGATGGACCAGCAGGTCCATCCCGGCTTCTTCGGCCATCCGGTCGCGCAGTTCGTACATCGCCTGGAACTTCCACGTCGTGTCGACATGGAGGAGCGGGAAGGGCGGGGGCGAGGGGAAGAAGGCCTTGCGTGCAAGGTGCAGCATCACGGCGCTGTCCTTGCCCACGGAATAGAGCATTACCGGTTTCTGCGCTTCGGCCACGACCTCGCGCATGATGTGGATGCTTTCGGCCTCTAGCCGCTCAAGATGGGTCAATCGCTGCATGTTGCATTGCCGCATGCCTTTTGCCGCGCGAAGGGGCAAGTACCTGACGAGGCAGAAATTCTTTGCCCCAGCTAAGTTGGTCCAAGCCGGGACAGCGCGATTTTCAGCTTCCGGTGAATTTCGGAGGGCGTTTTTCGGCGAAGGCGGCCATGCCTTCCTTCTGGTCCCGAGTGGCGAAAAGCCCAGCAAACAGGCGGCGTTCCATGGAAATTCCCTGGGCCAGCGAGGTTTCCTGCGCCGCGTCCACCAGTTCCTTGCAGGCCATCGCGGCAAGCGGCGGCATGCCTGCGATCTTGCCTGCCACTTTCAGCGCTTCGGCCAGCAGTTCTTCCGCTGGGACGACCCGCGCCACCAAACCGGCGCTTTCCGCCTCTGCGGCGTCCATCATCCGCCCGGTCAGGCACATTTCCATCGCCTTTGCCTTGCCGACCGCACGGACCAGCCGCTGAGTGCCGCCCATTCCCGGGCATATGCCCAGCGTGATTTCCGGCTGGCCGAATTTTGCGCTGTCCGCCGCCAGGATGAAATCCGCCATCATGGCGAGTTCGCAGCCGCCGCCCAGGGCAAAGCCGGAAACTGCGGCGAGCCACGGCTTGCGCGCCGATGTCACCCGGTCATACCCCGCGAAAAGATCGGAGCCGAACATCTCGGAAAAGCCCTGCTCGGCCATCTCCTTGATGTCCGCGCCCGCGGCAAATGCCTTCTCGCTGCCGGTCAGTACCAGACAGCGCTGGCTATCGTCGGCTTCATAGGCCGCAAATGCCTCGATCAGGTCTGCCAGCACCTGGCTATTGAGCGCGTTGAGCGCGTCGGGCCGGTTGAGTGTGACCAGCGTGACCGCGTCCTTGCGTTCGACGACGATCGTTTCAAAACTCATAGGGCGTCCATTCCTGTTCAGCGGGGAGGGGGGCGAAAAGTTCGTCCAGCTTGGCTTGCGTTATGCCTTCCGGCGTGGCGGGATTCCAGCGCGGTGCGTTGTCCTTGTCTATCAGCACGGCGCGCACGCCTTCGGCAAGGTCCGGCTCCATGATGATCCGCGCCGCCAGACGGTATTCGCGTCTCATTTCGTCGGCAAAGCTGGCGATGTGCTTCGCTTCGGCAATCTGGCGGAGCGAAACCTTCATCGTCAGCGGAGAGCGGGAGCGCAGCGTTGCCAGCTCCTTACCGGCCCATTTCCCGCCATCGGCTTCCAGCGCGGCGAAGATATCCTCCAACCGGTCCGATGCGAAGAGCCGCGCAATCGTCTGCTCGTTCCCGGCCAGGCGCGCTTCGGGCGCTTCGGTGGATTGCTCGTCCAGGATCGCCTGCGCCTGCTTCGGATCGGCGGCGATCCGCTCTTTCGCGGCAGGCAGGCTCTCTAATTCCAGATAATGCGTTGCGAGGCCCGCCCAAAGGCATTCCGCGCCGTCCAGCCTTGCGCCGGTCAGCGCCAGGAACGGGCCGATGCGGGGGCTGACCCGCTCCGGCAGGTGTGAAAGATACCAGCCCGCGCCGACATCCGGGAACAGGCCGATCGCGCTTTCGGGCATCGCGAACAGCGTTTTGGGCGTCGCGATGCGGAACTTGGCCGGCATCGCGATTCCCACGCCGCCGCCCATGGTGATCCCGTCCATGAAGGCGATCACGGGCTTGGGATAGGTGAACAGCAAATGGTTCAGCCGGTATTCCGCGAAGAAGAAGGCCCGGCCCGCGGCCCCGCCATCTTCCAGTGTGGAGCGGCGCACGGCGGCCACATCGCCCCCGGCGCAAAAACCGCGGGACAGTTTAGGATCGCCGTCTTCGGCAGTTGCATGGTCCAGCAGGACGGCCTCGATCGCCGGATCGTCCCGCCATTCCAGGAGCGCGGCAGCCATCGCCTCGACCATTTCCAGCGTCAGCGCATGCAGCGCGCGCGGGCGGTTGAGCGAGATATGGCCGGCGGCGCCATTCCGGCGGGCAAGAATGTCCTGAGTCATTGCCCCGCTGATAGCGGCTGCCTCAGTTGCAGGAAACCTGCGTGATCACCAGGTCGTCATCATATTTGACGGTCAGCCGGTCGGGCCGGAAATCCATCGTCACCGCCGTGCGTGGCGGTACCCAGCGCAGAGTGCGCGCGCCAGTCGCTTCCAGCAATTGCGCTCCGAGTTCTTCGCTTGCCGTCTGGCCAACGAATGCCTGACCGTGTTCCGCCTGGCAGGGCGCAGGCTCCGGCGGTGCAGCTTCCGGCGGCGGAGGCGGCGCCGCGGCGGTGCAGGCCGCCAGTGACGCGATCGGCGCGGCCAGGGCAGCCAGCTTAGGATTCACCGGAATCTTCCCCGTCGCTCGTCACCTCTGCCTTGCTGCATTGCATGTAGCGGAAGGGCTTGGGCGCGGCGCCATCGCCCATTTCCCGGCGGGTCAGCGTTTTGCCTTCTTCGGAAACGTTCAGCACCTGCTCGCGCTGCCATTCCAGCCCTTCGCCGGTAAAGCTGAACAGCGCACGCAGGTGGTTTGGCGCAAGCTCGGTCACGTCGGTCAGCTTGCCGACGGATTCGTAGAATTCCAGCCTTGTGGGGGTGATCGTCAGCAGGCCCTTGGCATCGCCTGCAGTGGAAGTGCAGTCGGCTTCGACCAGGCCCCAGCGGCCCTGTATGCTCTCGGGGATGGTTACCTGAACCGGCGTTTCTTCGTCGACTTGCGCGGTTTCGTCCGCGGCGGGCGTAAATTGGGCCTCAAGTTCCGCCTCTGCCTCTTGCGCGGTCTCTTCCGCCGCGTCCTGCCCGCTTCCGCAGGCGGCCAGTGCAAGGAGCGCCAAGCCTGCGGCCAATGTCCTGATCATTGTTTCACCCTCAACCAATTCGCTTTCCTGCAAACGCACAAATCCGCGATTATTTCCAGTCGCTTCTTGCGTTCCGGACTAGATTTTCAGCAGCTTGATAGTTTCACGGCCCTACCTTACCGATCCGATCATAACCCTGGGTGCCTTGCCCCAGCTTGAACGGGCCCGATTGCGAACGGCGATGCCCTTGAAACTCAGGCCGGAGTAATTAGCTAGGTAAGTATATAGGTGCGATTCGGTATGTCTCCCTGCCTTTGGGGTGCGCCGCGTCATGCCCCGTGAATGATTATAGGAGGATGGCCGATGGGCCTCAAAGTCGAACCGATCCTGCCGAGATTCGGCGCCGAATGCTCGGGTATCGATATCACGAAACCGCTGAGCGAAGAGGAACGGCGTGAAGTCGTGGAGGCTCAGAACAAATGGGGCGTTTGCATCTATCGCAATACCGGTCTCACCGACGAAACCCATATCGAATTCTCCCGCAATTTCGGCCACATCGAATTCTCCCCCGCGCGCAAGGGCGGCAAGTCGCGCCTCAAGCACCGCGAATTGTTCGATGCCAGCAATCTCAATGCGGATGGTGAAATCACGAAGGACCCGGCCGCGATCCAGTATCGCAAGGGTGACCGGCTGTGGCACACGGACAGCGCCTTTGTGCCGCTGCGCTCTTCCCACTCCCTGCTGCTGGCGCATGAAGTGCCCAGCGAAGCGGGCGAAACCTGGTTTGCCGATACGCGCAGTGCCTATGAAGACCTGCCGCAGGACATGAAGGACCGTCTGGAAGGCCTGGTGGGGCGCAACTCCGTCTGGTGGTCGCGCAAGCTGAGCGGTGCCGACATCCCCGATGAACAGATCGAACAGAGCATCGTGGGCGAACATCCGCTGGTGCACACCCATGCCGGTTCGGGCCGCAAGGCCCTGTTCATTGCCGCGCATACGATGGACATCATCGGCATGGATCGCGACGAAGCGCAGAAGCTGATCTGGACTCTGATCGAACACGCCACGCAGCCGCAATATGTCTTCTCGGTGAAGTACAATGTCGGCGATCTGGTGATCTGGGACAATCTGTGCACCATGCACCGCGGCGGCGAATTCGATTTCGAGAATGAACGCCGCGACATGCGCCGCACCACGATCCGCGAAGGGACGGAGCCCTATTCGGTGCTGGATGACGACCAGTTCGGCCGCCTGTTCTCCAGCGTGCCCAAATCGGTGGACATTGCCGGCGCGAATGAGCGCGAAAAGGCCTCCTGACCTGCTTCGCGCCGGGCGGCTCCGCTCAGGCTTCTGCGCGCAATCCTAGAGTGAAGAGCGGCAGCCTTGTTGCCACATCATCACACATGTTGACCGGCGGCGCGCGGCGATGCAAAAGCGCGCGCCGGATCGCGGAATCTGGCGGGCGTAGCTCAATGGCAGAGCAGAAGCTTCCCAAGCTCTTGTTTTTCCTAGAAATCTACGGCTTTTTCTGTAAACTTCTTCAAAATCCGGCCCTTTGATTTCAAGGGCTTAGGATGGGGCTGTAAACCATTTCCCTGATCAATTGCTTGCTTTGGGCGACGTTTGAAGCTGGCCTCCACAGTCAGTTTTAACGACTGTTGGCAGTCTGAAGATTGAGTGGAGGCAGTTGTAATGGGGAAGGGGCACTATCTGGGAGGTGGGACACTCCTAGGATGTGGACGGATCTCAAAGAGGCGTGGACGTGGCCGCGGGGGACTAGTCACGTCTGGTGACGCGGTGCGAGAGCAGAAACGTCAAGCTGAGCGGAAGATAAGAAAGAACCTCGCCGCAAAGAATAGACGCAATCAGTCACTGCTATTTGAATTGAGCCAAGAGTGGGCCGACGAGAAAGGGCGCAGGCATTACCAGCGTCTTTCGGACGAAGACCGTGCCAAGGTATCGCCACTCGCCGAGGCAATACTAAGAGCACGAAAGAAAGAAAAATGACGATTTCCTGCCGGAGAGCGACGTTAATTGGTTCGAAGCCAGCAGAGCTCACCACTCCAGTAAATTCAATGGGTTAAAGCGCCCAATATGCCATTGTATCCCATTTTTGTATCACAGCCTCACGTATTCCGTTTGGTTTACAAACCAACCTGAGATTCGCTTCGGAACAGCAAGCAATTTCCGTTGCCTGATTCGATCATTTCTCAAGGATTCCTGCCGGGTTGAGGCAAGCAGTCGTAGGGCACGAAAAACTGCAAGTGAATTTTTGTTTGGGAACAGTGTGAGGCTCTGGCGCAAAAAATCTAACGACTGCTTTCGACCCAAAAGGGGACAATCTTCGCAGGGAAGCTCAACGTCTGCTCTGCGCCCCAAACCCGGTCATTCCAGAGGCTGGGGCCTTTACCCGAAAGCGGCCATTCATTCCGCTAGGCCCCGGTCGCAATTTCGTGCCTTGCAGCCAAGTTGCACCAAAATGGCCGGTAGCTGTGAAGCCGAGAGGAGGCCACTTACCCATCGATCAGATTTTTTGAGCGTATCCGGCAATTTTTCGGCGAAGCCAAGTCAATCCAGCATCTTTGGAGCGGGCTACATGGTGCTGCATCATCTCTCGCATCCTCGGCAAGGGAAAAGGCGGATCGGCTGTGGTCAGGCCAAGTACAGTGGCCGAGACGTTTGCCAGCCGTTCGTGCATAACAGAAAGCCGGTTCGTGCCACTGATCAGCCATGGGACCTGAATGAATGACTGGGCGGTTACTTCGATCCGCCGTTCCGGCATGAGCTTCAGCAGCTCTCTCTCTATGAAGGTGTCCTGATTCGAGATTCGCACCGCAATGTGCCCCGCTTCAAGAAACGTCTCACGGGTCATAGGTTCGGCCAAAAGCCGGTTGCGCTTCGTCCCTACAACGACGAACTTCTCTTCGAAAAGCAACTCGCGGGGATGGTCGCCCTCCATGAACTCCTCTGGTGTCAGAATGAGATCAATCTCACCCGCTTCGAGTAGGCGAGCGCTGCTGCTTCCCGGCAAGGAGAGCTGAAGCCTGACTCCTGGCGCTTCTTCCTGCAACTGTTCGATTAAAGGGGCGAGCAATACTGTCGTGATGTAGTCAGATGCGTTGACCCTGAACTGCCTTTTCGACGTTGCCGGATCGAACCTGGTGCTCGTCGCGATAAGCCCCTTTAGCCGGACCAGTGTTTCGCTTACTTCGGGTGCCAGGGCCAGGGCGTGCTGCGTCGGGATCATTTTCTTGCCGTGAAGTACGAGCAGCTCATCCTTGAAGCTCTCGCGCAGGCGCTTGAGCGCGGCACTCATGGCGGATTGCGTGACATTGAGGCGCTTTGCGGCGCGCGTAACGCTCCGCTCCTCAAGTAAAATCTCGAATGCCACGAGCAGGTTGAGGTCGAAACTGTCCAGCCGCATAAACCATCAATATCATTTGTTGATTGTGAGAAAAACAAAAAATTGGACTATTTTGTCAGTGCGGCGCAAATTCCCTGCCATTGATAAAAATCAAATTGGGAGTCTTGAGGATGCGCAGGGTCTATCTGGTTGGCACCGCCATCGGTGCGCTTGCAATCGCAATGTCTGGCACTTCAGCAATGGCGCAGGAGGCGGAAGCTCAGGTCGAGTCGGAGACTGAGGGTGCGAGCGCGAACACTTCGCAGGGACTCGGCATGATTGTCGTGACTGCACAGCGCCGTGAGGAAAGTCTGCAGGATGCGGCCATCGCAATCGATACAATTTCGTCTGACCAGCTTGTGCGGCAAGGCGTGGAAGGCGCAGCAGATCTCGGCAGGATTTCGCCCTCTCTCGGTGTGAGCCCAGGGGGCGGACCGACGAGAAGCCTGTTTGTGCGCGGCGTTGGCGCGCTGACGGTCAATCCATTGCAGGATTCCGGCGTCTCCCAGAACTTTGATGGCGTCTACCTCGGCCGCGCCAGCGCAGCTTCGGGCCTCGGTTTTTACGACATGGAGCGTGTGGAGCTGCTGAAGGGACCGCAGGGAACACTCTATGGCCGCAATGCCACCGGTGGTGTTCTCAACTATATTCCCGCCAAGCCCGAATTCGGCGCAACGTCGGGATATGTCCAGACAGAATATGGCAATTTCGACAAGTTCACTATCCAGGGTGCGCTCAATGTTCCCCTGGGCGATCTGGTTGCACTTCGCGTAAGCGGCAGTCATCAACAGCGCGACGGATATAATGACGACGGCACATCCGATCTGGACGCAACCTCGGTACGTGCGCAATTGCTGTTTGAACCGACGGATCGGATCAGTTTGCGCATCTCAGCTGATCACACCGAGGTCGGCGGCAAAGGCACATCAGGCTCGTTGCTGGGCTTTTTCGGCACGGCGCCTGGAACCCAGCAGGACTTTACCCCGACCGGTGTAGACATCGATTGCGGTTCGACTTGCGACGCCTCGAACGCGTTTCGCGTCCAGACAATCCAAGGCCCTTCGTTTCAGTTGAACCCGCCTATTGATCCGGACGAGGTATTCCAGGACCTTTCGTACACAGGGGTGCATGCAGAGTTCAATGTCGAGCTCGACGCAGGCACGATTACCCTTATTCCTGCCTATCGCGAATACTCGCAGGATTATGCCTTTGTCGGCCCCGGGTTTGCCCCGGCACCGACGCAGGAAGAGGGTGACCAGTTCTCTGTAGAGGCGCGGTTTACTTCCGACTTTGATGGCCCCCTGAACGGCGTTTTCGGCCTGTATTATTTCGAGGAAGAGATCGATTTCGCCGCGAACTTCTATCAGGTCGCGGTTGCGCCAATTCAGAACTGGACCAACGGAGGGGACTCCTGGGCTGCCTTCGCGCAGATGACTCTTGATGTGACGGACCAGTTCCGAGTGAGTGTTGGCGGCCGTTACACCGAAGACAACAAATACGTTACGGGCGATGACTTCACCTTCCTGACCATTTGTCCGCTGGAAACGCCGCCCTTCCCGGGTGCGCCGTTTACCATTCCGGATTTTGCTGGCTGTGCTGCGCAAAATTACCCATTTGGCGCCATCACGACCGATCCCCAGGTGTATATCGACAGCCTCATCGCAGGGGGTTTCATCCCGCCTAATTCGACGATCGATGATGGCTTTTATCCCCTCATCAATGGCGCTGCCGGCTTCATTGTCGACAATGGCGCCGGACAGGGGCTGACAAGCAGCGAGAGCTGGAATGAACCCACCTATCGGGTGAATCTGGAATATGACATTACGCCAGAGAACCTGCTCTATGCGACTTACGAGCGCGGATACCGCGCTGGCGGCGTCGAACTCGATGACCCGACTGCAGCCGGTGGCCTCAGCTTCGATCCCGAATTCATCGATGCATTCACCATCGGATCGAAGAACCGCTTCCTCAACGATACTCTGCAAGTCAATGCCGAGGCCTTTTACTGGAAATACAAGGATCAGCAGATCACGTATTTCTCGACGATTGACGGCGCGCCCAACTTCGGCACAGCAAACGGCAACTCGACAATCCAGGGTATTGACCTCGACATCCTGTGGGCGGCAGCTCCGACAACGACGATTGGCCTGAAATTCCAGTATCTGGATGCAACACTCGATAATCTCACGCTCGTTTCCGACCCGGGCACCGGGCGTTTCGGCTGTGACAATGTCGGTGTCGTTGAAGGGTTGCAGACGTTCGAATGCTCGGGAACCGAGTTGCTCTATTCGCCGGAAATTGCCCTCGATCTCGCGCTGCAGCAAATCTTCGAACTGGGTGACTACGATCTCACCTTCTTCGCCGATGTGTCCTACCGCAGTGAGCAGCAGACAGACCTATCTTTCACAGATCCGACGGTCGCGGATGAATACATCTCTGCGAACTTCCAGCTGTCATTCGCTCCGGTTGAACAAGGCTGGTCCATTTCTGCTTTCATCAACAACGCCTTCGACGAACGCTACCTGGTGAATACGAATGTCGGCAGTGGCGGCGCCTTCTACGGCGAACACAACCCGCCGCGGACATACGGTGTTCGTGCACGCGCTGAATTCTAGGATTGGTGATCATGCGGAAATTTAATCTCATGCTGGTCAGTGCTTTGGCATTTGCCAGCCAGCCCCTCCAAGCCGAACATCACGAGGAACAGGAAGCAGCGCAAACTGCCGAGCTCGAGCAGGGCCGCTGGGTCACTCTCGGTACACGCGCTGGCCCCCTCGCCAGCCCCACGCGTTCCCAACCGGCCAACCTGCTGGTTGCTGACGGCCAGAATATCCTTGTCGATGTCGGCGATGGCACTGCAGGCCAGCTGGCGAAACTCGGGATACCGACCGCCGCCATCGAGGCGGTGTTTATCAGCCACCTGCATTGGGACCACACCGGCGGGCTTGCCGCGATCCTCGGCTTGCGGGCGCAGACCAATGCGCCCCCGCGCCTGAAGATCTATGGTCCGCCCGGAACAGGCGAAATGGTGGCGGGACTGCTCGCCTCGATGGTCCCCGGGGCGACGGCGGGCTACGGCGTGCCCGGCGCCATCAACGTCGATGTCAACGAACTGACGCAGGTCGTCGAATTGCGCGATGGCGACAGCTTGGAAATTGCCGGGGTAACCGTCACGGTTCGAAACAACACCCATTACAGTTTTGCGCCGGACAGTGAACTGGCCAAGCGTTTTGAATCGCTTTCTCTTCGGTTCGACCTCCCCGGCCGCTCGATCGTCTATACCGGCGATACTGGGCCCAGCCCAGTGGTCGAGGAGCTGGCGCAAGGCGCCGACCTGCTGGTTGCAGAAATGATGGACGTTCCCGACACAATCGCCACTATTCGCCGCAACAATCCGAATATGCCCACGGCTGTCGCCACCGGGATGGAACGGCATCTGAGCGACCACCACCTGCTGCCGGTCGATGTCGGCAAAATGGCCAGCAGGGCCAATGTCGGCGCGGTGGTCGTCACCCATTTCGCCGGGCGCGAACGCGGCGATCCGGTGCATCTCGATTACCTGCGACAGATCGCCGAACAGTTCGACGGGCCCGTGGTCATCGCCAATGATCTGGACACGTTCTGAGCCATGAAAAATCTGAACATCCTCATTGTCGGCGGCGGTATCGGCGGCCTCACCTCTGCCATTGCCCTGCGCCGTGACGGGCACACTGTCACCGTAATCGAGCGGGACCCCGATTGGTCAGTCTATGGTGTAGGCATCATCCAGCAGGCCAATGTCATCCGTGCGATGAAGGAACTGGACCTGCTCGACGATTACATGGCCGCTGGTGTGCCGTTCAGCAAAGTGGCGATCCATGCGCCGGACGGCACAATGGTGGCTCAGGTGCCGATGCCGCAACTGGTGGAAGGCTATCCCGCCAGCATGGGCATTGGACGGCCCGCGCTGCACAAGATCCTTGGAGACCGCACGATTGCCAGCGGGGCCGAGGTGCGGCTAGGCGTCACGGCCACGAAGATCGACGACCGCGGCGATGATGTGCACGTGGTTTTTTCCGACGGGAGCGAAGCAACCTTCGACCTCATCGTGGGTGCCGATGGTGTCTACTCGCAGACACGTGATATGATCATGCCGCAGGCGGATGGGCCGGAGTTCACTGGCCAGGCCGTGTGGCGCTACAACTTCCCGCGGCCCGACGATCTTGACGCGCTCCACGCCTATAACGGGCCCATCGGAGCCGGGCTGGTGCCGATCAACCAGGATCTGATGTATCTGTATTTGACGACGCCGGAGCCGGACAAGCCCTGGTATGCGCCCGAAACACTCGCTGCTGCCATGCGCGAGAAGATGCGCAGCCATTCGGCGCAGGACATTCGCGACATGGCAGAGCAGGTCACCGAGAATGACGGCGTCGTCTATCGCCCGCTTGAAGGCATGATGCTGCGCGGTGACTGGCACGCTGGGCGAGTGGTTCTGTTGGGCGACGCCGTCCACGCCACCACGCCGCATCTTGGCCAGGGCGCCGGTCTTGCGATCGAGGGTAGTA
>JAUHYZ010000085.1 GCA_030426245.1 Alphaproteobacteria bacterium | reverse complement strand
CCAGCTCGCGGTCGGCAGAATTGCTGAAGGAACCGCCCTGCGCCAATGTCAGGGCCCCGGCCGTGGCCCCGGAATCGACGGCCTGCTGCAGCTGCCTCTTCCACAAATACCACTGCACCGTGTCGACGCCGACGCCTGCTCCGCCGACCATGGCGAACAGCCCCCCTGCCGAGATCGCAATGACATTCCCATGCAGATCGGACAAAAGCCGGCGGGCAAAGCTGTTTAGCCTCATTTGAAACTGACCCTTCGTGTCGCGGCCAGCCGTTAGAGCCGCGCGAACCTTAAATTGAATTCAGATTCAACCTTAAGCCAGATTCAGGTTAATTTTTCTTAAGTACGTCCGATCGCGCACCGTGATCTTGCAGATCCGGCGCGGACCCGGCGCGCAATGGCGGAACACAGCGCCCGCCAGATGGTTGTCACATCGTTGGACTGAAAAAGTGCGAAGGAATGACCATGATCAAGAAGTTTATGATTGCGCTCGGTTTTACAGCGATGAGCCTTTCGGCTGCTGCATGCAACACCGTGCAAGGCGCCGGGGAAGATATCGAATCCGTCGGCGAAGCGGGCGAAGACGCAATCGATTAAGCGGCGATAAACCGCCGCTGGCAGCGCGTGGAAAGCGGTGTGGCATACGCCCGCCGCTTTCTGGCGCGTTCAGCCCCCTTCACACAAACCGCCCCAGGCCGCCCAGCGCCAGCACGCCGCCCAGCAGCAGGGTGATGATCGCCCAGCCGCGATGCATGGCGGCCAGGTTCTTCAGCCAGAAGTGGAAATAGAGGTCCGAAAAGCCCATCACCACCAGGGCTTCCAGCATCATCAGCCCGCCGATCCCCTTCATCACGCAGGCAACGATATCCATCGGATCCCACGGATTGACCAGGTAGATCGCAGCCCCCAGGAACAGTTCCAGCAGGCCGCCGATCAGCTGCAGCGCCGGCGACTTGTCGATCTCGTCTATCATGGTGCGCCAGGTTCCCGGCTGGCGCAGCGCGCCGATGGCGGCGAACACCGCAAACAGGCCGAGCAGAGCGGCCGTCCATGCCGTGGGGTCGAAAGTTTCGGGCATATTCCTCTTCCCTTGTCTTATACCGAAAGGGAATCTGCGAGCGCATACTCCCATTGCCCGTCCAAGCGGGCTGCTGTGGGATCGCGGCGGAAATTAGGAGCGGGCGAGGCCGCTGTCCAGCTCGAGATGCAGGTTTGGTATCCGGCGCGGCATCGGCGCCGCGGCGGCGGAGGGATCAGAAAGTGTAGCCCAGGCCCAGTGCGCCCATCCACTGATCCGCGCTTCCCCGCTCCGATGTGAAGGGGGATGCCTTGGCATCGCCCAGCATCCGCGAATATCCGCCCAGGAAGACCAGCGACAATCCGCCATCGGTAAGATCGCCATTGAGATCGATCCCGCCGATCGCCGTCAGGCCCGTGCGGGTGAAGCCGGCATCGGCGTCATAGGCGGTGAGGCCGCTCGCCAGGGACTGCTGCGGCGTGAGCGTGTAGTAATAATCCATGAAATCGCCGTCGCCATATTCGGCGTCCAGCGTGAGCGCCACGGCCGCCCCGCGGCTGAGCGGGGTGAAATAGGTTACAGACGGGGCCACCACCGTCCCCCCATGCGCGCCCAGAACGTCCCAGCGGACGTCCAGGCCGACCGACAGGCTGTCATAATCGTGCAGCACCTTGGGGACCGAAATGCCCGCCGTGGGGCCGACTTCCAGGGCGCGGTCCAGCTTGCCCAGGCTTTCGACCACCGGATCCTCGATCTTCAACGCCCGGTTGGAGCGCAGACGAACCGATGTGCCCAGCGAAAGTCCGATGCCGTCGCCTGAGTCGGGTATGAAATCGAGCGCGAAACCCGCCGGACGCGGCGAAATCCCGACGCCCTGGACATTGCCCTGCACGATCGGGGCGGGCGTGATCACATAGTCGTCCGAACCGTCATAGGAGGGGCCATAGAGCACGCCGCCACCGACACTCAGCCAATCCCCTTCGAAGACGGTGCCTTCTTCGCCAACCGGCAGGTTTTCGGGGTTCTGGGCGGCAGCTTGTGGAGAGACCAGCATTGCCGGCAAGGCGAGAAGGCAAAAGGGGGCAAATTTCATCCGGGTGTCCTGTGATACTGTGAAAACAACGGAAAAGTGCGGCTTGCGTTCCACGAAGCGGCATTTGCCCGGATGGCTTTCATCCCATGGCCTGCCATTCCCGGATGCTCTCCAGCGGCCAGACCAGCATCCAGATATTGAGCGTCAGATTGTCGCGGATCATCGCCAGGGTGAACAGTTCCAACGCAATGGCCAGCACCACGCTGGCCGCCACCGGCATGCGCGCGGCGAGCAGGAAGCCGATCACCATCCAGCCGATATCCGACATCGAATTGACGATACTGTCCCCGACATAGCCCCAGCTGACCGTAACTTCGCGGTAGCGATCGATAATCATGGGCGTGTTTTCCAGCACTTCCCAGAAGCCTTCGAAGGCGACGGCGATGGGAAGAGCATACCGGCCTATGCGTTGACCGGGCCCGGCTTCGCCGTCCCCTCGCGCGGCTCCGGCCCACTCCCCCACCCGGCCTCCCAAGGCATTATCCTGTTTGGGTGGCCGGGTGGGGGAGCGGGCTGGTGCCGTTCCCGGCCAAAAGGCCGGAAAAAGGCGCTTCCAAAGCACCCAGGCGAAGAAATAGAACAGCAGCCCATGGATCAGATGGCTGGGGCTGTACCAGTCGGTGATATGCTGGCTGTTCTCCGAAGACTGGACCACACCGTGCCACAGCTTGACTGTGCCGCATTCGCAGATCGGCGGACGGCCCATCGCCAGCAGGATCGCCAGCACCAGCAGGGCAAGCCCTACAGTTGCGACCAATGCACGGCGATGAGGCAACAGGCTTGTCACACAACCCTTCTTGCCCGTCCTGAAGATTGAGGCAAGCGTTGCGCATATGGCCGCATCGTCTAAACCCGTGGACATCATGAATGAGTGCCAATGCGATATCGCCATTGTGGGCGGCGGGCTGTCGGGCGGCCTGATTGCCGCTGCGCTGGCGGCGCGTAGGCCGGATCTGAACCTGCAGCTGATCGAAGCGGGCGATGAACTGGGCGGCAACCATCGCTGGAGCTGGTTTGCCAGCGACCTTTCTCCCGCCGCAGCCGACCTGCTGCAGCCCTTCCCCAAGGCTGAATGGGGCGATGGCTATGAGGTGCGCTTTCCCGAGCATGAGCGCAGCCTGTCCACGCCCTATCGCTCGCTCTCCTCGCGCGATTTCGCGGCGCAGCTTCACGCCATGCTGCCCGAAAACGCCATTCGCCTGAATATGGAAGTGGCGGCGCTGGACGAAAACGGCGTGATGCTGGAAGACGGGACGCGAATAACCGCAAACACCGTGCTGGACTGCCGCGGCCAGGCCCCCTCCCCCCACCTGACCGGCGGCTGGCAGGTCTTCCTGGGGCGGCATCTGCGCACCCATGCCCCGCATGGCGTGCAGCGCCCGGTGATCATGGACGCCGCCGTGCCGCAAATCGGCGGCTATCGCTTCGTCTATGTCCTGCCGCTTTCGGACCGCGAATTGCTGGTGGAAGATACCTATTACGCCGACGATCCCGTGCTGGACCGCGATGCGCTGGAAACGCGAATCGACGCCTATTGCACAGAGCGTGGCTGGAGCGGCGAGACGCTGGTCAGCGAAACCGGCATTCTGCCGGTCATAACCGGCGGAGAGTTCAGCGCCTTCCAGCGGGAAAGCCGCATTGCCGGGGTGGCACGCGCGGGGCTGCGCGGGGGCTTTGCCCATCCGCTGACTTCCTATTCTCTGCCGCAGGCCGCCGCGATCGCGCTTTTGGTGGCAGGCCATGCGGATCTGCCCGGGCCGCGGCTGGCCGCCCTGCTGGATGACAGGGCCAGGGCGCATTGGGCGCAGACGCGCTTCTACCGCCTGCTGGGATCGATGCTGTTCGGCGCGGCGCGGCCCGAAGAGCGCTGGCGCGTGTTCGAGCGGTTCTATCGCCTGCCAGAAAGCCTGATCGAGCGTTTCTATGCCGCGCGCTCCACCCGGCTGGACCAGGCCCGCGTGCTGTGCGGCAAGCCGCCCGTCCCCATCGGCAGAGCTCTGGGCGCCTTGCTGGGCAAAGGCACGCCTATGGCGCAGGAAAGCCCCGAAACGACCAGGGAAGCGGCATGAACGCAGCGGCGGAAAAATACCTGGGCAAGCGCGTCTGCGTGATCGGCAGCGGCTTCGGCGGGCTGGCGCTGGCCATCCGCCTGCAAACGGCAGGGGTGCAGACCACGCTGATCGAAGCGCGGGACAAGCCCGGCGGCCGGGCCTATTTCTGGGAGCGCGAAGGCTTCACTTTCGATGCCGGGCCCACCGTGATCACCGATCCATCCTGCCTGCG
>JAUHYZ010000034.1 GCA_030426245.1 Alphaproteobacteria bacterium | reverse complement strand
AAGGCGGGCCGCTCAGATGTAAATATCGTCGCTGTTTGCAGCGATTTCAAGGAAAACCGGACTCTTTGCGACAAACGTAAAAATCGGCTTACCGCCGCGATTCCGCTGCCATTTCCGCGCTTCGGTCCCGCGCGCTGCGCAACGTCGCCTGGATCAGGCGTTCCAGGGCGCCATTCTGGTCCAATGTATCGAGGCCCGCCTGGGTCGTTCCGCCCGGGCTGGCGACCCGCCTGGCAAGCTCACCGGGCGAATGGGGGGAGGATGCGGCAAGGAGGCTGGCCCCTTCCACAGTCGCCAATGCCAGGCGCTGCGCCGTGTCCGCAGGCAGCCCCAGTTCGGCCGCACCCGCCGCCAGCGCGTCAATGAAGCGATAGACGAATGCCGGCCCCGAGCCGGCAAGCGCCGTGACGACGTCCATCAGCGCTTCGTCTTCCAGCCATTCGGCCGTGCCGAGCGGCGCCATCAACGCACTCACCTCGTCCCGAAGCGCTTCATCCAGACCGCCCGCGACCATTGCAATCGGTGATTTGCCGAGCGCTGCGGCAAGATTGGGCATTACCCGCACACAGCCCGCTGCACGGGGGAAACTTTCGGACAACGTCGCCTGTTCGACCCCGGCAAGGATCGAAAGCAGGACCGTGGATGGCCCAACGCTCTTTTCAAGCAGGGGCGCGACCTCGCCCAGCATTTGCGGCTTCACGCCCAGCAAGACCGCGTCGAACGCCCCATTGTCGGGCAACTCGCGCTGCAGCACGACGCCGCCGGGCGCAACATCGAGCATCGGATCGGCAATCGTGAAGCGTTCGGGCTTCAGCCCTGCGGCCAGCCATCCTTTCAGCATGGCGCCGCCCATATTCCCGCAGCCGACGATCAGAATGGAATGAAGGCCCGTCATGAGGTGTGCGCAATCCTTTCCCTGCCGCCGTCACCGCGAAAACCCTGCCGCTCCGGAAATCCGGCAATGGAGAATAACCTGCCCGGCTTCAAGCCTCGCCTGCGGCATCGACCAGTGCACTGGAAAGCGCATCGGCCGGGTTCTTGTCTCCCCACAGGACGAACTGGAACGCCGGATAGAAGCGGTCGCATTCGGAAACGGCGGATTCCACAGCGAATTGTGCTTGCCCCAAGCTCAGCAGGCCGTCGTCACCCAGCATCAGCCCGTGACGATAGAGCAGAACGCCCCCGGTCGACCAGATATCGAAATGACCCAGCCAAAGCTGTTCATTGACCATTGCCAGCAATTCGAAACAGTGGCGTAGCTTGGCTTCGGGTACGCGAATGTCCGGCAGGCAGAGCAACTGCAGAACCCGGTCTTCCTCGCGCCAGATGCCGCGCAATTGATATTTCGCCCAGCTTCCCTGGATCTCGCCCGAAATCTCTTCATCATTCACGAATTCGCATGGCCAGCCGCGCGCTTCGAACAGCTGCGCCAGCATTTCAACCGGCAAGGCATCGTCACGTTCGATATCTCGGTCTCCTTCGGCTGCCCTCATTGCGTATTTCCCGTAATCCCATGAATTTCGATGGTGAATGCGTTGGCAAGCATGTGCCCCGCAATGCACGCGCCCTGCGGCCTTGGGCAAAACTCGACAAGCCTGTTTACAAGTTGTGCAAAAGGACCGCTTCCGTTCATCGGCACGGCCAGGGCCGCCCCTGCTTAGAGTGGCGGGAGCGTATCGACCGCTTCGCCTTCCCCGCTGGTGAAGGGAAATGAATCGATTCCGGCATCCTTCAGTTCATTGACGAAATCCCTGGCCTCTCCTTCGCTGTCGAAGGGGCCGGTCAGCAGCCGGTTGGTGCGCCCCCAATCGGCAAGATACCCTTTCTTGCCGTCCATCAGGCTGTCTGCCTCGCGAGTGATGCGCCGCCAGTCCCAGCGTAAGGCGCCGCGATCCGCGCCGGTGGCGACCTGTACCCAGAAGCGGCGGGGATGCACCGGCTTGGGCGGTTCCTTTATCTCGCGCGGCGGTTCGATCGTCGTAATGTCGACCGCCCCCGGTTCGGCCTCGGCCTCCGGATTGGGCAATTGGAAACCGGAAAAAGCCTGAGCCAGGCTCACCGGCTCCGGACTCGAAGCAGGCGGCGCGGTCTGGGGCGATTGAGCGGGCGGGGTTTGCGCCAACTGCGGCTGTGCCGGCTGCGGAGCTGAAGCTGGTGGGGTCGATGCCGGCGGTGCGGAAGCCTGTTGCGGCAGGAACATTTCCGGTGTTGGGGCAGGCCCGGGTGTTGGCGTGGCCGTGGAGGCTGGAGCCGGGCGGGAACTGACCGGGTCAGGCAGCGTCGGCGCCCTACTGCTTTCAACCGGTGCGATCTCGTCCGCGGCTCTGGCCGGGGGGCCACTCTGCGCAGGCGATGTGACGGTCTGAGCGGAGGGTGAAAGCCCTGGGGCGGCTCCACCCGGGCGCGGCGCCGGGACCCTCTGCGAAGCAAGCTCTGACTGCGCAATCACACCTGTCCGCTGTTGTGGCTCGGCCTGCGCCATACGCGTTTGAGACGAAGCGGCATTGCCAAGCGCCTCGCCCTTGGGAACGAGCCTGTCGCCGGAATTGGCGACAGGCGTATTTCCGCCAGTCTCCGCAGCGATCTGAGCGATACGCGGATCGTCCTTGCCGATGGATTCGGCCTCTGGGAAATGACCGAAATTCCCCGCTGCTGCCTGCTGCGCACGTGTCAGGCGGGGCATGTAGCGTAGATAGGGCGAAATCCTGCCTGCAAGCGGTTGCGGCATGACGACATCGACGATCTCGACCGCTTCATCCGCCTTGCCCAAGGCCGCCAGACCGAAGGCACGCGTCCGAAAACTGGCAAGGTCCTGGGCCTCCAGCAAGGGAAGCAATGTATCTTCCATCGACTGGCGATCACCCGCAATCGCAAAGCTCAGCGCCAAACGCCGCAGTACCTCGTCGTCCTTCCCGCGGGAGAGGACTTCGCGGTAGAGCGCCTGCGCGCGCGCATTGTCTCCAACCAGATCGTAAGCAAGGCCCCGGTCGCGGGCATAGGGATCGAGAGAGGCGCCTTCCTGCTCCGCCTTGGCGAAAAGCTCCAGCGCCTCCAGCGGGCGCTTTCTGTACACCTGCACGGCAGCCAGCCCGGCCATAGCTTCGCCATGCGTTTCACCCAGATCGTCGGCACGCGTGAAGAAACCCATCGCCGCATCGACATCGCCCAGTTTGAGGGAAGCGCGCCCGGCCCTCAGCAAGGCGCTGAGATCGGTTGGATCGCTCGACAGACGCCGGAGCGCGGAATTCAGCGTGATCGCGGCATCGTCGGGAAGCGGCTGAACCACTTCGCGTGAAACGGAGGACTGGCCCGTTTGGGCAGACGCGGGCATCGCAAGCAGGCACGCCGCGATGGCGCCGATTGCGCAAGACTGCCGACTGCGGTGCAAAGTATTAAAACCGATCATCGCCTCGCAGAAAACCCGTTCAGATCCAGACGCAACAACTCTAACCCAGCTGGAATGAATGGCGGGCGAACGACACTCTCCTATCCGGCACGCGGCCCGGGATTACTGATTGTTCTGTCTGCCGAGAAAGCGCGGAATGCTGAGCGACGGATTCGCACCATCGTCATCATCATCGTCTTCCTCATCATCATCGGACTTAGCAGCCCCGCGTGAAAGGTTGGCCATACGCTCGAAAAGCGTGCTGCCTGCACCGGCACCGGCACCGGCAGCACCAGCCGCCGCTGCGCCTCCGTCGCCGCCCGATACCAGGCCGCGGCGGCGTGCACCTGCAACATTGTCCTGCACGGGCTCGTCCCGTTCGACCAGCTTGTCCGCCTCGAGCAGCAAATCGCTGCGCGAACCGCCCTCTTCTCCAGCCGTGTCAGGCTCTTCCTCAGCCTCCATGGTCAGCTCGAGCGGGCTCGCGTCCTCATCGGCGGCGTCATCGTCTTCGCTCACCTGTTCGTCGCCGCTCTCGGCATAGGCGCCTGCGGGCATGTTCGCATTGCCCGTCATCGGGACGACGGAGGAATCGTCCGCCTCGTCATATTCGCTTTCATCGAAGCCGGAAGGCAGCGGAGCTTCCTCCGGCTCGGGCGCGGACGGCAAATCCGGCTCGACCTCGTTTGCCGGCTCTTCGAGCACATCTTCGCTCTGCAGCGGCAATGCCGGACGCTTGGGGCCTCGACCGGCGGAGAAATCGAGCGGCTGGCTGGCTTGATGCGCCTGTTCAGCCGATTGCTCGATGCCCGTCGCGACAACGGAAACGCGGATCTTGCCTTCCAGCTCGGGATTGAAGGCCGAACCCCAGATGATGTTCGCTTCCGGATCGACCAGCTCGCGAATGTGGTTCGCCGCCTCGTCCACTTCCAGCAGCTTCATATCCTCGCCGCCGATGATCGAGATGATCACGCCCTTGGCGCCCTGCATCGACACACCGTCGAGCAGCGGATTGGCAATGGCGAGTTCTGCGGCCTGAAGCGCGCGGCCTTCGCCTTCGCCCTCACCGGTGCCCATCATCGCCTTGCCCATTTCGCCCATCACGGAGCGAATATCGGCAAAGTCGAGATTGATCAGTCCGGGCATCACCATCAGATCGGTGATCGAACGTACGCCCTGCTGCAGCACTTCGTCCGCCAGCTGGAAAGCTTCCTTGAAGGTCGTTTCCGCCTTGGCGACCAGGAACAGGTTCTGGTTCGGAATGACGATCAGCGTGTCGACATGCTTCTGCAGCTCTTCAATGCCGGCTTCCGCCGCGCGCATCCGGCGCGTGCCTTCGAACAGGAAGGGCTTGGTCACCACGCCCACCGTCAGCACGCCCTTGCGCCGCGCGGCTTCCGCAATCACCGGCGCCGCGCCGGTGCCCGTGCCGCCGCCCATGCCCGCTGCGATGAACACCATGTTCACGCCTTCGAGCGCGCGCTCCACATCGTTGACCGTTTCTTCGGCCGCGGCGCGCCCCACTTCCGGACGCGACCCTGCGCCCAGGCCTTGAGTGATGTCGGGACCGAGCTGGATCCGCGATTCCGCAACCGAACTGTTGAGCGCCTGCGCGTCGGTATTGGCGACAACGAATTCCACGCCGTCGATCTGCGCTTCGATCATGTTCGCAATGGCGTTGCCGCCAGCGCCGCCCACCCCGATCACGGTGATACGGGGGCGCAGTTCTTCAACGGATGGCGGGCCGATATTGATGCTCATCTAAGCTCTCTCCAGGGCATGGAAACCATGCCGGTCCAAGGTTCCCTGCTTGTGCCATAAAGGCGTTAACAGGTGCACAGCGCGGCGATCCTTTTCCACAGTCTCTCGCGCGCAGATCGCTACCGGCACAAGTGCCGCGCAATCTCAAAAATATTCCCTCACCGCCTGCATAACGCGCTGGGCAAGGGCAACGCCTGTAAGGCGGACAGTCGGCTGATATCGCGGACCGATCGAGCGAATGTCCACAGGGTCTGCAGCCGCATAGAGTACCAGCCCAGCCAGTGTGGAGAAACCCGGTACGGCATGCGCCTCCGGCAATCCGTGCAATGCTGGCGGCCTGCCGATGCGCACCGGCTGCCCCAGGGCGCCCTGGGCATAGTCGGCGATCCCGGAAAGTTCGGCGCCGCCGCCCGTCAGCACCACTTGCTGGCCACGCTGCTTAGTAAAGCCCAGCGACTTCAAGGCCTTGCCAAGATCGCCCACGAAGCGGTCCAGTTCCCCCGTGATGACCGAAACCAGCTCGGCCCGGGGAATGCGGTTCTTGTCGTCGGCATGCCGTGCAAGCGGGCCGGAATGTTCTTCTCCGGGGCCGTTGACCGGGATCATCTCGCGATAGTCCGTCGGGCTGGCGATGGCGGAGCCGGCCACGCATTTGAGGCGTTCGGCCTGGAACCGGCGAATGCCGAAATGCGATGCGATGGCATCGGTAATATCGGCCGATCCGGTCGGAATCGCGGTCATCCCCAACAGCATGCCGGCCGCATAGACCGATACATTGGTCACCTCGCCGCCGAGTTCGATCAGCGCGACGCCCAATTCCCGCTCTTCCGCGCTAAGGCAGGCATAGCCTGCCGCGACCGGCGATGCGACAACCGCCTCCACGTCCAGATGGGCGTTCTGCACCGCTTCGGTGATGTTCTTGATCGGTGCCCCGTCGGCACACATGACATGGACATCCACGCCCAGCCTTTCGGCATGCAACCCCTTGGGATTGGCAACCCCATGCGCCCCGTCGAGCGTATAATGTGCAGGCTGCGCATGCAGCACCATGCGCCCGTCCGGCTGCAGACCGTCGCGTGCGGCAACCAGCAGATGTTCGACATCGTCCTCTTCGATCCGGCGGCCGCCAATATCCACTTCGACCTGGGCGATCTTGCTCGACAAGCCGGCCCCCGAACAGCCGATCCAGACGCTGGAAACGCCCGTACCGGCCAGTTTCTCGGCCCGTTCGATGGCATCACGCACGGCATAGGTGGCGGCCTGCATGTCGGTGACATAGCCGCGCTTGATCCCCTGCGCCGCGCGGTGGCCCGATCCCAGCACCACCATCTCGCCGTTTTCACTGAGCCCCGCCACCATCGCGGAGATCCGGAAGGATCCGATATTGATCGCCCCGAAAACTTTGGAAATACGGGGGTTCGCAGCCATTATTCTTTCCCCTTGGCGTCCAGCATCTGCGCTTCCGCCCGCCCGGGAATGCGCATGTAGATGCGTTCCGGCGCGCGCATGTCGAAAGTCGCGACTTTCCCGCCCAGAAGCCGGTTCACACCGTCGATCCGGGCAAATGAAACCAGCGCCATGGCGGATTCCTGCTCGCCTTGCGGCAGGGCGAGCATCTGCCCGGTCTTGAAGGTCAGATTCCACCTGCGATTGCCGATCCATTCGGCGGAGGACACTTGCGGGCGCAGGGCCGGCGCGGAATCGAGCAGGCGGTCCAGCTCTGCAACCCGCTGGCTCGCTCCCGGCCCTTCCAGAATGAGTTGACCCTTGGCATCGGCGTTGGAAATCGGCTCCAGCTCGTGTCCAGTCTCATCGATCAGGACCAGCCGGTCGGGCTTTCTGAGCACGGCATGCGGCGTTCGCTCGACGATGTCGATCACCAGCGAATCCGGCAATTGGCGCGAAACCCGCGCATCCTTTACCCAGCTGAGCTGCAGCAGGTCTTCGCGAACGGCCGCAATATCAACCAGCGGCATGGCCCGCTCGCGTTCGCCCAGCACGCGTTCATAGACCTTGAGCTCGTTCATGCGCTCCACCCCGCGCACTTCCACCCGGCGGACCTCGAAACCGGCATCGGCGGCCAGCGAGGCCAGCTGCCGGTTGGCCATGGCGGGCACACCGGCCAGATTGGCGACGAACCAGGCCAGCGCCACGCCCCCGCCCAGAATGATCGCCAGGAACGCACGGTGCAGCTGATCTTCGGTGAAGGGCAGCCAGCGCATCAGCGCATCGATGAAAGAGCCCGTACGCGCCTTTGCCTTGTTCACTCGCCGCGCATTTCCGCGAGCCGCCGCAGCACGGCGGACCCCCTTTGCGTTGCGTTTGATCGTCTGGGCCACTTACGCCTCCTCTCTCGACCCGGCCTGCGCACCGAAGAAATCCAGCGCATCGGAAACAATCGCCTCCACAAGGTCGCCGTAATCCATGCCGCAATATCTCGCCTGTTCGGGCACCAGGCTCAGCGGGGTCATGCCCGGCTGCGTGTTGGTTTCGAGCAGGAACAGGCCTGCCTGGCCCAATTCGTCGTCCCAGCGGAAATCGGATCGGCTCGTGCCGCGACAGCCCAGCAGCCTATGCGCCTTCAGGGCATAGGCCTTGCACAATTCGGCTATCTCCACCGGCACATCGGCCGGGCAGATATGCTCTGTCATGCCGTCGGTATATTTGGCATCGAAATCATAAAAGCCGCTCTTGGGCACCAATTCGGTAACCGCCAGCGCCTCCCCCTTCACGACTGCCGTCGTGAGCTCGCGACCCTTTACATAGGGCTCGGCCAGCAGGCTTTCGAATTGCTGCCAGGGCCCCGCCGCATCCTTGCGGATCGGATTGCCGTAATTGCATTCGTCGGTGACGATCGCGACGCCGACCGAAGACCCTTCATTGACCGGTTTGAGGACATAGGGCCGCGGAAGCGGATCGCCTTCATGGAGATCCTTGCTCTTCACGGTCCGCCCGCCCGGCATCGGGATGCCGTGCGGCACCAGCGCCTGTTTGGTCAGCTCCTTGTCGATCGCGATGACCGAAGTCGCAAGGCCGGAATGCGTATAGGGGATGCCCATCAGATCCAGCATGCCCTGAACCGTGCCGTCTTCGCCCGGCACGCCGTGCAGCGCATTGAACACCACATCGGGCGCCGCCTCGGCAATGCGCGCGGCAACCTGCCGGTCCATGTCGATGCGGGTGACAGTGTGCCCGCGCTCTTCCAGCGCCTTTGCCACGCCTTCACCGCTCATCAGCGACACCGGGCGTTCGTTGGCCCAGCCGCCCATCAGCACGGCAACATGAAGCTTGGGGAGCGCGGTCTTCGTCATCTCAGGGGCGCCCCACTCGCTGGATTTCCCATTCCAGGTCGACACCCTGGCTTTCATTCACGCGCCGGCGGACCTCCTCGCCCAGGCCCTCTATCTCCGTGCTAGTGGCATTGCCGGTGTTGATCAGAAAATTGGTGTGCTTCTCGCTCACTTGCGCGCCGCCCTTCGTCAGGCCGCGGCAGCCGGCGGCATCGACCAGCCGCCAGGCCTTGTCGCCTTCGGGATTCTTGAATGTGGACCCGCCCGTCTTGCTGCGCAGCGGCTGGGATTCCTCGCGCGCCGCCGCGATCCGGTCCATCTCCGCGCCGATTGTCGCAGGATCGCCGGGAACGCCGCGAAACCTTGCGGAGACCACCACTGCACCTTCCGGCAGCGCGGAATGGCGATAGGAATATTGCAGGTCTTCTACCGGCAGGGTGACCAACTGCCCCTGCGGCAGGATCACATCGCAATCGACCAGGATGTCCGCCACTTCGCGGCCATAGGCGCCGCCATTCATACGCACGAAGCCGCCCACGGTGCCCGGAATGCCGCGCAGGAATTCCAGCCCCGCAATCCCCGCGTCGCGCGCACGAGAAGCGACCAGAATGCCGCTGGCTCCGCCGCCGCAATCCAGCGTGACATCGTCTACCTTCTCGACCTTGGCAAACGGTTTGCCCAGCCGCACGACCACTCCCGGGACGCCGCCGTCGCGGACAATCAGATTGGAGCCGAGCCCCAGCGCCATCACTGGCATCCGCCCGGCAAGCTGGCTGAGAAACGCCGCCAGATCCTGCGGGTCGGCCGGTTCGAACAGCCAATCCGCCTTTCCGCCGGCCTTGAACCATACAAGCGGCGCCAGCGGTGCACCCGGCGTGAGAGTGCCGCGCACATCCTTGACCGGTAGGTCCTGAACCTGCGCTTCGTCGATATCGGAATAGGGGGCCCGGATCATGAAGCCCCCTGTGCTTCGTTGGCGGTGACCTCCGCACGCCGCTGCGCAATGGCGTCGGCAAGCCCGGCAGCCCAGCGCGTGATATCGCCGGCACCCAGACAAACCACCAGATCGCCAGGCTCGACCTCCATGGCCAGAACGTCGGCCAGTTCATCCGGCCCCGCAATCTCGGCAGCGGAGCGGTGGCCGCGTGCCTTCAGCCCCGCGACCAGCACGGAAGAATCGACACCTTCGATCGGATCCTCGCCCGCACGGTAAACCGGCGCGGCCAGAACCATGTCGGCATCGTTAAAGCAGGTCTGGAAATCATCCATCAGATCGCGAAGCCGCGTAAAACGATGCGGCTGGACGACTGCGATCACGCGGTTCGCCGCCGCCTCGCGCGCAGCGGAGAGCACGGCACTGATTTCGACGGGATGATGCGCGTAATCGTCAATGATGATCGCTCCATCCACTTCGCCCGCGCGGGTAAAGCGCCGTCGGACGCCGCCGAACTTGGCAAAACCGGTGCGGATCACATCGTCGGGGCAGCCCATCTCCACTGCCACGGCAACGGCCGCGAGCGCGTTCTGGACATTGTGGCGGCCCGGCATGGGCAGTTCGATCCCTTCGATCCGCCGCTCATGCCCATCGCGGTCGCGAAGCAGAACGTCGAAACGGTTGCCCCCGCCATAGGGCGTAACATTCTCCCCGCGGACGTCGGCCTGCAGGGAAAAGCCATAGGTTACCACGCGCCGATCGCGCACCATGCCGACAACCGCCTGCACTTCATGGTGATCGATGCACAGCACCGCCGCACCATAGAAGGGAACGTTCTCGATAAATTCGATGAAGGCTTCGCGCACTGCCTCGAACGAACCGTAATGGTCGAGATGTTCCGGATCGATATTGGTGACAACGGCAATCGTGCCGTCGAGACGCAAGAAGCTGCCATCGCTTTCATCCGCTTCGACCACCATCCAGTCCGACGCGCCCAGACGGGCGTTGGAGCCATAGCTTTCGATGATCCCGCCATTGATCACGGTGGGATCGATCCCCCCTGCATCGAGCAGCGCGGCTATCATGCTGGTCGTCGTCGTCTTGCCGTGGGTACCGGCCACCGCGACTGTGTTTTTCAGCCGCATCAGCTCGGCCAGCATCTCCGCGCGGCGCACCACGGGAATTCGGCGCTCGAGCGCGGCGGCGACTTCGGGATTGGTCCGGCGCACGGCAGTGGAAGTGACGACCACCGCGGCATCGCCCAGATTGTCAGCCGAATGGCCGATCATAACCTTGATCCCGCGCGCGCGCAGCCGCTCCACGGAGGCGCCCTCGGCCAGATCGGAGCCCTGCACCGTATAGCCGAGATTGTTCATCACCTCGGCAATGCCGGACATGCCGATGCCGCCTATTCCGACGAAATGGATCGTCCCGATATCGGTGCCGACGCCCCTCATCGTCCGACGTCCCTGGCCAGTGCTTCCCCGCCTACAGGCTTCGCTTCGCTGCCGCCGACACGGATCACGTCCATCAGCGCATCGCCGCCGAAGCTTTCCAGCAGATCGGCTAGGTCCTTCGCCGCGTTCGGGCGGCCGCAATTCCAGGCACCATGCGCCGCATTGGCCAGCGTGCCGGGATTTTGCGCCATTGCCTGAATCTGCTTGGCAAGTTCCTTGCCCGTGAATTTATGCTGCCGGATCGAGCGTGCGCCGCCCGCGGCCACCATTTCGCGCACATTGACCGCCTGATGATCGTCGGTCGCGATCGGCAGCGGGATCAGGATGGCCGGGCGGCCGACTGCCGTGAGTTCGGCAATCGTGGAGGCCCCGGCTCTGCCGATGAATAGATGCGCGTCGGCCAGCCGCGTCGCCATATCCTCGAAATACGTGCCCAGTTCGGCCGGGATATCGTGGCTGGCATAACGCTGCCGCACGGCGTCGAGGTCCTCCGGCCGGCATTGCTGCGTAACCTGCAGGCGTGAACGCAGGGCCGGCTGCAGCATGGCAAGCCCATCGGGCACGATATCGGACAATACCCGCGCGCCCTGGCTGCCACCGGTCACCAGAACGCGCAGCAGCCCGTCTTCGGTAAATTCGGGATAGGGTTCATCGCGCAGGGTCAGTACTTCGGGCCTTACCGGATTGCCCACCAGGCAAACCTTCTCCAGATGCTTGGCAGCCAGCCGATCGACATCCGGATAGGCCGTGGCAATCGCATCCACCTTGCGCGCAAGCAGGCGGTTGACCCTGCCCAGAACGGCATTCTGTTCGTGAATGACGCTGGGGATCTTGGCAGACGTAGCCGCCAGCAGGGCCGGTAGAGCGGGATATCCGCCAAAGCCGATCACCGCGGTGGGTTCGAAACTTTCAAACAGGCGCAGCGCCATGCGCCGCCCCTGCAGCACCGAACGCACGCCCTTGATCCATTTGAGCGGATTCTTGCCGAAACGCCCGGCCGGCAGAACATGGGCCGGCATGAAATCCGGCTTGCCGGGCAGCTGCGCCCCGCGTTCGTCGGTGATCAGCGCGACATGATGCCCGCGCCGCTCCAGCTCGCGCGCAAGCGCAAAGGCAGGGATCAGATGCCCGCCCGTACCGCCTGCGGCCAGAACAAAATGTCTCGATGCGGCGCTCAAGCCTGCCCTCCTTTGGATCGGCTTTGCGGCCCCTTCTTGTCCTTTGCAAGGGCATCGAGCCAAGCGAAGCCATCCCGGGACAGATAGGGATTGCGCCGCGTGAGCGCGAGGAGAAGCCCCACAGTCAGGCACAGCGCGATAGTGGAAGATCCGCCATAGCTTATCAGCGGCAGCGTCATGCCCTTGGACGGGAAGAGCTGAAGATTGACCAGGATATTGACGAAGGCCTGTCCGCCGATCAGTGAGACAAGCCCGGCGGCGGATAGCACTGTGAACAGGTCTTCCTCATCAACCAAGCGCACAAGGATACGGGCAATGATCGCCAGATAGAGGATCACGATCACGGCGCAGACGACCAGGCCGAATTCTTCGCCGATGACCGAGAAGATATAATCGGTATGCGCTTCTGGCAGCGACAGTTTGCGCGTGCCCAGCCACAGCCCGCTGCCCGTCCAGCCCCCGGAAAGCAGCGTCCGCCGGGCAAGATCCACCTGGTCGAAGGCTGTGCCCCCTCCAAGGAAGGCGTCGATCCGGTGCCGCGCATTGTCATATAGCAGATAGGCGGCGGCGATGGCGGCCACCGCGCATCCCGCCAGAGCGCCAATCCGGCGCATGTCGATGCCCGAGAGAAAGACCAGCACGAACCACGTACCCGCGAACAGAATCGTCGATCCGAAGTCGGGCTGGGCCATCAGCATGGCCGCAACCACGATCAGCAGCCCGGTCGCGATAGAAATGACCGGCAGATTGGGATCGCGCACCCGCCAGGACAGAATCCAGGCGAGCGAGATGGCAAATGCCGGCTTCAGGAACTCGGCGGGCTGGAAGGCGAGGCCAAAGCGCAGCCAACGCTTGGCGCCGTTCACTTCCACGCCCAGGAACGGGACCAGCGCCAAAGCCGCCAGCATCGCCGCCCCCAGCAGGATCGCACCGCGTCTGGCGGTCTGCCGGGAGAGCATCGAGACGCCCAGCATGGTTGCTATCCCCAGAATCTGCCAGCGCATATGCAGCCAGTAGAAATGCAGATCGTTCAGCTGTTCGCCCGAGGTCGACAGACGCCGCGCAGTGGCCGGCGAAGCCGAAGCGACGGCAACAGCGCCGATGGCCATCAGCAGCAGGATCAGAGTGAGCAGCACGCGGTCAATCTCGCGCCACCAGATGCGCAGCTGGCTGCGCCTGTCCAGATGCGAACGCATCAGGGCCCCGTGGCTTTCCCCGCCGCGGGGAATATAGGGTTGGCCCATGCTCATGCTGCCGACTTCCCGGTAGAGCCCGCTATGTCCAGGCGCTGCCCCGTCAGCGCGCCTACGAACTCCCGAAACGCATCGCCGCGCACTTCGTAGTCGCGAAACTGATCGAAGCTGGCACAGGCAGGAGAAAACAGCACGACATCGCCGGGCTGCGCCGCGTTGATGGCCCGCTGAACAGCCTCGCACAGCATTTCGCAACGTTCGACATGCATGGCGGGCTCCAGCATGTCGGCAAATTGCGGCCCCGCCTCGCCAATCGTGTAGGCGGCGGCGATATTGCCGTAATAGGGCTCGCACTCGCTTAAGTCGTAGGACTTGGGCAAACCGCCGAGTATCCAGTGAATGCGCTTTTGCGGAGCAGGCGGGAAGGCCCCCAGGGCAGGCGCAGTGGAAGCCGGATTGGTGGCCTTGCTGTCATTGATGAACATCACGCCCTGATGCTCACCGATCCGCTCCATCCGGTGGGTCAGCCCGCGGAAGGAGGGCAATCCTTCCGTTGCCTGCGCAGAGGACAATCCGATCTCTTCCACCAGCGAAACGGCGATGGCCGCGTTTTCCAGATTGTGCGGCCCCTGCAGCGAAGGCCATTCGGGCTGAAGCTGCACGATACGCTGTTCGTTCGCGCAAACCGCGCGGCCGGGTTCGCGGCGCATCCGCTCCGTCTCCGCAATCGCGCAGGTCGGCGGATCGGCGCAGCCGAATACAGAAAATTGCCAGGGCTCCTGCATCGTGAAGAGGCGCGCCTTGGAAGCCGCATAGCCTTCAAAACCGTCGTGACGATCGAGGTGGTCCGGCGTGATATTGGTCAAGGCCGCGGCATCGCAGGCGAGCGAAAAGGTGAGATCGAGCTGATAGCTGGAAAGCTCCAGCACATAGACGCCTTCGCCATTCTCGTTCGGCTGCAAAGGATCCTGCGCCAATATCGGCAAGCCGATATTTCCCCCCATCAGACAAGGCACGCCTGCCCGTTCGAGCAGATGATGGACGAGCGCCGTGGTCGTCGACTTGCCATTGGTGCCGGTGATACCCACCACCTTGTGCGGCGGCAGGTCGCCGCGCGCCAGCGCAAAGAGTTCGATATCGCCGATGACCGGCACGCCGAAGGATGCGGCATGCCCGGCAATCGGATGCTTGTTGAGCGGAACGCCCGGCGAAACGACGACACCGGCGAACCCCGTCAGATCCATATCCAGCGGGTCGGCCAGCCGGGCGCGGCCTTCCAGGGCAGCGCGCGCATTGTCCTGCCTGTCCCACGCCACGATCTCTGCGCCGCTTGCCAGCAGCGTCTCGGCAGCGGCGAGACCCGAGCGGGCCAGGCCCAATATGGCGTAATGTTTCCCGGAAAAGGCTGAGGAGGTAATCACCGGAGTTTCAGAGTTGCAAGGCCGAGCAGCGCGAGAACGATCGAGATGATCCAGAAGCGGATCACCACGGTGGATTCTGCCCAGCCCAGCTGTTCAAAATGGTGGTGGATCGGCGCCATGCGGAAAATCCGCTTGCCCGTGCGTTTGAACCAGAAGACCTGAATGATGACTGACGCGGTTTCGAGCACGAACAGCCCGCCTACCAGCAGCAGCACGATTTCGTGATGGGCCGCAACCGCGATCGCGCCAAGCGCACCGCCCAGGGCAAGGCTGCCCGTATCGCCCATGAACACGGCCGCAGGCGGCGCATTGAACCACAGGAAGGCCAGCCCCGCCCCCATGATCGCCGCACACAGGATGGCCAGTTCGCCGGCGCCGGGAATGTAGGGAATGCCCAAATACTCGGAATAGTCGACCCGGCCTGCCAGGTAACAGATAATCGCAAAGGTGCCGGCGGCCACGATCACCGGCATCGTCGCCAGCCCGTCCAGCCCATCGGTCAAATTCACCGCATTGCCGAAGCCGACAATAAAAACGGCCGCGAAGACATAGTAGAATGGCCCGAGCGGCACGATACGGTCGGAGAAGAACGGGACATAGAGATTGGTACTGATCTCGCTGACGATCAGCCAGGAGGCGACCCCTGCCACGGCGAATTCCGCCAGCAGCCGAACCTTGCCCGAAACGCCTTTGTGGCTGCTCTTCGTCACCTTGTCGTAATCGTCGAGGAACCCGATCAGCCCGAAGCCCAGCGTCACCGCCAGGCAGGCCCAGGCAAACGGGCTGGTCAAATCCATCCACAGCACCATTGAGACGACAAGCGATACCAGGATCATCAGCCCGCCCATGGTCGGCGTGCCACGCTTGGAAAGGTGGGACTTTGGGCCATCTTCGCGGATCGGCTGCCCCTTGCCCTGCCGGATCCGCAGCATGGAGATGAATCTCGGACCGATCATCAGCCCGATCACCAGCGCGGTGAGCAGGACGGCGCCCGCGCGGAAAGTCTGGTAGCGCACGAGGTTGGCCGGCCCTTCGAACTCCAGCCATTGTGCGATCAGATACAGCATTCAGCTTTCCTCACGGATGTTTGCCGGACCGGCAAAATGCGCAACCAGCCGCGAGAGACCGACCGAATTCGACCCCTTCACCAACACAGCATCACCGCCCGCAAGGCCGAATTCGTCGAGCGCCGCCACGGCATCTTCGACAGTGTCGCAATGGGCGAAGCGAATCGCCTTGCCAAGCTGGCCGTTGGCGCCTTTCCCCAGCTCCTGCGCCAGTGCCAGCATCTCTTCACCCACCAGCAGCGCAAAGTCCGCCTGTGCGGTGCCGAGCGCATCTGCCAGGCCGGCGTGGAAGGCGGGGCCGAAATCACCCAGTTCCTTCATTGCGCCCAGCACGGCAATCCGCCGGCTGGCTGGCGTCGCGCCCAGCTGGGCCAATGTCGCGCGCATCGAGGCGGGATTGGCGTTGTAGCTTTCATCGATCAGCTGGAAACTGCCGCCTGCGACCGGCACCTTGTGCCGTGCGCCGCGCCCTTTGAGGCCGCCCATCTCCGCAAGCGAAAGGCCCGCCGCGCCAAGATCCCCGCCCACGGCGCGGATGGCCGCCATCACCGCAAGGGAATTGGAAACCCAGTGTTCGCCCGGTTCGGCCACGCTGTAGCACAGCCGCCGGTCGCCCAGATCGGCAGTGACGAGCGAACCGCCATGGGCCTGGGGTATCATGTCGAGCAGGCGGACGTCGGCATGCGCGGCGCGGCCGAACGCCACGACCTTGGCATTGGCCGCAATCGCCGCCGAACGAAGCCTGTCATAATGCGGGCTGTCTGCAGGGATAATGGCCGTTCCACCCGGCTCCAGTCCCTGGAAGATTTCCGCCTTGGCGTCTGCGATTGCTTCTTCGCTGCCGAGCATCTCGATATGGGCCGGCGCAATCGTGGTGATCACGGCCACATGCGGGCGGACCTGGGCAGTCAGGCCGGCAATTTCGCCGGCATGATTCATCCCCATTTCGAAGACCGCGAAATGCGTGCGCGCATTCATCCGCGCAAGGCTGAGCGGCACCCCGACATGATTGTTGAAACTGCGCACCGAACGATGCGCCGAACCTCTGCTGGAGCGGTCGAGCGCCGAAAAGATCGCTTCCTTGACCCCGGTCTTGCCGACCGAGCCGGTCACCCCGATGACCTTTGCAGAGGCGCGATTTCTTGCCGCATTGGCCAAAAGCTCAAGTGCGATTGAAGTATTGTCGACGAGAACGTGCGGGGCGTCGATCGGGTGATCGACGACCGCCGCGGCCGCGCCATTGGCAAACGCCTTGTCGAGGAACCGGTGGCCATCCGTTGCTTCACCTTTCAAGGCAAAAAACAGATCTCCTTCCACGACATCTCGGGAGTCGATCTCAACCCCCGAAACCTGAAAGGATTCGCTGGCCTTGCCTCCGGTGGCCTCGGCGATGGCCGCAGCGTCCCATAGGGCAAGCGGCAGCAAATCCGCCACCTGCCGTTTCCAGAACAGCGGCAAGGATCGGGCCGCATTCATGAGCCGGCTTCCACTGGCGCGGCACATTCCCGCGCGACGGCCACGTCGTCGAAAGGAAGTATCCTCATTTCATCTCCCCGGCCGAAAATCTGACCCTGTTCGTGCCCTTTGCCGGCAATCAGCACGATATCCTGAGCACCTGCCCGGGCGATCGCATCGGAAATTGCCTGGCGCCGATCGCCGATCTCCTGTGCAGCGCGATTGGCCTTCAGCGCGCCTTCCATCACCATGGCGCGGATCGCTGCAGCTTCTTCCCCGCGCGGATTGTCGTCGGTAACGATCACCAGATCGGACTTGGCGGCTGCAATTTCGCCCATCGGCGCGCGCTTGCCCTGATCGCGGTCCCCGCCCGCGCCGAAGACGGTGATCAGTTTGCCATTCGTATGGGGGCGAAGGGCGGCAATCGCAGCCCCCAGCGCATCGGGCGTGTGGGCATAATCGACATAGACCGGCGCACCGGCGGGTGTAATTGCTGCACGTTCCAGCCGGCCGCGCACGGGCTGCAGGCGGGAAAGCGCATCGAGCACCGCATCCGCATCGCTGCCGGTCACGATCGCCAGCCCGGCGGCCAGCAAGGCATTGGCCGCCTGATAGGCCCCGATCAGCGGCAGTGAGACCGTGTAGCTGCGGCCATCGTGCAGCAGCGCCAGCTCCTGCCCGAGTTGACTTGGGGTCCGCGAAACCAGAGTGATCCCGGATGCGCCTTCGCCAACCGTAAAGACTTCCAGCCCCCTGGCCTGCGCATGTTCGCATGCGCGCGGCGCCCAATCGTCGCCCAGGCAGACGACTGCAGCCCCGCCGTCGCTGACGACTTCATCGAACAGGCGCATCTTCGCCGCGAAGTAGTCTTCCATGTCCGCATGGTAATCGAGGTGATCGCGGCTCAGATTGGTGAAGCCGCCGGCTGCGACCGGCAGGCCTTCATTGCGGTATTGCGACAGGCCATGGCTCGACGCCTCATAGGCGACATGCGTCACGCCTTCGCGCGCCAGCCCCGCCATGTTCGAAAGAAACGTGACGATATCGGGCGTGGTCAGGCCGGTCGATACGGACTCGTCAGGCGTGGTGACGCCCAGCGTACCGATCGAGGCCGCACGTTCCCCCAGCATGCGCCAGATCTGGCGCGTCATCTCGACCGTGGAGGTCTTGCCGTTGGTGCCGGTAACAGCGACCACCGTTTCCGGAACGGGCCGGAAATAACGCGCCGCCATTCGGGCAAAGGCCTGCCGCGGCTTTTCGTCGGCGATATGCGCCGCGCCTTCAACCCGGGCTTGCGGTCCAGCCACGACGGCAATCGCCCCTGCCGTGACGGCCGCGGGAATGAAATCCTCGCCATTGAAACGCGCACCGCGAAAGGCGCCGAACACCGTCCCGGGCGCAATCTTGCGGTGATCGATGGCGAAGCCCGATACGGCTTCCCTGCCCCACTCGCCCAGATCCAGATCCGGGGGGAAGCCTGCCGCCTGGGTCAGATCGGAGAGCCTCATTCCGCGCTCCCTTCAACCAGGGGCCGCAGATCGGAGATATCGATGTCGCGCGTATCGTCGGGCATCACGCCCATCAAAGGGCCGATACGCGGAACCAGCCGCTTGACGATCGGCGCGGCGTTCCAGGCTGCGGTCCGCTGATACGAACTGGCCGCCGTTCCTTTTGGCTCGTCCAGCATGGCGATCACGACATAGCGCGGCCTGTCCATCGGGAAGGCCGCGGCAAAAGTCGATACGAGCGTGGAACGCCGGTATCCCCCCACACCCGGCTTTTCCGCAGAGCCGGTCTTGCCGCCGATACGGAAGCCCGGCGCATCGGCGTTCCTTCCGGTGCCGTATGTCGCGATCATCCGCAAAAGCTGGTTCATCCGCGCGCTGGTGCTGGCCTTGAACACCCGCCTGCCCTTGGGCGCATGACCGGGTTCGATCTTCCGCAGAGTGGTGGGCCGCCAGATCCCGCCATTGACCATTGCCGCATAGGCAGAGGCGAGATGCAGCGGCGTGACTGCGATTCCGTGGCCATAGCTGACCGTCATGGTGCGCAGGCGCGACCAGTCGCCATTGTCCCACAGCGGCATCCCGCGCGCGGGCAGTTCGATATAGGGCCGCTCATGCATGCCCAGATCGGCCAATGTCCGCTTGAGCGCCTTCGCGCCAAGCTCGTCCGCCACCTGCGCCGTCACGATGTTGGAGGAATGAATCAGCGCTTCGGGCACATTCAGCGTCTCGCCCAGGTCATGGCTGTCGCGAATACTGAAGCGCCCGATCTTGAGCGGCCGATCAGCCTGATAGCGCCGGGAAAGATTGGTCACCACGCCATTGTCTATCGCCGAGGCCATCGTCAGCGGCTTGAAAGTCGAACCGAGTTCATAGACCTGGTTGGTCACGCGGTTGAAGGCCTTGGGCACTTCGCCGCGGGCCGCACGCTCCTTGCTCAATTGCAGATCCTCTGGCTCGACCTGATTGGGGTCGAATTCCGGCAGCGATGCCAGCGCCATCACTTCGCCGGTATCCACGTCCAGCACGATGCCTGCCGCGCCCACTGCATTGACTGAGAGCATTCCGCGCCTCAGCTCGTCTTCCAGCGCACCCTGTACGCGCATGTCGATCGACAGAGCCACAGGGGTTCCGCGCTTTTCCGGATCCAGCAATTGCTCGTCCAGCACCGCCTCCATGCCCACCCGGCCGTGCTTTACGCCATCGGCTCCTGCCGGGCCGACAAAGCCCAGGACATGCGCGGCCATGCGCCCTTGCGGATAATGCCGGTCCGTCTCACGCGGAAGCTCCAGCGCGAGTTCGCCGATCGCGTGAACCTTGTTGGCTTCTTCCGGCAGCACGCGGCGGCGCAGATACGTCGCCTTGCCGGCAGTGAGCTTACGCTCCAGCAGCGTGGGATTGAGTTCCGGGAAGATCCTGTGCAGCGCCTGCGCGACCTCTTCGGGGGATTTAACGAGCGGCGAACCGCCATCCCCCATCGCATCGGGATTGTACCACAGCGCGTAGGCCGGGAAGGCGCGCGCAAGCGGCACGCCATTGCGATCCGTAATCTCGCCGCGCGGCGGTAGCAGAATCTGCGCCATGGAGCGTTGCTGAGGCCCCGGCTGAACGACACCCAGCCAGGCCACCCGCATCACCGCCAGAATGGCGAGAAGCGTGAACACCCCCAAAACGAACAAAACCCGCAAGCGGGCAGTGAGAAGCGACCGCTGGCGGACATTGACCAGCTCGACACGGCCGGTTGAAACCGCTGTGCTGATCGCCAGTGCCGTCACCGCGCACCCTCAACCACATCGTCGATCGCGATCCGCGCGGTACCGCGGATCAGCCGGGCAGCCAGGTCCTGCTCGCCGGGCGGGGCCGGCATGGTGCCCTCGGGCATTTCCGCCGCGATCGCCTTGCCGCTCATGGGCGAAACGAAAGAGGCAAAGGTCGATTGGCCATCGTCGGCCGCAGGCGCCCGCGCAACCAGGATCGGCGCCGGCGCATTGGCTGCGCGCGGCGTGCCGAACTGGGCAAGGTGCCGTTCCCCTTCGATGAACTGGCCGGCATTGGGCGCTTTGTAGCCGAATTCCACTTCGTTCCAGGTTGCCAGCTGCTGCTGGCTGGACCGGGTTTCGAACTCGGTTTCCAGAAGAAGCTTTTCCTCCTGCAAGGCCACGATCCGGCGCTCTGCCTGCCGAACCTCGCTTTTCACTGCATTCACGCGCAGATGCAGCGCGAGATAGAAGGCAGTACAGACCACCAGCACGGCAGCCCAGCCTATCTTGCGTATGCGGCTTCCAGTCATCATGCAGCCTCCCTTGCTGGTGCGGCGGTTCGTGTGGCGGCGCGCAAAGTGGCACTGCGGGCACGCGGGTTGCGCGCAAGTTCCGCCTCGGACGGGCGAATGGCCTTCGAAAGCTCCGCAAAGGTCGCGGGGGCGGCATCATTCGCTGCCGGCAAATGGCGGGATGTGCCCGCCGCCGCATTGGCCGCTTCGCGCAGGAAACGTTTTACGATCCGGTCTTCCAGACTGTGAAAGCTGACCACTGCCAGCTTGCCGCCTTCGCGCAGCAGGATCTCGGCAGCCTTGAGCGCCGCCTCCAGCTCTTCCAGCTCACCGTTCACATGGATCCGGATCGCCTGGAAACTGCGCGTAGCAGGATCTTTCTGCGCACCCTTGCCCTTGTAGTTGGCCTGGTAGCCCACAGCCTTCCTGACTGCGCGGGCGAGATCGGCAGTCGTCGCGAGCGGACGCGCCGCCACGATCGCTCGGGCCACCCGGCGCGATTGCCGCTCTTCCCCCAGATGGAATAGAACGTCGGCGATCTCCGCCTCGCTCGCTTCATTCAGGAAATCTGCGGCGCTTGCGCCGTCACGACTCATACGCATGTCCAGCGGGCCTTCTGCAGCAAAGGCAAAGCCGCGCTCCGCCTGGTCCAGCTGCATCGAAGAGACGCCGATATCCATCACCACGGCATCGACCGAGGCAACGCCCGCTTCGGCCATCGCATCGACCATTTCGGAAAAGCGCCGTTCATGCAGGACGAGGCGCGGCGGATCTTCCCGCGTTTCCGCCCAGTCATTGCCGATACGGATCGCGTCGGGATCGCGATCGAAGGCATGGACGGTCGCCCCGGCATCGAGCAGGCGGCGCGTATAGCCGCCTGCACCGAATGTGGCATCGACGATAACGTCGCCCGGCGCAGGGCCGATGGCGGAGATCGCTTCGTCCAGCAGGACAGGCACGTGGGGAGAGCTATCGGGCACGCTCATCCCTTCTTGCCTTTCGCTGAGGATTCAGCCTCCAATGCGCGGCAGGCGGCCTGCGCGCCTTCCAGCCCTTCGCCCATGCGATAGAGCTCTTCGGGATTCCACAGAGTGAAAAAGCTGCCGGCGCCGTGGAAGAAAACGCCCTGCTCCAGACATCCTAGGCCCGCCAGATGCTCGGGCATAACGAAGCGGCCGGATGCGTCGAATGGGATCTCGATAAAGCCGAACAGCTGCATGCGGCGCAGATCGGGATCGAAATCGCGTCCAAGGCGCAAGGCGCGCTCTTCCTCGCGGTCGATCTGGGCTTCCAGCTCGGCGCGGCGGGAGAGACCGAAACCGGTCAGGCAATTCCAGCGCTCATGCTTGGCGAGGCAAAGGATCTTGCCGTCGCTCGATTCAGCCACCGATTTCCGGAATGCGGGAGGCAGAACAAAACGGCCCTTCTCGCCCCTGAGCGAGAAGCCTTGGCCGCTATAGATCACCTGCTGTTCTCCCGACACTTGTGTACCGCCCTGCCTCAGGCCCGCCATGCGCGCCAAAGCCCCATAAACAGTCGGAAAGCCTCTCCCGCTCAGGCCGCGCGATGCCGCGGCCCGCCGATCCCAAAGTCAGGACGCAACGAGAAAATCTGCCCGATAATCACGCTGTGTAGCCCGCACAGGCTGGTGATTAAAGGGAAAATCACGGGAAATTCGGGGATTATGTATTAAATTACTGTTTTAATTATATTTTTCTGAGAGCGCCTCATGGCCTTATCGAATATGTTCCTCTCATGTTCTATTGAATTTCAAAGGTTTGCGCGCGAATCCGGACAAATGATTCTCTCATTCCCGCACGATTCCCATGCCTTGGCGGCGGTTCGTTCAATCCTGGCCATAGGTTTGCTGCATCATGCGCAGCAGTGCCTGTGCCCGCAGGGCGGGATCGGCGCCTTCGCCATCGAGCACGGCCGCATCGGCCCAAATGAAGGCACGCCCCCGGCCGATCGTGCAATCGGCCGCAAGCCCTTCTACCAGAAGCTGGCAGTCCGACGGGGCGCCACCAGCAGCCGGAACGGGAACAAGCCGCCCGGACAGATCGATCGGCACGGATAGCCCGAACAGAGCCATCCGCTGCTCCCCGCTGGGCTGGCTTTCGTCGAACTGCAATTCCAGCCCCCAGCGCTTCAGGATCGGGGACAGCAGCACCACATCCTGCGGCCGCCGCCTGTCGCCAATGGCGAATTTCGAATGGGCCGTGAGCATGGGATCGGCAAACAGCAGCACATGCCCGCCGCCGCGCACCCAATCGTCCAGCGCAACGTTTTCCGCCGGCGACAGGGCCCGGGGCTGCGCCATCAGCAAGTCGGAAAAGTCCGCAAGCTGTTCTGCAGAAAGCGTATCGAGCGGGGTCAGCTTGCGTTTGCGTTCAATCAGAGTGCGCGCCCAATGTTGTTCCCCCTCCTGCTCGCTCAGCAGTCCGGCCACATCGTCTGCTTCCGCCCAATAGACCGGCAAGGTCGTGAACAGGGCCAGCGGCTCACCCTGTTGCCGCTGCGCAGCAGGGGAACATGCGGCAAGGCCTGCGCAAGCAGCCAGCGCGATCGTCAGCAGCGCATCAAGGCTGCGGCGTTGCAGGGCCATCCTCATTCGCAGGGGCTGCCGGAGAAGCCGAAGTCGGCGTGGGGCCCGACGTGTTCGCCGGCTGCGCAGGCAGATCGGGCACGACGCCTGCATCGGCCAGCGGATCCTTGTTCTGCACCGGCGCTTCGGCGGGCGCCACGGTCGATGCCGCTTCGGGCACAGCGGCTGCTTCCGTCTGCTTCGCGCGCTCCATCACCACATTGGCAAGGCCGACCATCAGCACGATCGCACCGAGGCCGAACATCCCGACCTGCAGCCGGTGGATCGCCTCTGCGCGCAACTTGGCGGGACGCGCGGCATCCAGTTCGCCAAGATCCGTTTGATTGGATGGTAGTTCGCTCGCCATCGGCGGAATCTAACCTAACCTGGCGCGCCGACCAAGCCCCGTGCTCAACGAAGCCATTCGAAAACCGGCAGCCCTTTCGATTCGAGCCATTCAGGGTTGTAGAGCGAGGAGAGGTAGCGAAAGCCGGTGTCGCACAGGATCGTGGCGACACGGGGCTCAGTCTTCCCTTCGGCGATCAGCTGCTTGCCCAGCGCGACGGCGCCGGCAACGTTGATTCCGGAAGACAGGCCAAGGCACAGCCCCTCTTCCCTCAGAAGGCGCGCAACCCATTCCAGCCCTTCTTCGTCGGACAGGCGGAACTGCGTGTCGATCAGCGCGCCTTCCAGATTGGCGGTGATCCGGCCCTGCCCGATACCTTCGGCGACTGAGCTGCCTTCCGCCTTGAGCTCGCCATGCGCGTAATAATTGTAGAGCGCCGCCCCGAAAGGATCGGACAGCGCGATCGTGATATTCTCGTCCAGCTGTTTGAGCCCCATGCTCACGCCGGCAATCGTTCCGCCCGTGCCCGCGCTGCAGGTAAAGCCGTCGATCCGCCCGCCCATCTGTTCCCAGATCTCTGGCGCAGTGCCTTCAATATGGGCCTTGCGGTTCGCGGTATTGTCGAACTGGTTGGCCCAGACGGCGCCGGGCGTCTCTTCCGCCAGCCGGCGGCTGGTATGCACGAAATGGCCCGGATTCTTGTAGGGCGCAGGGGGCACGGTCACCAGTTCGGCCCCCAATGCGCGCAGCGTGTCCATCTTCTCGTGCGATTGGTTGTCGGGCATGACGATGATCGTCTTGTAGCCCAGCGCATTGGCAACCAGCGCAATCCCGATCCCGGTATTGCCCGCCGTGCCTTCCACGATCGTGCCGCCCGGCTGCAATTCGCCGCGCGCTTCGGCGTCGCGAATGATCCACAGCGCTGCGCGGTCCTTCACCGAAGCGCCGGGATTGAGGAATTCGCATTTGCCCCAGATCTCGCAGCCGGCCGCCTCGCTCGGCCCTTCGAGCAGGACGAGCGGCGTATTGCCGATCAGCTGGAGCGAATTGGTGGCGACTGCCCTTGTCATGGCTGTTTGGTTAGGGCCCGCATGCGACTATCGCAATGCAATTGCGCTTTTTCCGAGAGAAGGCGCACTTCGTCCTTTCCCGCTGCCGCCAAGGCCGGGCCTGCTCC